>CP097968.1 GCA_023703555.1 SAR86 cluster bacterium
CTCACTTTTAGAGTCCTTTTCATTTTTATCCACAGTTTACTAACAAAAAAGCAATATATTTATTACATGTTTTGCAAAGCTTAAGTATTATAAACTTATCAATATGTCTAACAAGGTCTCAACAATAAATATTTTTAATAAAAGTGTTCAACAACTAGAGCAAAATATTAATACTTCTGAGTTTAATTCTTGGGTTAAACCACTTAGTTTTGATTTAAAAGAGAATAATTTCAATATCTACGCTCCAAACACATTTATTGAAGATTTTTTTAGAGAAAAATATTTGCCTTTAATAATTACATTTCTTGAAAACAACATAGGGAGGAATAAATTCATTCTTAATCTTTCTGTTGCAGAAGATAAATCTGAGGATAAAAAAATTACTGGACTTAACACCTGTTATACTTTTGAATCTTTTGTTGAGGGCAAAACAAATCAAGTTGCTTTAGCAGCTGCAAAGCAAGTGGCAGAGCATGCTGAAAGAACTGAATATAACCCCCTTTTCGTTTATGGTGGTGTAGGGCTTGGAAAAACACATTTAATGCATGCAGTTGGGAATAAACTTCTAGAGGACAGACCAAATGCAAAGATCTGCTATGTTCATTCCGAAAAATTTGTTAGCGACATGGTGAAAGCGCTTCAACTGGGAGCTATAAATGAATTTAAAAAGTTCTATAGAAATTTAAATGCACTTCTTATTGATGACATACAATTTTTTGCTGGTAAAGAGGGGTCACAAGAAGAATTATTTCACACCTTTAACAGTTTGATAGAGGGTGGAAATCTTATGATTTTTTCTTGTGACAGATATCCAAAAGAAATAGAGGGTTTGGAAGAGAGGTTAAAGTCTCGGTTTGGCTGGGGATTGTCGGTAGTTATTGATCCACCGGGACTAGAAACAAGAGCAGCAATACTTCTTCAAAAGGCAGAACAGATGAACCTAGCACTTCCAAGCGAGTGCGCATTTTTTATAGCACAACAAGTTAAATCAAATGTGAGGGAGCTTGAGGGAGCACTTAAAAGAGTTGCAGCCAATGCAAAATTTGCAAAGACTGATATAGACATCACACTTGTTAAAGACAGTTTAAGAGACATTCTTGCAATACAAGCAAAGATGGTAACTATTCCAAATATTCAAAGAGTTGTTGCTGATTATTACAACATAAAAACTAGCGAACTTTTGTCAAAAAGAAGAAACAGATCTATAACAAGACCCAGACAAATTGCTATGGCTCTCTCAAAAGAGCTTACAAACCACAGTCTTCCAGAAATTGGTGATGCCTTTGGAGGCAGAGATCACACCACCGTAATACATGCATGTGAAAAAACAAAAGAGCTTACCCAAGAGAGCTTAGAAATTGAAGAGGACTATAAAAAACTAAGAAGAAACCTATCTACTTAAAAATGTTTTCAATAGAAAAAAGCAACATAATATCTGAGTTGCAATCTTTATCAAACGTAGCTGATAAAAAGCAGACATTACCAGTTTTAAGCAATGTCTTAATTAGATGTAATTCTGATAATGTTCAACTTAAAAGCACTGACCTGGAGGTTGAACTGGAGGTAACACTAACATCACCTACAATTACAAAACCAGCGGAAATTACAATTCCTGCAAAAAAAATTTCTGACATTGTTAAAGAGCTTCCCGAAGGCCCATTGAGTTTTGAGCTTAACGACGATGCAACAAAGATGGTCGTAAAATCATCTTCTGGGAAATATAATCTTTCGACAATTCCCGCAGCCGATTTTCCTGATTTTGATATAGAAGCAAGTGAAAACTTCTATGAGGTTGAGTCTGAAGATTTACTTTCATTGATAGGTAAAACTAGTTTTGCAATGGCCAATCAAGATTGGCGTCATTACCTTAATGGTTGCTATATAGAGAAATCTTTAAATGCACTGAAAATGGTTGCAACAGACGCACATAGGCTTGCAATCTACCAACTTGTTATGGAGGGAGAAGGGGAATTTAAAGGAATTATCCCAAGAAAAACTGTCATTGAAATTATGAGAATTCTTCCAAAAAATGAGAGAATTAAATTCTATCTAAATACAAGTAATATTGTATTTATGTCTAAAAATTTTACATTTAAATCAAAACTCATTGATGGAAATTATCCAAATTACAATCAAGTAGTTCCATCGGGGGATGGCATCGAAATAAGAGCGAACAGAAAAGACCTATTAGACAGTTTGTCTAGGGTCTCTGTGCTCTCAAATGATAAGTTTAAAGGTGTGAAGTTAACAGCAAATTCAAACTATCTCGATGTTACCGCGCACAACCCTGAGCAAGAATCAGCAGAAGAAAAACTAGAGTTGAAAAGTTCAGTTTCAGGTTTTGACGTGGCATTTAATGTTAATTATCTAAGAGAGATTCTTTCGACAATTGAGGATGAAGATATATCAATAGTTAGTTATGGGCCAGATAAATCTGCAGCTGTATTAAGCTCTGATCAGAATCAAACACTTGTCTTAATGCCACTACTGCTTTAAGTGTGATTTTAAACTCAATAAAATTAAAAGATTTTAGATGCTTTGACTTCCTAGATATTTCTTTCTCAAAAGGTGTAAATAACATTCATGGAGCAAATGGTGTAGGGAAAAGCACAATTCTAGAGGCAATAAATCTATCACTTACTACAAAAAGCTTTAGGTCTAATATGGTTGATACATTGATAAAAAGCGGCTCTCAAAGATTTGAAACTCTTTTATCAATTGATAAATTTATTGAAATAAAAGGAATTAAAGAAATAAATAATACTATTAAATTTATAGATAAAAATACAGAAAAAATTATTAAATCACAGGATATAATTAAAAATTTTCCGTCTGTTTTCGTTGAAAATCTTGATTTTGACTTCCTTGATTCATCTCCACTAAATAAAAGGAGATATTTAAATAAATTATTGTTCTACGTGGAACAAAATAGCTTTAAAACATTAGAAAAGTTTAATTTAGCCCTTAAACAAAGAAATATGGCATTAAAAAAAGGGGATTATGAGGCTTCCGAACCATGGACAATGCAAATCATAGAGCACGAACCAGCAATTTCACAAGCAAACCTTAATCTTATTTCAATAATTAACAAAAAATTAGCTAGTTCTCGGCTTGTAAAGTTATTTTCTTTAAAAAACAAATGGATACAAGATTTACATTTGGAATATTTTATAGGTTTTAATTCCTCTGATGGCCTTATAAATGTACTTCGTAAAGAAAAGGATCTTGATTTAATTTTAAAAAGAACGAAATCAGGCCCACATAAACGTAGTTTTAGCATAAAAATTGACAATAATGAATCTAAGGACAGATTATCAAGAGGACAGCAAAAGCTATTAAGCATACTGCTTGCTTTATTTCAATGTGAGATGATTGAGGAAAAAGGTTTCACTAAGCCTGTCTTACTGATAGATGATTTTTCTTCTGAATTAGATAAGGAAAATTTAGATTTAATGTTAGAATATTTAGTAGAGAATAGCATGCAAGTTATTACTACAACCATTGATCCTATAAAGACAGATAAAGATGTTAATTTGTTCCACGTAGAACAAAATTTTAAGCAATAATATGTCAGATAATAATTACGATTCAGATAGTATAAAAGTTCTAAAAGGTCTTGAGGCAGTTAAAAAAAGACCAGGTATGTACATTGGTGATACTGATGACGGTACGGGTCTTCATCATATGGTTTTTGAGGTATTGGATAATTCAATAGATGAAGGACTCGCTGGTCATTGTGATCAAATAGATGTTGAAATCTTTAAAGATGGCAGTATCTCGGTTGCAGATAATGGTAGAGGTATCCCTGTAGATAAACATGATGAAGGTGCTTCAGCGGCAGAGGTAATAATGACCGTCCTCCACGCAGGTGGTAAATTTGATGAAAATAGTTACAAGGTAAGCGGAGGCTTGCATGGTGTTGGTGTTTCGGTTGTAAATGCCTTGAGTAGCAAGCTTGTCCTCGAGATTGAAAGACAGGGCTCAAAATACAGACAAGAATATGCAGATGGTTTTCCACAAACTGAGTTAAAAATTATTGAAAAAAGTGATAAAACTGGCACCCGCGTTTCGTTCACTCCTTCTACAGAAATATTTACACAAACAAAATTTGACGTTGAAATTCTAATTAAGCGTATTAGAGAATTATCGTATCTTAACCATGGTATAGGTATAAGTATTCTAGACCACCGAACAGGGAAAAAACATGATTTTAAGTCAACTGGAGGCTTAAATGAATTCGTTCAATACCTTACGGGTAAAAAAGAAACAGTTGGAATTCCATTTTATGCTCAAGCAAATATGAAAGGCATTGGCGTTGAGATAGCAGTCCAATGGACCGGAACATACAGAGAAAATGTTCAATGTTTTACAAACAATATACCTCAAGCTGATGGCGGTACACATCTAGCAGGTTTTAGAGGAGGTCTAACAAGAGTTATAAAAAACTTCATAAAAAAAGAAGAACTAATGAGAAAAAAAGAAGTTGAAATTACCGGAGAAGACGTGAGAGAGGGGATGATAGCTGTAATCTCATTAAAAATGCCAGATCCTAAATTTTCATCTCAAACTAAAGATAAATTAGTATCCTCTGAGGCAAGGCCAGCAGTAGAAGCACTTATAAACGATTATTTTATGGATTTTCTGCTTGCAAACAAACCTCAAGCTAAAGAAATATTAGGAAAAGTCTTGGAGGCAGCATATGCTAGAGAAGCAGCTCGGAAGGCAAAAGAAATGACTAGAAGAAAAGGATTGCTTGATATTGGAGGTTTGCCAGGTAAATTAGCTGATTGTCAGGAAAAAGACCCAGCAATGTCTGAAATATTTCTTGTTGAGGGAGATTCTGCTGGGGGTTCGGCCAAGCAGGGACGTGATAGGTCTTTTCAAGCTATACTTCCACTAAAAGGGAAGATTATTAATGTTCAAAAAGCTAGATTAGACAAGGTTCTATCATCAAATGAAATTGGAACGCTTATCACCGCATTAGGGACAGGCATTGGAGTAGATGAGTTTGATGTAGAAAAATTAAGATATCACAGAATTATAATAATGACAGATGCTGATGTCGATGGTTCCCATATAAGAACTTTATTGCTCACCTTTTTTTACAATCAGATGTATGATTTGCTAGAAAAAGGACATATCTATTTAGCTTTACCTCCACTTTATAAGATTAAGAAGGGAAGCAAAGTATCTTACGCTAAAGATGAGGAAGAGAAAGACCAAATATTATTAGAGTTGAGAAAAGATTCAACTGATACATCAAGAGCGCCAGAAATACAGAGGTATAAGGGTCTGGGTGAAATGAATCCAGAGCAGCTTTGGGAGACAACATTTGACCCTAAACACAGAAGATTAGTCCAAATTACACTTGATCAAGCAAGAGAAGCTGTTGATGAAATATTTGAAACCCTCATGGGAGATCATGTGCAGCCACGCAGAGAGTTTATCGATGACAACGCATTGCAGGCAGAGAATGTTGATATTTAGAACTTATCTTTAAAAAAATCTTCGACTCTATTAATGTTAATTCTTTCTTGAGACATTGTATCTCTATCTCTAAGTGTAACTGTTTGATTTTCTAGGCTTTCAAAATCTACTGTTATACAAGTAGGTGTACCTATCTCGTCATGTCGTCTATAGCTTTTCCCGATATTTCCCGAATTTTCAAAGAGCACTCTTCCTAAACCATGACTTTGTAAATTATTTTTAATTTGTTTCGCTATATTTACTATTTCCGCATTATTTTTTTTCAAAGGAATTACTGCTACTTTAATTGGAGAGAGGTGTGGTTTAAGTTTAAGAACTATTCGTTGGCCTCCATCAATTTCTTCTTCAAAATATGACTCATTTAGAAGTGCTAAGAATGCTCTGTCAACACCAGCTGATGGTTCTATTACATATGGAACTATCCAGTCTTTATCTTCAGGCCTTTTAAAAGCTAACTTCGCATTTGAATGATTATTATGTTTAATTTTTGCACTTATATTTAGTTCATTTTGATTTTTTGAATGAGACCCAAGATCAAAATCTGTTCTATTTGCAATGCCCTCAAGCTCTTCAAGCCCGTGTGGAAATTTATACATTATATCTACAGTTTTCTTTGAATAGTGTGAAAGTTCATCTTTGGGAACATCTAAAAGTTCAAGGTTGTTCTTTTCTACCCCTTGCTTTAACCACCAAGATAAACGCTGATCAACCCATTTTTCATGCCACTCTTCATCTGTACCAGGCTCAACAAAGTACTCTAATTCCATTTGTTCAAATTCCCTTACTCGAAAAATAAAACTTTTTAAAGTTATCTCATTTCTAAATGCTTTTCCAATTTGTGCAATTCCAAATGGTGGGACTCTTGAAGTAGAATCAGTTACATTCTTGTAATTTACAAAAATTTGTTGAGCTGTTTCAGGTCTTAAATATGCAAAACTTGAATCGTCATCAATGGGACCAATGTTTGTTTTAAACATCAAATTAAATGGCCGTGCCTCTGTTAAATTCGTGGACCCACAATTAAGACACTTCCCATCTTTAATATGATCAGCTCTCATACGGGCCTTACAATCCTTACAATCTACAAGAGGATCTGTGAAAGTGTCTTCGTGTCCTGAATACTGAAGCACCGATTGTTTTGTTAAAATAGCCGCATCTAAACCTTCAATATCATCACGCTCGTATACTAAATCTCTCCACCAACTACTCTTAATATTATTTTTAAGTTCTACACCCAAAGGACCATAATCATAAAGTCCTTGCATTCCGCCATATATTTCGTGGGACTGGAATATAAAACCTCTCCTTTTACATAGAGAGACAAGTTCTTCGAGGTTTTTGGCAGGCAATTTAAATTCCTAAATTAGTTAATTAAAGCTATTCTATTATTTTAAGAATGTTTCTCATACTTTTTAAGATATTTTCTTCATTGCCTTATTGGATTGTGCAATCCGCTGCGCATCTAATTGCTTTTATGACAAGATTATTTAGCTTAAGAATATTAAAGACTTCTCGAGATAATTTGATTCATTGTTTTAATACGGAAGGTCTATTAAAAAAAAGCATTTATGAAACTACTCTCAGCTCACTTGAATTTCCATATGTCTGGGGACGACCAGATAACATAAAAAAACTTATTGAGGGCAATCAAAATGCTTTTATTGGGCTAGATAGAAAGCCAATGTTAATTTTCACACTTCATATGGGCTGTGTAGATGTAATGTTATTTTACCTAGCATTAAATTTAAAAAGTTTAAATATCTTATATACGCCCGCGAAAAATATCTCTTTAAACAAGGCTGTAAAATCTGCAAGAGAATCAACTGGAGCAAAAATGTTCAGTATTTTGCCAAAGGAATTTAATAAAATGTTCAAGTCATTCAAAAAGGGAAATCATATTGCTATAGCGTCTGATCTAGTGCCTCACAAAAAAGGAAAATATTCAACATTTTTTAATAGAGAGTGCCTATGTTTAGATCTCATTGAGAAATTATCTAAAAAGAATACACATCAGCTTGTGTTTGTATATTTCACACTTGGAAAAACTAAAAGATACAAGTTTAACTACAAGACCTTAGATAGACCAATTAATGTTGATGATATGAATAGTTTATTTGAAACGGCTATAAAAGAATGTCCAGAATTATATGGATGGGAATATAAAAAATTTAGAAAACTTTCCGGGCAAAAAAAAAATATTTACTAACTCCTCCAATAAGATGGAATAAATAGTATTAATACGCCAAAGATTTCTAGACGACCAATAATCATTGCTAGAGATAAAGTATATTTTCCTACAGAGCTCAAATCAGAAAAATTGTTTTCATATAATCCTAAACCTGGTCCAAGATTGTTTATTGCAGCGGCTGTAGCAGAAAAAGCGGAATAAAAATCATTATTTTGGAAAACGATTATCAATAAAAAAATAATAAAACAAAAAATGTAGAGTGCCAAAAAAGAAAATACCGATTCAATTTGTGCACTTGATATTTTTTCTCCATTAAGTTTTGTCGTACTTACAGCATTTGGATGCATAAGTTTGGTTAAGTTATTAAAGCCTACCTTAAACAGTAAGATAATCCTCCACACCTTCATACCACCGCCAACAGAGCCAGAGCATGCTCCTATGAAAGCAATAAACACTATTAAGAGTGGAGCAGATACACCCATTTCTGAAAGTGGTCCATTTGTAAAGCCCGTGGTTGTAACAATTGATATGCTTTGAAAAGCTCCCACTCTAAGAGCGTCATATAATTCAAAATTCTTAAAGACCAGTAAATATAAAACGCTAAACATAACAACAAAAAATAAAAGTACTAAAAACACTTTTATTTCATCATTTTTTAAGTGAAAATTTAAAGTTCCTTTAATGATTGCTAAAAAATGCAATCCAAAATTTGTTGCAGATACCAACATAAAAAAAATTGCAATAACCTCTATTAATGGACTATCAAAATAACCAAAATTTTCGTTGTAAATTGAAAACCCTCCGATTGAAACTGTGCTTAAAGAATGAGCAGCTGCATCAAAAAAGGACATCCCTGCCAAATAAAAAGATACACAACATAAAAAAGTTATGCCTAAGTAAAATAACAGTAAAGATCTTGCGGTTTCTCTTAATCTTGGTGAAAAGCTTTTATCTGCGAAACCAGATGTCTCAGCTTGAAGCACCTTCATGCCTCCAGAAATTGCAGGTATTACTGCAATTACGACAATTACAAGTCCAACTCCCCCAGCCCACTGTAAAAGCTGTCTATATATCAAGATATCGTCAGAGAGTTGAGATAGATCTCTTATTGATGTAGAACCTGTTGTTGTTAAACCAGAAACAGCTTCAAAAAAAGAATCTGACGCTGGCATGCCCGCGAAATAAAATGGCGCAGAGGCAACTGTTGAAATTAGAACCCAACAGACAAATGTAATTAGAAACCCGTCTTTAGGGGTATAATTTAATTTTCTCTTTCTTAAAGTCATCATAATTAGCAATGAGTACATGGTAGATCCAATGAATATGTATAAAAAAATATTGTTTGTATTCCCAGAAAGAAAAGAAATAAGCAAAGGTGGCAAAACAACAAATAGGCCGAAAAAAAGAAATGTTGGCCCAAGAAATCTTAAAACTTTAAGGCCTATGTTCATTTGTGCTTATTGTAAAAGTTCTCAAATACTTCTTTATCTTTATAGAAAATTAACAGATGATCGCCTTCTTTAATTTCTGTGATACCGTGTGCCATTTTTACTTCATCTCCACTAGCGATACATGGGATGTTAATGTTTTTATCCAAGTCTAGTTCAGCAATAGTCTTCCCAATAAGTTTTGATATTCTTTCATCAACATTTAATTCTATAGCTTCTGCCTTACCCTTCTTGACTTTATGAACATTAAAAATTGATCCCCTTCTCACATATTTTAAAATGTGTGAAATTGTAATTTGAACTGGAGAGATAATAATATCTAAATCGTCTTTTCCAACGATATCAAAATAAGCCTGCTTATTTATTATCGTAATAGTTTTTTTCACACCCATTCTTTTTGCCATTAATGAGCAAAGAACGTTAATTTCATCATCCTGTGTAACGGTTACAAACACATCACAATCATCAATATTCTCTGATGATAGAAAATCTTTATCAGCTGCATCTGCATTCAAAATAAGTACATTTTCTAATTCTTCAGCTGCGTCTTCACATTTCTTTGTATCTTTATCTATGACTTTTATATTGAAATCATTGAATATCTTCTTTGCAAGTGACTTTCCTATATTTCCGCAGCCTGCTATAAAAATATCTTTATATCTGCTCTCTAATTTTTGGAGTTCCACAGTAACATCTTCAATATGTTTCTCATCAGCAATAAAAAAAACTTCGTCACCTTCATTTATTACAGTATCTCCTGTAGGGATTATCAATTCTTCACCTCTGTAAATTGCTGGAATACGTGTCTCATAGTTAGGAAGGTGTTCTTTGAGATCCCTAATTTGCCTTCCAACAAGCAAACCACTTGGTTTTGCGTATACGCTAACTAACTTAATGCGATTGTCTATAAAATCTAAAATCTCAAGAGATCCTGGATGATGTAAAAGGTGTTTTATTTCTTCAGTTATAAGATCTTCAGGATTAATAAAATAATCTACAAAAGGCGCAATTTCTTTTGCAATATCTGCAAATGTTGAGCCTGTCAGCCGGCAAATAACGCTTCCAGCATTAAACTTTGTTTTCGCGATGATAGAGCTTAGAAGGTTTACTTCTTCTGAGTCTGTTAGACAAAGCAGAAGGGTTTTTTCATCTATCGATGCACTTTCGAGCACTTTTGGTGATGATGCATTTCCATGAATAACAGATACACCCTCTCTTGTCTCAAGTTGAGCAATAATCTCTTCATTATTGTCAATAACAAAAACATCATTGTCTTCTGAAGATAATTCACTGGCTACACTTCCACCAATTGAACCACCGCCTAGGATTACAATTTTCAAACTAATATGTCTCCAACAGAAATTATAGCTCTTTTTGCATTAAAGAAATCTTTTGCATCGATTGCTTTCTTCCCAGGAAATTGAAGCTTAATAATCTTGATAGAACTATCCTTACAATTCACAATGAAATCTTTATTGTTAAATTCTGATATTGTTCCGGCGGGACCATTTTTTCTTGAAGTTAATTCTATGTCCAAAGCTTTTACCACTTGACCCTTAAATTCGAAATATAATTGTGGCCAGTCAGAAAAAGCTAGAAACATGTTATAAATTTTTTCACCTGAAAGATGCCAATCAATTAAACCTTCATTTCTATTTATTTTTGGGGCAAAGGTTACTTCATCCTCTCTCTGAGAGACGGGTTTTGAGTTATTCAATACTATGTCCTTTATTACTGTATCTATATTTTTTAAAGATAACTTTGTTAATTCATTTTCAAGCTTTGCTTTTGTAAGATTCTTATATTTATAAGAGATATTTTTATAGACTGGACCTGCATCCATTTCACTCACTAATTTCATGAAACTCACTCCTGTTTTATTTTCTCCTGAAATAATTGACCTTTGTATTGGAGCAGCACCACGCCATTTTGGTAAATTTGAATAATGAACATTCATACATCCATATTTTGGATGTGCTAGAAGCCATTCAGGAATTATTTTTCCATACGCAACGACAACTAAAAGATCAATGTCAAAACCCTCAATACTTTTTTTGAAATTAATATTATTTAAATCTTCTGGTTTAAAAAGGTTTAAATTTTTAACAGATTGAAAATGACTTTCAAAAGATTTTTTTTGGCCACGACCTATTTTTTTCTCTGCCTGGGTGAGAACAAAATCTATGGAAAAATCATCATTCCTTTTGATGTGACTAAAATGGTTAAATGCAACCATGGGTGTGCCTGCAAAGCCAAGCTTAATAGGGTTTTTATAAGGCATTTTCAGATTAAGGACTTCTTTGTTGAATTTGTTGTTTAGGTTTCGTTTTTGACTTAAGAAGCTTGCCTTTTATTCTGCCTCTTTTTAAGGGTGATAGATAGTCAACCATAAGCTTTCCATCAAGATGGTCAATTTCATGTTGTATGCAGACACTTAAAACTCCCTCTGCAATTAACTCTTTATCATTACCATCAAGGTCTTTATAAGAAAGTTTTATTTTCTTAGGCCTATATATTTCCTCAAAAAATTTAGGAACAGAAAGACACCCTTCTTTATATTCTTCTATTGTTTCATCAAGTATCTGAAATGAAGGATTTACAATAAAGATTGGTTCATCTTGGTTCTCAGAGATATCAATTACTATGAGCCTTTTGTGGAAGTCAACTTGGGTTGCTGCTAGACCTATCCCATTTGCAGTGTACATTGTATGGAGCATGTTTTCCGCCATAATTCTTAATTCATCATCAAAAACTTCAACAATAGAAGCCTTAGTCCTTAATCTAGGATCTGGGAAAGTTAGTATTTCAAGGTTTCTCATAATTATCTATAATGATTATATATGGACAAAATTCAGGTTGCAGTAATTTTAGGTTCAGACTCTGACGTAGAACTTGGAAAAGCAGCTATTAAATCTTTAAAGAATTTTGATATCGATTGCGAGTTGAAAGTAATTTCTGCACACAGGTCACCTGATGTCTTAATTGAATATCTTAAAACTTCAAAGGAAAGAGGCTGTCAGATTTACATTGCAATAGCTGGTATGGCAGCGCATTTGGCAGGAGCGGTAGCAGCAAATTCAACAGCTCCAGTTTTAGGAGTACCTTCAGAAAATAGTTCTCTTAATGGTCTTGATGCAATACTCTCCACACTACAAATGCCATCAGGTGTTCCAGTTGCAACATTTGCAACAGGAACGGCTGGTGCATCTAATGCAGGAATCTTTGCAGCACAAATTTTAGGGACCTTTAACTCAGATATGGAAGAGAAGTTAGTGGGTTTTAAGCAAGAACTCAGACAGAAGACTATCGAAAAAGATAAAAATTTAGATAGAGATTGAGACTTACACAAGACATAGGAGAAGCAGCCCTATGGATAAAAGAAAACAAAGTTATTGCTTACCCTACAGAAGGCATATGGGGCCTTGGTTGTTTAAATAAACCGGAACTGCTTGCAAAATTAAGCAAGGTCAAGGACAGAAACATCAATAGAAAGTATATTCTTTTAGCTAGCTCAGTTCGTCTATTCACAAGAAAATTCATCATCAAAAAAGAATATGTCGAGAAAATGTTGAAGTATGAAAAAACCTTTACAACCATTATTGTACCATGTGGAAACTGTGAAACAGTTGCTGTACGATTCCCTAAATTCCCAACATTAGAAATGTTGCTCGAAAAAACTGGTGATGAAATTATCTCAACTTCTGCAAATATTTCAGGCTCAGAACCATGCAGAACTGCTGAGGATATTAAAAAAGTTTTTTTTAATAAAATTTTTGGTATTCTAGACCTCCCATTGGGTAACCAAGGTGTTCCATCAAAAATCTTTGATATAAAGGAGGAAAAATATGTTCGATGAGGATCACTATGTACCAAAAAAATTTAAAAATCTACATAACGCATTAATTCAGAATTTCTACCCTTATGAAGACCAAAGAATAATCATAAATGATGCATGGCAAAGAGAAGGTTTTGGGAGTGGTTTATCAGTTGTGATTGATGGAGGTAATTTCTTTGATAAAGCAGGAATAAACTTTTCTCAAATCAAAGGACAGAAATTACCTCAGTCTTCAACAGGATTAAACTCTAATGCAGATGAACCTTTCTTCGCAACAGGTGTATCCTTAGTTTTTCATCCAAAGAATCCTCAGCTACCAACAGCACATCTGAATGTAAGATTTTTCCAGACATTTAGTGCTGAGACCCCAAAGGAATATTGGTTTGGCGGGGGCTTTGATTTAACACCATATGTGCTTTATGAAGAAGATTGTATTGATTGGCATAAAAATGCAAAAAAGGTAGCTGGCGAGAGTTACAATGAGTGGAAACAAGCTTGTGATAAATATTTTTTCTTGGAACATAGAAAGGAACACAGAGGCATTGGCGGCCTATTTTACGAAAAGCAACAATTTAAAAACTTAGATGAAGGTTTAGATATTTCTTCAAAAATTGTAAAAGGATTTACAGATGCTTATAAAACAATTATTGAGAGAAGATTCCAAATGAAATTTACGGACAGACAAAAGGAATTTCAGAGATATCGTAGAGGCAGATATGTTGAATTTAATTTACTCCAAGATAGAGGAACTTTATTTGGTCTTCAATCAAATGGACGAATTGAATCAATATTAATGTCATTACCTAATGATGTATCTTGGCGTTATAAATTTGATGAAACACTAACTCAGGAGGAACTTAAGTTAGTTGATTTAATAAAAAAACCAAAAAAATGGGTGTAAAACATAAACTTGGCGTAGTGGGAAAAGGAATTTTATATTCTTTATCTCCAAAAATTCATCATCACTTTGCAAAAGATGCAGGGCTTGATATTTCTTATGAAGTTTTTGATATAGATAGTCAACCTATTGATTTCATTGAGGAATTTTTTGAGCTTGGCGGAAAGGGTTTAAATATTACCAAACCATTTAAAGAGGTTGTTGCTAGTAGATTTTCAGATAATTTAGAATCAGCGAATTGTTTAAGCTCAAAGCCAATAAAAGCTTACACAACAGATGGAGAGGGATTGATAAACGATTTAATTTCAAAAGAAATACACTTTAAAGGGAAAAATATAATGATTTTTGGGCTTGGTGGAGCTGGTATTGCAGTTGCTAACTTTCTTGATAAGTTTTCAAATGTTTTATTATTTAATCGCTCACAAACAAAGATAGAATCTATGGTAAAGAATAACCCTTCGTTCAGTAAATATGATGGTGAAAAAATTGATATTCTTATCTCTTGTGCTAAAGGGTTAGATGTAAATGCCGTTGATTTTTTTGATTCAGTTAATCTAGCTATAGATGCTTGTATCTATGATATTAACTATAAAAATGAAACTAATTTACTGTTTCAAGAATTGGAAAAAGTAAAGCCTGAAAATCTTTTTACTGGTGAGGGCATGTTAGTTGAACAAGCAGCTTTATCTTTTAAAATTTGGTTTAATAATGCTCCTAAGACAACATACATTAAAGAATTAATTGATAATGAAAGATTATAAATTTATTGCGGGTGCAATCTGCCCAGCATGTGGTGAAAAGGACTCGATTGTCCTAAAAAATGATGATTCGCAAATCAGATGTATTGCTTGTAATTTTTATCAAAATAAAGATAAATCAACGATTGAAACAATCAAAATAATTAATGATTAATTTCATGGTATTAATGTCGCTTATTACTCGACATTAGTAACATTTATAGTAGTATAGCACCTACATGAAGAAAGAGATTGGGCTATTTTTAGTATTTTTATTTTCAGTTAACCTAAATGCTGATTGGCTAGATGTTAATATGCCGCTTGGCGTTACAGATATAAGCGTGAAAGTTTTTGGCATTCACATGCTAATGTTCTGGATAATGGTTGCTATTGGTGCAGTTGTGTTTGGGGTGCTTTTTTACGCTATGTGGCGATACAGAAGATCTAACCATAAAAATGCTGCTCAATTTGAAGAAAACCATAAATTAGAGATTGCTTGGACTATAGTCCCAACAATCCTTTTAGTTCTAATGGCTCTTCCTGCTTCAAGCTTACTCAAAGAAATGTATGATCACGAAGCTGAAGAGGGTGGTATCGACATACAGGTAATTGGATGGCAATGGAAATGGCAATATAAGTATCTTGATGAGAGAGTCGGTAGCAAGCCACTGAGTTTTTTTTCAAATCTTACAACCCCACAAGAACAATATGAGTTTAACCAAGCTACAAAAACTGAAAACTATCTCTTAGAAGTTGATGAAGAATTAGTAGTTCCTATCAACACACCTATACGTTTCTTAATAACTAGTAATGATGTTATTCATTCATGGTACATGAGTGATTTTGCTGTAAAACAAGATGCGATTCCTGGTTTTATTAACGTTGCAAAAACCACTATCAATAAACCTGGTATTTATAGGGGAAATTGTACTGAATTGTGTGGGGAAAGGCATGCGTACATGCCTATAGTTGTAAGAGCTGTCACTGAGGAAGAGTATCAAAATTGGCTTCAAGATCACAGAGAGACAGCTGCCCAACTAGCTTTTTTAACTGAAAGAGAATGGTCACAAGATGAACTATTTGCTCAGGGTAAGGAAGTTTATCAAACAAGATGTGCAGCATGCCACCAAGTTAATGGACAAGGTATACCCGGATTTTACCCTGCCCTAGCAGGAAGTGATGTAGTTATGAATGATAAATTCAAACAGATTGAGATCTTGATGGAAGGAATAAGAGGAAGCCAAATGCAATCGTTTGCTGAACAGCTGAACGAGGTTGAGATGGCAGCTGTCATCACCTTTACAAAACTTTCTTGGGATAATAATAAAATGGGAAGTTCTGAAATAGTTATACCAAAAGATATTGTTGATTATAAAAATGTCGATACATAGGAGAAAGATATGAGTGCAGTAATAGAAAAACATGATCACCACCACGGACCTCAAAAAGGCGTCTTGAGGTGGTTATTTACAACAAATCATAAAGACATTGGCACATTATATTTATGGTTTAGTTTTCTGATGTTTTTAACTGGTGGAGCAATGGCTATGGGGATAAGAGCTGAGCTTTTTGAACCTGGCTTGCAACTCATGGATCCAATAAGGTATAACCAGCTAGTTACCATGCATGGGTTGATAATGATTTTTGGTGGTGTAATGCCAGCATTTGTTGGGTTGGCAAATTGGTTAATTCCAATGCAAGTTGGAGCTCCAGATATGGCATTACCAAGGATGAATAACTTGAGTTTTTGGTTGCTTCCAGCTGCATTTACGATATTGCTTTCTACAGCCTTTATGGAGGGTGGAATGCCAGGCTTTGGTTGGACATTTTATGCACCACTTTCAACAAATTATCCGAATATTGCCTATTTTGTGTTTGCAATTCACATAATGGGAATCTCTTCAATCATGGGATCAATAAATGTAATTGTAACTATTATGAATATGCGTGCACCAGGTATGACATTAATGAAGATGCCACTTTTTGTTTGGTCATGGTTAATCACAGCCTATTTATTGATAGCTGTAATGCCCGTGCTTGCTGGAGCAGTCACTATGCTACTAATGGATGCGTACTTTGGCACGTCTTTCTTTGATGCAGCAGGCGGGGGTGACCCAGTTTTATTTCAACATATTTTTTGGTTTTTTGGCCATCCTGAGGTCTATATCATGATCTTGCCTGCATTTGGTATTACTTCACACATAATATCAACGTTTTCTAGAAAACCTCTTTTTGGACACTCTTCAATGGTCTACGCAATGGTATCAATTGCAGTGTTGTCTTTCGTGGTTTGGGCACACCATATGTTCACTGTAGGAATGCCACTTGCTGCTGAACTGTTTTTTATGTGGGCAACAATGGTAATTGCTATTCCTACTGGTGTTAAAGTTTTCAATTGGGTAGCTACTATATTCAAAGGTTCAATAACCTATGAAACACCAATGTTATTTGCTATCGCCTTTGTGGTGTTATTTACAATTGGGGGTTTCTCAGGCTTAATGCTAGCAATTACACCTGCCGACTTTCAATATCATGATACTTACTTTGTGGTGGCTCACTTTCATTACGTTTTAGTGCCCGGCGCAGTATTCTCAATTATGGCTGCAGTTTATTATTGGCTGCCGAAATGGACAGGTAACATGTATGATGAAAAAATGGGCAAGCTACATTTTTGGCTATCATTTATTGGTGTTAACGTAACGTTCTTTCCACAACATTTTGTTGGTTTAGCTGGAATGCCAAGAAGATATGCTGACTACGCGCTTCAATTTGCAGAGTGGAATGCAGTATCGTCTGTAGGAGCATTTTTATTTGGTCTTTCCCAATTACTGTTTCTTTATATTGTTGTTAAAGCAGTATTTGCTGGCAAGAAAGCAACTGCACAAGTTTGGGATGGTGCTAGAGGCTTGGAATGGACTGTTGATTCTCCCGCACCTTATCATACTTTTGAGATCCCTCCAAAAGTAAAGGGATAATGGCTAAAAACAGTATTACTTCAAGGATAGTCCTTTCTCTGATAGGCGCTGTAATCTTTATGTTTTTCTTTTCATTCATGTTAGTCCCTTTATATAACGTCTTTTGCGAAGTCACAGGTATTAATGGCAAAATATATGGCCCCTCTGATTTCTTTAAGAAAAAAGAAGAAGTGGTAAGCCGAAATGTTAATGTGCGGTTTCTTAGCCAGGTAAATGGATCAGCACCAGTAACCTTCTTCCCAACTTCAGAATCAATTCAGGTCTTAACTGATAAAGTTAGTAAAACTTCATTTGTAGCTAGAAACAATACCAATAAAGAGCTTACACTCACAATAATACCTTCAGTTTCACCTGGTCTCGCAGCAGAACAGGTTAAAAAAGTTCAATGTTTTTGTTTTGAAGAGCAAACACTTTTACCTTATGAAGAACAGGAGTGGCCCATTCGCTTCTATATTGACTCTGAGCTCTCCAGCAACGTAAATAATATTTATTTGTCATATACTTTGTTTGAAAATGATAGGAAATTAACGGTTTCAATGACAGATGGAAAGTAAATCGAACATACATCAAAAATACTACGTACCTGAGCAGAGTTCAATACCAATTATTTTTGCTTTCGCAGCCCTTCTAGTTGGCTTTGGTGCTGCCAATGCAATAACAGGAAATGGCACAATTATGTTATGGGTTGGAATGATTGCAGTAGTTGGAACTTTAGCTTTCTGGTGGTCTATTATTACAAAAGAATCACAAGCTGGTCTTGATACGCCGCAGTTAAACAATTCGTATGTATATGGTATGGCATGGTTTATCTTTAGTGAAGTAATGTTCTTTTTTGCTTTTTTTGGTGCATTGTTTTACATAAGAAATATAGCTATACCTTGGTTGGGAGGGGAGGGTCCTACTGCCAAAGGTCTAGCTGGAGAACTTCTGTGGCCAGATTTTGAGCCAACCTGGCCACCCATGATAACGCCAGAACAAAGTCTGCTTGGAGAAAATGCAGTGACTAAAGGTCCTGCCGAGAATATGTATCTCCACAGTATTAGGGACTTAGGAACATGGTTGCCCTTGTGGAATACAATTGTTTTACTAAGCTCCAGTGCTACAGTACATGTTGCTCATCTTGCACTGAAGGAAAATAACAGAAAAAGATTTAATTTCTGGCTAGGAATAACTGTTGCATTGGCATTCATCTTTGTAATCTTACAAGCAGTTGAATATTACGAAGCTTATGCACATCTGGGACTGACACTAAATTCAGGCGTTTATGGAACAACTTTTTTTATGTTGACAGGCTTCCATGGTATGCATGTGCTAATTGGTGGCATATTTTTATTAACTCAGCTTATGCGGTCTGCCAATTATAATCACTTCACAGATAAAGAACATTTTGGATTTGAGGCTGCCTCATGGTATTGGCATTTTGTTGATGTAGTTTGGGTATGCCTATTCTTTTTTGTTTACATTCTTTAGGTTAACTGAGGTTATTGCCAAATTGACCAGTAAACATTCCATAAGCTATGAGTAATAATGTTATCGCACCAAGTGTCACACGAAACCCTAATCCATATAGAGTACGTTTCTTCTTTGGGTTACCCTTATCAATGAACAGGAATACAAGGCTTGAGAAAAGACTTATCAAGATCAAGGCAAGTAAAATAAGGATGGCAGTTTTTAACACTGCTCTATTAAAACACATATGAGAAGGTTTAAAAGAAACATCTTAATTTTTTCAGTTGTTTTTGTACCAATTACATTTTCGCTGGGTCTGTGGCAATTAGAAAGAGCTAAAGAAAAAAATGAAATAATAGCTGAGTTTGAAAAACTTCAACAAATGCCTTCAGTTGATTTGCTTGATGTGCTACAGATAAAAAATTGGCAGCCAGTATATGCAAATGGTCAATACGAGGATTTTATATTGTACGAGGATAATGCAATTCTTGAGGGTAGAGCTGGCTACAGAATTTATCACCTATTTAGAATTGAAGATAAGAGATATATTTTTGTAAATAGAGGTTTTCTTGAAAGGAAACAAACAAAAAATGACCTTCCTTTTGTAAATACTCCAAAAACCCCGTTCAAAATCAATGGATATATTTTACAAAAGGCAAACAATGAATTTGTATCAAATGTTGAAGAGAAAAATCCACTTGTTATACAACAGTTAAATTTTACTGAATTGAGTATGAGGTATCCCGAGCTTAGAGACAAAGAAGTGCTACCTTACCTTTTTAATTTGTTGCCCTCCGACATAAATAAATTTAAAAGTATAGAAAAGCCCACAAATATGTCTTCTGCAACACATATAGGATATGCAATACAATGGTTTGGCTTATGTTTGGCATTATTAATAATGACTTTTTTGGTTTTAAGAAAAAATGAGAGATAATAGGCTGCTTGCTTTAGTCATTTTGATAATTCCAATAATTGTATTGGCCTCATCAACCCTTACTTTTTATTTGGGATACAAACCAAATGCTACAACAAATAATGGTCAACTAATTGTGCCACAAATTGGAACAGATGATCTTAATTTGTCTACTGCCGATGGAGAGCCTTTTTTGTTTAAAAAGGGTAAATGGTACTTACTCTATTTCGAAGATTTCAAAAATTTAGAATTTAGTAACGAAAAATATCAAATGCTATTTAGTCTGAATACAACTCTTGGAAGAGAAATGAACAGAGTAAAAAGAGCGGTTATCCTCAAAGAGGATGTAGTGCCTGAAGAGTATGCAGATTTACTAAAAAATTACCCTAATGTGTTTTTTCTTGTTGATAAAAACTCTGTATTATCACAGAGGATATCTGGGGTTTCTAACGATCCATTTATCTCTAAGTCTATTTTCTTATTGGATGATTTTTCTAATCTTATGGAGGAATTTCCTAGTAATTTAGAATTTAAAGAAATTTTTGAGGACCTTAAAACTTTATTATGAGATTTTTTTCAGTAAAATCATTTTCTATTCTTGGTGTTTTCCTTGCCTTTGTAGTGATTGCTCTTGGTGCATGGACTAGATTGGCTGATGCTGGTCTTGGATGTCCAGATTGGCCAGGTTGTTATGGTTTTGTGACATTTCCAACTACTGCCGATGAAATTGCTATTGCAGAGAGACTTTATCCCGATAGTCCTGTTGAAATTGATAAAATAATACCAGAAGTTGTACATAGGTACTTTGCTGCTTCTCTTGGTCTTTTAGCCATAGCACTATTAATTATTTCATTCAGAGAGAAAAAATTATTGCTAACAACATCATTTCTTCTTTTCGTAATAATATGTCAGGGTATTTTTGGATACTTAACAGTAAGTTTGAAATTACATCCATTAATAGTTACCGGTCACTTATTTGGGGCAATGTTAACTACAGCGTTATTTTTAATAATATTTCTAAAAACCGTTGATTTTAAAGGTAATTACAAAAAATTACACAACAATAAAGGATTGCTCTCCTTAGGCTTTATCTTTTTGCTTGGACAAATATTTTTAGGTGCTTGGACATCAACAAATTATGCCGCTCGCGCGTGCTTAGACTTGCCTTATTGCCAAGGGGAGCTTCTACCTGAGGTAAATTTTGCTGAGGGCTTTAATCTATTTCAGACATTTGGTCCAAATTATTTATTTGGTCATATGAGTAATGAAGCACGTGTAGCTATTCATTTAACACATAGAATTGGTGCAATAGTAGTTTTTATATACTCTTTATTCCTAGCAATCAGGTTATGGTCAACAGATACAAAGCCGTTTTTAATTGCATTCCTTACAATTCTCTTCCTTCAGATTTTCCTTGGCGTAAACAATGTATTAAGCCATCTTCCCTTATGGAATGCGGTTGCTCATAATTTAGTAGGCGTGATGCTGTTTTTGAGTATGGTTGTAATGATTTATATAAGTAGTTTGAAAAAAAATGTTGGTACGTAGTTTTCTAGAGCTCTGTAAACCAAAGATAGTATTCTTGCTTACTGTTACAGCATTAGTCGGCATGCTTCTGTCTATAAATTTTTATTCAAATATAGCTGCTGGTTTGTATAGCCTTTTAGGGTTTACATTCCTTGCAGCTTCTTCAGCATCATTAAATCAAATTTTTGATAGAGAAACAGACAAGAATATGAAGCGAACAAGGGGCAGGCCGCTAGCTAAAGGCAATCTTACTTTGACCTCAGCTTTGATTTTTACCTCTACACTAATGTTTCTTGGGTCGAGTTTAATGTTGTATTACTCAAATATTTTGACATTTTTGATCACAACATTTGGATTTGTATTTTATAGTCTCATTTATACTATCTACCTAAAATGGAATACTCCACAAAACATTGTAATTGGAGGATTATCTGGAGCATTACCACCTTTAATTGGCTGGACAGCAGTTACAAATGAAATATCTCTCTTACCATTAATTTTAGTATTAGTAATCTTTTTGTGGACACCTCCACACTTTTGGCCTTTAGCGATAGATCGCATGGAGGAGTATAAAAAAGAGGGAGTTCCCATGATGCCAATAGCTAAAGGGGTATCAAGAACAAAAAAAGAGATGTTAATGTATGCATTATTATTAACTGGTGCGTCAATTACACCTTTTTTATATGGTCTAACAGGCTATTTTTATTTAATATCAACGGTCGCACTAAATGGATATTTTATTTATTTGTGCATCATTTATCTTAATGATAGAAAAAACCAACTTTCTATGAAAATCTTTAACTTTTCGGTCACTTATATGTTTCTTTTTTTTCTTGCTACATATTTGGATTTCCTTCTCAGCTTTTATGTCTAAAAATACACTTACATTCTTTTTATTCGGGGTAGTTCTCTTTCTCTTAATATTTACTTTCTTTAGGATTGGTCAACCAAGGGTGCTTTCAGTAGAAGAAATGAAGGTAAATGGGTTTATCAAATACGGCACTTCCAACAAGCTCAGGGATTTTAGTCTTCAAGATCATTTTGGAGCTGAGTTTTCGCAACAATCTTTAAAAGATAACAAACTTAATCTGCTTTATTTTGGGTATACAACCTGCCCATCAGAGTGCCCAGTTATGATGTCGGTAATGCGCCAAGTTTACGATAAGATTGATACGAATAACATCGCATATTATCTAATAACCTTTGACCCTGAAATAGATACACAGGAAAGATTAAAATCGTATGTCACTGCATTTAATAAAAATTTTGTAGGAGTTTTAGGGACCAAATCAGAGATCTCGAAGTTAGGCTTTCAACTTGGAATAAATAAGCTTGATCCAGAAATAGACCATAATTCTCAAAGAATAATTGAACATACAAATCACTTGGTAGTAATTGGGAATGATTCGAAAATAATAGGTGTGTTTAGACCACCATTTGATTCGAATTCGATGTCACTTGTTATCAAGTCTTTGCTAAGATCAAATTAAAATTTTCATTTTTGTCACCCCTAAGTTTATAAATTCGATTAATATGGAATAAAGGAGAATTTATGAGAATATTATATTTACTAATTTTATCGTTAACTTTTTTACCGTTGTCAGGTGATGATCATGATGTCGTTAAGCCTGGTGGTGAAGTTGGAGAGTTCCATTATTTTGACGTTTTAAATCCTGCAGCTTTTGTTGGAGCAATGGATAAATTTCATGCTTCTAATTGTTCAAAGATATGGCATTCTGAATCAGGAGCAGCTGTAGCTTTAATGGGAATTACAGGTTCTGGTTGGACGCATTTCATTTATGTTGGTTATGAAAATCTTGACCAAATGGAGAAAGGGAGGGCTTTACTTCAGTGTCCAGAATTCTTTGAACTGATCGCAACTTTGCGAGCTGTTTCAAATGAAGAAGCTTATCTGAGTCAGGTGGGAGATTTGTCTCTTCAACTAAGAGACTGGACAAAAGACGCATTCTTTATGAAATTTGATATGCGAGTGAAACCTGGTTCAGCCGCAGTATACGCAGCGGCATGGACCGACTATGTTGAAGCAAGTTCCTCACAAATAGGTGGATCGGCAGGCCTAGTATCTATGCTGGGTGGAACAGGGTATTCATCACACATGGCTTTTGTTGGAGCTGAATCCATGAGCGAACTGGTTAGTGGTCTTCAATCAAGTCAATCTGGCCAAGCATATAATGATTTTATTGAAGCTGTTGGTGATATTAGGGAAATTCGAAATCAGATGTTCGTGCAACCCTTGAAAGGCTATCAGTAAGAAATAATCTCTTAAAAATAACTATACTTTTTTCTGCATACTGCTTCTAGCAGTATGCAGTTCTATATTCTAGTTGTTGAGAAGTACAACTTTTCCAATTACCCCACGGTTTCCAATCATACTAATAGCATCAATTGCGTTTTGCATAGGGTAAGTTTTTGATATTAGGGGTTTTATTTCTTTTCTACTGAGCATTAAATTAATATCTTGAATGTTCTCATGATTTATATTCATTTCTCTACCAGTAAATGAACCCCAAAACACTCCTACTATTGAAGCTCCTTTCAATAAAGCTAGATTAATCGGCAGTTTTGGAATTTCACCCGCAGCAAAACCAACGACTAGGTATCTACCTTTCCAACCAATAGATCTAAAGGCTGGTTCTGCATAGCAATCACCTATTGGGTCATAAATTAGATCATAACCTCCTTTCAAACTTTTCGATTTTAACTCTGTTGAAAACGCTTTTGACGCTTCTTTATCCTTAGGACCCTTACCATACACTACGGTGTCATCAGCTTTATATTCAAGACATATTTTTGCTTTTTCATCTGTTGAAACTGCTGCAACTACTCTCGCACCTTTAGCTTTTGCAATATCTAATGCTGCGAGCCCTACACCGCCAGATGCTCCTAGAACTAATAATTCATCACCCTCCTTAATTTCACCTCTTTGGATTAAGGCATGGTAACTTGTTCCATAAGCCATTTGATAAGACGCTGCTATTTCAAATGATATATCTGTAGGTATGTGGGAGACCCCAAATGCATTAACACAAATTTCTTCAGCAAAAGCACCATAAGGTGCCATAAAATAGACTCGATCCCCTTGTTTAAAATTTTTTACGTTTTTACCAATTTTCTTGATAATACCTGCACCTTCATTCCCAGGAGCAAAAGGTAGTGGAGGCTTAAACTGATAAAGTCCTTGGACAATTAAATAATCTGGATAATTTAAAGCTGCTGCCTTAACTGTAATTAAAACTTCATCATCATTTGGTATTGGTGAATCTATATCAACCCATTCAAGATTTTCTATTGGTCCATACTCATTACAATGCAGTATCTTCATATAATCTCCTTTCGATATTTCATTAAAAATTCTTCAAAAGAAACTTTTTCTCTTGAAAGGATTTCATCATATCGTTTCTTTGATAATTCTACTTCTTCCTGAAAAATTTTCATGTTATCTTTCGAAATCATATTCTCAGCTTTCTTTGACAGGTTCAAAACATGTTCGGCAAGTGTTTGATTAGAAAGGTTATTAATAAATCTTTCAGCTGGAGGCTCCTCATTTCTGTATTTAAAGTTTTCAAGCATACCTGAATAAAATTCATCTTTATTTAATTTGCTTGCTAATTTTTCAAGCTCATCTAACAATGATGTTGTAAGACTTTTGATATCAACTTCACCTTGCCCGCTTTCAAAACTATCTATAAGTAAACAATCTTGTCCAGTTTCAGCTGCTCTTCTAATATTTTCTTTAATGACAATAGACTCTAAATCACATATTTCTTTTGATTCTGATAGGGCGCATAAAGTTATAAATAACTCCCAAAAATGAATATCATTAATTGAGATACCGATGTCGCTATAAGGATTTAGGTCAATGGATCTAAGTTCAAGATACTCAATACCTTCAGACTTCAATTTCAGATACTGTCTTTGGTCGCCAAGTAAAGCTTTAGGCCTGATATGATTATAAAGCTCACTCTCAATTTGAATAGTTCCATTATTTATCTGCTGTAAATTTTTTTTGGAATGAGGTATCTTTTTAAATTCTTTATTTGGTACATTAATGTAATGTCTTATTACTCCGAGGTATTGGGCAAGACTATTAAAATTTATGAAGTATTCTTCTTGTTCCTCAGAATAATATCCAAGTCTGCTAACTCTGAGAGATGTTGATCTTGGCAGATAAAAGTCTGAATTGTTAATTCTATCTATCACAAAATTTCTATCTTTTAAAAATGATTTATGGGTCACTGGTGAGCAGCCAGTAAGCCGAAGTGCCAAAGGAAAAAGCCTTAAAAAATTTCTACATATTGAAAGATAAAATTTATTTTTATTTATTTGCTGTGATTCTATGACTGAATCAGAAAAAGAAATATTAAAATGAATTCCTGCAGTGCTTTGCATCTTATCTCCGTATCTGTTCCTTAACCCTAATCTATATAAATATGCAAGCTTGGATTTGTTAGTTTTGCCAAATGTGGGTAGTTTGATGTATTTTTTTTTAAATTTTGGAGGCATTGAATAATTCCATAAAATATCACTATCTATTTGCCTATCAGCATAGGAGTGAAGGTCAGAAAGAAACGACAACAGCTCATAACTATCTTCAAAAACTGGTGTAACTAATTCGAGGTGAGCTTCAGAATAATCTAGTGTAAAGAATTTATTTGTCGCATAGTTTCCTAGTGTTTTCGGAAAATTATTGCTAGAAATTTTGCCATCAGGATTGGACCTTAAATTTTCTTTTTCAATTCCTTTAAAAATTTTTTGATCTGAATTTAAAAATTTTTTTACTTTTGTCTGGTTGAGTTCAACCATAATAAATTACTGTGGGCCAGCTAAAATAATTTCTTCATCTACCGCATACTTTTGGAAATTTTCTTTAAATCTTTTACAAAGTTTTTTACACTCATAATCATAAAGTTCTTGAGAATCCCATGTATCTCTTGGGTTCAGAAGGCTCTTATCAACACCCGGTACAGATGTAGGAATTGTTAAATTTAGTTTTTCTAAATGCACTGTATTTGATAAATCTAATGTCGTACTTTGAATAGCTTTTATGATTGCTCTTGTAGTTGGAATGGAAAACCTTTTACCTACGCCATACCCGCCACCAGTCCAACCAGTATTAACTAAGAAGACCTTAGTCGAATTCTTTTTAACACGTTTAATCAGTAACTCTGCATAAATATTAGCTGGTCGAGCAAAAAATGGTGCTCCGAAACAAGTTGAGAATGTAAAATCCATTGATTTTGTGCTACCAATTTCGGTTGAACCTACTTTTGCGGTGTAACCGCTTAAGAAATGGTAAGCTGCTGCATTCTCGTTCAAAATTGATACTGGTGGTAAAACACCCGAAAGATCACACGTTAAAAAAATAATATTATCAGGCTCTACTCCCTCATTTTCCGGTACCGAATTATCAATAAATTCTCTCGGGTAGCAAACCCTAGTATTCTCTGTATATTTATCGTCATCATAGTCAGGCACTCCATTATTATCAACAACGACATTCTCAAGAACACTGCCAAATTTAATTGCATCCCATATTAAGGGCTCATTTTCCTTAGATAGTTTTATACATTTTGCGTAACACCCACCTTCAAAATTAAAAACTGTTCCATCTCCCCAACCATGTTCGTCATCACCAATTAAATTACAGCTTGGGTCTGCTGAAAGTGTTGTTTTACCTGTACCTGATAGACCAAAGAAAAGAGTTGTTCGTTTATCTTTAGTTTGATTTGCAGAGCAATGCATTGGGAGAACTCCCTTTTCTGGTAATAGGAAATTCTGTACGGAAAACATTGATTTTTTCATTTCACCTGCGTACCTCATCCCAGCTATTAAAACCTTTCTTTTATGAAAATTTATAATTACACAGGATTCTGAATTAGTATGGTCAATCTCTGGATCGCAAATATAGTTTGCAGCAGATAGAACTTTCCAAACCTCCTTTTTCTGACTATTAAATTCTTGAGGAACAATAAAGATGAGTTTTGAAAAAAGAGAATGCCAGGCAAGTTCTGTTTTCACATTAACTGGTATGTAATAATTTGAATTTGACCCAACATGCACTTCTGATTGATAGTGATTTTTTGAATCAAGATATAGTGAGACTTTATCCCACAATGCGTCAAAATGAAGTGGATTAAAAGGTTTATTAACTTCTCCCCAGTCAATTTGATCCTCAGTGCTTGATTCTTTAACTATAAATCTGTCTGCAGGACTTCTACCAGTTCTTGTTCCAGTTAAGGCAAGGAAGGATCCGTTGCTTACTAAAGAGCCTTCTCCATTAGCAACTGCTTCCTTAATTAATTCAGGGTTTGAAAGGTCAATTACTTTCGACATTAGTTATATTTATGGCCCAAGTTATTTATAAAAAGGTATCTTAACAGTAATCCAAGAAGCATTGAAGAAAAAAATATAAAAGACCATTCAGCAATATTTAAACCTAAAAGACTCCATACTTCTTCTGCACATTTGCTACTACCAATAAATATCTTACCTATAGCATCAAAAAAAGGATAAATTTGAAATACAACTTCAAAAGGCATATCGCAAAGACCATCTGGCATATTTTCATTTGACAGCCCTTGAAGAAATATTTGTCTTCCAGATGCTGCAAGACCTAAAATACTACCCACAGAGATTAAGCTATAAAATAACAATCTAATTTTTTTTATTATTAAGTTTAATAAAGATATAAAAAAGACAAATTGAGCAGAGTATTTTTGGATGATACATAAGTTACAAGGTTCCAGACCTAGAATAATTTCAAGATAAAACTGAGCTACAACAACAAGACCTGACGCAATTACTATCGAAAGATTAAAGTACTTTTCAAATAAAACCTTCACAATTAAGTATTATATATAAAGTCCAATGATTTTTAGACCAGATGTAATTTTAATAGATGGCTCATCATATATATATAGAGCTTTTCATGCTTTACCTCCCTTGACTACAACAGCAGGAAAGCCAACTGGTGCTACAAGAGGTTTCGCCTCCATGTTAAGAAAACTAATTGATATTTATCCAGGTGTTCCAATGGTTATGATTTTTGATGCAAAAGGGCCAAACTTTAGAAATGATTTTTTTAAAGACTACAAAAGTAACAGACCACCTATGCCGAATGAACTTAGGGTTCAAATAGATGACATTAAAACATTATCAAAATTATTCAAAATGAATGTCCTTGAAATAGAGGGAGTAGAAGCAGATGATGTAATTGCTACATTAGCTAAAGATTTTAATGAGAAAAAGATTCTAATCTCTTCCCCAGACAAAGATTTAACTCAGCTTGTAGAGGCCACTACCATTCAGCATAACTCAATGACAAACGATTTCTTTGATGTGAAAGGAGTTTATTCAAAATTTGGCGTTTTGCCAAACAAGATTGCAGAGCTTTTAGCTATCGTTGGTGATAAATCTGATAATATTCCTGGCATTACTAAAGTTGGGACCAAAACAGCGGCAAAATGGATCGAAAAATATGGTTCATTGGATTCAATTATAGATAATGCCAAAAATATATCTGGTGTTGTAGGGGAAAATCTCAGGAATGAGTTAAGCAATCTTAAGAGAAATCTATTTTTAGTTTCTCTAAAAAATGATCTTAAATTAAATCTGAACTTTGATGATTTGCAAATTCCTGAAAATAAGAATCAAAAACTCAAAGATTTCTATTTAGATCTTGAATTTAATGCTTTCATTGAAAGTGCTGAGAAAAGTAAAAAGGACTTCAGATATTTAACTGTTTCGAATCAAGATGAGCTTGACAAATTGGAAGCTAAACTTTTAGATTCAAAATATTTTGCATTTGATACTGAAACGAATTCACTTAACCAAAATGAAGCTTCCATTGTAGGTGCCTCTTTTTCTGTTCAATCGGGTGAAGGTTTTTATTTACCTATTAATCATGTCGAGCAAACTAAGCTTAATAGAGAGACCCTTCTGAGCTGGTTAAAAAATGTTCTTGAAAAAAATGTAGATAAAATAATTGGGCAGAATCTTAAATTTGATTTATCTATCCTTAAGAATGAAAAAATTGAGCTTTCAAATTTTTACGCTGACACCATGCTTATGTCTTACGTCATAAATAGTACATTAACTAGGCATAATCTTGATGCTCTTTGTGAAAAGTATTTAGGCCGACAGCTAATAAAATTTGAGGAAGTTATGGGCAAGGGAAAAAATAGATATAAAAATTTCGGCGATGTTCCTATAAAAGACGCTACAGCTTATGCTGCTGAAGATGCTGAGGCTACCTTCTCTTTGTTTCAGAAACTTTCTTCACTGATTGATGAAGATGCAAGGAAATTATTAAAGGATGTTGAATACCCTCTGGTCTTTGTTCTCATGAATATGGAAAGGGAAGGAACAATGATTGATATTAAGCATCTAAAAAAACTTTCTAATCATTTTGGTTCAAGGTTAATGTCATTGGTTCAAAAAATTTATGAAGTATCTGAAACTAGATTTAACATTGATTCTCCAAAACAGCTTAGTGAAGTTTTATTCGAAAAGCTTTGCCTTCCTACACAAGGCTTGAAAAAAACATCTTCGGGTTATTATTCAACGTCTGAGGCAATTCTTCAAAAACTTTCTCATGACCATGAGATTGTTAAAGATATTCTAGAATACCGTTCTCTTGCAAAGCTTAAGAGCACCTATACAGACAAGCTTTCTGAAATTTGTGATGCTAGGTCACGTGTACATACTTCATACCAACAAGCAGTTACTTCAACTGGAAGGCTTTCATCATCTGAGCCCAATTTGCAAAATATACCAATTAGAACAAATGAAGGAATTACTATTCGTGAGGCCTTTGTTGCACCAAAAGGAAGCAAGATACTGGCCATTGATTACTCTCAAATAGAACTCAGGCTTATGGCTCACTACTCGAAAGACGATATTATGATAGATGCATTCAACAATAATGAAGATATTCATAAAAGAACAGCATCTGAAGTTTTTGGAGTTGATATTGAAGACGTAACAGGCGAGATGAGAAGAAATGCAAAAACAATTAATTTTGGCTTGCTCTATGGTATGAGTGCTTTTGGTTTATCTAATCAACTAGGAGTGTCACGTGCAGAAGCTGAGATATTTCTTCAAAACTATTTTGACAAATATTCAAAAGTAAGGAGTTTTATGGAGACTACTACAAATAAGGCAAAAAAAAATAAATTTGTGACAACCCTTTATGGGAGGAAAATTCATGTACCTAATATTGAGTCACCAAATTATATGTTAAGGCAAGCTTCTGAAAGGGCAGCTATTAATGGTCCTCTACAGGGAAGTGCAGCTGATATTATCAAAGTAGCAATGGTTAGTATAAATAGATGGATTTCTGAAAATAGATCACCCATAAAACTTCTTTTACAAGTTCATGACGAACTTTTATTTGAAGTACCAGAGAATTACGTTGAAAAAGATATTCAATCCTTAGTGAATATAATGGAAGAAACTACCCTAATTGATGTGCCTTTGGTTGCTGAATATGGTTTTGGGACTAATTGGAGAGAAGCGCATTAATTGAACTTAAAAAGCTTGATATTTCATCATTCTTCTTTGTTGAGAGCGAGATACATTCACCAAATTTTGATGATGTTTCTTTCAAGACTTTTTTAACATCTTTAACATTTATTTTATCAGACTTTGTAAGGACAATTTGGTAATTAATTCTTAAATGCTCAAGCTTTTGCATGATTGCAATATCATTTTTTTTCAATGGATTTCTTATGTCAGTGAAAAGATACACAAAATAGAGTTCCCTTCTGTTTTCTAAGTACCTTGGAAGCTCTATTGCCCAGCTACGTTTGTAATCACCACTTGCTGAAGAGTACCCATAACCTGGTAAATCGACAATATAAACCTCTTCTGCTTCAAATATATTTAGGTATTTAGTCTTTCCAGGTTTTTTGCTAACTTTAGACATTTTCTTATTATTTGTAAGCATATTAATAGCTGAAGATTTTCCAACGTTTGACGCTCCTACAAAAGCAATTTCTACACAATCATGATTTTTAAGGCCTTCAATATTTGTAAAGCTCCCTAAAAAATTTAAATCTAAGTATTTATTAATTTTGGTATTCAATTAAAACCTCTTATTGTTATATAATCATTTTCGAATGTACATGAGAACTTTTTTCTTAATTTTCCTTTCTTTAGTTGTTAATAGTGAGCCTAGAGAAGGTGTAGATTACTCTGTGATTCCAGAAGGAATTGTGAAACTAGAGGGTGTCACAGAAATTTTCTGGTATGGTTGTCCTGCGTGCGCTGCTTATGAAGAGGTATTGAAAAAAATTAAGGAAAGAAATCCAGATGCTCAAGTCAATAAGATACCTCTGTATACTGAGCCAACAGCTAAAACTTTTTATACGATAGAGGCCCTTAAATTAGGAGATGAAGCGCATGCTAAGGTATTCGAAGATTGGCAATTAAAAAGAAGAAGCTTTAGAACTGAAAATGATTTAAAAGCATTCGCTAAAAGACATGGTTATGACGAAGATAAGTTTATAAAAACTTTCAATTCTTTTGGAATTCAAATGAAAGCAAGAAATGCTATTAATATCCCAAGAAAACTTGTCAATGCAGGAGTTGATTTCACAGGTGTACCAACAGTTGTGGTAAATGGGGTTTATTTAGTAAATAGACAAAGAGACACATCAAAGGAAATTGAAACAATCTTATATCTATTAGACAGATAGGTTGAAAAATCTATACCTGCAGCAATATTAACCATATGTTAAGAATTCTTTTTACCATAACAATGTTTTCTGTTCTGCATCTTAATGCAGACTATGAAGATGAGGTCAGGAAAAGATTAGGTTTATGCCCTAAAGATGATCCAAAATGTGGAAGCCAATCCCTAATTGTAAGTACTGAGAGTTCTGAAAGCGAGGGTGGAATTATAGGACGAACTGGTGAATCAGTTTATAATCTTGGTTGTGCAGCATGTCACGCTGCAGGTCTTGCAGGTGCTCCACTTTTTGCAGATCTATCCCAATGGGGAGGACGACTAGAAAAGGGACTTGAAATGTTAACTAACAACGCATACAACGGGTACAATGCTATGCCTGCTAAAGGTCTGTGTATGGATTGTTCTCGTGAAGAAATTGAAAGGTCTGTTCAATATATGTTGGATGCCTTCACACTCACAGAATAAATTTATAAATTTGAAATCTTATTTTCCAGAATTTCTATTCTTTTTAAAGCTTTTTCAAGTTCCTCTTTTTTTACAAAACCAGAGTCACTCATAAATTTTTCTAGAGCTGGTTTAACCATTTTCTCCATACCTTTAAGATCTTTTCCACCACCAAAGGGATTAAACATTAATTTTCTCCAAAATAAAGTTTTTATTAATTACATCGTAAACATCTTTCCATGATTTTGCCTGATATTCGTAAGGCACAATCTCATCCCATTTACGTTTTTCACAATTAAACCATATTGTATGGAAATTACAATTTCTAGCACCCCCAATATCATTAATTGGGCAATCACCAATATGTAACGACTCTTCTGGTTCGCATCCACCAATTTTCAGTGCTTTTAGAAAATGTGGTGGGGCAGGTTTATTGCTGGAAACATCTTGTGAGCTTATTGTTGCTTTGAAAAATTTTGCTATACCTATGATTCCAAGATCTGCATTACCATTTGAGAGTGATATTAGGTTTGTATCTCTGTTAAGCCTCTCTAAAATATTTTTTGCTCCTGGAAAAAGCTTTACTTTATTTCTTATCTTAAAGAATTCAGAAAATGCCTCATTGCTATAATATATTGCTTCATTTTCTTGAGCCCCGAGATGTAAAAGTATTTCTTTGATCACCTCTTTTCTAAACCGCGTTAAGTCAAATTTAATTAAAGGATCGGTCTCTACTAGGTTTACTTTTATAGCTGTGATCTTTTCTTCATTTATTTTTCTTTCTATTTCAGGAAATTTTGAGTTTACGAAACGCCAGAGGGCTTTTTCTGATTCAATGATTACCTTTTTATTAGGCCATAAAGTATCATCGAGATCCAATGTTACTAATTTAATTATTTGTCTGGGCATGTGGATGGGCTTTGTCGTAGACATGAACAAGTTGTTGGAAGTTTAATTTTGTGTAAATTTGGGTTGTTGAAAGACTACTATGGCCTAAAAGCTCCTGTATTGAACGTAAGTCACCTGAAGATTCAAGTAGGTGCGTAGCAAAACTATGTCTGAGCATGTGAGGGTGTACTGGTGACATGCCAAGCTTTAAAGAGAGGTTGTATAACCGTTGTTGCATTGCTCGAATTGATATTCTCTTACCGTATTTATTAAGAAAAAGTGCGTTGGTTTCGGCACTAGAATCGCGTAATTTTAAAAGCTCAAAAATTGATTCTTTTGCAAATTTACCAACTGGTAACATTCTTTCTTTCCCCCCTTTTCCTAAAACTTTTACAAAGTTAAATTCATCCTCAAATGAATTTATGTTTATCCCAACAGCCTCAGAAATGCGTAACCCACAAGAGTATAAAATCTCTAGAAAAGTCTTATCCCTAACTTCACTGCTAGTTTTTGGAGTGTAGGAAAGGAGTTTATCTACCTCTTCTAATGTTAATGTTTTTGGGAGCTGATTTTCTTGTTTTGGAACTTTTACATCTTCAAAATAATTCTCATCTAAATATTCATTTTCTTTAAGAAACCTAAAAAAGGTACTAAGTGCAGAAATGTTTCTTTGAAGAGACCTATTACTCAATCCTTTTTTTCTAAGATGAATAAGCCATTCAGTTCCAAATTTTCTATTCAGGTTCTCAATTTTTAATTCCTTTTCCTCTAAATAGTTAAAAAATTTTGTAATATCTCGATGATAATTAGAAATAGTATGTTTAGAGTAATTTTTTACACTAAGAAATTTTTTTAAAAGATCAAGATAGTCTTTCATAACTTTTGTTTAATAATATAATCTACCTAAGGATAATCTTACTTTGATAAACAATCCAACTGTAAATGCACTGAGATTTCTATCTGTTGATAGTGTAGAAAGAGCAAAATCTGGACATCCAGGCATGCCCTTAGGAATGGCAGATATTGCTGAAGTGCTTTGGAGGCAACACCTAAGACATTCTCCTAGCAATCCATATTGGTTTAATAGAGATAGATTCGTTTTGTCAAATGGGCATGGTTCTATGTTGTTATATAGCTTGCTTCACTTAACAGGATATGATCTTTCCATAGATGATCTAAAAGATTTTAGACAAACAAAATCAAAAACTCCTGGTCACCCAGAATATCGAATAACTCCAGGAGTTGAAACTACAACAGGTCCTCTTGGCCAAGGTCTTGCAAATGCTGTAGGGATGGCGCTTGCTGAAAAAATTCTTGCTAAAAAAATTAATACTAAAGATTTCTGTCCAATTGATCATTTTACTTATTGCTTCTTGGGCGATGGTTGTTTAATGGAGGGTGTATCACATGAGGCGATGTCTTTTGCAGGCGTTCATAAGCTTGATAAGTTAATTTGTTTCTATGATTCCAATGGTATTTCAATCGATGGAAAGATTGATGGTTGGTACAGAGATAATATAAGCTTTCGGTGTGAAGCATATGGATGGAATGTGATTGATAATATTGATGGACACGATAGAAATCAAATAAATTCTGCAATAATTTCCGCAAAAAAATCCTCTAAACCAACAATGATTGTATGTAAAACACACATTGGTTATGGATCTGGTGATAAACAAGATTCTGAAACATCACATGGCGCGCCTTTAGGAAATGATGTTATCTCCAAACTTAGGAAGAATCTAAATTGGCCGTACAAAGAATTTGAAATTCCTCAAAGCATCTATAGTGATTGGAATAATATTGACTCAGGTAAGAGACATGAAAAAGAATGGAATGAAATAGTTAAAAGGCACAAAGAATCAGATCTAAAAAAAGGTGAACTTCTTGCAAGGCTTATTTCTGGGGATATGCCTGAAAAGTTTGATGAAGAATTTAACAAATTTCTTGAGGATATTAAAAGTGATGATCAAGCTATGGCAACAAGAAAAGCTTCCCAGCTGGTGCTAAATTATCTTAAAAGCATGTTGCCCGAACTTATTGGCGGCTCTGCGGACCTTAGTGGCTCGAATAATACCATCACTTCAAATTCCAAATCTATTACAGAAGATCTATCTGGGAACTATATTTATTTTGGTGTAAGAGAGTTTGGTATGAATGCAATAATGAATGGTATGTGCCTTCATGGTGGCCTTATTCCTTATGGCGGTACATTTTTAGTCTTTATGGATTATGGAAGAAATGCTGTAAGAATGGCAGCACTTATGGGGATAAGAGTGGTTTTTGTTTTCTCACATGACAGTGTCGCCTTGGGTGAAGATGGGCCTACACATCAACCAATCGAACAACTATGTACTCTTAGATCAACACCAAATATGCATACTTGGCGCCCCGCAAATTTTTTAGAAACAGCTTATGCTTGGAAAGCAGCATTAAAGAGAAAAAATGGACCAACAACAATTATTCTTAGCAGGCAAAACCTTGAAAATTTTAATATCTCTGACCCTGATGATATTCAAAAAGGTGGTTATTTTATTAAAGAGAACTCTGGTGCAAATGTGAACTTGATTGCGACGGGTTCTGAGGTTTCGAATGTACTGATTGCATCAGAGAAATTAAATGAAGAGGGTATTGCCACAAATGTTGTAAGTTTGCCGTGTATTGAAGTGCTTGAACAAGATCAAAATTTATACAAAAAGATTTTCTCAAAAGAAACGATAAATATTGTCATAGAATGCAGCCATCCAAATTCTTGGTTTTCTCATACAAGAAATGTTATTGGTATTAACACTTACGGAGAGTCCGGTAAAGGCGCAGACTTAGTCAAATTTTTTGGGTTTGATTCTGATAGTCTTTTCCAAAAGATTAAAAGTCTATTGTGAAGAGTCTTAAAGATGTTGAGCTTACCAATAAATCTGTTGGTTTAAGGGTTGATTTAAATGTACCAATAGATAACGGTGAGATTGTTAGTTCAGATAGACTATCTGCCGTATTGCCAACAATAATCTTTATTCTAGAGAAGACTGAAAACCTTTGTCTTATCAGTCATTTAGGACGACCTAAAGAGGGACATTTTGACGAATCACTATCTTTAGATCCAATTAGAATATGGTTTGAAAAAAGACTAAATAGAAATATCTCACTTATAAACTCAATTGATAAGGTTAATAAAGGATTAAATATCTTAGAAAATATAAGGTTCTTCGAAGGGGAAAGCAGTAATTCAGACAACTTAGCAAATTTATTAGCAAATAAGTTTGATATTTATGTGATGGAGGCTTTTGCAACTGCACACAGAAAGTCTGCCTCAACATATGGTGCTATTCTACAAGCAAAGGAATCTTGTGCTGGTTTATTATTTCATCAGGAAGTGCACAAATTGAATTTAGCTCTTTCAATGACAAAGCCATTAATTAGTATTGTTGGTGGCTCAAAAGTTTCAACTAAGCTTGCCGTCCTTAAAAACCTGCTGGATAAGTCAAAAAAAGTACTTGTGGGTGGCGGTATAGCAAACACTTTTTTGAAAGCTGCTGGCTTTGATATAGGAAATTCTATATATGAAGAAAGCATGTTATCTATTTGTGAAAAAATGCTTAATACAGATAAAGTAATTCTTCCTGAAAGGGTAATTATTTCCGAATCTCCATCCTCGGGAGAATCATTTTTTGTAGATGTAAGTGACGTTAGATCTGAAATGATGATCTTAGATCTTGAGTTCAAAAAAGAAAGTATTTCTTTTGTAAATCACATGTTCATATGGAATGGACCATTAGGAATTTTCGAAATAGATATATTCTCTAAAGGCACTAGAGATCTTGTAAAGTTTCTTGAGGAAATACAGGGTGAAGTAATTGCAGGAGGTGGTGAAACTATTTATGCAATTAATAAATTCTCCAACCAGAAAAAGTTTTCATATGTTTCAACTGCTGGAGGAGCATTTATTGAATTTATAAGTGGTAAAAAACTTCCATCGGTTGTTGCTCTGGGAGTAAAATAAATAATGGATTTTTCAAGCTTAAATGAAATAGCGAAATTCATTGTTTCTGATGGGAAAGGAATACTTGCTGCAGATGAGAGCAATCCAACATGTGCCAAAAGATTTGATACTATTTCAGTTGAATCAACTGAGAAAAATAGAAGAGATTACAGAGAGTTATTATTTAGAGCACCTGGAATGGCAAATAATATTGGGGGTGTCATTTTGTTTGATGAAACAATCAGGCAAAAAACAGATGATGGCCTTCACTTAATCGAAGTTATAAAGCAACAAGGAGCTTTGCCAGGCATTAAGGTTGACAAGGGTCTTGTAGCTTTTAATGAATCAAATATTGAGAAAGTAACTAATGGCATTGATGATCTAGATCAAAGGTGCCAAGAGTATGCAAAATTAGGTGCATTTTTTACAAAATGGCGTGCAGTATTAAATATTGGTGAACAACTTCCTTCCCAAGATTGTATTGATGCAAACATGTCACTTTTAGCAAAGTACGCTTCCATTGTTCAAAAAAATAATATGGTTCCAATGGTTGAGCCAGAGGTGCTAATGGATGGAGACCATTCAATTGAAGACTGTTACGATGCAACATCAAAATGTTTAGAATCTTTATTTTATTTTCTTTCAGAAGCAGGGGTTGACATTTCTGGTACCATTCTAAAACCAAACATGGTGACATCTGGTAATTCTGCAGAAACGCAAGCTAGCATAGATGAGGTTGCAGGAGCGACTGTGGAATGTTTAAAATCTTATGTTCCAGATGAACTTCCTGCTATTACCTTTTTGTCTGGGGGTCAGTCTGAGATTGATGCAACTGCTCATCTAAACGCAATGAACAAAATAAGTAATTACCCATGGCGTTTGAGTTTTTCTTATGGACGAGCACTTCAAGCTGGGACACTAAAAGCATGGAAAGGAAAAGCTGAGAACGTTAAAGATGCACAATTAGCCTTTTCACATAGGGCTTTTATGAATAAAAAAGCTTCTTTAGGCCTTTGGTCAGTTGATTTAGAAATTTGATTTGAAAAAACTTGCAGTTTTTCTCTCTTCTGGAGAACCTAGCTTTGAAATAAAAGCCGATCTAGAGCAAATTGCTCATTTTCTTGCTGAGCAAAAAATATGTATGTTGTATGGTGGCGGTAAAATTGGCTTAATGGGTTACCTTTCACAAAAAGTAAAAGAATATCATGGCTTTGTTGAGGGTGTAACCGTGGAGATGTTTCACAAAAAAAAATATACGCCTGACTATATTGATTTTGTAAAAGTTGAAACAAATTTTTATGATAGAAAGAGAAAATTAAATAACCATGCAGATGCATTTCTAATACTGCCTGGAGGGATTGGAACTGCAGATGAATTTTTTGATGTCTTAAACTTAGCAAGCCTTGGATTGATAACTCAAAGAATTATTGTATACAACAAAAATGATTGTTGGACAGACTTACTTCTGTGGATAGACAAAGCTAAAAAAATGAAAATGTTGCGTACCATCCCTAAAAACTTGGTTATAGCTGTGAGTATAGATGAGCTTATTTTTTCTTTAAAAAGTTATGTCTAAGTTTGATGTTAAAAATTTTCTAAATCCTCATATAAAAAACCTTGAAGACTTTGTTTTGCAATATAAGGAATCAATTCAAAATCCAAGTCAATTTTTTCTTAAAAAAGCAATTTCTTATCTTTCGTGGTTTAAGGAGCCAACAGTCGGGCATAACGGAAGTTTTGAGGAGACGAAATGGTTTGAAGATGGAACACTAAATATAAGTTATAACTGTATTGATAGACACGCAAAAAATAATCCGGACAAAATAGCAATAATTTGGCAAGGAGATCAAGAAAATCATTTTAAAAAAATTTCCTATAAAGATCTTCTTAGAGAAGTTTCAAAATTGGCAAATGGCCTAAGGTCTTTAGGTGTCAAAAAAGGCGACAGAGTTTGTATTTATATGCCCATGATTCCTGAAGCAGCATATTCAATGTTTGCTTGTATGAGAATAGGGGCCATTCATTCTGTAGTCTTTGGAGGTTTTTCTCCTGAAGCAATTTCATCAAGAATTCTCGACGCTGATTGTAAATATATAATAACTGCAGATGAAGGGATTAGAGGAGGCAAAACTATTCCACTTAAGTTTTATGTTGATAAAGCTTTAGAAAAATGTCCAGATATAAAAAAAGTAATAGTTCTCCAATACACAAAAGGAAATATCAATTGGAATAGTAAATTAGATATCACTTATGAGGAATTAGTCATAGATCAGCCCACAGAGTGTGCGTGTATTGAGCTAAAAGCGGAAGATCCTTCTTTTATTCTATATACCTCTGGCTCAACAGGAAAACCCAAAGGAGTACTGCACACAACTGCAGGCTATCTTTTAAGTGCGAATCTTTCATTTAAATATATTTTTGGAATAAGAGATGACGATATACATTGGTGCACCGCAGATGTGGGATGGATAACAGGCCATACTTATATTCTTTATGGGCCTCTCTCAAGTGGAATCACGACAGTAATGTACGAAGGAGTGCCTATGTATCCCGATCCCTCAAGGTTTTGGAAGATTTGTGATCAACATAAAGTAAATATTTTTTATACAGCACCTACTGCAATAAGAGCGCTCATAGCTCAAGGTGATAAGCATCTGGACAGTACATCTCGAGATTCAATAAGAGTTCTAGGGACCGTTGGCGAGCCTATTAATCCTGATGTTTGGGAATGGTATTACCATAAAGTTGGTAAGAGTAAATGCGAACTAGTAGATACCTGGTGGCAGACAGAAACAGGCTCAGTTTTAATATCACCTATTGCAGGTATTATTGCGAAAAAACCAGGTTCAGCAACACTACCATTTTTCGGTGTAAAGCCTTCAATTGTAAATAATAATGGAAAAAAGTTAGAGGGGAATGCAAAAGGCAATCTTTGCATAGATTCATCTTGGCCAAGTCAAATTAGAACTGTATTTGGTAATCATAAACGAATGATTGATACTTACTTTAGTCAGTACAAAGGAAAGTATTTCACTGGTGATGGTGCTAGAAGGGATAAAGACGGCTACTATTGGGTAACTGGAAGAGTCGATGATGTCTTAAATGTTTCCGGACATAGAATTGGAACTGCAGAAGTTGAAAGTGCAATCGTAAATCATGTAAACGTTGCTGAGGCAGCAGTTGTAGGGATAGAGCATGATATTAAGGGCCAGGCAATCTTCGCTTATGTCATTCTTAGAGAAAATAATAAAGACAAAATGACAATTAATTATGAAATTCTTGAAGAAGTTTCTAAAATAATAGGAAAGTTTGCTAAACCGGAAGTAATTCAATTTACTAGAGACTTGCCTAAGACTAGATCAGGTAAAATAATGAGAAGAATCTTAAGAAAGATAGCAAATAATGAATTCGAAAATTTAGGTGACACAACTACTCTTGCAGATCCTTCAATAGTTGAAGATCTCATTAAGAATAAACATGAAAGATAATAAACTTGTTTTAATTTCTGGCTCAGGTAGAGGTGTTGGTGCTTCAATTGCTAGATCTTTTGTTGAGAAAGATTATCAAGTTGCTATTAATTTTTTTCAAAATGAGAAGCAGGCAAAACTACTAACTAAAGAGCTTGGCAAAACTACTTCTGCATTCTATGCAGATATTAGAAACAAAGAAGATGTAGTACATATGATAAAAAGTATTAATAAAAAATTTGGAAGGTCTCCAGAAATATTAGTCAATAATGCAATGGCAGATTTTCTCTTTAATGGAGATGCAAGAAGTATGGTTAATGATATTACTTATGGAGAGATCCTTAATCATCTTGATGTTAGTATTAAAGGCAGCCTCAATTTAATACAAGAGGTAATTCCACGAATGGAAGAGAAGAACTTTGGGAGAATTATAAATATTGGTACTAATCTTTTTCATAATCCTGTTGTTCCATATCATGACTATGTTATTGCAAAGGCAGCATTGTTAGGTTTGACAAGAACATTTGCTAAAGATTTAGGCCCAAAAGGCATCACTGTGAATATGGTGTCAGGCGGTTTATTGAAAATTACGGACGCAAGTGCTGCTACCCCAGAAGAGGTTTTTAATATTGTGGCCTCTATGACCCCACTTCAGAAAGTTACAACAACAAAAGATTTCTCTGATGCAATAACCTTTTTTGCTTCAAACGATTCTAGAGCGATAACTGGACAAAATCTTACTGTTGATGGCGGCCTCACTTTTAGCTAAGTGTTGTGTACATATTTTCTATTCCACTAATTTTTTCTTCCCTTTACGAGAATACTTATTCTTCAGTGAAGTTACGCGTATTTTATATTTCGGTGATTTTAAATCTTTAGCCAATGGATTACGTCTTTTTCTCATTCGTAAATGCTAAACCAAGTTCAAATAAAATATACATTGGCACTGCTAAAAAAATTTGTGAAATTATATCAGGAGGCGTAAGAATCATTCCTACAAAGAAACAAAAAATCAGGAAAATACCTCTATATTCTCTAAGCTCATTTTTTGTAATTAGACCAAAGGAAATAATTGCATTAATTAACAATGGTATTTGAAAAGTCAAGCCAAAAGCTATCATCAGATTTAAAGAAAAATTATAAAATTTTCCTATGTCAGTTGTAATTGCTAGATTTTCTGGACCAATATTTTGAAAAAAATAAAAGACATTGGGCAATACCACTGATATGCAGAAAATTACACCAAGGTAGAAAAGTATTGAGCCCAATACAGTCCTTGAAAAAATTATTTTCCTTTCCTGTTTATATAATCCTGGAGACATGAAAGAAAGAACCTGAAATATTAAGTAAGGAAAGGTTAAAAGAAATGCGATAAAAAAAACTAATTTTAATGGTACAAAAAATGGAGAGGCGACTTCAATTGCAATCAGATTTTGTTCAATTGTTCTTGATACAAAGGTAGAAAAGAATTCAAATAATAATTTATTAAAAGGCAAAAGAACAACTAAAGAAATACCAAAGAATAAAAATGATTTTATGATTCTGTTTCTTAGTTCTTTGAAATGTGAGGTTATTGAATCATCCTTGATCATGATTATTTTTAAACTCTTCCATCTTCTTTTCGTTGAAGATATCTTGCTTTAATTCAGATATATTTAGCTCACTTTCAATCTCAGTCTTAGCTGTTTCAAGTTTTGTTTTTAAGTTAAAAAAAACTTTGAGGAAAGATCTTAAATAGTAAATTATCTTCTCTGGTTTGACAGAAAAGAATATTACCCCAATTAAAAGAAGAAATTCAGGTATTCCTATCTGTATCATTGTCGTCTTTTACTTCTTTTTTAAAACCTTTAAGTGCTTTTCCTATGTCAGAACCAAGTGAGCCCAACCTTTTACTTCCAAAAACTAAAATTACAACGAGTAGTAATAAGACTATTTGCCAAAAACTTATACCCATCAATTACCTCCAAATTCTCTAGAATATTGTTGTTGAGTTTCTTCAATTTTTTTCACTAACATATATGTAAGTATATGTTTTTTTGATACAAGATACTTTACCAATCCCTTTGCGCTGTACTTATCTTTAAACCAATCTTCAAGAAATGGTTCAGCTACCATCCAGAAATCTAGGTCTGGATAAATTTGCCTACCCATTCCTTCAATATGAACTAATGTTTTAACAAGTAAAAGTAAATCAAGATCTAAATACAAGTTGAATGGTTTCATCGCATCAAATAGATTTAAAAGCAATTCACCAAACAAAATTTTTGAAAGTGGTTGATTCAGAAGTGGCTCACAATTTGCCCGTAAAACAGTTTCTAATTCCTCAATTTTTGTATCTTTGGATACCCATTCTGTAAATACAAAAAGTTGTGCCAAAGAATAAAAGTCTTTATCAATAAGCCTTGATATCATTTGTGCCAATAAGATTTGATTGGACTCTGAAACTGAACCACAAATAGCATAATCAACCGCATAGTAGAATGGTTGTTTTGGATTTTTTTTAGCAGCAAAAATGTTTCCAGGATGCATATCAGCATGAAAAAAATTATCTAAGAAAACTTGTTTTAAAAAAATCTTTACACCACTTTCTGAGAGGCTTTGTAAATCAATATTATATTTTTTAAGTAGAGATATGTCAGTAATTGGAATTCCATCAATATACTCCATGACAAGAATTTTTTTTGTAGTAAATTTATCTACAATCTTGGGTACATATAATTCTTTTGAATCTCTAAAATTTTCAAAAGTTTTTTTCGCATTTGCTGCCTCTAATCTAAAGTCAAGTTCATTAAGTATTACTTTTTCATATTCTTCGAAAATACTTATTGGGTTTATTCTTGGATAGTCTTTCAAAAAAAAATTTAGCCCCCCGATAATGGACTTAATTGCAGATAAGTCTCTTCTAATATTAGTTTCAACCCCGTCTTTCTGAATTTTAATTACGTATTCTTTTTCTTGTAATTTAAATCTATGTACTTGAGCTAGCGATGCAGTTGCAATAGGTTTTTTTTCGATAGTTTTTAAGATTTTTTCTGACTTATATCTAAGCTCAGAAGAGATAATTTCTTTTATTTCATGAAATTCAATTGCCTGGCAATTATCGGTAAGTCCATTAAGTTCTAATGCAAGTTCTTTTGAAATAATATCTGTCCTTGTAGAAAGAAGCTGCCCTAACTTAATATATACAGGTCCAAGTTCCTCAAGAACGATTTTTAACCTTCTTGATGAATCCTCTTTGTTATAAAATGTTTTAATTAGTGGATTAAAGCCATTGATAAATGAATTAAATATTCCGCTATTCCTTAGTTTTAAGAATATATAAAGTAGTCTGAATATATTCATTTCTTCCCAATATGAATTGAAACAATTCCATCAAATAGGTTTTCATATGAGACATCTCTAAAGCCAGAATTCTCCATCATAAACTTAAGTCCTTCTTGATCTTCGTGAGTATCTATAGAATCAACCAAATATTGATAGCTCCCAGCGTCATTTGAAATAAAATTTCCTATTTTTGGGATAAGAGTTTTGCTGTAAATATCATATACTTTTGATAAAACCTCATTCTTTACTTTTGAAAATTCAAGAATATTTAACGTGCCTTTTGGCTTAAGAACTCTCAATAATTCTCTTAATGATTGCTCCTTATTTGAAAAATTCCTAAATCCAAATGAAATAAAAATTTTATTAAACTGATTATTCTTAAACGGCAGCTTCTCAGCTGAAGCGATTTCGAAAGTTACGTTATTTATGAAACCTTCATTAACTGCACGATCTTTTGCTTTTGCAACCATTTCAGCATTTTGATCACAAAGAACAACCTTGCTTGTGCGTGATTCATCTAAAATTATTTTTGTGATATCCCCTGTACCTGCTGCCAAATCAAGAACTAAAGAGTTCTTCTCTAAGCCTGCCTTTTGTACAAATATTCTTTTCCATAATCTATGCATGCCTAATGACATGATGTCATTCATTAGGTCATAATTTTTTGCGACTTTTGAGAATATTTGCTGTACTCCTTCTTCCTTTTCCAATTGAGTTACTTTTTTATTTCCAAAATATACTTTTTTATTATCTTTTAAGCTCATGTATTATTATTGTTAAGTAAAAGAAGTATATATGACATCCTCAAATTTTCTAGCTTGGATTGACCTTGAGATGACAGGTCTTAATCCAGAAAAACATCATATTATTGAGATTGCATGTTTGGTTACTGATTCAAACTTAGAGATAGTCGAAGAGGGTCCTGAAATTGCAATAAAACAACCTCCTGAAATTTTAAATCTAATGGACGAATGGAATGTCAACCAACATTCCAGCTCAGGGCTAATTAGTAAGATCAAAGAGAGTTCTATCGACTTAAGCCAGGCGCAGGAAATGGTTTTAGGCTTTTTCCAAAAACATATTAGACAACATAAATCTCCTCTATGTGGAAGCAGTATTTCTCATGATAGAAGATTTTTGATAAAACACATGCCAAAGCTAGCCAATCATTTTCATTATAGGCATATAGATGTAACTTCATTTAAAGAAGTTATAAAGAGATGGCATCCTGACCAGGAAGAATTCAAAAAAAAATCTAATCACAGAGCAATGGACGACATCAAAGAATCTGTACAAGAGTTAAAATTTTATAGAGAAAACTTTTTTAAATAATTTCTTTATTTTTCTCTACTATAAATTCTTTTAAAACTTCCCGTGAGTAGTTTTTGGTTTTTACTTGACTTAAACCTATAAATCTAGTTTTTGCGATTTCCCTTGTAAAGTCTATTGTTACGTAACCTCTATTGAGAAGATTTGTCCATACCAAGTCATCATTTTTATTTACTACCATATTTTCTAAGATTTTAATTGGGAAAAGTTCTCCTGTTGCTTCTGAGGTCCCTGGGGAAGTTACAGATGGAGCTCCAAATTCTACCCCTATAAAATGGTCTTGGTCATCTTTAATATTTCCTGCCCAGCAGTTATGCGAGTCTCCTGCAAGAAATAATATTTGACCTTTATTCTTTAAATATGAAAGGAGCTTTCTTCTCTCATTTGGATAACCATCCCAGGAATCAAGGTTATAAGGAAGATCGTCTTTTATAATTGTTCTAAAATACTCGTAGCCAGCAGGAATATTTTCAAGAATTATTTCAGGTAAATCTGGCAGTTTTAATTTCGAAAGCAAGACTTGTTGAGCGATTACATTCCAAGTGTATTTGTTGCTAGTATTTTTTCTTACTTTATCTAATTGATTTTGTCCTATTAGCTCTCTTTCTTTATTTAGCTCTTTTAAAAATTTTTCTTTGTTCAAACCAGCATCTTTATCAATAAAGTCATCGTAACTGATCTGTTTTTCTCTTGAAGATAATCTCGATTCTAGTACTTGTAGGTTTACTAAATCTCCTATTTTAAAATTTTTATAAAAACTGCCAAACCTCTCTATATCCCTCACTGGCATCCATTCAAAGTAGGCTTTTAAAGCATTCCTTTTTCTAGATAAAAAGAAACCCTCATTTTCTTGGTGGTTTTGAGCACCAGTTTTATATGAATTATTTGCTACCTCATGATCATCCCAAATTGGGATCATTGGAAAAGAAGCATGCAGTAGCTGAGCATCTAAATCAGACTTATATTGGGCATGCCTAATTCTATAATCACTTAGTGACTTTAATTCAGAAAAAGGGATTGGTACTCTAGATAAATTTTCTGCATTTTCAGTTGCATAATCCCCCATTTTATATTCATAGAGATAATCACCAAGATGAAGTACAAGATCAATTGATTTATCTTTAGCTGCATCCTTATAGGCATTAAAGTATCCTGCGGGGTAATTTGAACAACTAAACACAGCAATTTTAAAATGTTTCAAGTTCTTTAGGGGAAGGGTTTTAGTCTGACCAACCGGCGATAAGCTATCTTCGCACTTGAATCTATAGAAAAAATTAGTACCAGGCTGATGTTTGGAAAGGTCAACATCAACCTTAACTGTAAAGTCTCTACCTATATCTGCCTTAAGAGTACCGATGCTAACTATGTTCGTAAAGTTTACATCTTTAGAGACTTGATATTCTACATTTAATTGACCAATTGAAGGTTTGCTAGGAGTCACTCTAGTCCATAGAATTATGTGAGTATTTGTTGGATCCCCACTAGCTACTCCATGTTTAAAATCTATTTTGGATTTTTGACTCCCTAAAACCCCTAGATATGGCAAGGTAAGAAGAGATAAAGATTTTAAAAAAGTTCTTCGGTTCACTATTTTTTCGCTTTTGGGTTTATTTGCAATGGAAACTTTGCAACATTCTCGCCATCAGCTTTCAAGATTTTTGAGGTTCCAAGCTCATTCACTTCATCAATCCTTAGAACTGCATTGATTGGAATTAATGTCTTCTTTACAGAGCTAAATTCTGATTTTAGCTTTTCCTCAGATGTATCAATAACAATATTATTCTTACTATTAAAAATATAACCCTCTATTTCAATGAATCCATAAAAATCACTTTGGTATACATTTTTTGCATAGATTTCGTATACTTCTCCTACTTGGATAAACTTTATTTTAAAAATTTTCTGGCACACAATATTTTTATATGACAAAAAAATTATACATCAAGACACATGGTTGTCAGATGAATGAATATGACTCAGCAAAGATTAATGAAATAATGACGAGTGAGAAGGATTTTACTCTTGTAAATAAAGAGAGTGAAGCAGACCTTCTTGTATTAAACACCTGTTCAATTCGAGAAAAAGCACAAGAACGTGTTTTCCACCAGATTGGAAGATGGAGAAAACTAAAGGAAAAAAATCCACAATTAAAAATTGCTATTGGAGGATGTGTTGCTTCGCAAGAGGGTGAGCAAATTAAGAGAAGAGCATCTGAAGTTGATATAATTTTTGGTCCACAGACTTTACATAGGCTTCCGCATATGTATGAAAAAAATCTTAATACAGATAAATCTCAAATTGATATTGAATTTCCAAAGTTGGAAAAGTTTAATCATATGTCCAAACCTCAGCATGGTGAACCATCAGCATTTGTTTCTGTTATGGAGGGTTGCAATAAGTACTGCTCATTTTGTGTGGTACCACATACACGAGGACATGAAGTATCTCGATCGGTAGAAGATATTATTAATGAGGTAAAAATTCTTGTAGATAAAGGTACTTCTGAAATACATTTCCTTGGTCAAAATGTAAATAATTTCAAAGGTCACTACAAAGGTGAGAAATCATCATTAGCAGAGCTTATAAAAATTACTGCACAAATTTCTGAGGTTAAAAGGATTAGGTTTACAACAAGCCATCCATACGAGTTTAAAGAAGATTTAGTTAATGTTTATTATGAGGTTCCTGAATTAGTTAGCCATGTCCATCTTCCAATTCAAAGCGGTTCAAATAGAATTCTAAAATTAATGAGAAGAAGATATACAGTAGAAAAATATTTGCTTTTGGTTGAGAAATTAAAGAAAGCTAGGCCTGAAATGCGTTTTTCATCAGATTTTATTATTGGTTTTCCTAGTGAAGGCAAAAATGATTTTTTGGCAACAATGGAAGTGATCAATGAGGTTAAATTTGATGAATCATACAGCTTTATTTATAGCCCTCGTCCAAATACACCAGCTGCCAATATGGAAGATAATGTCTCATTAGAAATTAAAAAAGAACGATTAAATATTCTTCAAGATAGACTTAATCAAATTTCATATAGCTATAGAAGAAGAATGGTCGGATTATCCGAAAAGATATTAGTAACAGGCTTTTCTAAAAAAGATCCAGGGAAGTTACAAGGGCGAACTATATGCAACAAGGTAGTGAATTTCCCAAGTGATGCTATTGATTTAGTTGGACAATTAGTTAATATTCGAATTAATGAGGCACTTCCAAATTCACTCCGCGGAGAAATAGAAACTTAATCTTTTGTATAATCATCAAGTAAATTTCTCTAATTTATCTCCAGATAGACTCTTAATCCTTTGTGGAGAATTTAATAAAAACTTAAAGCAAATAGAAAAGGCTCTGAAAATTAAGGTCGCTCAAAATGGAGCATCATTTAAAATTTCAGGGAATCAAAAAGAAGTTGGTATTGCTGTGAATGCACTACAGGATTTAAAAGAAAAAATTGAACTTGATTCTATGATTACGCCTGATGTTGTTCATTTGAGTCTGCATACAGCAAAATTTTCAGAAGAGGATAATACAAATGATGCTTTCCAGATAAAAACACCTAGAGTACTGATATCACCAAGGGGAAAAAATCAAAATCAATACCTTAACAACATCAAAAGTTCAGATCTTACTTTTGGTATTGGTCCTTCAGGTACTGGTAAAACATTCCTTGCGGTTGCATGTGCTGTTGATGATTTACTAACAGAAAAGATAAAAAAAATTGTTCTTGTAAGACCTGCGGTTGAAGCCGGAGAAAAGTTGGGTTTTTTGCCTGGAGATTTAAGTTCAAAAATAGATCCTTATTTAAGGCCACTCTATGATTCTCTCCATGACATGCTTGGAGCAGAAAGAGTTAATAGGCTTGTTGATAGAGATGTAATAGAGATTGCACCACTAGCTTATATGCGTGGAAGAACATTAAGAGAGGCATTTATAATTATGGATGAGGGTCAAAATACAACAATTGAGCAAATGAAAATGTTTTTAACAAGGCTTGGCTTTGGTTCAAAAGCAGTCGTTAATGGAGACTTAAGCCAAATTGATTTACAAAAAAATATCACTTCTGGGCTAAAACACGCTATTAATGTACTTGGTACTCTTAAAAGCATCAAAGTTACAAAATTTGGTGCAAAAGATGTAGTAAGGCATTCATTAGTCCAAGAAATTGTAGAAGCTTATGATAAGTTTGATGAATCAGAATAACTTTGATATCAACTACCTACCCAAAGACTATTCCTCAAAAAGTAGTGAGATATTTGAAATGTTTGAGATTTTTATAAAAAGCTGCAACATAATTAAAAATTCTGTTGAGGTAAGCTTCGTAAGTAGAGAAGAGATCAAAGAGCTTAATAAAAAATTTAGAAATAAAGATATTGAGACCAATGTTCTATCATTCCCAAAAAGTGTGATATCAAGAATTTCTAATACATGTGAAGGTGAAATAATAATTTGTAACGACTTTGTGCTAAAAGAAGCGCGTGAACAGGATAAAGATCCATTTCATCATCTTCTGCATCTTTTTTTACACTCACTCTTACATCTTATTGGGTTTACACATGATAATAAAAATGATGCTATATTAATGGAGAGAAAAGAAATTGAACTACTATCAAAGTTTGGAATAGCAGATCCATATAAGTAATGTCAGAAGAGCCTCCCCAAAGTAGCTTTTTAGAAAAAATAAAAAGTATTTTCTTAGTTACTGATAAAAAAAATAACAATATTCAAGCTGGTGATGAGAAAATCGAAGAGATTATTCAGAATGTTATTGATATAAAAGACTCAGTTGTAAGTGAGATTATGATACCAAGGGTAAATATTTCCTCCATTTCAGAAAGTGATGATATAAAAAATGTAATGCTTGTACTTAACGACACAAAACATTCAAGATATCCGGTTTTTAGTGCAGATAACAAAAATGTTTTGGGAGTTTTACATGTTAAGGATCTTCTAAATGTATTAGGCCTTGAAGAAGAAAAATTTAATCTCAAAAAAATCCTTAGAGATGTAAAATTTGTTCCAGAAACAAAAAAAGTTACATCTTTACTTGAAGAATTTAAAAAAGACAAAGCACATTTAGCGATTGTGCTAGATGAATACGGATCAGTAGAAGGATTGATTACGATTGAGGATATTCTCGAAGAAATAGTAGGTGAAATAGAGGACGAATTTTATGAGGAAAGTGAAAGTAAAATTATCACTATTAATGAAAATGAATATATTGTTTCATCATTCATTGAGAAGGAAAAATTTGAGGATTTCTTTCAAACAAATTTAGATTGTCCAGAGGTAGAGACACTTGGGGGCTATATACTGAAAGAGGTAGGACACTTACCAAAAGTAGGCGAAAGCTTAAGGCATGAAAATCTTGAGTTAATAATTACTTCAGCAGACCAAAGAAAGATCAAAAAAATTACAGTTAGAAAAATTGATTAGGCTAAATTTCCTATCTGGTTTTATGTTTGGGTTATTTTTTTGGTCTGTAAGTATTTTTTGGATTTTCGACGCAATCAATTACTATGGTGCAGGAAATATTCTAAGTTTTTTCATAACTGTTTTACTAATTTGCTATCTATCAATTTATATTGGGGTATTTTGTAAGTCGATAACTTATTTTAGAAATTCAAAAATAACTATTTTACTTTTACCCAGTATTTTTTATATTCTTGAATGGGTTCGATCTTGGATGATTTCTGGATTTCCATGGCTAAATTTAGGTATTATAGTTGAACCATTTTGGGGTTTTCTTCCATATGTTGGAGCTTCAGGTACCTCTTTTTTTGTAATTGTCCTTCTCTGTCTTTTGTCTTATTCGTTTTTAAGCAAAAAGGATAATGGAAACAAAACTATATTAAAAAGAACAATTTCTCTTGCAGCAGCTTGTCTAATTTTTTTCATTGGATCTATTAATCACAAAGATGATAACTTAATTGATGGGGAGATTAACATTGGTATCGTTCAACCAATAGATAATGATATAAGTTTGCTAAAAAATGTTACAAATGCAATGAAAAAAGCAGATGTTGTTCTATGGCCTGAGGCTGTAGGATGGTTTGATAATAAAGATTTTAAGGATCAGGAAATTAAACCTATTGTTTTGGGTGGTTTTTTTATAAAAGAAGAGGGCAAAGTTTTCACTTCAATGATAAATTTACAAACGAAAGAGAGATATGATAAAAAGAATCTAGTTCCTTTTGGTGAGTTTCAACCATTTGGTAAAATGCTCAGCTCAATTAATGAATTTTTTAATATTTCCAATTCAAATATCACTCCAGGACTTAGCAATCAAAAAAGAATTACGGTTGCTAGTTATCCTTTTGCTGGCCTTATTTGCTGGGAGCTTTCATTTAATAATACATTTACTAATAGAGTAAAAGATTCTGGAATAATTTTTCATATTTCAAACGATAGCTGGTATGGCGATAAAATGCCTTCACAGCATTTAAAACATGCAAGAGCAAGAGCTGTTGAATCACAAAAATGGGTTATAAGGTCAACAACAAATGGGCTTTCGCAGATTATTAGTCCATTTGGTGATTCATCTGAGATAATTCCAAGGGGACAGTTTGGCAGCTTATTACAATACAATGTTCCAATTAAAATGAAAAATACAATATATGTGAAATATGGTGACTTGCCACTTTTGATAGTATCTTTTTTAACCTTGATTTTTGGTTTTTTTGAAAAAAGAAGGCATGAAGTTTAGGATTGTTATATTAATCATAATGAGCTTAAATGCATTAGCTATTAAAATAGAAGTTTCAATCAGTAAGCAAAGGTTATATCTAAAAGATAATAATGAAATTGTTAAAACATACACTATTTCTTCTTCTAGTTATGGTGAGGGTAGTGAAGAGGGAACAAACCATACACCATTAGGTCTACACGAAATAAAGAAAAAAATTGGTCACGAGAAACCAATAGGTGCCAGGTTCATAGGCAGAGTATATACCGGTGAAATATATCCCATCTATTCAAATGAGAAGATTCTCGTTACAGATGACGTTATTCAGACAAGAATTATGTGGCTGTCAGGGCTTGAGGAAGGTGAAAATTTAGGTGGGAATGTTGATACATTTTCAAGATACATTTATATACATGGCACTCCGGAAGAATGGCGCCTAGGGCAAAAAGCTTCACATGGTTGTATACGTATGTCCAATAGGGATGTTATTGAGCTATTCAATATTGTTGAAGAGGGAACTGAAGTTTATATTAACAAATAAATACTATTCATCTATAAAAATTATTAATGTTTATTTATAAAAACTATTGATATTTCATATTAAACTTATTATTATAATCTCAAGTCAGTCTCTCCTCTCCCCCAATGACTGACAGGGGCTTCGGCCCCAAACTTTTTTTAAAAAATGAGTAAACATATTTCAGACATAGCCGAATTTTTAAAGCAATATCCTCTATGGGGCTGTGCATTCTTTGGCTGTGGTTATCTAATTGGACTCTCAATAAGCTAATGGAAAGGTTTGGCGAAAACTTTGAGCTTGTGGTACTATGCTTGATATTCTTAGTATTGCTTATTGGGATTTCACCAAATGTATAGAATTTTATCATTAGCATTTTTAGCCGGCATAATTCAAGCATCTTGCCCTGAGATTTTAGATTCAGATGTAAAGATCCTTAATAAAAAAGAATATAAAAATTTATGTGAATACAGTGGTAAAACAATTCTTGTAGTAAATACTGCAAGTAAATGTGGATTCACCTACCAATACGAACAATTAGAAGACATGTATAGAGAATATGGCTCTGAAAACTTTATGGTTCTTGCATTTCCATCAAGAGATTTTCTTTATCAAGAGTTTTCTGACGAAGAAGCTGTGGAAGAATTTTGTAGTACAAATTATGAAATTACTTTCCCAATGTTTTCCATTACTAAAGTAAATGCTTCCCGTACTCATCCTTTTTATGAGAAATTATTTAGAGCAACAAATGAAAGGCCAAGGTGGAATTTCCATAAATATTTAATAAAAAAAGATGGATCAGTGGAAAGTTTTTCGCACAGGCTTGATCCAAAAGACGAACAAATTCTAAGTTCAATTCAAGATTCTTTAAGTTCATAACCATAATCAAAACCGGTAACAACTATATGTGGCTTATGCTCTGCAAATATACCTACCTCTATGACTCCGTCAATTTTTTGGAAAAGCTTCTCATAGTATAGAGGATCATCAATAACAAGATTATGTAAGTCGATAAGGTAATTTTTATTATCTGAAAGATCCTTCCTAATAGTTGCATTACCAAATTTCTTGCAAGACGTTAGAACACTTTCAAGTTTATTTTTCTCTACTTCAAGAGGAAGAGGAAATGCTCCTAACTTATTAACATGTTTTGAGGAATCAACAATACAAATGAATTTATTTGCTTTAGATGCAACTCTTTTCTCCATGTAGTGCGCACCACCACCACCTTTTATTAAGAAATGATTTGTATCAACTTCGTCAGCACCATCTACATAAAAATCTAACTCTGGGTTTAAATCTAAATCATCAACAACAAAACCTAACTCTTCAAGATACCCCGAGGTTTTTAATGAACTTGAGTAAATACTTTTAATTTTATCTCTAAGTTTAGGAAGAAAGTTTTTTGTGAAAAAATCTGAGGTACTTCCGGTGCCTATTCCAATTTTGATGCTCTCATTGTGTTTTGATATTAAGTCAAATGCACCCTTAGCAGCATTAAATTTTTCGTTCATATACTCTTGTATCGGTTATTACTTTGTGCAAACTTACATCTATATTAGTTCGAAAATCATATTCAGTTAATTGAAAGTCATAACCAATTCCCCAAAATTGAGCATTTTTGTTAACTGTAAATAAATTTCTAAGGTATTTATCATAGTAACCCTTACCGTATCCAACTCTGTCTAGTTTTTTGTTGAACGCTAGAAGCGGTACTAGTACTAGCTCCAATTCTGTTGGCGCAATAAGTTTAGTATTATAGGGCTCACTAATCCCATATTTATTTTTGACAACATCATTAGTAATTTCTGCAAAATGAAGTTTGCTATTTTTAATTACGGGTAAATATGCTTTTTTGCTTTTTGGTAGTTCAATGTGGGGCTCATTCCTAAAAGAACTAAAAAATGCAATATTTTTTGATTTCTTAAAGTAAGGTTGAGAATAAATCTGTTTGTTAATTAAATTAGATAATTTCTTGACCTCAATACGGGATAGTTTAGACCGTCTTCTTAAGGCTGTCTTTCTTATCTCTGATTTCAAGATCTGAACCATGATTTTCAGTCACCCTGAACCCTAAGGTCAGGTGGGTAGCTCAATTTAAAAGTAAGGCTTCCTCATTGAGTAACGCACAGCTTCTAAAATTTTGCTTCCCTATAAATAAATTATCGGTTCTAAAGTAAATTCTGAGAACCAATGATTCAGATATCTTTAATATATAATTTTTTTTGGTTGCTGCAATCATTGATTTAAAAAAATTTCAATTTTTTTCGTTATCTCATTAATGCTTTCTGATTGTTCGTCATCAGTTATATTTAACTTTTCTCGTAATTTATTATTTTCAATTGCAAGTTTGACTGCCGAGTAAACAATTCCAAAATCAAGCTCATCATCTTCAGGACCTATTTCTTCAATAAGAGAAACCACAGATTTTTCAGCCTTTTTAAATGGTATATAGTCCGAGTAGGGTATTCTAAAGGAAAATTTTCTCTCTCTTATAATTATCTCTACAATCTGTTCGCTCAACCTAAAGATTTACCTCCATCAATGTTAATATTTCTACCAGTCATGTAACTATTATCGTTCAATAAATAATCAATTATCATGACTATATCATTAACGCAGCCCATTTTTCTTAATGGAATTTGTTTCAATATTTTTTCTTGTACTTTTGCTGAAGGAACATTATTTTCATCCCAAAGAATAACTCCTGGAGCAACAGAATTTACAAGAACCTCTGGAGCTAGCTCTTTTGCAAGAGTCTTTGTTAAATTTATTAAGCCAGCTTTAGCAGCTGAATAAATACTGTATTTAGCAAGTCCTTGCTCAGCATGAATATCTGTGAGATTAATAATTGAACCTTTATTTTTCTTAAGTAAAGAACAGAGATATTTGCTTATGAATATTGGAGCTTTAAGGTTTGATGAAATTAAATTATCCCAATCCTCAAGTGTATTTTTTTCAATTTCTACAGGATAAAAGGTAGATGCATTATTAATGATTGCTGCAAGTTCTTGATGATTAGTAGAGATATAATCGCACAATTTCTCTACTTGCTCGTCTTTATCAAGATTAGCTTGAAAAATTTCACATGAATTATCTCTTTTGGCATTAAAATCTTTTTTAATCTTTAATGCAGAATCTGCTGAAGAACGAAAATGTAAAATAATATCCCAACCATCCTCATGCAAATGTGAAGCTATTGCTTTGCCTATTCTCTTTGCTCCTCCAGTTATAAGTACTGATTTATTCATTTCTTAGAATTAATCCTTCAATAATTCTTAACTTTTCGTTTTGTATTTCATTGTATTGTTTGTTTTGAAGATACGAAAAGTCATAATCTTTAAACTGACTATAAACTCTTTTGATAAAAGTTTCTTTATTTGGAAAGAATTGTAAAGCCCAGAAGAAATCATTATCTTTGTTGTTATTAACAAATTTTTTAAAAAATTTGACTTTTTTAGATAGCTCTTTGGTTTCATCAAAGCTATCTAATAATTTCCAAAAGTATAATTTAATTTGTTTGCTTTTATCTTCAATAAGCTCGCCTCCCAAGGAATAGTTATTTTCCATTTCAGTAGCGCACCATTTTGCGAATGGATCTGAGGGGAACTTATTTGGAATATTCTTTAGATTCTTGAACCAAGGTCTAAGAAGATCATATTCAACGATTATTTCTAAGAATCTTCTGAAGTTGAAATTTAACGCTTTTTCAACCTCCGCCCAAACCCTCTCTTTAGATAAAGAACTCAAAGATCCACTTTCTGAAATATTTTTTAGTTCAAGTTTCAGTTCATTATGCAACTTAAAATCATCTAGATAAGCACAAAATCGTGCCACCCTAAAAGCTCTTAGAGGGTCCTCTTTGAACGCCACTGAAACGTTCCTTAAGATTTTATTCTCTAAATCTTTAAGTCCATTATATGGATCGATAAGATTGCCATTCTTATCTTGTGCAATAGCATTAATTGTTAGATCTCTTCTAAATAGATCTTCCTCTAATGTTACGTTGGGTGAAAAAGAAAAAATAAAATCTTTATGCCCCTTACCAGTACTTTTTTCTTTCCTTGCTAATGCATATTCCTCATTTGTTCTAGGGTGAAGGAAAACAGGAAAGCTAGAACCAATTTGTTTAAATTTTTTTGATTTCATCTCCTCGGGAGAGGAGCCAGTCACTACCCAATCATTATCAGATGATTCTTTCCCTAAAAGACTGTCTCTAATACTGCCTCCAACTCTGTAAATATTCATTTTTTTGATTTCACAGTAATTATGGATTTATCATAAATATTATATGCACCAAGAGAACCTCCCCAAACACAACCTAAATCTATTCCCTTAATTGAAGTATGGTTTGTTACTCCTTTGATTGCAGCCCAGTGACCAAAAACTATTCCATCAAGCTCATTAAGACTTTTATGTCTGTATTTAAACCATGGCTTGTATTTCTTGATCTGTGTTTTATTCATTTTAGTTTTGAGGTCAAGTTTATAATTACTTGAGATAAACCTCATTCTTGTAAATACATTAACTAAATATCTTCTTCTATTACGTTTGTTTGTAGATTTTGAAATTTTTTTACTACGATCGCTATACATGCTTCGTAAAAATTCCTCAGGATCTTTTTTCAATGAGTAAGTTAGCTCTTCATTAGATGCGAGTATATCTTTTACTCCCCAAGATGGCAGAACTCCAGCGTGTACCACAAGGGTTTTCTTCTTATTGTTTTGAATTATTTTTGCAAAAGGAAAATTAAGGAAATAGTCTAAAATGTCCAATTTTGTTTTCTTATCGATAATTTTCTGAAGAGTATGACTTTTATCCTTATTTTTACCTATACCTAAAATTAAAGCCATCATATGTAAATCATGGTTTCCAAGCACACTTTTAATCTTATTTTTAATAACAAAATCAACGACCTTATCAGATTCAGGACCACGATTTACGATATCACCGACACAAAAAATGTCGTTATTTCTTTTATATCCAATTTGTTTTAAAAGTTGCCTTAGTTCTTGATAGCAGCCCTGAATATCACCAAGAATAAATTTAAATTTTTTTTCCATATTTATTCAATATCTCTAAATAGTCATTAATGATAAGTTCTTCCGGTCTTTTATCCAATGAAAAGCTAAAAGAGGGTACTGTTGAAAAAATTTTCTTCAAAGGGAAAAGAATTTTTTTTCTTGGATGAGAAAAACATACCTGTAAAATTTTTTTAAATTTCAAATAATCTATAGAGTTATCAATATACTTTTTATCCTTTGTAATTTTGATCACGCTTGATGTTACTTCTGGCATTGGTTCAAAAGCAGTATTTGGTACGTCAAAAAGGATCTCTATATTTGCAAGTAGTTTTGTTTGCATGGATAGCTTTGTTGATTTTTTATACTCTGGGGCAAATCTTAAAGCCAATTCTTTTTGAATCAAAAAAATACACTCTGAATACACAATATCAGATTCAAGAATTTTGAGGATTATTTGGGAAGATGCATTATAAGGTAAGTTACCAAATATAAATAAGTTCTCTTTTTTTACCTCAGACAGATTTAGCTTTAAAAAGTCTTTATGCTTTAGAATTAGATTTTTACTTAATTCAAATTTTTTCGATAAAATTCTTATAAGATCATTGTCAATTTCTACAAGTGTTAAGCTTTTCGACTTATTGTTTAAGTATTCTGTAAGGGCCCCATCTCCAGGGCCAATCTCCAATAAGTTTGAATGAATATTAAAACTAGAACAATCGACGATCTTATTTAAATAATATTTATCCCTTAAAAAATTCTGTCCAAGGTTTTTTTTAAAATTTGTGAACATTCCCAGCAATTTTAATGCATTCAGTCATACTTGAAGGATCAGCTATAAACTTTGGGGCTATATCTTCAGCAGTTCCATGATCTACAGAAATCCTTGGATATGGAAGGCCAAAAGTAATATTAACTGTTTTTTTAAAATCAATTGTCTTTATTACAGGTAACGCCTGATCATGAAACATTGATAAAAAACCATCATAGTCTTGTTTTAAAAAAGCCGTATCTGCTGATATTGGACCACTCACCTTTAGCCCTTCAGATTGCAGTAGTTTAATTGCAGGCTCTATTATCTTCTTTTCTTCGTTTCCAATTGTTCCATTTTCTCCTGCATGCGGATTAAGAGCTAAAACACATATGTGAGGATTGGTTATACCAAAAAAATTATGCAATCCTTTTAAAAATATTCGTGCCTTATTTAGGATAAGCTCTTGAGTTAGTTTTTCAGGCACATCCGATATTGGAATATGAGTTGTAACAAGACCAATACGCATTTTTGGATTTGAAAGAACCATCAGCACTTCACTAGACTTTGTCACATACTGTAAGTATTCAGTATGTCCTCGAAAAGTTTTTTTGAAGCTTGAAGCAATACTTTTGTTTATTGGCCCAGTGATCATACAGAATTTATTTTCCTCTGCAATTTTAGAAGCAATATCTAAATTTTTAACAACGTACTCGCTGTTTGTTTTATTTGAAACACCAATATCATAATCGTTTACTAAAACTGGTGTAGTTACATTTAGTTTTCCTACTAAAACATTCTCAGGATTTTCGTTGTTTATGTATGGAACTTTTGTGCCAAGCCGACTGAATACTTTTTCTAATATTTGTGGATCACAAACAACAAAGAACTTGTGTAGATACTTATTTAATTGTAGCTGGGTTAGAGATTTTAGAAATACTTCAGCACCAATGCCTGATGGATCGCCTAAACTAACAACAATGTTTCCTCTGATCAAGACTCTTTAATTTCAATAAAAGCATCTGCTCTTAACTCTTGCAAATCAGTTTCAAGTTCTTCCTCAAACTTCCTGTTGTATAAATAGCTAAAAGCTTGCTCAGCAATATTTTCATCAGTTTTGTCTTTTACCCTTGTATTAAGAACTTCCAGAATATGCCATCCATTCTCAGTAAGAAATGGTTCTGAAACAACGTTAATACCCTCTGACATCATTCTTTGTTCAAATTCAAAGACATATCTTCCTTCACCTGCCCAACCTAAATTTCCTCCCTCTTGTTTTGATCCAGGATCATCGGAGAACTCTTTTGCTAGATCAGTAAAGTTTGACTCTCCAGACAGAATCATCTTTCTCAGGTCATTTATAAGATTTTCTGACGCAGTAAGATCTCTAATTCTATTGGGAGAGATTAGTATATGTCTTACCTCCCATTGCTTTTCAAATTTAACAGATGGCCCTCTTTTATTATCTAAGTACAAGATATGACTTCCTACTCCACTTTCTACAATATTTGAGAATTGCCCAATTTCTAGTTGGTCAATTTCTTCTTGAAATAGTGCGGGAAAATCTGTTATTTTTCTCCATCCTAGATCTCCTTTGTTTTCATCACTTGATAACTCAGCAAAAGCACTTTCGCTTGACATTCCACCATCAAGGAAACCTTTAACCTTTCCAAGTGCATCCTGAATAGAGGCACTATCATTTTTTTTTATTAAGATCTGAAATACTTTTAATTCTGGTCCAAGCTGAAACTTTGCTTCATCTGTATTCAGAAAATTATCTAACTCTTCTTTTGGAATAGAAATTTTATTTTGTATCCTTCCCTGTTGTACTCTTTGAATCTTAAGTTGATTTTTAACTTTTTCTCTAAATTGGTCATACAATGTACCCTCTTTTTCGATGAAATCAATAAATGTCTCAAGAGTCATATCGCTGGACTGAGCTATTCTTTTTAATGTTACATTAAGTTCCTCGTCGCTTATTTTTATTCCAACTCTATCTGCAATCTGTAATTGTAGTTCCTCAAGTATTAACCTTTCTGTTACAGATTCTCTCACTTCTTTTTCAGAGCCAACAATCATCCCATTTATTGCAGCATCTTTCTTGTAGGCGATTATTTCTTGAACTATCTCAGATTCCAACACAACTCCGTCATTGACAATTACAGCTATTCTATCTAATTCATTTGGATGAATTAGATTAGAAAAAGCCAAAAGAAAAAGTACTCTAATTATAAATTCCATTTTGTAATATATTTTTCAAAGGTTTTAAACCTTTTGTAAGCCCAATTAACTCAAATTCAAAACTTAGGTTATTTTTTACTACTGTATTAGTCAAATTTATTTGATCTATATAACTGAAACCAGTGCTCTCCAGAGGAACATATGGGAAGAATCTTGCTCTTTCAAAAGACAATCGAAACTTGAGACAATCATAGCTCCACTCGGTTCCAATAACGTTTTCATTTAATGTTTTATCCTCAAATGAATATTGAGTTCTTGAAAATAAAACGAAGTTATCGAAATTCTTTCTAAATTTAAGAAAATAATTATTTATTCCCATTAGAGGATAACTAGCCATCATGAACTTATTCTTTTCAATTGATAAGGATGAAGAATCTCCAACATAGTCAATTCCAAAAATGTTAGACATAAACTTTTCCTTCTCAAGGCTATAATTTCCTTTGACCCTAATGTTGATATTTCCAAAGTCTTTATTAAAGTTAAAAAAAACGGGCTTTTTAGCATAGAACTTTTTGAAAATCATACTTTCATTTTCAAAATTATATTCTTCATAAAGGTTTGTAGAAAATGATGCATTTAGCCCTTTATACATATTTGAATAATAAAGGAAAACCTTTCTTTGGTTTCCACTCCTATCTCTTCCAAGCCATGAGTTCAGTGAAATATTTGATTCTGGTGAAGGCATTTTAGGATAAGAATCTAAAATTGGATAATTACTTTCGTCATTAAATGTCGACCATAGATAGCCGATTTTAAGTTTTGTATTATTTGGCGAAAGTATTTGTTGTATAACAAAATTAGATGAATTTTGGTTTTCAATAATTTGCGCGTCTTTTATTTTATATTCAGACCAGTAGGCTGCAAGCGACGTCTTAAGTAAAGCTTTTGAAAGCAGTATGTCTTTTGTTAATTCAAGGTCTCTTGAGGTTCTATCAACATTTTTAAAGACTTTGTAAGGGAAACCCATCCTCATATTATCCATCGACATCTCTTGTACAATTGGAGCATTCTGCCTATTTTCAAATTTGGAATATTCAGAACTTCTTTTTAATTTCCAACCAAAAAAATTGTAAAAGGCTTCGTATTTAAAAAAGGTCTTTTCATGATTAATTGGGCGCAATAAACCTAAACTTTCAAACCCGTGATTGCTAAGAGTGAATATTCTATTAGTCGTTAAATAAGTGAGTTCAATTTTTTTATTAAGGTCTAGAGCTCGTCTGTTAGTTTGTAAAAACTTATATCCATAGTTTTGTATAAGTGAACTTCCACTAACATCAGAGAAATCTACATGAAAATTTAGCCCATCATTTATCTCATAATTAGATTTCAATCTATAAATCCATGAGTTTCGATCATCATTTAAAGCAAAAGTATTAAAGGTAAGATGGGATTTCTTATTTTGAAATGCATAAGATATTGATGCTCCAAGTGTGCCATTTGTATAGATTGGCTCAAAGGTGGTAATAGATCTGTCAGTTTTGAATCGATACTTATAACTTATATCAAAGTTTGAGTCTGTTATGCCTAAATTCGGTATGTTTAAAGTATCTTTATCATCAAGTTTAATATCACCAATCCAAAAAATAGGAACTTCAAAAATCTCAACCACTGAATTATCAATTTCAACATCATTTGTTTTATCATTTATGACAGCCGAGGAAGACCTTATTTTCCATATAGAGTTATTTTCACAGGTCGAAAGTTTTATGTCCTTAAGTAAGACTTTGTTATCTGTTATTTTTGCATCTGAAAAAAAGATTTTTCTAGACTCTGAAATTTCAATATAACCTTCTGAAATTTTAAGCTTATCATGATCATCTGATGGACAATCAGAGTAAACAAAGCTACAAGATTGGATCATTAATAGATAGATAAGATTTTTTATTTTGTACATTAGGTTGTTATTATATGACTTAAACACTATAGGAGTAGTCATGAGTCTCAAAGATAAAGTAATTTTCATTTCAGGTGCAAGCAGAGGTATTGGCTTGGCAATAGCATTAAAAGCAGCTAAAGATGGAGCAAAAATTGCCATTGCTGCCAAAACAACGGAACCACATCCCAAGTTAGAGGGAACAATTTTTACTGCAGCAGAACAAATAGAAGCTGCTGGTGGGATGGCTCTTCCATTAAAATGTGATATTAGATTTGAAGAGAGTCTAACTGATTGTATAAATCAAACTGTTGAAAGATTTGGAGGTATAGATATCTGTATAAATAATGCATCTGCAATAAACCTTACAGGGACATTGCAAACAGATATGAAGAGATATGATTTGATGCATAATATAAATGGAAGAGGTACATTTCTTACAAGCAAGCTTTGCCTGCCCCATCTTTTAAACGCATCGAACCCGCATATTCTTAATATTTCACCACCTCTTGATATGGATAAAAAATGGTTCAGTGGTAGTGTTGCTTATACAATTGCCAAATTTAATATGAGTATGTGTGTTTTGGGAATGGCGGAGGAATTTTTAGGAAAAGTGGCAGTCAATGCATTATGGCCGCGTACAGCAATAAAGACTGCTGCAGTTGCAAATGTTTTAGGTGGAGGGGAGATTTACCAAAAATCAAGAGATCCACAAATAATGGCGGATGCAGCTTATATTATTTTAAATAAAGAGAAGGACAAATTTACTGGAAATTTTGTTATTGATGACACAATTCTAGCTGAACATGGCGAAACAGATTTCAGAAAATATTGTGACTATCCTTTTTCTGAACTTACTCCAGATTTCTTTGTACCAGATGATGTGTATCCGGTCCCACAAGTTGTAAAGGATAGTTGAAGGAACTAATTCAAGAGGCCAGTGCATGGTCATCGAAGATACTTGGTAAAGAAACCACGTCTATTGAGAAGCTTAGAAAAGAAGCAAGCATAAGAGACTATTACAGAGTTATTAGTGGCGATCAGTCTTTTGTTCTTATGGATAATTTTGACGATTTAGAAGGAGCCACAAAATTTTTATACATTGGAAAATTATTTAGAGAGAATAATCTTCCTGTGCCAGAAGTTATGGCATTTTCTGAGGACCTTAAATACCTACTTCTTGAGGATTTGGGGAACGAAGTTCTCGATCAAACGAACATACTGTCTGATGAAGCAATTCTTACAAAGAGCATTTGCCACATAGCTAATATTCAAAACCTCCCTCTTGATGTTCTGCAATCATTTTCAAAAGAGTCTCTAGTGCACCAAACTTTTGGCTTTAGAAATGTTTTTCAATATAAGGGAATTGTACTCACTTCTAAAGAGGAAAAGACAATATCCAATTTAAGATATTTTCTCGTTCAAATGTTAATGAACCAACCTTTTGTCCCCTTACACAATGATTTTGAGAGACGAAATTTAATTTTAAATAAAGAAGAGATTTATATAATTGATTTTCAGGATTGTTGTGTAGGACCGATGGGTATTGATTTAGCTTCAATATTATATGAACACGATAGAAATTATGACGAAGAACTAATCCTAAGCCAAATTAGAAGTTTCCTCTCAAAAAAAAGTTCTAATATGAAAGAGAACAAAGTTCTTGAATATATCTTTGTCGCTTTAGCTCACAGATCGATACGTATTGTAAGTACATTCGTTTCTTACTTTTTAGAGGGCAAGTTGCTGAACAGAAAAAAAGACTTAGAGAAATTTATTATTCGTATAATTTTGAGTCTCAATAAACTGAATAGAACTGAAGAAGCACAAATAATAAAAAAACTTTTATGAATGTTATTATTCTTGCCGCAGGTTTTGGTAGAAGACTCCAAGAACTTACTGAAAACACACCCAAACCACTTATTGAAGTAAGAGGAAGACCATTAATACATTATCATTTAGAAAAAGTACTTTCTCTGGGCCCTGACAGAATTGTCATTAATACACACTTTTTAGCAGACAAGCTTGAGGATAATATCACACAAAATTTCCCGACAGATCAAATAATTTTCAGTAGAGAAGAGAAAATTTTAGGCACTGGAGGGGGCATAAAGAATGCTTTTAATTTTTTGAATGGCGATGAGGCATTAGTTATTAACTCTGATATTTTTACAAATTTAGACTATTCAAAGCTTCAAGGATTTAAATCAAATACTGTGTTTGCAATTAAATCTAACTCTCATTCTGATTTTGGTATTGCAGATGGTTACGTAAGCTTGCACGGCGATCAAGATTATACTTTTTCTGGTATAAGTGTAATAAACAGATTATCTCTCGAGAGTGTAAACGAATCTAAGTTTCACTATTGGCGCGATCTACTGAAAAATTTAGCAGATAATAACGAGCTCAAAGCGGAAATCCTCAATGTAAGTTGGTATGATGTTGGTAGTAAAAAAGTGGTCGAATTTTTAAATGAATACTAAAGTAATAGCTCCCTCAATTTTATCTGCTGACTTCGCAAGATTAGGAGAGGATGTAGAGAGTGTACTTGAAGCAGGTGCAAATTGGATCCATTTTGATGTTATGGATAACCACTATGTACCAAATTTAACCTTTGGACCAATGGTTTGTAAATCATTAAGGGATTATGGAATTAATGCTTTTATAGACGTGCATCTAATGGTTAAGCCAGTAGATGAATTAATTGAAAGTTTTGCAGATGCAGGAGCAAATCTAATTTCGTTCCATCCAGAGGCAAGCAATCATGTACATAGGTCTATTCAAAAAATTAAAAATAAAAATTGTCAGGCTGGTTTAGTTTTGAATCCTGCAAGTCCCTTAAATCTTGTAGAGGATCTTCTTGACGAAATAGATCTTGTGCTTCTGATGTCTGTCAATCCTGGTTTTGGTGGTCAAAAATTTATTCAGAAAACTCTTTCAAAAATCAAAAAATTAAAAAAAATAATTGATAAGAAAGGATTGAATGTAAGAATTGAAGTTGATGGAGGTGTAAATCTTGAAAATATAGGCGAAATATCAAGTTGTGGGGCTGATACATTTGTCATGGGCTCAGCTATTTTCAATTCTAAAAGTTATGATCAAACAATTTCTAAGGCACATACTCTTATTTCTTAGCATCTATACCTATGCAGAAAACCGGTATTTGAATGATATTGAGATTTCGATTACCACTGCCTCTAGCAAGGCTGAAAGAGCGTATGGATTAAAAAATAGAATTAGCCTAAATGAAAATGAAGGGATGCTGTTTATTTGGCCTGAACTTTCAAGAAAATGTATGTGGATGAAAGATACATCAATACCTTTAAGTCTCGCCTATCTTGATGAAAATTTTTCTATACGAGAGATATACAATTTAGAGCCATTTTCACTTGAAAGTCAGTGTTCAAAATCTAATAAAATCAAATATGCCTTAGAAATGAATCAGGGATGGTTCAAAAAAAATAATGTGACAATTTTTTCTAAATTGAAGTAGCTATAAATAACGACTTAATGTGGTCATTGATTTAGCAGTAATCTTCATAAGCGATTTCACTGGTGTAGGAAGATTTTCGCTACCTCTAGATTTTGCTTCAGCTCCATGTTCAGCTTCTTCATCAAGCATTTTTTGAAGAATATCTCTACTTTTTTTATCGGACTTAGACATTTCACTTAAGTGCCTTTCAAGATGTTCCACAACCTGTTTTTCTGTTTCCTCTATAAACCCAAGACTTTTTCTATCTCCAAAAAAAGACGCAATCGAACCAAGTGCGAATGAACCAATATAGTAAAAAGGATCAAGAACTGATTTTTTACCACCAAGTTCCCCTAGCCGCTTTGTGCACCAAACTAAGTGTTGATGTTCCTCATCACCTGCTTTTATGAGGTGACGTTTCAGTTCGCTTGATTTTGCAAAGAAAGCTTGTCCCCTATAGAGAGCTTGTGCTGCAACTTCACCGGACGTATTTACGCGCATTAAAGATTTTGAATGTTTTTTTACATCTTTTGGTAACTCATTGTCTTCCGTAAAATTCTCTTCATGATTAATAATCCTCAAAAAATGATTAATCTCACTTGCAAATTTCTCACTAAGATTCATAAACTTCTCCAATATCTTTTCTGAAAATCATATCTTCAAAATACACATTTTTTATATTTGTATAAACTGCTTCTTTACAAGACTTAATAGTTTTACTGGAGGCATTGAGACTAAAGACTCTTCCACCATTTGTAATTAGTTTTCCTTCCACAATTTTCGTACCAGCATGAAACAATTTAACACCATCAAATCTAGATAATTTGATAAGTTTATTTCTTTGATAATTATTTGGATATCCAGCCGAAGCAATGACTACCCCAAGATTAGCTCCTTTGTTCCAAGTAATTTTTGGTTCTCCTCTTTCTAAGGCTTGAAGGATTATGTCTAAGAGGTCTGACTTCATCTGCATCATCAAACATTGAGTTTCTGGATCGCCTAATCGACAATTAAATTCCAGAACTTTTGGAATGTCATTCTTAATCATTAATCCAAAATACATGAAGCCAAAATAATTCACTCCAATATTTCTCAAACCATTAATTGTTGGTTTAACAACCATCTCAAAGATATTTTTTTTTAGACTTTCATTTATCAAAGGTGAGGGTGCAATACAACCCATGCCACCTGTGTTTGGGCCTTTATTTCCATCGAGTAGAGGTTTGTAATCAAGGCTTGTTTCGAATGGTATAAATGAATCAGGGGTAAGAATCCCCATATAACTTAATTCAGTTCCAAATAAACATTCCTCAATTACAATATTACTGCCAGCATCTCCAAATTTAAGATTGTTCATGACTTCATTCACCCAATTTTTTGCTTCATCAAATTTTTTAGCTACCAGAACCCCTTTTCCAGCTGCAAGACCGTCAGCCTTCAACACAATTGGAAATATTGAGTTTTTTAAGTACTTAATAGCGTCTTCTGAAGAAGAAAAAAATGAAGCATCGCCAGTCGGAATATTATTTTCAAATAAAAATTTTTTTGAAAAGATTTTTGATCCCTCCAGTCGTGCTCCCTTTTTATCAGGACCAAATACAAGAACATTGGATTCAGAAAGGTAATCTTTTATACCATTAACCAATGGATCCTCTGGCCCAACAATTACCACCTCAATTGCATTATGCTCAACAAAATTTTTGATTGAAGAAAAATCGTTTGTATCAATTTCTACATTTGTGCAATCACTTTCCAATTCAGTTCCCCCATTACCTGGAGAAACAAAAATTTTACTAGCTTTTTTAGATTGGCTTAACTTCCAAGCAATTGCATGTTCTCTACCACCTTGGCCAATAACTAGAATATTCATTAGTGCTTAAAATGCCTCACACCTGTTAACGTCATTGAAAGTTGATGTTCATCAGCAGCAGCAATAATCTCCTCGTCCTTAACTGACCCCCCTGGTTGAATAATATGTTTTATACCATTTTTTGCAGCAAGGTCTATATTATCCCTGAATGGAAAAAATGCATCAGAAGCAAGAATACAACCATTAGTATTAAGATTTTGTTCTTTAGCTTTCATCAGTGCAATTTTAGTACTTACAACTCTACTCATTTGTCCAGCACCTATGCCCAAGGTCATTTTGTTCTTCGCTAAGACAATGGCATTTGATTTAACATGCTTTGCTACCTTCATTGCAAAAGTTAAATCTTCTAAATCATCTTTAGTTGGTTTTGCTATTGAGATTGTATTTAAATTAAGTTGGTCAATTTTGGTGTCATCTATGTCTTGAACTAAATGTGCACCAGAGATAGTCTTCATTTCTTTTTCTGCTTGAGTTCTTGGCATTGATTTCAAAACTCTAATATTAGGTTTTGTTTTCAAGGCCTTTAATGCTTCTTCATCGTAATCAGGTGCAATTAAAACTTCTATAAATTGATTAGCAATCATCTTTCCTACGGTACTTGCATCAACATTTTTGTTCAGTGCTATTACTCCTCCAAAAGCAGAAGTAGGATCAGTGGAAAAGGCTTTTTCATAAGCATTTAGTAAAGAGTTGCTTGAAGCTACACCACATGGATTGGTATGTTTTACGATGGAAACTGTTGGTTCACTAAATTCATTACAACATGCCCATGCAGAAATTGCGTCAACAACATTGTTATAGGATATTTGCTTCCCTTGAAGCACATTTTGAAAATCAATTGGACAATCCTCATCAACTAAAAAGCTTGCTTTTTGATGTGGATTTTCTCCATATCTCAGCTTTATTTCCTTAAGTTGATTCTGAGTATTTCCAAACCAATCCGAGATACTTAAATCATAATTTTGTGTAGTTTTGAATACCTCGTATGCTAATTTTTTTGAGTCCTTAATGCTCATACCATTAACTTTAACTTTTGAATAATCAGTTGGGTTGCATACTGTGATGGTATGTTTAAAATTTTTCGCTGAAGCTCGAAGCATCGCAGGACCACCAATGTCAATTTTTTCGATGATATTTTGTTCTGATGTATCTTTTGCTACTTCTTCTGAAAAAGGATAAAGGTTTACTACTACAAGATCTATTTTTTTAATTCCTAACTTTTTGAGCTCCTCATGATCTTGTTTTCCTCTAGCAAGAATTCCGGCATGTATTTTTGGATGTAGGGTTTTAACTCTTCCATCAAACATTTCAGGAGATCCTGTGTATTTTGACACTTCCGTTACATCTATCCCGTTCTTTATTAAATGTTTAGCTGTCCCTCCCGATGACAAGATTTCAACTTCATTTTTTACTAGATGCTTTGCAAGTTCAATTATGCCAGTTTTATCAAAGACACTTAGTAAGGCTGTTTTAACTTTAATCATTATAGAAGCCCATACTTCTCAAGCTTCTTTCTAAGTGTGCCTCTGTTTAAACCTAATATTTTGCTTGCTTCAGATTGGTTACCCCTGCATTTTTTTAATACTACTTCTAAGAGAGGAGGCTCAATTTGACTTAGAGTCAATTGATATAATTCAAGTGGTGACTCACCATCAAGATTTCGATAATATCTTTTGATTGCCCGTTTTACTTCGCCTCTTAAGCTCCTTTTATTTGTATTAAATTTTGTACTCATTGAATAGTGTATAATCCAGAATTAGTGAAGATTCCCTCAATATTTATAAAAAAAAAGTTAAGTAAAAATATTGATCATTTTTTAGACAATAGTCAAACACATTATTTAAAAAATGTTTTAAAAGTAAAGAAAAATGATGTATTTGATATTTTTAATGGAGAGGGACAAAAACTTAGCTGTACCCTAAAAGATAAGGATTATATAGAAATTAATTCTTTTCTAAAAGTAGATAGAAGATTCAACACATCAGTTCTTATCCCTTTTCAAGAAAGAAGTAGATTTGAATTTTGTTTGCAAAAAATTGTAGAAGTAGGTGCAAAAGATATCTACTGCTATCTTTCAGAAAAAGACCGCCTGAAGTTAAGTTATGAAAAGGAAATACAGAAAATTGAAAGGTACAGAGAAATAATAAAATCATCATTTTTACAATCAAATAATTTCTTTCTACCAAAAATTAATATCCTTCGTGAACTTACACAATTTAAATTTGACAAATTTATTAATAAAGTTGTCCTTCAACCTGAATCAAAAGAATTACTTAAAAGCGATACTCAATGTGACCTTCTTATTACCGGAAGTCGTTTTGGTTTTTCTGAGAATGAATTAGAATTGTTTCATAAAAAAGGAGTATGTTTTAAAAATTTAGGTAAAAATATACTTAGAGCAGAGACAGCACCATTAGTAGGCCTCGCAATACTAAATATAAAATGAAAGTAGCATTTATAGTAAACGATTTTGATTATATAAATTTAGACAAAGACACTTCAATTTACTTGATCCATGAGGGTCTTAATCGAAAACATGAAGTCGAGGTCCTAAATATTTCAGATGTCTCATTCAAAGATAATGAAGTTTTTGGGCTATGTAAAAAAATTGATTTCCCAGACAAAGATTCATTAGATTTTAGCCTTGGCAAACCAGAAAATAGAAACTTGCGAAACTTTGATTTTGTTGTCAATAGAGTGACTCCACCTTTTAATAAAGAATATTTATATCTTACTCTTCTGCTTGAATTAAAGAACATAAAATGTATCAATAGCACTAAGTCTCTGAGGGAAAATAATGAGAAACTTTCGATACTTAATTTCCAAAATCTTATTCCAAAAACCCTAGTCACAAATTCATTTGATAACATTAGAAACTTTCTTATCAATGAATGTGAAAAAATTGTTTTGAAGCCATTGGATGGGATGGGTGGAAAGTCTATTTTCGTTGTTAATAAAGGTGATAAAAACCTTAATGTGATCTGGGAAAATATTACTGATAATGGAAGAAAACATGTAATGGCCCAAGAGTATGTGAAAGATTCAGATTTGGGGGACAACAGATTGGTGTATATTAATTATCAACTCCTTTCAAAAAAAGTAGTAAGAATTCCGTCTGATGAGGATTTTAGAGGAAATCTAGCAGTTGGAGCGAAATCAATCGTAAAAGATGTAACTGAGTTTGACGAAGAAGTATCTAAGCAGATAATCCCTTATCTTAAAGATAACAGTATCTATTTTGCAGGTGTTGATTTTCTTGGAAGAAAATTGTCTGAGATTAATTTAACATCACCAACATGTTTACAAGAGATACATAGAGGTACAAGTTTAAATCCTGGGAAAATTTTTTGGGAGAATCTCGAATAGATAACATGTCAAAAAAAGGTTTTCTTGTGATAGCATTGGATTTTGGAGTTAAAAAAATCGGCAGTTGTGTGGGCAATTCTATAACTGGAACTTCCACTCAATTGAAGTTGTTAAAAAATAATAAGAAATTCCATGAGCAGTTAGAATTGTTAAATAATGAATTTAACCCAGAATTATTTATTATTGGCTTCCCAAAAAATCCAAAAAGTCTGTTTATAAAAAGTTTAAAGAAAACGACAGACTTTATTACAAATATCTTAGAAAAACCATACGAACTTACTGATGAGTCTTTTACAAGCCAAGCTGTTGAAAAAGAATTCATGAATAACAAAGATGGTAGATCCGCAGAGCTAATTTTTGAAGGTTGGTATAATGGCAGATAAACCTGGCTATATACCAAGAGAATTTATAGACAGACTAGTGTCAGAATCAGATATAGTTTCTGTTCTTGGAAACTATGTAAAGCTTACCAAAAGAAGCAATAACTATGTTTCATGTTGTCCATTTCATGAGGAAAAAACTCCCTCTTTTACAGTCAGCCCACAAAAGTCAATATATCACTGTTTCGGCTGTGGTGCTGGAGGGAATGTTCTTACCTTTTTACAAGAGCATGAAGGCCTTACTTTTGTGGAGGCAGTTGAAAAGTTAGCAGAAATTAATAACGTAGAAATTCCCCGAAATAAAAATGCAAATACTGAGTCCTTTGATAATATTTTTTCCATAAATGAGATAGTTTCAAAGAGTTATCACAACTGTCTTAAAGACAGAGAGGGTACTAATCAATCGAAATACCTTCTTGATAGAGGATTCTCTCAACAGATCATAAAAAGTTTTTTTATTGGATTTGCTGAAGCTAGGCAAGAAAAATTGATCTCACATTTAAAGACTAGATTCTCTGAAGATGATCTAGTTAAATCTGGAGCATTTATGAAAGGTCAACAAGGACTATACCCTTTTTTCAGGAATAGAATTACTTTTCCAATCAAGAATCTTAAAGGTAAGGTTATAGGTTTCGGTGGTCGATCGATAGATGAACAAATGCCAAAGTATCTTAATTCAAAAGATAGCAAATTCTTCAGGAAATCTTTTGAATTATTTGGTTTAGATAAAGCAAGATCTGATAGAGATTCTGACTTTTTTTTACTCACAGAGGGATATACGGATGTTGTAATGCTTAATCAATTTAATATTAGTAATGCCATTGCCTCCTTGGGAACCTCTTTTACTGATAACCATCTGAGATCATTATTTAAATATAAAAATAAAGTAGTATTTTGTTTTGACTCCGATGAGGCAGGGTTAAAAGCAGCATGGAGAGCATGTAAGATTTCTTTATCTCAAATACGCGACGACAAAACAGTAAGGTTTCTATTTTTGCCTAAAGGACACGATCCAGATTCATTCGTTAAAGAATATGGAAAAAAAGTTTTTATGGAAAAAGCTCAAAAATCTATGGAAATTGAGCTATTTGTTTTTAATTATCTCAAGCGAGGGAAAGATCTAAATTCACTTGAGGACATAAGATTAATAAGTCATGAATTTAGAGGCCTCTTGAAGGGCGTAAAGTCAGAGATACTTAAAGAGACTTTGGCAAGAAAATTATCACTAAAGCTCGATATAAAAAAAGAGACATTGATTGCAAATGAGAGCAAGGTTTTACCTGTCAAATCTGCACCCATAAATAATAATAAAACAGATAGTGTTAATAAAAGTTTTATTTTGTTATTGAACCTTTATGAAAATTATCAAAAGGAACTAGAAGCTTTTGACAGTGAATTCATAACCTACTTGAATACTGAATCTAATGAAGATCTAGTTCAACTTAGAGATTTGATTAATTCAATGAAGAGTGGGAGTGTGGCTCATAAAGAATCAAATCTTTATGCTCAAGCGTCACTTTTGGAATTAAATCTTAATCAAGATGAAATAAAATCCGAGTTTTTTAGATCAACTGATGACATTCGATTTAAGTTTGACAAAAATTTTCTGGAATTTTTAAAAAAAGAAGTTCGAAGGAAGAATCTTTCAATGCTGAGAAAAGAAAATCTGCAAAAAGAGATGAATTTAGTGGATAATGTATCAAATCATGATGAAGAGCTTATAAAACTTTTAAACTCCTATAGTTGATTTTTATTAGTTTACGAGCATATAAAAAAAATGTCAGATAAAAGCGCCCCTAAAAATGAAGTTGCACAATTAATAGAGCTTGGAAGAGAGCAAGGCTTCCTGACTTATGCTGATATTACAGACATGTTGCCGGATGGCTCCACTGATAATGATAATTTTGAAGAAATTATCCAAGTGCTTAGAGATATGGGAATAAAAGTCTTTGAAAACACTCCCGATCAAGACGAATTAATGCTGGGCGAAGATGAAGATACCGATGAGCTGGCTGCAGAGGATGCTGTTGCTGCTCTCTCCCAAACAGAAATTGAATCTGGTAGAACTACAGATCCTGTAAGGATGTACATGAGGGAGATGGGCAGCGTGGATTTGCTCACTAAAACCGGGGAAATCGACATAGCAAAAAGAATTGAAATAGCAATGAAAGAGGTTCTTTCTTTATGTGCAGAGTATCCACTCTGTATAGAGTATATTCTCGATTTCTTTCAAAGGATCAAGGATGGAGAAAAGAAAACCCAAGATTTAATTTCAGGATTTATGTTAGATGAACCCGAAAATGATGTTGCTGAAGAAGTATTTGTTCAAGATGAAGATCTTGATGAATCGGAAGATGAAGAGGAAGAGGCAAATGTAATATCTTTTGAAGAATGCGAGCAGAAAATTAAAGTAATTAAACGAGAATACAATAAATATTTAAAATCTTTGAATGGAGAAAGCCTTGATCCAAAAGCATTAAAAGCATTAGACAAACTCAAAGATGAATTCCAAAAAATAAAATTCAATTCAAAAGTTTTTGATACCTTGGTTTTAATTCCAGCTGAAAGAAAACGAGAAGTCGGTGGGTTTGTTAGAGAGCTTAAAAGAATGCTTGTCAAAGATGTTGGCCTTAAAAATAAGGATGCAAGAGAAATAGTTGATGAAAATTTGATTAATACAAGATTACTTGCAAACTTAACGAAGGATAAGTCAGTAAAGAAAAGCAATGTTGAAAGAATAAAACCCACTTTTATACGTATTCAAAAAGACCTTATTAAAATCAATGAAAATAATCTCATGCCAGTTACAAAGATTGTGTCCTTAAATAAAAGAATAAATAAGTCTTATAGAGGTCTTTTGAGAGCAAAAAAAGAAATGATTGAGGCAAATTTACGTTTGGTTATTTCGATAGCAAAAAAATATACAAACAGAGGTCTCCAATTTCTGGATTTAATTCAAGAAGGGAATATTGGACTAATGAAAGCAGTCGATAAGTTTGAATACAGACGAGGATATAAGTTTTCAACATATGCTACATGGTGGATTAGACAGGCAATAACAAGATCAATTGCTGATCAGGCAAGGACAATTAGAATACCGGTACATATGATTGAAACAATTAATAAGCTTAATCGTTTATCAAGGCAAATGATGCAGGAGATAGGTCGAGAACCAACACCTGAGGAGATGTCAAAACGTCTCGATATTCCAGAAGATAAAATGAGAAAGGTAATGAAGATTGCTAAAGAACCTATTTCTATGGAAACGCCGATTGGGGACGATGAAGATTCAAACCTTGGTGATTTCTTGGAAGATAGCTCAATAAATTCTCCAATAGCTGATGCGTCAGAAAGAGGGTTAAAAGACGCCACTGACGAAATACTTGCATCGTTAACTGCTAGAGAAGCGAAAGTTCTTAGAATGAGATTTGGAATTGGAATGAACAACGACCATACTCTTGAAGAGGTTGGTAAACAATTTGATGTCACCAGAGAGCGAATAAGACAAATTGAAGCAAAAGCACTTAGAAAACTCAGACATCCAACACGTTCAGACGTTCTTAAAAGTTTCTTGCAAGATTAGGTTTATTAGATACTATTATTCTTACTTAAAAAGATAATGGAATTCATAATAGACAACTTTTATTTAATTATAGTTACAAGCTTAATATTTGGAGGCTTCATGGCTTACGGTATTGGAGCAAATGATGTTGCTAATGCAATGGGAACATCTGTTGGCAGCAAGGCATTAACTCTTACTCAAGCGCTTGTTATAGCAGCAATTTTTGAGTTTTTAGGAGCTTATCTTGCTGGAGCAGAAGTAACAACTACAATTAAAGAAAACATAGTTTCTCCAGCGTTATTTTCAGAAAATCCGTCTATTTTTGTACTTGGTATGATGTCAAGTTTGCTTGCTGCAGGTGCTTGGCTGTTAATTGCAACAACATTCGGTTTACCAGTTTCTACGACACATTCTATTATTGGGGCAATCGCAGGCTTTTCTGTTTTCTATATTGGATGGAATTCTGTTAATTGGCCTTATATTGGTGGGATTACTTTAACGTGGATTATCACACCCTTTATTGCTGCGTTGTTATCTGGATTAATTTATTTATCAGCTAAGAGATTAATTATTAAATCTGAAAAACCTTTAGAAAACGGTAGACGGTACATTCCAATCTACGCAGGGCTTGTTGGTTTTATTATTTCAGCTATGACACTTAATAAAAGTCTAGCTAATACAGAAGTACCATTACAACTTACTCAGGCTTTTGGGAACTTAGATTTATTTGCTGCAATAATGATAATGGGATTTTTTGTGGCCTTAATCTGTTATACAATCTCTCGCTTAGTACTATCTCATTATGTTTCCACATCTGAAAATCCTGATGTAGAGGGAAAATTCGCAGTTTTAATGATTTTCACTGCTTGTTCTATTGCTTTTGCACATGGTTCAAATGATGTTGCAAACGCTGTTGGACCAATGGCTGCAATAATAAATACTATTGAAAACCTTGGTTCAATTGAGGCACAGTCGGTTGTTCCTGAGTGGGTTCTTTTAACTGGAGCCATAGGGATTGTATTAGGAATGTTAACCCTAGGTTATAAAGTTATTAAAACAGTTGGTGAAAAAATTACAAAACTTAAGCCAAGCAAGGGATTTGCAGCAGAGATGTCTACAGCAATAGTAGTTCTTTTTGGGAGTATTTCTGGGGTGCCTTTATCTACAACACATACACTTGTTGGAGCAGTTGTAGGAATAGGATACTTTAGTAGCAATAAAGTTAACTATAAATCTGTGCTTGAGATACTCTCGTCATGGTTTATTACAGTTCCTGGTGGTGCTATTCTTTCAATCACTTTCTTTGTTATTTTAAAAACACTTTTTGGAGTTAGTTAATGGATTTTGAATATTGGATTGAATTGGTAAACAAAGTAGTGAATATAATCACCGGCCCAGCAGTAATTTTTAGCGTCTGGTTTCTAGTAGCTCAGATTAGAACTCAAATTAAAGTAGGTAAAGCTGCTTCAAGGCAATCAATAGCGGAGGCACATCAAGAGGTTACTCTTGCTGGACTAGATCCACTACTCATGAGAGCAAAAATGAAACTCATAAAGAAAAAAGAATTAGAAATTGAGGAAGAAGTAGCACTTAGAATACATATGACTGCGATTTTGCGAGCAAGAGAAAATCATTACTATCAACACAAAATGGGTATGCTTGACGATGAAGAATGGAAGACTATGCGTAAAGCCTTAGGCACACTTTTTATCGACAATAAGTTGAACTTAGATATTTGGAATAAAAGTAAATCAACATTTAATCCAGATTTTACAAAGATCGTTGATGAGGAAATTGATATGAGAAAGGATACTTTCAAGAAATGACAAACGACAATAAACAATTAAAATTTTTATCACAATCACTTTTAATGCATCAAAGACCATTTTTGATAACGGACATAACAGGTGAGGTTAGGTGGCTCAATAATGCAAGCAAATATATTTTTTCTTTAAATGATAAAGATGAGCTTGATTTAATATTCATAGATAAAAAAGATCTTGAGAGAGCTCAATTTGATTCTGAAATTGCAGATTCTTTTGATGTTTTTATGAAAATCAATTTAAGAGATAAAGAGTTTGTCATCCGAGTTCTGCTCCATATTATTCCTGTTGAAAATGAAAAATTTTACTTAGTCGAGATAGTCTCTTCATCAAAAGAGAACTTGTTTGCTCTTCGCACTATCTTGTCATGCCTTGAACATGATCGAATCGGTATGTATTTCCAAAAACAATACAAACTGACGGGAGATAAAGAGTTAAAGGGAATTGAAGCACTTATTAGATTTTTTGATGAAAAAGGTGAAATCATTCCAAATGATAAGGTTATACCTTTTATTGAGGGAGAGAATGTCTTTTCTTTGGTTGTCATTTCATCAATGGATATCTTAAAAAGCTATTTTGACCAGAGAGACAAGAAAGGTCTTAATAATATTCCCTTATTTTTTAATGTTTCAGCACATACAATTTTACATAAAGACTTCTTGCCAATATTTAAAGATTTTATTAATAAAGTTGGTATCAAGCCTGGAGACTTTGGAATTGAAGTCACAGAGACAGCTGAATTAAATAATTTAAGTACCGCTTCACTCAGATTATCGAGCATAAAAAATCTAGGGGTATCTATCGCTTTGGATGATTTTGGTGCAGGTTACTCTGCACTAAGATACCTAAAAGATCTTCCGGTTGATGTTTTAAAACTCGATAAAAGTTTTACTAGTGAGTTACAGGAGAATCATAATCAGAGCTTATTTCAGATTGCAAAATTAATGGCTGACTCATTGGCAATGGAATTTATTTGTGAAGGGCTTGAAGAACAATGGCAAATTGAGAAGGCAATAAATTTAGGGTGTGAGATAGGTCAGGGCTTCTATTTACACAGACCTTGTTCTCTCGAGGACCTTAATAATGAGTGATAAGAAAGAAAAAATTATACTCACTCAGATTAAACAAGACTTTACCACTCCAGTAGATGCAATTGCAGACTATATTAATCTCATAATTGAGGCTAGTGCTAATTATGATAAAGATATTAAATTTGAATTTGAGAACATAAGAAAGTCAGCGAAGATATTGAGATTAAATTTTATTGAGGCATTTAAAGATTTTGCTGAAGTAAAAACAAAAACTATTAAGACTGATGAAGAGGCATCAGTGCTAAGACACGATCTGAGAACACCTTTAAATGGGATTATTGGTTACAGTGAAATTTTAATTGAAGATTATGAAGAAGATATTGAGGACAAACATAAAGAAGACCTTGGATACATAGTTAATCTTGCAAAAGAAGTTGAGAGCGCAATAACAAATTTTGTTGATTTTCTTAAGGACGGTAAAAGAAGCTTTCAAGAAACAACTGATGAAGATAGTGGTGCTGAAAGTTTATTTAGTTCCCTTGGGAAAATTGATTTTCAAATTGAAATTAAGGATGAAATTAAAAACTCAAAAATACTGATTGTTGATGATATTAAGACAAATTGTGATGTTCTTGAAAGAAGATTGAAAACTTATGGTTTTGAAACTGAGGTTGCGATGTCTGGAAAAGAGGCTTTATCTCTAATCAATAAGAATTCCTATGATCTTGTACTTCTTGATGTATTAATGCCTGGGGTCAATGGGTTGGAAGTACTAATTAACGCTCGCAAAAACTATGACGTTGATAAACTTCCAATAATAATGGTGTCTTCTTTCGATGATGTTGAAAGCATATCTAAATGTTTACAACTTGGTGCAAATGAGTATTTACCTAAACCATTAAATTCAACCATTCTTATTGCCAAAGTAGCTGCAACTCTTGAACGAAAAGCATTGCGAGAAAGAGAGAAACAGCTTCTTAACGAACTACATCATCAGGCAGTTACTGATGAGATGACTGGTGTGCCAAATAGAAGATATGTTTTTGAAGCACTAGAAAGAAGTTTTAAAGAAATCGAACAAAATAAAAAAGAGCATTTTAGCATTGTAATTTTTGATATAGATCATTTTAAAAATGTAAATGATACTTTTGGGCACTCAGCTGGAGATGAAATTATTAAGAAAGTAAGTTATGTAGCAAGCAAACAAATAACAAGCCCAAATATCTTTGGCAGAATTGGGGGGGAGGAGTTTCTTGCTATCATCTATAATAGTACTGAGACTTATATTTCTGAAATTTGTGAAAAAATTAGAATTCTAATTGAAAAAGAGATTACTTCTGTTGATCAAAATGACATATCCGTAACAGTAAGTGGTGGAGCCTCAATTACAAACGAATCCTTAAATATATCTGATCTTGTTAATAAGGCAGACGAAAGATTATATTTAGCTAAGAAGAATGGTAGAAATAGATTTTATTTAAATGATGGTTAATTTAGAATAAGTCTATGGCCTATATCTTAATAGTTGAAGACAACGAAATGAACCGTGACATGCTTGGCAGACGCCTTGAACGAAGAGGTTTTGAGATTAAATTTGCCCTGGATGGGCAGGAGGGTCTAGATATGATGAGATCAACAGCTCCGGATCTAGTGCTGATGGATATGGGGTTACCAGTGCTTGATGGTTGGCAAGCTACTTCTCAGGCAAAAGCTGATCCTGAATTAAAAGATATTCCTATAATTGCACTAACTGCTCATGCTTTAGAGACTGATCGACAAAAAGCTTTAGATGCAGGCGCAGATGATTTTGATACTAAGCCTGTTGATATTCAAAGATTGCTCGACAAGATCGGTAAGTTTACTTAGCGGGCTTTAATATTTGGTTCACTTCTTTTATAAGTGATTCTACCTTAGATTCTTTTTTGACAATTCCTTCCGTATATTTGCTTAACATTTTTTCTTCCACTGCTGTTATATCTTTTCCTGAGAAAACTACAATAGGAATTGATAGGTCTTGCTCTCTTGATATTTCTATAAATTCAAAACCATCCATACGAGGCATATCTAAATCTAGCACAATAAGATCAGGTTTTTCTTTTGCTCTCTCAAGCGCCTCCTCTCCATTTTTTGCATCTATAGACATATAACCCTCATTCGTAAGAATTTTAGTTAATAAGTCCCTAGTATTTTCATCATCATCAACAATCAAAACCTTCTGATCCTTTTCTGTAATATATCTCTTCACAATGTTTAGAAAGAAAGTCCTATCAATTGGTTTTTTCATATAGTCATCAGCACCTAAAGATGAAGCTAAACTTTCTTCATTTAATACTGAGGTTATTACCACAGGTACATCTTTTAGATTTTTATCATTTTTGATCTCCTTCAAGACAGACCAGCCATCTCTTCCTGGCATAAGTACATCAAGAAGTATAAGTTTAGGTTTATTTTCCCTTGCTTGTTCCATGCCTTCATCACCATCAAAAGCACTATAAACAACATAACCTTCTTTTTTGATGGCTCTTTTTACTACATCATGAGTTGCTTTATCGTCGTCTATCAAAAGGATGTATTCATCACCTTCACTTATTGTTGGATTTTCAATATCTTCACCTGACTCAGGTACCTCATCATCAATTGATGTTCTTGGTACAAAAATTGAGAAAGTGCTTCCTTTGCCAACTTCACTTGTAACCTCAACTCCTCCACCCATCATTTCAGCAAAGTGTTTTGATATTGATAAACCAAGACCAGTACCGCCATATTTTGCGCTTGTTGATCTCTCAGCTTGAGTATATGTATCAAATAATTTTCCAAGTTGCTCCTCATTCATACCTATACCAGTATCTTTGATGTCAAAGTTAACGAATTCTAACCCATCCCTTTCATGCAAGTTAATGACTAGGGCAACTTGACCATTTTCTGTAAATTTAAATGCATTACTTAAAAAATTAACAATACATTGGCGAAGTTTTGTTTCATCACTCTTCATTTCGCCCTCAACATTATTTTTAATAATAAATTCATTATTATTTTTTGATGCCAGTGGTCCAGAAACATCTTTGATGGTTTCTATCATTGTATCAATTGAAAAAGGAGTGAAATACATATCCATTTTTCCTGCCTCGATTTTCGATAAATCAAGAACATTATTAATTAGTGAAAGTAGATGTTTGCTTGAGTTAGTGATTTTTTTAAGGTCTGGAATCATGTCTTCATTTCCAAGATCTTCACAATCCTCCAATAACATTTCACTATAACCAATAATTGCATTTAGTGGAGTTCTAAGTTCATGACTCATATTTGCAAAAAATCTTGATTTAGCACTGCTAGCATCGCGAGCCTCGTCTCTTGCAACTGCCATCTCTTTTGTTTTCAAGTCGATTAAAGCATTTACTTCATCTGACATTCGAGAAAAGGCAATTTCCATCATCTCAACTGATGCCTCTTCGGCTTTCTCATCAGAGGTTTCTGACACAAGCCCTCTCATTTTGCTTATATCTTTTGTAATCAACTTTTTCGCATCACCCTCAAGTTTTTCTGATAATCCACTCATCTTTTTTATAATTACTTCGTCTCTTTGTTTTCGTCTCTCTGCACGATCTTTACGAACATCCTCCATCTCTAATAAATGGTTTCTGTAGCGCCCCAAAGCATTTGAAAGCTGTCCCACCTCATTTGTTGAGGAAGATAAAATTCCAGTATTTTCAGGTAGTTGTTTTGTTGTATCACCTTTAGTTAAGGCCTCCAGAACCTCAATTGCTTTTGCTATTCTTGAAAAGGCACCATCTTGTATCCACCAGATAGCCAAGACTATTAAAATAATTACAGCAAAAGTAAAAATTATTGAATTAAGCGTTGAGTCACGAAGTTCTTTTAAGTCTTCAGCTACATTTTTTATTACAAAAAATAAAGCTGTATCTGGATTCACAGTTGATGCCACTGGCACTGCAGTTAGTGAAAGACCAAGGGCATCAAAGTTTTTACTATCGAAATTATTAAGACTATTTTCTAAGATATCACTTTTAACGACATCAAAACTAAACCCTGAAATCCCAATTGATGCATCTTCGGAAAGCGCATCTGAAAAAACTGCGTCAATAATTTGCCCCTGAGATATTATTCCTGTTCTTACACCAAGGTCGCTTTCAAAACTTGTCATTGATTGCCTCAAGTCACGACCAATAATGACCGAGCCAAGTTTTTCCCCTGTGCTGACACCAAATTCATTTGTAAGAAAAACAGGAAAACCTACAATTTGATGAAGGTTTGAATTTCCATCTGGTTCGACTGCGAAAACAACTTCATTTGTCACACTCATTCTTCTGCTTATTTTATCTAAAAAGCTATTAGTTGAATCGTCCCTTAAAAATGAAATTGTATTTGTAGCATCACACACATCAATAGAATTACCTACATCAGCCCAATCAAAAGCATACAAACATGTAAGTTCTATATTATCTTCATTAAATACCTTTATAAAACTTATGCTGCCATCATCGATATCATCAAGGAACATTTCATCAATCATAATAAAAAGATCACCTCTTATTTCTTGATCAAAAGCTTCGATTAATGCATTTGGATAGTCAAAACCTTCAAATCCAATATCCAGAAATAAAGACACCTCACTGTAGGGATTCCAGTAAATTTGACCTTTTTCACCGGCAACACCCCATGAGTTCAAATTTGAAAAACTGTTATCAATAGATTGAACCCAAGCAGATTCAACGATACTAGAATATTGATTGTTTTTTGATTGTTCCTGAATATTTTGATTTTGAATATTCATATACAGAAGGATGCCTGCAATAATAATATTCCCAAGCAAACCAAATATAAGAATTTGGGTACGAACTAACATTTTTTACTTAGTCTGTAGACAGCCTGAAAGTGAATCTCGCTTTTACATCATCGACTGTAACAGCAACACCGTTGTAGACAGGAGGTTCATAAGCCCATCTTCGAATAGTTCTCATTGCTGTTCTTTCGAAAGATCCTGGGCTGTCTGTTTCAACAACATAAGGATCAATAACTTCCCCCTCTGGAGATACAGCAAATTCCACAACAACAAATCCTTCAACGCCTCTTCGTAAAGCTGATCTTGGATATGTTGCTTGGGGAGAATAAACTCTTTCTACTAGCACTTCAACCGTCTCACCATCAACAACAATCGTTCCTCTATCTGTTGCAGAAAAAAGTGCTGTAGATAAAAATACGAGAAACAAGGATATATACTTCATAAGACGGATTATACATTAAAATAAATTTTTTTTAAGTGAAGTTCTAGAAAAAAAAGTATAGACTATTTTTTTTGTGGGCCTGTAGCTCAGTTGGTTAGAGCAGTGGACTCATAATCCATTGGTCGGAGGTTCGAGTCCTCCCGGGCCCACCATTTAGAATATGAAGAATCTAGTAATCACACTTTTAGTAATGTTTGCAGTCCAGGACACTTATGCCAACAAAGAGAAGAACCCATATGGTTACTGGAATGGATTTGGGTTAATAATCAATATGAAAGATTGTGAAGAGAACATCTGTGGTGTTATTGAGCATATCTTTGTCTCAGGAGGTAAGGATCCTATAGAGATTTTAGATGAAAATAACCAAGATAAAACTCTACGATCAAGAACTCTTATTGGGTCAAATATTCTTTATGATTTCAGCAAAAGAGATGAAAAAGGTGTGTATACAGGGAGGATATATAATCCTGAAGATGGTAAATCTTATAAGTCAAAAATAAGAGTCTTAGATAGCGGCAATCTAGAAGTAAAAGGTTGCATTACGTTGATTTGTAGAAAGACTGGTGAATGGCTTCCGTTGCGAGTTGAGCTTAATGAAGATGGAAAAAGGGTTGCCTCTTTGGCAAACCCTTTAGCAATTTTTTAGCCAAGATCGAATCTGTCAGCGTTCATTACTTTATTCCATGCAGAAATGAAGTCTATAACAAATTTTTGATTTGAATCGTCTTGTGCGTATACTTCCGCAATGGATCTTAATTGAGAATTTGATCCAAACACTAGATCAACCCTTGAAGCAGACCGTATTTTTTCTCCTGATACACGATCAAATGCCTCGTAAGCATTGTTTCCTGATGGCTTCCATTCTACCCTCATATCAAGCAGAGTTTTAAAGAAGTCATTATTGAGTGTATCTGTATTGTCAGAGAATAAACCTAATCCACTATTACTAATTCCAAGTGATCTCATGCCACCGACAAGAACTGTCATTTCTGGTGCTGTTAATCCAAGAAGTTGTGCTTTATCCACAAGCATTTCCTCTGGACTTACAGAATATTCTGTCTTTTGAAAATTCCTAAAACCGTCAGCTAAAGGCTCAAGTACTCGGAAAGATTCAGCATCTGTTTGCTCTTCAAGAGCATCACCTCTTCCAGGAACAAAAGGTACTTCTGTTCCAGATGCCTTCTCTAATCCAACGTTACCTGCTAACACTATTGCATCAGCTAATGAAGCCCCTGCATCTGTTGCAAGAGGTTCTAAAACATTTAAAACTTTTTCAATTTGTGCTGGTTTATTTACAGCCCAATCTTTCATTGGTGAAAATCTAATTCTTGCTCCATTTGCACCACCTCTTAAATCTGAACCCCTAAAAGTCGAAGCGCTAGCCCATGCAGTCTCAACCATTTCTTGAATGCTTAGACCAGATTTCGAAATAGCATTTTTAAGTGCATTTACGTCGTAATTCTTACTGCCTTCAGGTATAGGGTCCTGCCAGATTAAATCCTCTTCAGGCACTTCTGGCCCTAGATATCTATTTTTTGGTCCCATATCTCTGTGCAATAATTTGAACCATGCTCTTGCAAAAGCATCCGCAAATTCTTCTGGATTTTCTTTAAAATGTAGAGAAACCTTCCTATATTCTGGATCTTCTCTTAACGCCAAGTCTGATGTCAGCATGATAGTTGTAACTTTCTGGTTAGGATCTTCTACATCTGGTGCGTGGTTTTCCTCCTCTAGATTTTTTGGATGCCACTGAAACGCTCCTGCTGGACTTTTAACTAGTTCATATTCGTATTTAAAAAGATTTTCGAAATAACCGTTATCCCATTGAGTCGGATTTGCTGTCCAGGGCCCTTCGAGACCACTTGTTATAGTATCTCTCCCCATTCCTTTACCATAACCGTTTTTCCAACCAAATTGTTGTTGTTCCATTGGAGCATCTTCAGGACCAACACCAACAAGACCATCATCTCCTGCTCCATGACATTTACCAAAAGTATGACCACCTGCAATTAGCGCCACAGTCTCATAATCATTCATAGCCATTCTTCCAAATGTCTCTCTAATGTCGTGAGCACTAAGTTTTGGGTCAGGATTACCATCTGGGCCTTGAGGATTAACATAAATCAAACCCATCTGTACAGCTGCTAAAGGATTATTGAGAACTCTCTCACCCACATAGCGATTGTTGCCGAGCATTTCTTCTTCAGGTCCCCAGTAGATATCCTCTTCAGGTTCCCAAATATCTGGTCGGCCTCCACCAAAACCAAAGGTTTTTCCACCCATAGACTCAATCGCCGCATTTCCTGCTAAAACTAGTAAATCGGCCCAGCTTATTTGCTTTCCATACTTTTGTTTTATTGGCCAAAGCAATCTTCTGGCTTTATCTAGATTTCCATTATCTGGCCAAGAATTTAGTGGAGAGAATCTTTGCGCACCTGTACCTGCACCTCCTCTACCATCACCAATCCTGTAAGTTCCTGCTGCATGCCAAGTCAGTCTGACAAAAAAGGCACCGTAGTGACCGTAGTCTGCTGGCCACCATTCCTGGGAATCTGTCATTAAGTCGTATAGATCTTGTTTTAATGCTTTGTAATCGATCTTCTGGAATTCTTCTGCATAATCAAAACCCTTTTCCATTGGGCTTGATTTCCCATCATGTTGATGGAGAATATTAAGATTTAGTTGATTAGGCCACCAATTTACGTTTGAATGGCTTCCAGCTGTTTTAGTATTTGCGCCGTGTATCACAGGACATTTATTTTCTTCACTCATAATTTTCCTTGCTAAAAAACTTATTATATGGTCTTTTCTGTCATGACAAGACCCAAACTTGAAAAATTCAACAAAATTTACAATTTTGTAATAAAACTTTAAATTTTCGGATGCATTATACTTAAGAAATGAAAAAAATTGGTTTATATCCTGGCTCATTTGACCCAATAACGAGGGGTCATATGGATATAATAGAAAAAGCACTCATTATTTTCGATGAGATCATAGTTGCTGTTGCCAAAAATTCTTCTAAAACTTCCCTATTTAAGTTATCAGAAAGAGTGGAACTTATTAATCAAATTTATCAAAAAAATAAAGCCGTTATATGTGTAGGTTTAGAAAAAAAATTAGCAACTACACTGGCCTCTGAAGTAGGTGCGCATGGAATAATTCGTGGTTTAAGGGCAATGTCTGATTTTGAGTATGAATTCCAGATAGCAAAAATTAACAGATCGCAGTCACCTAAAGTTGAAAGTATATTTTTTGCAGCAAGTGATGACTTAACATTTGTATCTTCATCTATGGTCAAGGAAATTGCGCTTTACAAAGGGGAAATTGAAAAATTTGTAGATCCTATAGTGCAAACTGCACTTAAAAGTAAATTTACTTAGTTTGGCACTTAGAACAGAAGAAGGTGCTTCTATTAGCTTGCACAATTCTTTTAATTTTTCCACTGCATCTTTTACACCCTTCACCCTCTCTATCATACGCTTTTAGTTCAATTTTAAAGTAACCAGATTGCAAATCAGCATTGAAGTAGTCTTTTAAGGTGGTTCCTCCAGAATTTATTGCTCTTGTAAGAATTTCTTTTGCTGATTTGATTATTTTAGTACATTGTTTTTTTGAAAGTCTTTTTGCCTTTCGTCTTGGATTAATTCTGGTATCCCACAAAATTTCACAAGCATAAATGTTACCAATACCAGAAATGATCTTATTATTAAGTAGAACAGCTTTAATATTTGCCGTTCTATTCTTAATGATCTTATATAAGTAATCCCCAGTGGCTATTTCTTGGAATGGATCTGGGCCATTATTTTCTAGAAGCTTAAATTTTTCGTTAGGCTTAATTATTTTACATAAGCCAAATCTCCTTGAATCATTGAAAATTAAATTGGTGTTGTCGTCAGTTTTAAAAATTAAATGGTCATGCTTTTGGATGGTAAAATGTTTAGCAATTCTTAAAAATCCTGTCATTCCTAGATGAAAGACAAGGCTGTAATTATTATTTAAAATTACTTTTAAGTATTTTGCGACTCTTATAACTTTAATGATCTCGCTTCCATAAATATTATTCAGGAGGTTTTTGTTAAATCTTATTCTCAGATTTGTGTTCTTTGTATTGCAGTCAATAAATTTCCTGCCAATTAGATAAGGCTCAATTCCTCTTCGAGTGGTCTCAACTTCAGGTAATTCTGGCACTATAGAAGATTTTTATTTAACTCAAGAATATCTTTTGGATCGAGAGTTCCAAGTGCTTGTTTGTATTGTAAAGATGTAACTATAAAACCAAAAACCGATTGGTTAAGTCTATTCTGAACCTCGGAATATGATCTTTCCGCCTGCAAGAGGTCAATCAAATTTCTGCTGTTAAGTTCATAACCCAATCTTGTTGCTTCTAAGGCATCTTTTGAGCTTTCTTCAGATGCTTTTAAAGCTTCTATATTTAACTTTGCAGTTTGTAATGCTGTATAGAGTGATCTAACCTGCTGAATGACATTTCTTTCGATTAAAATTACTTGCTCTTCAGACTTCACTTCTTCCAAAAGTGCTTGTCTTCTTTGTGAGTTATTTAGTCCAGACGTAAACAGTGGTAGTGAAAACTGTATTCCAAAATTTCTTGTTTCAGTTTCAGTTGGTATAAAAAAGGGGAGATCTAAATCACTATCCAGACCATCAAATGTATATTGTTTTGATGTTCTTCTATTGACATTTGCACTGGCATCTATTTTGGGAAGAAATCTGGCAGTGGCAGATTTAGAATTTGCTTTAGAGCCATCTAGTCTCTTTTTTGATTCAAGAATTAATAGATTGCTGTTGATAGCAAAATTAACCTCTTCATCGATACTTTTATCTGGGATATTTAGTTCTAAATCGTCATTGATTGGAGCAATTAGTGTTATCTCTCTACCAACTATCGAATTAAGTTCCTCAAAGCTTATTTCTTGATTTCCCTTAGCTAAGACACTATCAGAGATAGCTTTATTATAAGCAGCTTTAGCTTCAGCTAGTTCAATTTTTGATGCCGCCCCTACATTAAATCTTTCTTGAATTCTCTGATATTGATTTTCTAAAGCTTTTTCAGTAGCTCTTGCTACAGCTAAAGCAGATTTTGCAGACAATATATTAAAGTAAGCCGATGTAACCCGTACCATTAAGTCTTGTTGTTGGTAGGCAAATCTTGCTTCTGCAGCTTTAAAGTTTTCCTTAAGTCTTTTTACTTGAAACCATGAATCTAGTCTGAAGATTGGCTGGGTTAAATTTAAGTTATAGTTAAAAGTATTGTAGTCATTCGAGAGTAATCTATCTTGATAGTATTCGTTCCAATTAGTCTGACCACCAATTGTTAATCTAGGACCTAAGCTTGATCTTTGTTGATTAAGATATTCCCTATTAAGTTCTAAATCTGCTTTGTTAAGATTAAAGTTTGGATCCTTTTCTAGCGCCTCTTGGTAAATTTCTAATAAATTCTCCGCCGGAAGATTGAAACATAAAGTAACTAAGATGAGATAGATATTTTTCATATTTTTTTTAAAGGTGTATTCTGCAATATAAGTCTTATATAAACAATTACTAATTTAGATTAAAAATGCCCCATAAAATTCCAAAAATACTTATAATTGCTGGATCTGATTCCGGAGGAGGGGCTGGAATTCAAGCAGACATAAAAGCAGTAACTTTTTTCAAGGGCTTTGCAATGACCGCAGTAACAGCTATAACTGCTCAAAATACTTTAGGAGTACAAAGTATTCTTAATCTGCCAAAAGAACTAGTTGAACAACAGATTAAAAGCATTACTGATGATTTGCCCCCACAGGCTATTAAAATAGGGATGCTTGGATCGAGTGAAATTGTGGATGTTATAAACAGAAATATATTTGCTTCGAAAGTTGTTCTTGATCCAGTGATGGTTGCTACTTCTGGAGACAAACTTATCAACCAAGATACAATTGATAATCTGATTAGGAAACTGATACCAAAATCCTTCTTAGTGACTCCTAATTTATTTGAAGCTGAAATTATTGTTGGAAAATCGATAACCTCCGTCAATGAACAAATTGATGCTGGAAGAGTTATTAAAAAAATGGGAGCGAAAAATGTCTTAATCAAAGGTGGCCATATGAAAGAATCACCAAAAATTACAGATGTTCTGATTTGTGATAATAATAAAGAATATAAGTTTGTGAATGATCGCATTAAATCAAAAAATACTCATGGGACAGGATGTTCGCTTGCAAGTGCGATTGCTTGTCAGGTTGGCAACGGATTTGATGTCCCAGAATCTGTCAAAACTGCAATAGATTATGTCCATAAGGGCATAGTGAACGCACCTGACTTCGGTGCTGGTAATGGTCCAATACTACACTTTGATGCTTAAAAAAACTGAAAAAGGGGATAGAATTATATTAAAAATATCCCCTAATAACTCATCATCAGTTCAACAAAATATTATATTTTTTGGCGGTTTAGGACTGATTTGTTTAACATTTGGAATTGGTTTCTTTGTTGTAGGTGCACCAATGATATTACCGTTTGCAGGTTTGGAAGTTATTGTTTTGTTGATTGTTTTAGTTATCAATAGGAGTTGGACTAATCAGGAGGAACAATTAGAGATAGATCCTTTATTTGTATTTTTTAAATCTAAACAAACAAATAATCAAACAATTAAATTCGATAGGTTCCATTCTAAATTTATAATAAATAAAAAAAATTCAATAAGCCTAATTTGTAAAAACAAAAAGCTTAGGATAGGACAGTTCCTGAATGAAGAGGATTTAGAAGAGCTTGCGGCTATAGTTCGATCAAAGGTTAAAGAGCTTAATAATTTAGCATAGATGAAGGTCTAATTGATCATACGATGGAACTCCATTTTTAAACTTTGGAAATATTTCTCCTTGTATTAATGGCTTTAAATAATTTACTCCTGATTCAGAGATTCTGAAACCATCCTCTGAAATATAGGAATCAGGTAAGGTTTTTTCTTTATTAGCAATGTCTTGAAGCATTCCTTTCTTTATTTCCCATTTATAGGGGTTACTATTTGTTCTTTTAATTATAGGCATTACTCCTGTTTCGCCACTGAATGCCAAATCAGCTGCATGCTCTCCCACTGCCAAAGCATGATCAAAATCAACTTTTGATGATATATGTCTGGCACTTCTCTGAAGATAGTCAGATACAGACCAGTGATATTTAACTTTAAGGGAATTGCTTAATAGATTTGCAAGTTTTGGTGCGAGCCCTCCAAGTTGAATGTGTCCAAAAGCATCTTTCTCTCCTGAATTTGAAAATAGTGATCCATCTTGATTTTTAAGGCCCTCTGAAGCAACTATTACAGAGTATCCATATTTTGCAATATCATTTTCAACACCACTTAAGAATGCATATTCATCAAAAGGAACCTCGGGCAGCAATATTTTATGAACAAAAGTACTCTGCTCATTATTTGCAAGCTCGGATGAGGCAGCTATCCAACCTGCATGTCTTCCCATAACTTCAAATATAAAAACTTTCGTTGAGGTTTTACACATTGACTTAATATCCAGTGATGCTTCCTTTGAGGATGTAGCGACATATTTTGCAACTGAACCAAAACCGGGACAATTGTCTGTAAGCACAAGGTCATTATCAATTGTTTTAGGTATTGCAATGGCATTGAGGTCGTAACCTAATCGTTTTCCAGCAAGTGAAATTTTAAGACACGTATCAGCAGAATCGTTACCACCATTATAAAAAAAATACCTAATATTTTTTTTGTCTAATTTCTTAAAAAGAACCTCGTAGAAATCGGTTTCCGTAATTTCTGGGAGTTTATATCTACAAGATCCAAAAGCTCCTCCTGGTAACTCTTTTAAAAGTTCTAAAGATTTTTTGGTTTTATCTAAATCAAATATCTCATCTTCAAGAAGCCCTACAATACCATTATTACCGACAAAAATTTTTGACGAATTGTCCAAAGCCCTTACTTTCTTTATAACACCATAAGCAGAGACATTTATTACAGAGGTAACACCGCCTGATTGAGCATAAAATGCATTTTTCATAAGACTTATTTTATACTCAAAAAACTAAATCAAGAATGAACAAGATATTTATATTGGGTATTGGCGGCACTTTCATGGGCAATATTGCGCAATTTGCCAAGTCACTAGGGAAAGATGTTTATGGAGTAGACTCAAAGTTGTATCCACCTATGTCAAATATTTTGAGAGATTTTAAAATAAATTTTCGAGAAGGATACAATTTAGAAAATTTTATTGATGCAGATGAGTACATTATTGGCAATGTAGTTTCTAGAGATAATAAGCTCTATCAGAAAATTGTCCGCGAAAAAAAGAAAATAACCTCAGGTCCTCGGTGGCTCTACGAAAATATACTTAAAGATAAAACAGTTATTGCTATTAGTGGCACACATGGAAAAACTACTGTTACAAATCTAGTTTCATATGCACTTGAGCAATTACGTCTTGAGCCTTCATATCTCATAGCAGGTGCACCAAAAGAAATTCCATCATCACTTTTACAAGATGGAAATTTGTTCGTTTTAGAGGCTGACGAATATGATGCCTCTTGTTTTGACAAGGGATCAAAGTTTTTCCACTACAAGCCTGATGTGCTATTGGTAAACAATATTGAGTTTGATCATGCTGATATTTTTGACAATATTGATGAGATAGAAAGTAATTTTTTCAAGCTTATTTCAGGCCTTCCTCAAAAATCCGTGGTGTTGTTAAATAGAAATGGCATAAGAAAATCATTTTTAAATCAATTAAGTTTAAACGCATCGACACAAAGCAAAATAAAAATTTTTAGTGCCAATGAAAGTAATTTAATTCAGGAAAATATTTCTTCGGCAACTGAAGTTTTAAAAGAATTTATAGATTTAAAAAGTATTCAAAAGATTTTTAAAACACTTCCATCTGTTAGAAGACGTTTTGAATATGTTTATAAAAGTAATAGTTTGGATGTAATTGACGATTTTGCGCATCATCCAACGGCTATTAGTAAAACATTAAAACTAGCACAACAAAGATACCAAGACTTAGTTCTTGTCCTTGAAATAGGCTCCAATTCAATGAAAAGCGGCACCCATGATGTAAAGTTGTTAGAGGTACTTAAAGATACAAAAACCTTTCTAGTAAATGCTAGTAAAGAACAGATAAGCAAATTCAACGAAACCGCCGAGAAAGCAACTTTAGAAAAGCTCATTAAAATATGTGGTGAAAGAACTAAGAAAAAAAGGGCGATACTTTTTTGTGGGAATAAAAACTTCAATCGTCTCCAAGAAAATTTAATAAATCATTTGATTTCAGATTCTACATAGTAAAAAATATCTGTAATGCATGAAGATAAAACTTTTAAACAAAAAATTAAAAAACTATGTCTAAATGCACTTGAAGAACTTAAGGCCCAAAATATCAAGACACTCAATGTTGAGAAGTCCTCTTCCTTCACCTCTATAATTATTATTGCAACTGGAACATCAAATAGACACATACAGTCCATCTCAGATAAGGTATTTAAGAATCTTAAGGAAAGCCAATTTGACATTATTGGGAAAGAGGGTTCTGACTCAAATGAATGGGTACTTATTGATGCTGGTGAGGTTTTAGTAAATATAATGTCTGGGGAATCTCGTGAACATTACGATTTAGAATCTCTTTGGGAGCGATAATTTGAAGGTTAATCTTTTATATATTTCAAAAGTTAATCAGAAACTAAGCTCAATTGAAAGCGATCTTTTAAAAAGAATTTCGGGACCAATTGAAATTCAATTACACAATCTAAAGAGTAAAAAAAAACATGATTGCATTGATAAGCAACTCGATTTTGAAGCAAACTTAATTGAGAAGAAATTAAAAAATAAAAATTGTTATTTTTGTTTTGATCACACTGGCAAAAAAGTCCAAACATCAGATTTTTTAAACTTGATTCTTAAGTATAACCAGAACCTTTCATTAGTAATTGGCAGTAATGAGGGTATTTCAAATGGAATGAAGGAGAAAGCGATTGAAGTAATTTCATTTTCTGACATGGTTTTTTCTAATGGGATATTCAGGCTAATGGTGCTTGAACAACTTTATAGAGCAAACTGTATAATGACAAATCATCCATTTCATAAAAATTGAAAAAAACGAACTTTAAAATCCTGCAAGATAGAACGTGGTTATTATCTATAGTTATTTTCCTTCTTCTTGTATTTGCTTTATCACGGTTTTTTTATCTTCAAATAATAGAAGGGAGGAACTTAAAAGTTCAGCGAGAAGCAAATATAAATACTTTTGAATACATCTATCCTAAGAGAGGAAGGATTATCTCTTCAGATGGTTATGTTCTTGCAGAGGATATCAAGAGCTATTCGATAGCTGTTGACCTAGAAGAAAAGCCTTCAGTCTCTTCAATAGATCTGCTTGTAAAAATTTATCCAGAAAGGTTAACAAGAAGTTATGTCGAGGAATCAATAAAACTGTCAATTAAAGGTGTGTCCCAAGAAGTACTTATAGATGGACTTAATCAAGCAGGTATATCAAAATTTTTAGTTAGAAATGGAGAGCTGGCAGGTTTTTCTGTAATAGAGAAATATAACAGATCTTATGTTGACCATCCGTCAATGTTTCATGTATTAGGCCATTTAGGCTATGTAAATAATTCTGATATAAATTTTTTTCGAACTAGGATAGATAATTTTAAGCCAAACATTTGGCAGCTCGTAGGCAAATCAGGTATTGAAAGAGTATATGAGGCAAAATTACAAGGGGTTCACGGGAAAAAATTCTTCAATCGAAATGCTAGAGGTAATAGAAAAGTTTTAATTGATGAGGAAAGTTTTAAAGAAGGAGAAGAAGTAGTTTTAAGCATAAACTATGAAGCACAATCAAAAGCATTTGATCTCTTAGGAAATAGAAAAGGATCAATTGTTGTCTTAGACTTAAAAAATTTTTCTATTCCGGTATCTGTTAGCACCCCATCAATAAGCGCTAATGACTTAAAAGGCATCTCTACTGTGGGTTATAAGGCATTGTTAGATGATTCATCCAGACCACTTTTTAATAGAGCATTTATGGGATTATACCCCCCAGGTTCAACTATTAAACCGATACTCACAATTTTTGCAATTAGTAATAATTTAACAAATTGGACAGAAACAATTGATGATGATGGGTTTTTTAGGTTTGAAGAGGAAAATAGGGTTTTTAATGCTTGGAAGGAAGGCGGTCACGGAATTACAAATTTAAGGAAAGCGATTGTAGAGAGCTCAAATCCATTTTTTATGAATCTTGCTACTAGGTATGATAAGGATAAGCTTACTGCTTTTTTTACAGATATTTTTTTTGATAAAACAATTTGCATTGATTGTTACCCCCAATTATTTAGCCCACTAATTGACGATGTTTGGAAGCAGAAAAACTTTGGGAGCAATATTTTTAAGGGAGATATAATTAATATTGGTATTGGGCAAGGTTATCTTTTAACTTCACCCCTTCATTTAGCCTTAATGGCTGGGATCATTGCCAAGAAAGGTGAATATAATATTCCTTTTCTTATTCAACAGAATGAGCCATTAGAAGAAACGAAAAAAATAAATACAAATATCTCAGATGATGATTGGTCAAGAATTCATGAAGCCATGATAGGAGTTGTTTATTCTAAAAATGGCACAGGATACAGAATTAATCCTGGAGAATTAAAGTTAGCCGGAAAAAGTGGCACATCCCAGCTAAAAAAGTTTACATCTAGAGAAGAATATGAGGAAATAAGAGAAAATCCAGACCTTAGGGATCATGCAATTTTTATTGGTTTTGCTCCTTATGATGATCCTAGGTATGCTATTTCAGTATTAGTTGAAAATGGTGAAAGTGGAGGTGCAGTTGCAGGACCCATTGCAAAAGAAGTTTTACTGGAGTTAATTAATGCTGATTAATATCAATAATTTTTTGCTTGCTCTTTCACTTTTTTTTATTGTGGTCATTGGTAGTATTACAGTTTATTCTGTCACTTCAATCGACCTTAACTACTTCTTTAGATTTCTAACTATTTCAGTTTTTTCAATAATACTAGTGAGCACTTTTTTTTACTTTGTAAACTTCAATCGTATTATTTCTATTGGATGGATAATCTTTTTATTAAACATTCTTCTAATAATCTCTGTAGAGTTTTTTGGAAAAGAAATTAATGGATCAAAAAGATGGTTAGATTTTGGTTTTTTAAGCTTACAGCCTTCCGAATTTTTAAAAATTACTTTTGCTATTTTTGTAATTCAGTATTTAAGGTATTTTGATTTCAAATTCACAGTAATTAGGTCGGTATTATTGTTAGCAATTTTAGTTGCTTCTGCATTGCCAATAATCATTCAGCCTGATCTAGGCACGGGTATTGTTTTTATTGCATTTGGTCTTCTTCTTCTTTTTATCTGCGGGCTGAAATTTAAATATTTTTTTATTCTTGCATTGAGTTTTTTAGTGCTTTCACCAGTAATTTATTCTTATGGGCTATCTGATTATCAAAAGGGAAGAATTTTAAATTGGTTTTCCTCAGAAGATACCTTAGCAGAGAGTTGGAATATTCTTCAATCAAAAATAAGTATTGGCTCAGGAGAATTGTTAGGAGAGGGGTTTTTAGGAAGCAAGCAAAATGAATTTAATTTTCTACCTGAGGCAGATACAGATTTTATTTTTTCAATTTATGCGGAGCAGTTTGGGTTTCTCGGAGTTGCTTTAATTCTAATTTTGCTTGGTATATTTATTTTTAGCGGATTGTCAGGCTTTCGACAAAAAAATATTTTAGCAGATGACTATTCAGCTTACTATCTCGGTATATATTTTCTATTGGTAATAACCTTTAGCTTCCTAATAAATATTTTTATGGTTTCTGGTTTGATACCTGTTGTTGGACTACCTTTACCTTTTTTTACTAAAGGTGGATCTTCTCTGTTATGCTTTTCGATAATGCTTGGGTTTATTTTTTCTGCAAAAACTTATTTAAAAACATGAGAATATTTTTTTTCTTGCTTTTTAATATCAGTATTGATGCAAACATTCTGGACAGAGAGGATGTTAAGTTATTTATTGAGACACAGTCTGCAACCACTGAGCTTACAAAAGAAGAAATTGAGAATTTTCTATCCAAAGCTGAAATTGTAAATAGAGTAATTGAATTAAGATCAAATCAGCCTGAGTCAACATTCTCTTGGAATAGGTACAGAAATATTTTCTTAAAAAGTTCCAAACTTAAAGCTGGCATAAATTTTCTTTTGGAAAATGAAAATCTGCTAAATAGGGTTGAAAATGAATATGGCGTATCTAAATTTTATATCGCTTCAATAATAGGTGCAGAAACAAGCTTTGGTAAAAATTTTGGAACGTTTAATCCTTTGGATACTATCTCAACACTTGCTTTTGAAGTCGGGAGCAACTTCTGGAAGAAGGAACTAATAAATCTACTCCAATTGTCAAAAAGATATGGCATGGATCCAAAAAATATTAAAAGCTCTTGGGCTGGAGCTATAGGTATAGGGCAATTCATACCATCAAGCTATAACAGCTATGGTGTTGATTATGATGGAGACAGTATAGTTGATCTTGTAAATTCACGTGAAGATGGAATAGCTTCTGTAGCAAATTATTTAAAAGTACATGGATGGGATCCTAACGAAGAAGTTGTTCAAGAGTTAAGCATAAACAAAAAATATTCGGCATTTAACGATGAAAAAATTCAAGCTATTGGAACTGACTTTAAATTAAATAATTTTCGAACAAAAGTTTCATCTAGTGATTTAATTGAAAGTGGTCTAGTTGAAGAAGCAAATTATTCTGGTGAGGCCATACCTCTAGTTGTTTTTCAGGGACAAAATACAAAAATATACATAGGGTTTGACAATTTTAGAGTAATAACTAAATATAACCAGAGCAGCTATTATGCCCTTGTTATACATCAGCTGGCTGTAGAGCTCAAAAAAAAATATGAAAAAGATAGTTAGTTTTTTATTTATCTTCATTTCTTGTAATTTGTCTGCGATACCAAAAATTCAGGATTTTGGAGTAAGTAGCTACATTTTATTAGAACCAAATACAGGCAAAATTCTTGCAAGTTTTAATGAGAATTCCCAAGTTGAACCTGCAAGCCTTACAAAGCTTATGACCAGTTTTGTTGTGGCAGATTATATCGAGAAAGGATTTATTTCTCTTGAAGACGAGCCAACAATTTCTATAAAGGCCTGGAAAGCACCAGGCTCGAAAATGTTTATACGTGAGAGCACTCAGGTGAAGGTTGACGATTTAATAAAAGGGATGATTGTTCAGTCAGGAAATGATGCAAGTATTGCTTTGGCTGAGCATGTTGCTGGGACGGAAGAGAACTTTGTTTCCCTTATGAATGATTATGCAAAAGAGCTGGGAATGCAAAATACGTCTTTTAATAACGCTTCAGGATTACCAGATCCCATAAATCTTACAACAGCATTTGATCTTGCTTTGTTAACAAGTTCCCTGATAAAAAATTTTCCATCGCATTATGAGAACTATTCCATTAAATCCTTTTCTTATAATTCCATTGAGCAAAAGAATAGAAACCGTCTTTTGTGGAGAGATAAAATTTTTGATGGAGTTAAGACAGGTTGGACAGAAAGTGCAGGATATTGCCTGATAGGGTCTGCAATAGTTGGAGACATGAGGTTAGTGGCTGTAGTCCTTGGTAGCGAAGATGATAAGAGGTTTAATGATGTTGCCTCTTTAATAAATTATGGATTTAGATATTTTGTTACAGAAAGAAAAGTTAGGAGCAATGAGTCTTTAAAAAAGTTAAAAGTTGTTGGAGGTGTTGATATTGAAGTGTCTTTAGGCGTAGTTGAAGATATAGTAATCACCCTGCAAAAAGACCAAAAAGATAGCCTTAGATATGAAATTGAAGCTCCAAAGAGCATTTTAGCGCCTGTATTTGCTGGTGATTTTGCTGGTAAGATAAAGGCATATGATGATGAAAATAATTTGGTTATTGAACAAGAGCTTGTCTATTTAGAATCAGTTGAAAGTTTAGGTTTTTTACAGAGAATTCTCTCAATAATTTGGAATTGGATAAAATCTTTATTTACTTAGAGAGGCCATTTCTCTAACAATTTCTCTCCCCATAAACCAAGGATTTGATTTGATTACTCCCTTTAAAGATTTATCAAGACCTGATAATAAGCTTATTAATTTTTTTAAATTGTAGAAGGAAATTTTTTTTTCGAGATTTAGGTATGCTTTTTCTTGCTCTCCCCAAAGCCTTAACTCTGCAAGTCCTTTACCCTCCTTAATAAGGCTCAGTGCCTTACAGTCTCTCGTGAGCATCCATAACAAAAGAGCTGATGAGTTTCGATCATTTTTTTCCATTGAGTCAACTATTGAAACAGACTTTTCTATATTACCGCTTAGAATATGCTCAATTAGTTTAAAACTATTTTTAATTGAGTTGTCAGCAACATATTTCAATTCTTTGGATCCATTATCGAAAAGAATTTTTTCTATATCTAAATCATTCGCCAGCAGACTAAAATTTCCCTCGTACATTTCAATTAGTTTTGAAATCTCAAAATTACTTGGCAGATTAGTGCTATATACAAGTGATATATAATTTTTAATATCTTCTTTATTTCGAATATTGCAGTCTATTGCTGCTGTATTCTCACTAAAAATATTAAGGATTTCTTCTACCGTTTTAATTTTGACTTTATTTAGATCAATCAATGCAACAAACTCTGATGGACTTTTTTGGATGTATGTAAGCTTTTCTTTAATATCTTTTGTAACTCTAGATCTCTTAAGATTAATTATTAAAATTTTTTTTTGACTAAAAAGACTATTTGAAAATAAAAAATTTTGTATAATTTTCTCGAAGTCATCGTCTTCAAGATCTAATTTTATTTTTTCAGAGTGTATCTCCTGATTTTTTAAGATTTTTTTAGAAGTCTTTACCTTAAGTATTTCTTCTTCACCAAACAAAATAAAAAACTTACCTTCAAAATTATTCTTATGTAGAAATTGGGTTGCAGACAGTCTCACTCTTTTAATTTTATGCAAAAATCTCTAAGAATTGCAGATTTGTAATTTTCAACTTGTGAATTTGATATATTGCTTGAAATATAATTTGTTGGGACCATTTGCATCGACGTCAACATATTAATACCATCCTGAGTATTCACTTTAATTGATGCCATAATTTTCTTATTAAATTCAAGCCCTGATGAATTAATATTTGATGTTAATTCCTTGACCATGAAGTCTGAAATATGAATTTTCTTATCATAACTGGACATGCATGATAGAAGCACAAACTTTTCACCATTGCTGAAAGTGTTATCGAAAGTAACATAATTTATGTCTTTTATAGTGCTTGAGCATGACACAAGAAAAACAATTAAGAATATATTACGAATGTACAAAATTAACTAACCTCCCTTCAACATGAATTACTTTAGCAATTTTTTTATTCTTAAGATGCTCTAAAACATTCTTATTTAATAAAGCAGCTTGTTCAATCTCCGTTTTTGTTAAGGATGATGAAATCTCGATATTCCCTCTTAATTTACCATTTACTTGAATAATAATTTTTGTGTTCAGATTTGTATCTTGAAAAAAACTATCTTCTGGCCAAGATTGCTCATGTATATTTCCGTTAAATATATTGCAATATAGCTTATCTGATATATGCGGAGCTATTGGAGACAAAGCAAGTAGTAGAAATCTATAGCATTTCAGAAATTCTAATTTGTCGGCATTAAATATATCTCCTTCAAATCTTGCGCTCATATTATTGAGAATTTCCATGCATGATGACACAACTGTATTAAAGTTAAATCTCTTTTTATAATCATCATTTATTTTTATCATTAATTTAATATTTTCCTCATGAACAGATAATTCTGTAGCTTTAAAATTGGCATCGTCTAATGAATATATTTGAAAAGAGAATGACCATAATCTTTTTAAAAATTTATAACAACCTTCTAGTCCTGCATCAGACCACTCCAAAGATTGCTCAGGCGGGCTTGCAAATATCATAAAAGTCCTAATAGCATCAGCACCAAAAACCTTAATATATTGCTCAGGATCAACAGTGTTACCCTTTGACTTTGACATTTTTGAACCATCTTTTAAAACCATGCCTTGGGTAAGAAGCTTTTTAAATGGCTCATCTCCACTTAAATAACCTAAATCCCTTAGTACTTTATGAAAAAATCTAGAATAAAGTAAATGTAAAATTGCGTGTTCAATTCCACCGATGTAAAGATCTACTGGAAGCCAATAATCAGTTTCTTTGTTAAATGGCGTACTTTTTTCATTTGCAGATGGAAATCTGGCGTAGTACCAAGAGGATTCCATGAAAGTATCAAATGTATCAGTTTCCCTAATAAAGCCATTGGTAGCATTTACAAAATTCTCTTCATTTTTAAGTATTGGTAAAGGATTATTTTCATCTACAGGAAGCCTTATTGGAAGTTCTTTTAGACCTTCTGTGAATGATTTACCATTTTTGTATTTTATAGGTATTGGGCACCCCCAATAACGTTGCCTACTTACTCCCCAATCTCTCAAACGATATTGTATTGTAGCTTTTCCAGTATTATTTTTTTCTAGATTTTTTATGATTTTTTCTATTGCTATATCTGAATGGAGGTCATTAAATGATGACGAGTTTATTAGTTTACCTTTTTCAGAAAATGGAAGTATTTCACTTCCATCTCTTTCAATAACTTTGATTATCTTCTCATCATACTTTGAGGCAAATTCATAATCTCTTTCATCATGTGCTGGCACTCCCATTATTACTCCAGTTCCATATTCCATTAGAACGTAGTTAATAATCCAGATTGGTAACTTCTCTCCTGTTATTGGGTGAATCCCAACAATGCTAGTTTTAAATCCTTTTTTTTCTGTTGTTTTGAGTTCAGCTTCTGCTTTTTTTATTTTTTGGCAATTAACCATAAATTCATGTAATGATTTGTCACTGGATGCTAACTTTTTTGCTAGTGGATGATCAGGTGATATTCCCAAAAAGGTAACCCCAAAAATAGTATCTGCACGAGTTGTAAATGCAGTGAGCCTATCTCTGGTATTTTCAATTTGAAATGAAATTTCTGCGCCATATGATTTTCCAATCCAGTTTTTTTGCATTGTTTTGACATTTTCTGGCCAATCAAGTTGCTCTAAAGATTTCTCAAGCTCATCAGCATAATTAGTAATTTTAAGAAACCATTGATCTATTTCCTTAAGTTCAATTTTTGCACCAGATCTCCATCCCTTTCCATCTATGACTTGTTCATTAGCAAGAACTGTCTTATCGATTGGATCCCAATTGACCATAGACTTTTTCTTGTATACCAATCCCTGCTCAAACATTTTTATAAAAATCTCTTGCTCATGTTTATAGTATTCTGGCTCACATGTTTTTAATTCTTTTTCCCATGCATAGCTATATCCAAGTGATTTAAGCTGCTGTTTCATTGTTTCAATATTTTTTTCAGTCCATTTCATTGGATGTGTTTTATTTTCTATTGCAGCATTTTCAGCTGGCAGACCAAAGGCATCCCACCCCATAGGTTGAAAGACATTGAAGCCTTGAGTTCTTTTAAACCTTGAAACAACATCTCCAATTGTATAGTTTCTCACATGTCCCATGTGAAGCTTGCCCGAGGGATAAGGGAACATAGAAAGACAATAATATTTAGGTTTTTTTGAATCTACATTTATTGAATACAAATCTTCTGATTGCCATTTATCTTGGATCTCACTCTCTATAACAATGTGGTTATATTCACTTTCCATTTTATAAAATTTTTTCTTCGAGATATTTAATATAGTGATCGCTTTTCCTAAAGCCTTCATCACTCATAATTCTTCTATGTAGATCTAAATTAGTGTCTATTCCTTCAATTACTGTTTCATCTAGTGCCATTTTCATTTTATTAAGCACTCTTTCTCTATTTGAGTCTTTTACAATTATCTCAGCAATAAGTGAATCGTAATCAGGAGGAATCTTATAACCAGAATAAATTTGCGATTCAAATCTTACGTGGTAACCACCTGGCCTATGTACTGTTTTAATCTGGCCTGGTGATGGAACAAATGTTTTTGGATTTTCTGCATTGATCCTGCATTGCATTGCATGCCCATTAATTTTTAGAACATTTTGATTGAGTTTAAATTCGTTTTCAAGAGCTAAGATTAATTGTGATTGAACTAAATCTACACCTGTAATCATTTCAGTAACTGTATGTTCAACTTGGATCCTTGTATTCATTTCAATGAAAAAAAATTGGCCATCTTCATAAAGGAATTCTAATGTTCCTGCTCCCTTATACTTGAGCGATTTGCATGCCTCAACTGAAATTTTTTGTATTTCCTCAAGCTTTTCAATTGGGACATTTATTGCAGGCGCCTCTTCTACAATTTTTTGGTATTTTCGTTGCATCGAACAATCTCTTGAAAAAAGGTGAACAGCATTACCTTTGCCATCACCAAAAATTTGTATCTCAATGTGCCGGGGCTTTAAAAGAAACTTTTCTATAAAAACTTTGTCACTTCCAAAAGAAAAATCCGCCTCTGTTTTAGCGCTCTGGATTTCATCCCATAAATTATCTTTCTTATGTACAACTCGCATTCCTCTTCCACCACCACCTGCAGAGGCTTTAACTATAACTGGATAACCAATTTTTTCTACTTTATCTTGAATTTGTTCCTCAGTAGTAATTTCTCCATCGTACCCAGGAACAGTAGGAACATTAAGCTCCTGCATTATTTCTTTTGCCTTAATTTTGTCTCCCATAGAAGCAATGACTCCAACATCTGGCCCCACAAACTTAAACCCACTTTTCTCACACTTTTCAGCAAAATCAGCATTCTCAGCAAGGAAACCAAAACCTGGATATATAGCATCACAATTACCAAGTTCTGCCGCAGATATAATGGCAGCCTCGTTAAGATAACTATCTTTAACACTAGCTGGTCCAATGCAAATTGCATCGTCTGAAAGTTTTAAATGTTTTTGATCTTTATCAGCTGTTGAATACACAGAAGAAACTTCGTATCCCAACTCCCTTGCAGCACGTAAAGCACGAATTGCAATAACTCCACGATTTGCAATTAATATTTTTTTAGTCTTTTTCAAGAGTGATTATTACCTCGTCAAATTCCACAGGCTGTGCATTCTCAACAAGTATATCTTTTATTGTTCCGTTGAATTCACTTTTTACTTGATTCATCATTTTCATAGCTTCAACAATGCAAAGAGTATCACCCACTTTAATTTTTTGCCCTATTTCAACAAACGGAGGTTTATCTGGTGCAGGGCTTCGATAAAAGGTCCCAACCATCGGAGATTTTACATCTATAAGATCTATAAGACCCTTATTATCTTCCTCAAGTGGTTGAGCTTTAGATAAATTATCAAGTTTATTTTGGCTAATAAATTGAGTGCTGTTATTAACAATCTCCTTTTTTCTATTAATTCTTACACTTTCTTCACCTTCTTTTACCTCTATTTCATTCAAATCCGATTCCTGAAGCATTTCGATGAGTTTTTTTATTTTTCTAAGATCCATTTATACCTCTCATAATTTTTTCAACTGCAAATTCATACCCATCAAAACCAAACCCAACAATTGAACCAATTGCAATATCGTTGAAATATGATTTATGTCTAAAATCTTCTCTTGCATAAACATTTGAGATATGAACCTCAAAGAATTTTATTTGCACAGAAAGAATTGCATCTCTAATTGCTATGCTAGTATGAGTATGTGCGCCAAAGTTAAAAATACCGTAGTCGTATGGCTCTAACTTATGGGTATGAATTTTTTCAACAATATCCTTTTCAGAATTACTTTGATAAAAATCAAAGTCAACATTGTATTCACGGGATAACAATCTATCCTTGAGATCATCTAAAGTTTGCTTACCATAAAGCTTAACTTCTCTACTTCCAAGCATGTTTAAATTAACACCATTTATGATTAAAATTTTCATTTAAAAGATTTTAAGAGATTTTAATGGTAATTTCAAAGATTTTAAATACTTTTTGACGATATATTTCTTACTTATATTGATAAAGATTTTATTATCTTTTAATCAAATATCCTTTTAAATCATCGTCACTTTACAGCTAATTATACTTGTTTATAATTACTTTCCCATGAAAAAGCTTACTAGAAATTTCCCTAAGACTAGAGCTAGACGACTACGTAAAAATCTAGCCATAAGAAACTTGGTTGCTGAAACTAATTTGGATATTTCTAAATTAATCCAGCCATTATTTGTATCAGATTCAATTAAAGATACAGAAGAGATTATTTCTATGCCAGGACAATATAGGTTTTCAAAAGAAATGCTTAAATTTGAAATTGAACAATTGTTGAAGCTTGGATTGAGTACAGTTGCGTTATTTCCACATCTCCAGAAAGTTAAAAAAAATAACGAAGGCTCAGAGGCAATTAATCCTGATAATTTTTTATGTAATGTAATAAAAGATGTAAAAATTGAATTTCCTGAACTTGTTGTTATTGCAGACATTGCACTAGATCCATACACTTCATCCGGACATGATGGGATTCTAAAAGGAGGCTACATTGATAATGACCTAACTCTAGACGCACTTAGTGAAATGTCCATTAACCTTGCTGATGTTGGTACTGATATTCTTGCTCCTTCAGATATGATGGATGGAAGGATTGGCGTTATCAGAGATAGGCTTGAAGAAAAAGAATACAAGGATGTCATCCTGATCAGCTATGCAGTTAAGTACGCTTCAAACTACTATGGCCCTTTTAGAGACGCAGTAGGTTCAACTAACGACAATGGCATATCAAAAGATTCTTATCAAATGGATTACAGAAATATTAAAGAGGCGCATAAAGAGGTTCAGCTAGATATTGAAGAGGGTGCGGATATAGTAATGGTTAAGCCTGCTCTTTCAAACCTTGACATTATTAATTCAATATCTAAAAGTTATGATGTGCCAGTCTTTTCTTATCAAGTAAGTGGCGAGTATTCAATGCTTAAATATGGTATTGACAAAAAATTATTCGACTCTAATGTAATACCTGAGACCTTAATGAGCATCTTTCGAGCAGGATCCAACTCAATTCTGACATATTTTGCAAAATTAATGGCTGAGAATAAATGACAAAATCAATTACCAGCAACAATTTTAACAGCGACGTTTTGGAAAATGAAAAACTCGTTTTAGTTGACTTTTGGGCGGAATGGTGCGGTCCATGTAAACAAATTGCTCCAAGGTTGGAGGAATTGGAAAATAAATACGAAAATAACTTATCAGTTTGTAAAGTTGATGTAGATCAAAACAGGGATTTAGCACTAGAGTACAATGTCAGAAGTATTCCATCTTTATTGTTATTTAAATCAGGACAAAATATTGATACTTTGATAGGCGCAGTAACTCTTGAAGAGCTTGAAGATTTCGTAACTAGAAATCTCTAAGTCTTTACAATATAGAATAAAGTGATATCTTAAAGATTCTAAATCTCCATTCAGACTACTAATTTTTATGAATACATTAGAACTTAAACAGAAAGGTACAAAAGATCTTTTAGAAATCGCTGAACAACACGGCATAAAAAATATATCTAGACAAAAAAAAGCCGATATTATTTTTAATATTCTTAAATCTGTTTCAATCGAAGACAAAGATCTCACAGGAGGTGGGATTCTTGAAACCTTACCAGATGGATTTGGTTTTTTAAGATCACCTTGGGGCTCTTTCCAAGCTGGCCCTGATGATGTTTATGTTTCGCCGAGTCAAATAAGAAAATTTAATCTTAGAACTGGTGATTTTGTTGTTGGAAGTATAAGACCTCCCCGTGAACAAGAAAGGTACTTTGCCCTAGTGCAAGTAGAAACAATCAATGACGCAGAACCAAGAAAAAGTCAGGAAAAAATTGCATTCGAAAACTTAACACCTTTATTTCCCGACGCAAGACTAAAACTTGAAACAGGCTCTGGTAGTTCAGAGGATATTTCATCAAGAATAATCGACTTAGTTGCACCAATTGGAAAAGGGCAAAGAGGATTAATTGTTTCTCCACCTAAAGCTGGTAAAACACTTCTTCTGCAAAATATAGCCCAATCAATTATTAAAAACAGCCCAGAAACCCATGTAATTGTATTGTTGATAGATGAGAGACCTGAAGAAGTTACAGACATGCAAAGATCTGTAAATGCTGAGGTCATAGCAAGTACTTTTGATGAGTCTCCCCAAAGACACGTACAAGTTGCTGACCTTGTTATAGAAAAAGCAAAAAGACTTGTTGAACACAAAAAAGATGTTGTTATTTTACTTGATTCAATAACAAGATTAGGCCGTGCTTATAATACTGTTCAACCTGCAAGTGGAAAAATTTTAACAGGGGGTGTTGATTCAAATGCTCTGGAGAGACCAAAAAGATTTTACGGAGCAGCTAGGAATATTGAAGAAGGAGGCAGTCTTACAATTTTAGCTACAGCTCTTGTTGAAACAGGATCGAAAATGGATGAAGTTATATATGAGGAATTTAAAGGAACAGGAAACATGGAAGTTCATTTAGAAAGAAAAATTGCTGAAAGAAGAGTTTTTCCAGCTATAAATATCCTTAGATCAGGCACGAGAAGAGAAGATCTGTTAACCGATAAAGATGAACTTACAAGAATGCATCTTTTAAGAAAAGTATTGTCTGAGATGGAAGACGTTGCTGCAACTGAATTTCTAATCTCGAAGCTTAAAAATTCAAAAACCAATGAAGAGTTCTTTGCCTCAATGACGAAAACAAAAGCTAAATAAGTTTTTTTATCCTCTCTTCCAAGCCTGAACTAAAGTAATCTATAAATTCTATAGAATGCCCCAACGATTTCACATAATTATTAATTCTCTTTGAGATACCAAAAAATTTTATTTTGTCTCCACTATGAAGCTCTTCAAAGTAGATTTCTGCTGATAGTTTGCTTGAAAATATAATAGCATCTACGTCTTTAAAATAATTTACAAGGTTTTTGTAGCTTTCGAATTTACGTCTTTCATAATTTGTTATCTCAAAAGGTTTAAGACCTAACTTTGTCAACTCTGTTTTCAATATACTTAATCCCCCCTTACCTTTTACGATAAGGGTCTCTTTAGCTATTAAATTTTCTTTAATAATTTTCAGCAGCTCTCCTGAGCCTCCTGATTTAGGATAAATGCAAGAAATTCCTTTTTTAGCAAGAGTTTCTTTAGTACCACCACCCATAGCAAATACTTTTTTATCTTTTAGGATATTCAGTTCTTTGAAGCACTCAACAGCAGCACTACTTTGAAAAATAATATTCTTAAAGTCCAAGTCCTCAAGGCTATATTTAGTTTTTTCTATACTAAATAGGGGAATATTTTTGATTATGCTATTTTCCTTATTATTATCTTTAACTGCTCTTGTCTCAATTATGTTCATTCAAAAGTTCTTCGCCTCCATTAGAGCTAAAAGAATTTACAGCTTGTTTAAGACACTCATCATAAAATCCGTTTGAATTAATTTTAATAAAATTCTTTACTCCATATGCTTCAACTTTCATTTCGAATGAATTATCGATATTTTTTTGACAATCAACAGCAATGGCTGAGTGGCAATCTGCTTCAACTCGATTTAGGAAATCATTTACTAAGGAATACTCTTCTGAACGGTTGTCAGATAATTTTTTGATTTTTGCATACCACCATTTTTCTTTGCTGTTGTGTCTCAGTCTAACTGCTATTTTACCTTGAGTTAAAGGGGTAAGATGATCAAGGATGACATAATTTAAATTGAAATTTAGACGAGTACAACCTGCAAGAGCCAGAATAATACAATCAAAATGACCTTGATTAAGTAGATTAATCCTCGTATCAATATTTCCATTTAAGTTCTCAACACTTTTAGCCTTAAGAAAGTGCAATGCTTGCATCTTCCTTCGTAAACTTGATGTTCCAACTGTCATATGAGGTTCAAAAAATGCTTTTTTTGAGTTCTTAAAAATTAGAATATCTTTGTAAAAAGAATTGTTGTTTGTACCCTCATCGTAATGATAGGTTTCCAGATTTTTATATGATTTCGCAGGAACATCTTTGCCTGAATGGATGCCAATATCTGCTTCCCCACTGAGGACAATGTCATCAATTTCGTCCACAAAATTTGATTTATCGAACATAATCACCCCTTTTTCACTCTGATAATCTCCTTTTGTTTTTACCTTGATTATTTCGTATTCCTCTATCCCAGATGCCTTCATAATTATCTCAACTTGCGCAATCGCTAATTTTGACGTTCTTGAAGCAACCTTAATCTTCATATATTTACTCTATATAAATGTGCAGCCACATTTCCTACTGTTGAAGCTTTAGTCAATTCTAGATACTGATTATTGATTTCTGTGTTTTTTGATGAGTTCTCTATGTAAATTATTGTTTCTCTTTTAGATAAATTTAAGATTGTTTTATTTAAAAACTCTTCATAATAATTCTTTTGATATGGTGGATCAAAAAATATAATGTCGTATCTTTCACCCTTTGCTCTCCTAACAAAATTTTCAGCACTATTTCTCAGAACATTTGATTTTTCAGCCAAATCAAGTTTCTTTAAATTCTCAATTAAATTTCGATTTACTTCAGGATTCTGTTCAACAAATGTGCATGTTATTGCACCATTCGATAATGCTTCAATTCCAAGAGATCCAGAACCTGCAAAAAGATCTAAGCAATTTTTATTTTTATAATGAGGTCTTAACCAAGATGCTAATTGCTCACGTATTCTTTCTGGTGTTGGCCTTAAAACATGATTTTTTTGAGTAAAAATTTTTCTACTTTTTAATTCACCAGAGATAACTCTAAGATTTGGCATTTTTTACACAGTCAGCCTTATCACAGATAAATTTTCCATTTATTCTCTTGCCATACTGTTTTTCAAAATATGTTCCGCAATTTTCACAACTTATTAAAGCGTTATCTTTTGGCTTATTGAACTGCTTTAATATCATCATCACTATTTTTTTTGTAGCTAGTCTTAATAAAAAGTACGCTACGGGTGCAATTACGCCTACCACAATAAAGTTCATATTAAATTAGTTAATACTTTGAAGGTACTCAGTCTCTTGCACGTATTCTGGATAGTCAAGTAGCTCAAATGCACGTCTCATGATGTCTAAAGCTCGGTCTTTTTCTGTTGATCCAGGGATATTTTTCACAACATAATTTGCCCTATTAAGTGCAGCCAGGTAAGCTCCTCTCTTCAAATAATATTCTGCTCCATCAAGCTCAGCACTTGCGATTAAGTTCCTTAAAAAAATTAGTCTTTCTCGTGCTGGCTCAATGTATTCACTTTCTGGGAATCTTATTATAAATTCAGTGATGTCTGCATACGATCTCATTGCTCCAGAGACGTCTCTTTTAGCAAGATCAAGAGTAAATATGTTACCAAGCACACTACTGTCTTGGTAATATCCCGTCATTCCCTTCATGTAATATGCATAATCGACGTTTGTGTTCCTTGGATAAAGTCTTATAAATTTCTCTGAAGCAGCGTAAGAAGCATCAAAATCACCACTCATATAGTACGCGTAAATCAAATCTGCTCTTGCTTGTTCTGCATAGACTCCAAATGGATAGAACCTCTCGATACGAGAAAGTGATTCAACTGCACCAAGGAAATTTCTTGCGTTAATTCTATCTTGTGCAAGTTTGTAAAGGGTTACTTCAGCTGCTTCTTTCTCTTTACCATCATTTGAACTACAACCAAGAATAAGCAGTATCGATAAAATTGCTATTAAAATTTTTTTATACATTTTTATTATTTAATTGCTTTAAAATTTAAAACAATGATATCAAAAACTTACAAGGTTTTCGAAGACGATTCTAACAAAAGAATCGATAAATTTATAACAGAACAATTGGACTATCTCTCAAGAGGAATAGTTCAACGTTTGATTTCTGAGGGGTCAGTTACAGTAGCAAAGAAAAAAGTATCTAAAGATTATAAGATAACTGTGGGTGAAGAAATTGAAGTCAATTTCACTTACATTGAATCAAAATCTGATCTCCCTCAAAAGATAGACTTCCAAATATTAGACGAGCAAAACGATTTTCTTATCCTTGATAAACCTGCAGGATTGACAGTTCATCCAGGAGCAGGTCAGAAAGATAACACCCTAATAAATGGCCTACTTTATAAGTTTCCAGACTTAGGAAAGATTCCAAGGAATGGACTTATTCATAGGCTTGATAAGGATACTAGTGGTCTCATTATTATTGCTAAGACACTACAATCACACACTCGTCTGACAAAACTAATACAAAGTAGATTAATTAAACGTAGATATCTTGCACTAGTTCATGGAGTACCTATAGCTGGTAAAACAATTAATAAACCCATTGGTAGACATCCAAAAAATAGATTGATCTTTTGTGTTAAGGATGGTGGGAGAGAATCTATTACACACTTTAAAGTAAGAGAGCGCTTTGACAACTTCTCACTCCTTGAAGTTTCACTAGAAACTGGAAGAACACATCAAATTCGTGTTCACTTAAAATTTGATGGACATCCAATTTGCGGTGATAGGCAATATAATAAAATCACTAAATGGTCCAATAGCTCTGTGCAAGAAGAGGTGGCTATTCAAGGCCTTAATAGGCAAGCACTCCATGCTTTTAATCTTAGTTTTAATTACGATCAAAAAGATTATTCCTATGAGTCACCAATGCCACTAGATTTAATATCATGTATTAGAGGTCTCAAAAAAAATTTGTGAAAACACTGAGTATTGATAACTATAGTTTCATTATTGTGAATGAAGCACCAAATATCATTTTGACCACAAAAATTGGAAAAGATTTTTCTGCATTGAATAATAACGAAAAAGAAATTTTTCTAAAAAAAAATTTTGGAATTAAGGACTTAATAATTATTAATCAAAAACATAGTGAAAAAATAAAAGGTATAAATACCGAGGGCAATGATTGTGATGGTTTTCATTTAAAAGAAAATGGCATTGCTGGGATGCTTTCTACTGCTGACTGTATACCCCTGATACTATGGAGTGATGACATGAAAGAAATTTGCGGGATACACTGCGGTTGGAGAGGCATGAAAGATAGAATTATTGAGAATTTCTTTAATCATACGAATAAACAGAGTTTTCAAGCATATATCGGACCTCATATTTCCCAAGAATTTTATGAGGTTAAGGAAGATTTTTTAAAATCATTCGAAAAAGCGGGATACTCAATCAAAAGTTTTTTAATTAACAAAGACAAAAAGTATTTTTTTTCATTAAGAGGTTTCTGTGAGAGCAAGATTTACAAAAAAAAATGCAATATTTTGAACGAAAATTCACTCTGTACGTATAAAAAATCTAAGCTGTTTTTTTCACATAGACAAAATCCTAAAAAAGTCAGTAGAAACCTTTGTTTCACCTGGCTTTAAAAACTCAAGAAAAAAGTAAAATAAGGGTATCTTTTACTCTTTATTGCCGTATAATGTGAGGTTTCCCCACAAAGATGGGGCAGATCTGATTGAGAAAAATAATCACTCGTGTGAGTGCCCAAAAAAAATCAGTGTCCTTTAAAAGACACTAAAACAGTTTATTTGAAGAGTTTGATCATGGCTCAGATTGAACGCTGGCGGCAAGCCTCATACATGCAAGTCGAACGAGAAAGTATCTTCGGATACAAGTAAAGTGGCGGACGGGTGAGTAATACATAGGAATCTACCCAGTGGAGGGGGATAGCTCGAGGAAACTCGAATTAATACCGCATAATCTCTACGGAGTAAAGAGGGCTTCGGCTCTCACCATTGGATGAGCCTATGCAAGATTAGCTTGTTGGTGAGGTAATGGCTCACCAAGGCTACGATCTTTAGCTGGTTTGAGAGGACGACCAGCCACATCGGGACTGAGACACGGCCCGGACTTCTACGGAAGGCAGCAGTAGGGAATATTGGACAATGAGCGAAAGCTTGATCCAGCTATGCCGCGTGTGCGATGACGGCCTTAGGGTTGTAAAGCACTTTAGGTAACGAGGAAAAGTTAGGTGTTAATACCACTTAACCATGACGTTAATTACAGAATAAGCACCGGCTAAATCCGTGCCAGCAGCCGCGGTAATACGGATGGTGCAAGCGTTAATCGGAATTACTGGGCGTAAAGCGCGCGTAGGCGGCCCATCAAGTTAGATGTGAAATCCCAGGGCTTAACCCTGGAACTGCATCTAAAACTGATGAGCTAGAGTACTAGAGAGGAAAGTAGAATTCTTAGTGTAGCGGTGGAATGCGTAGATATTAAGAGGAATACCAATGGCGAAGGCAACTTTCTGGATAGATACTGACGCTGAGGTGCGAAAGCGTGGGGAGCAAACAGGATTAGATACCCTGGTAGTCCACGCCGTAAACGATGATAACTAGCCGTTGGTTTTTACCAGTGGCGCAGCTAACGCATTAAGTTATCCGCCTGGGGAGTACGGCCGCAAGGCTAAAACTCAAATGAATTGACGGGGACCCGCACAAGCGGTGGAGCATGTGGTTTAATTCGATGCAACGCGAAAAACCTTACCTACACTTGACATACTTGGAATCTTTTAGAGATAAAAGAGTGCCTTTTGGAATCAAGATACAGGTGCTGCATGGCTGTCGTCAGCTCGTGTCGTGAGATGTTGGGTTAAGTCCTATAACGAGCGCAACCCTTACCCTTATTTGCCAGCGGTTAGGCCGGGAACTATAAGGGAACTGCCGGTAATAAGCCGGAGGAAGGTGAGGACGACGTCAAGTCATCATGGCCCTTACGTGTAGGGCTACACACGTGCTACAATGGGAGATACAATCGGTTGCCAAAGCGCGAGCTGGAGCTAATCTGAAAAAGTCTTTCGTAGTCCGAATTGCAGTCTGGAACTCGACTGCATGAAGCCGGAATCGCTAGTAATCGCGGATCAGCATGCCGCGGTGAATACGTTCTCGGGTCTTGTACACACCGCCCGTCACACCATGGGAGTGTATTGCACCAGAAGTAGATAGCTTAACCTTCGGGATGGCGTTTACCACGGTGTGGTTCATGACTGGGGTGAAGTCGTAACAAGGTAGCACTAGGGGAACCTGGGGCTGGATCACCTCCTTACGGACGGCGTTCACATGAGTGAATATTTTTCTCTATCAACTGAGAGATTTTTTAAAGAACAATTTGCGAAACTGCAATAGATATTTCATTAAAGAAATAGAGTTAAATTAAAGAATGAGAGTTAACTTTGAGGTTAATTATTCAAGTAATTAAGTGCTGAAGGCGGATGCCTTGGCATCTAGAGGCGATGAAGGACGTTGTAACTTGCGATAAGCCCCGGTGAGCCAGTACACAGGCTATGACCCGAGGATTTCCGAATGGGGAAACCCGACATTTATGTCACCACTTTTGTGGAGCAAACCCGGAGAACTGAAACATCTTAGTACCCGGAGGAAAAGAAATCAATTGAGATTCCGTTAGTAGTGGCGAGCGAAAGCGGATTAGCCCTTAAGCTATAATTTGTCTAATAGAATGTTATGGAAAGAACAGCCATAGTGGGTGATAGCCCCGTATATGAAAGACTTTTTATAGTGAAATCGAGTAGGTCGGAACACGTGAAATTTTGACTGAACATGGGAGGACCATCTTCCAAGGCTAAATACTCCTAGATGACCGATAGTGAACAAGTACCGTGAGGGAAAGGTGAAAAGTCCCCCTGTTAGGGGAGTGAAATAGTACCTGAAATCTTCAGCATACAATCAGTCAGAGCCCTTCGGGGTGATGGCGTACCTTTTGTATAATGGGTCAGCGACTTAATTTCAGTAGCAAGCTTAACGCAAGGTAGGCGAAGGGAAACCGAGTCTTAAATGGGCGCTTTAGTTGCTGGAATTAGACCCGAAACCAAGCGATCTATCCATGGTCAGGGTGAAGTGTGAGTAACATCACATGGAGGCCCGAACCCACTTATGTTGAAAAATGAGGGGATGAACTGTGGATAGGGGTGAAAGGCCAATCAAGCTTGGAGATAGCTGGTTCTCTCCGAAAACTATTTAGGTAGTGCCTCTTGTATTACCAATGGGGGTAGAGCACTGTTTCGGCTAGGGGGTCATCCCGACTTACCAAACCGATGCAAACTCCGAATACCATTGAGTATTAGCAAGGGAGACAGACAGCGGGTGATAACGTCCGTTGTCGAAAGGGAAACAACCCAGACCAACAGCTAAGGTCCCAAATTATGATTAAGTGGAAAACGATGTGAATAGACTTATACAGCTAGGAGGTTGGCTTAGAAGCAGCCATCCTTTAAAGAAAGCGTAATAGCTCACTAGTCTAGTTTGTCTGCGCGGAAGATTTACCGGGGCTAAATCATAAACCGAAGCTTTGGATCATCTTTGGATGATGGTAGGAGAGCGTTCTGTAAGCCTGTGAAGGCAAACTGAAAGGTTTGCTGGAGGTATCAGAAGTGCGAATGCTGACATGAGTAACGAATAAAGAGGTGAAAAACCTCTTCGCCGGAAGACTAAGGATTCCTGTCCAACGCTTTTCGTGGCAGGGTTAGTCGGCCCCTAAGGCGTACCCGAAAGGGGAAGTCGATGGGAAACAGGTTAATATTCCTGTACCAGTTGGAAGTGACGAATCTAGTAAATTGTATGCACTTATTGGATTGTGCGTGCCATGAATAGGTTCCAAGAAATAGCTCCAACATAGACCGTACCACAAACCGACACAGGTGGTCAGGTAGAGAATACCGAGGCGGATGAGATAACTCTGGTGAAGGAACTAGGCAAAATGTAACCGTAACTTCGGGAGAAGGTTAGCCAACTTAAAGGCAACTTTTTGTTGGTCGAAGATACCAGGTGGCTGCGACTGTTTACTAAAAACACAGCACTCTGCTAACACGAAAGTGGACGTATAGGGTGTGACGCCTGCCCGGTGCCGGAAGGTTAAATGATGGGGTTAGCTTCGGCAAAGCTCTTGATTGAAGCCCCGGTAAACGGCGGCCGTAACTATAACGGTCCTAAGGTAGCGAAATTCCTTGTCGGGTAAGTTCCGACCTGCACGAATGGCGTAACGATGGCCACACTGTCTCCACCAGAGGCTCAGTGAAATTGAAATAGCTGTTAAGATGCAGTTTACCCGCAGCTAGACGGAAAGACCCCGTGCACCTTTACTACAGGTTCACACTGAATTCCGAGCTTATATGTGTAGGATAGGTGGGAGACTTTGAAACCATGACGCCAGTCTTGGTGGAGTCGTCCTTGAAATACCACCCTTGTAAATTTGAAATTCTAACTCCGATTTATTCGAGGACAATGTGTGCTGGGTAGTTTGACTGGGGCGGTCTCCTCCTAAAGAGTAACGGAGGAGTACGAAGGTATCCTCAACACGGTCGGACATCGTGTGTAGAGTGCAAAAGCATAAGGATGCTTGACTGCGAGATCGACAGATCGAGCAGGTAGGAAACTAGGTTTTAGTGATCCGGTGGTTCTGAATGGAAGGGCCATCGCTCAACGGATAAAAGGTACGCCGGGGATAACAGGCTGATAGCGCCCAAGAGTTCATATCGACGGCGCTGTTTGGCACCTCGATGTCGGCTCATCTCATCCTGGGGCTGGAGCAGGTCCCAAGGGTATGGCTGTTCGCCATTTAAAGAGGTACGCGAGCTGGGTTTAGAACGTCGTGAGACAGTTCGGTCCCTATCTGCTGTGGGCGTTGGAGATTTGAAGGAAGCTTCTTCTAGTACGAGAGGACCGAAGTGGACGAACCTCTGGTGGACCGGTTGTTGCGCCAGCAGCATTGCCGGGTAGCTATGTTCGGAAGGGATAACCGCTGAAAGCATATAAGCGGGAAGCCCCTCCTAAGATGAGATCTCCCTGAGAGCCGTTGAAGACGACAACGTTGATAGGCTAGATGTGTAAGCCCTGTGAGGGGTTCAGCTTACTAGTACTAATTGCTCGATCGGCTTGAGTAAACCTCAAAGTGAATTCTTTTTCAGTTTCGCAATATCAGTTGCCCAATAACAATAGTCCACTGGAACCACCTAATTCCATCTCGAACTTAGAAGTGAAACGGTGAGGCGCCGATGGTAGTACGTAAGTGCGAGAGTAGGTATTATTGGGCTTTTTTTTGTTCTTATTTTTTCTTGCTAAATCTATCATTTTATTCTTAAATCAAAGGGTTAACTTATTTAAGGAATAATGAAATTTTTATTTACATATATACTCATAACTTTTTTCTCTTTATCAGTGCAGGCTGACGATCATTCCCACGCAAGTGCTGAATGGCAAATTGAAGCTTACAGTACAGCAGCACCTAGTTTTATAGGTAATTATGCAACCGTAATTGGTGGCGATGGAAAAGTTCTTCGTGAAGGCAGTAACGGTTGGACTTGCAGCGCGGCAAATGCAAGGCCATTTCCAAAAATGGGCTGGTCTAGTGCGCACGAAGCAATGCCATTTTGTCTGGATGAGAACGCGATGAAATTTATGAATGGCAAACAAGACGAAATGACAACAGATGGCTGGGCATGGATGTTACATGGTGATGTTGGCGAAGATAATTCCAAACCGGGTGTTCTTAATAAGGCAGATAGTGCACCTGGACAGTGGATTGAATCTGGGCCTCATATGATGTTAATGCCAATGGATTCGGACTCAATAAAGAATATGTCGTCTGATTTTACTACTGGTGCACCATATGTGATGATGCCCAACACACCCGTTGCTCATTTAATGATTCCATTACCTGGTTACTACATATATCAGCCAGAATCTAATCCAAAAAATTAAAACATAGATTTTGAATTTAAAACCCGAAGTATTTTCGGGTTTTTTTATTAAGTTTCTTCAAAATTTGTATTACTATTTGATATTGGTTATGAGATTTCTGTCTAATATCCTTATGGTTGTCATTTTGACAGCATGTGGCGGTGGAGGTGGAGCAGCTGCTCCTGAACCAGCCACACCAACACCAACACCAGTTCCAACACCACCCCCCACACCTAGTATTGAACTAAATGTTGATGCAGCTTTTGAATATGGCATGGCTGATGGTCGATATACACAAGCAATGATTGTTTATAAAGATGGAGATATTCTAAGATCAGAATATAGAGGAATTACGACTAACGAAACCGCAAATTTGCCTGCTGCTGTTTCTGCACTTTCACTCTTTTATTTAATCAGGAATGAAAATGATTTTGTCCATTCTTGGTCTGTTGGGAAGTCGGTTACAAGTGTTTTGATTGGGATTGCAATAGATCGGGGTTTTATTGAGGAATTGGATCAATCTGCAAGTGATTATATCAATGAGTGGGCTGACGATGCGCGAGCAAATATAACCATAAGGAATTTGCTTGATATGAGATCAGGTCTCATTAGTAACGACTATGATAACGGCCAATTCGGTCCGACAGGATATCTTGACTATACTGGTAATTGTATAAATCGTCAGTTACGAGGTGACAATTCCTTTCAATATATTAATTGTGATTATCAGGTATTAGGTGAAATCCTGGAGCGTGCAACTGGACAAGATTTTATGCGGTTTGCCGATGACGAGTTATTTTCGAAAATTGGAGCAGAAGCATATATGTGGCAAGACGCATCTGGAAATTATCACACCTACAGCGGGCTAGATATGACTGCAAATGATTTCTTAGAATTTGGCAAATTTTTAGTCGATGAAAATCAGACTATCCTTTCAGACGATTATCGTCAGGAAATCTTAAATAGATCAGGGACGACAAGAACCTATAATTTAGGATTTTGGTACGGTGGTGGCCTCGTAACTGCAAGGGGTGCAGACGGTCAAGGAATATCAATAGATAATGAAAATAAAGTAGTTGTAATAAGAAATAGCTTGTATTATGTGACAAGTGAAGATCGAGTTCTTGATGTAACAACTTCTATTCCAACAGTCCCTTTAACACTTCCCGGTCTTGCAGGTGGCAGTAATGATTTTGATTTTTCTGAGGTTTTAAATCGACTTTATAGCGAGTAAATGATCTATAATTTGCTATTGAGTATATAGGTTTAAATCAAGAAAATAGCCTTTAGGGGGAGATTTATTAATACTGTAAATTTATCTAAACAAGCATTCTTGGCTTGGCGAAAATTGCCGGCACCGGTAAGAGGTGAGTACATAAGAAGATTTGGTGAAGCACTTAGAACCAGGAAAGCGGAACTTGCAGAAAAAATAACTCTAGAGGCAAAAAAAATTATTTCAGAGAGTCAAGGTGAAGTTCAGGAAGTCATAGATATGTGTGATTTTGCCACTGGACTCAGTAGACAGCTCTACGGTCTAACGATGCCAAGTGAACGTCTTAATCATAGGTTACAGGAAATTTGGCAACCACTTGGAGTTGTTGCTTGTGTTACAGCTTTTAACTTTCCGGTAGCTGTTTTTGGATGGAATTTTTGTCTTGCTGCTGTTTGTGGTAATAGTATTATTTGGAAACCAAGCCCACATACCGAGGGCTGCGCAGATTTAACAAAAGAAATTTGGGATAGTGTAACAGAAGATCATAAAGACCTAATTCTTATAGTAAAAGGTGGGAATGAGTCTGCAAATGACCTTGCTCAGAATGAAAAGATCTCACTATTTTCTGCTACTGGCAGCTGTGAGATGGGTCGTTGTTTAGCTCCAGTCGTCGCAACGCGCTTAGGTCGTTCTCTATTAGAGCTTGGAGGAAATAATGCGGCTATTGTATGTCCATCAGCAGATATGGACCTAGCAGTAAAAGCCATAACCTTTTCTGCAGCAGGGACCGCGGGACAACGCTGTACGACTCTCAGGAGACTTTTTATACATCAATCAATTTATAACGAATTAATAAAGAAACTTATCATCTCATTTGATAACTTAATCATAGGTGATCCGTTTCATCCATCATCTCAAGTTGGTCCTCTTTTAAATGAACAGAGTTATGTGAACATGCAAAACCGTTTGGAATCGTGTAGATCATCAGCAATTAGAATTCATGGTGGAGAGAGATTAGACATTGACAATGGGTTCTATGTAAAACCAGCAATTGTCGAAATGAAAACACATACAAATGATATGAATACCGAGACCTTTGCACCGATTTTATATGTGATGCCATATCAACACCTCTCACAAGCAATTGATTTACAGAATTCTGTTCAGCAAGGCCTGAGCAGTTCAATTTTTACTAATAATTTAAAAGAGTCTGAACTGTTTCTTGGTCCAGAGGGATCAGATTGTGGAATTGCTAATGTAAATATTGGCACAAGTGGTGCAGAAATTGGAGGAGCTTTCGGTGGCGAAAAGGATACTGGAGGTGGAAGGGAATCAGGTTCAGACGCCTGGAAAAGTTATATGCGTAGAATGACAGCAACTTTGAATTATGGATCGGATTTGCCACTGGCTCAGGGAGTTGAATTTGATGACAAGTAAAATTGCAATTATAGGTAATGGTAATGTTGGCTCGACAATCAAAAAATTATTACAAAACAAATATGAATTGTCTGTTGGGGACATAGATGACGGGATTGACGGTCATGATATCAACCAAGTAGAAAAATTTCTTATTAATCATGATGCTGTTATTTCAGCTGGGCCTTTCTCGGTAAATAAAAATATTGCTTTGGTGGCTGCCAAGAAAAATATTGGATACTTTGATCTGACAGAAGACGTGTCAACTACAGAATTTGTTAAGTCTCTAAAAACAGATGCAGTTCTTATGCCCCAATGTGGTTTAGCGCCTGGCGCAATAAACATTTGCGCATCACATTTGATTGATGAATTTGAAGAAGTTGACGAGGTTCTAATGAGAGTTGGAGCATTACCAAAATATACAACTAATGAGATGAGTTATTACTTAAGTTGGTCTACAAACGGTTTAATCAACGAATATTGCAATGATGCTGATGTCATTTATGAAGGAAAAAAAAGAAAGGTTTTGCCTCTTGAAGGTATGGAAAAACTTATGATTAGTGGAAAGAGTTATGAAGCCTTCAACACCTCTGGTGGATGTGCAACTATGTGTGATTCATATGAGGGGAAAGTGAAGTTTTTAAGTTATAAAACTATTCGATATCCAGGCCATCTTGCGCATATGAAATTTCTCCTCAATGATTTAAACCTTAAAAAGAATAAACAAATTCTTGAAAAACTCTTTGATAAAGAAGTTCCTAGAACTACCAATGATGTGGTTATATTTTTTGTAAAGGTAATTGGAAAAATAAATGGAGTTCTTCAAGAAAAAACTTACTGCAAAAAAATTGAAGGTCAAAATGGATTGAATGCCATACAACTGACTACAGCTTCTGGTGTTTGTGCTGTTTTGGAGCTGTATCTTGAAAAGGATCTAGATATTAAAGGGTTCTGCTCACAGGAGTCAATAAGTTGGGATAGATTTACGTCCAATAGTTTTGGGAAAATATTCTTGTAGTTTAAATTTTTATAAAAAAATGCCAATTTACCGAAATGCCCTAAAATTACTTTTAGCTCTACAACAGTTTCTTTTCCTTCTGGCTCTAGTACCGCATGCATCACTATCACTGGTGTAAGTGATGATATACCACTTGAGCGGAGAGAAATTCTTGAATTTACAATAACTGGTGTATCCTCAGGTTTGGTATCAGGAAGATCAGGGTTTATTGATATAATTGTTTCTGACGATTAAATGTCAAAAAATGGTGCTGAGAACAGGAATCGAACCTGCGACCTTCTCATTACGAGTGAGCTGCTCTACCAACTGAGCTACCCCAGCAAAGAAACATATTTTACAAAATTTTTTTAAATGCATACGATATAAATGATGTTTATTCTTGGTTTGACGGGTGGTATCGCAGTTGGAAAAACAACAGCAACGAATTTTTTTCAAAAAAAAGGGATTGAAGTGATTGATGCCGATGAGATTTCTCGCTCCTTACAGGAAAAAGGAGAACAAGGTTATCTAGAAATAGTCAAAGCATTTGGTGAGACGATACTAGATAAAGACTTAAATCTTGATCGAGCAAAACTAAGGACATTAGCATTTAAAGACAACAATAAAAAAGTTCTTGAGGAAATAATGCATCCCCTTATTGGCCAAAAAACTTTAAAGACGTTTAAAGAAGTAAAATCAAAGTGGGCAATCTATTCTGCTCCTTTGTGGAGTGAGAGCAATACTTTCGATAGAGTTTTAGTAATTGATGCTCCAAGGGATAAGCAAATTGAAAGAGTAATGAAAAGAGACAACTCAGATCCCAAACTAATAGAAAAGATAATTTCAGCACAAATTAGTAAGCATGAAAGAATCTCTTATTGTGATGACTTGATTATAAACGACGGATCAATAGATCTCTTTAAAGCAAGGTTAGATTTTTATTTCGAAATGTATAATAAAAAATATGAGCAAAAAAATTAATCTTAGCTGTCCTAATTGTAAGAAAATTGTGGAGATAGATTCAAAATACAAACCATTTTGTTCAAAGGGTTGTAAAAGTATAGATTTTTTGAAATGGGCAAACGAAGAAGTATCTATTGAGACTTTTGAGGATCCCACCAATGACTAATGCCTGCAAAGCTATTTTGCATTGTATTTGATTCATTGATTCCGCCAAGAGGCACAATAATTTTATCGGGGTATTTGTCTTTTATTGACAAAAAGGCCTGCCATCCCATTCCACTAACCCCATTCTTTCTGACCACTGGCGATAAAAAAATATAGTCATAATTTCTGAGAACAGCTTTTTTGACCTCATCCTCAGTATGGCAAGAGACGCCTATAATTTTTTCTGGGGTAAAATGATCACATTCTATTTCATTTGATGAAAGATGATACCCATCTGCATTAAAAGAAAATTTATCTGGAATGTTTAACATAAGCGGGATATTTCTTTTTTTGCAGAACTTTTTCGCAACCTCTACTGCTTCAGAAAGTTCATTGATCAGTTTTTTTACCCGTAAAACAAGAATTTTATTTTCACAATTTGTAATATTTTGAAGTTTTTTCTTTAGAGTTGAAGCTTTTTTAAACTCGCCTGTAATAAGAAATTGGAATTCAGAACTAAATATTCTTTTGAATTTCTTAGGTATCAACTTTATCTTTACTTAGCCTTTGTTGCTTTTGTGCTTCAAATTGTTGCTTAGACATCCTTTGGATTTTTAAGTTAAATAAAATCTTGACAGTATCATCCTTAAAAGATTCAATCGTCTGGTCAAAAAGTTCAAATGACTCTTTTTTAAACTCATTGATAGGATTGCGTTGAGCATATGCTCTCAAACCAATATTGCCTCTCAGGGAATCAACATTTTGCAAGTGTCTCTTCCAGCAGGAATCTAATACTTGCACAGAAATTTGTCTTTCAAGTTCTGGTTTTTTGGTATTTAATTTACCAAGTTTTTCTTCATATTCAGTTTTATAAAAAATATTTAAGTGATCAACAATATCTCCAAAAGACGATTTTTTTTGATCTATATCCACATATTCGGGAGCTACGGATAAATTTTGAATTAAACTTTTATTTAATTCTTCAAAATTCCAGTTTCCAGCTCTGTCTTCAGGTAAAAATCTATCACATACCTTCTCAAGATAGTTATCTAGATAATCGAAAATTAATTCTCCTGGATTATTATCTTCATTAAGAAAGTAGTTTCGTAACTCATATACAGTAAGCCTTTGATCATTCGATACATCGTCATATTCAAGTATCTGCTTCCTTATTTCAAAATTTCGTCCCTCAATCTTTTTCTGCGCATTAGCAATTGCACCATTTAGTAAGGGATGCTCAATACTTGTGTCGTCCATACCATCACTTAGACGTGAGAACAATTTTTTTCTATTTTCGTCTATAAAAAGTCGAAGTACTGTATCATCAAGAGATAGGAAGAACCTCGAATACCCAGGATCGCCTTGTCTTCCAGAACGCCCTCTTAGTTGATTGTCTATTCTTCTTGATTCATGTCTTTCAGTTCCAATAACATGCAACCCTCCGGCATCGATAACTTCTTTATTTTTTGCTTGCCAATCTTTCTCATCTTTGCTTCCACCTAAAACAATGTCTGTCCCCCTTCCAGCCATATTAGTTGCAATGGTTATTGCTCCTGGTCTACCAGCCTCAGCAATAATTACGGCCTCTTTTTCATGATATTTTGCATTGAGGACCTGATGCCTTATTCCTTCTTTCTTAAGTTTATGGGAGAGTCTTTCTGAGCTCTCAATACTTGCTGTCCCGACCAGTATAGGTGCTCTTTTACTATTAATAGATTTGATTTCTTTCAACAAAGCCTGATACTTATCCTCTTCGTTTACGTAAACTAAATCGTTGGCATCATTCCTGATCATTGGTTTATTTGTTGGTATTACAACAACATCCATACCATAAATTTGTTTGAATTCAGCAGCTTCCGTGTCAGCTGTACCTGTCATGCCAGAAATTTCACTGAAAAGTCTAAAGAAGTTTTGAAATGTTGTTGAAGCAAGAGTTTGTGTTTCTTGTTGAATTGCAACTCTCTCTTTACATTCTAAGGCTTGATGTACACCATCTGATATTCTTCGTCCTGGAAGCTTCCTGCCAGTATTGTCGTCAATTAGAATAACTTTCCTGGCTTCAACAACATAGTGCACATTTTTTTCAAACAATAAGTTAGCTTTAAGAGTGGCTTGCACATATTTCAAGAACTTAAGATTATTTGTAGTATAGAGTGACTCCCCCGGTTTTATTAGTTGCCTTTCCGATAAGAACTTTTCTATCTTCATAAAACCACTTTCAGTCAAATCAACTGATCTAAGCTTTTCATCAAGCAAGTAATCACCACGTTCATCATCTTGCAATGGTTCTTCTTCTGTGCCCTCGCGTAGTTGTTTCTTAAGGTTCGGAATTAATTTTAAGAAAATTGGATAAGCTGCAGCATCGTCATCAGTTGCTCCAGAAATAATAAGTGGGGTTCTTGCTTCATCAATTAAGATGGAATCTACTTCATCAACAATAGCAAAATCCAGATTTTGTTGTGTTTTTTGATTGTTAAAGAGCACCATATTATCTCTAAGGTAATCAAATCCTAATTCACTACTTGTGCAATAAATTATGTCGCTTTGATAAGATGCTTGCTTTTCTTGGAATGATTGATTTGAAGTCAATGCCGATACTTCTAAGCCAAAATATTCATAAACTGGACGCATCCAATTTGAATCTCTTTCTGCTAAGTAATCATTAACTGTTACTACAAATACTTTTTGACCATTAAGCCCTCTTAAGACAGCAGGCAATGTTGCAACAAGTGTTTTGCCCTCACCTGTTTTCATTTCTGCGATATTTCCATTATTTAAAACTAGTCCTCCAATCAACTGACAGTCAAAATGTCTTAGTCCTAGTGTTCGTTTTGAGGCTTCACGCACCATGGCAAATACTTCAACTATTTTATTTTCATCGATGGGATTTAAGAATTTCAAAGTTTTAAACTTTTCTTCAGTGAATTCAGAGAACTCTTCCTCTCTGGAGTTTATTTCTTTTACCAGCTGTTGGTGTTGGTCTAAGGTTCTTTGATTAGCAGACTTAAATATATTCTTAAAGAGATTTATCATTATGCAAGTTCTTCAGACATTGCTTTAAGATAATTAATAGGAGCATCTTTGATTTCATCAATCTCAATTATTTTATAAGCCTTATCTTTTTCAATTTTCCTGAGCAGTTCATTATTTAATGCATGTCCAGATTTAAATCCAAAAAACTCACCTATTAAGTTATGTCCTAAAAGATAAAGATCTCCTATGGCATCGAGCATCTTATGTTTCACAAATTCATCAGAAAATCTTAGTCCTCCCTCATTGAGAACTTCGTCATCTCCAATACCAATAGCATTATCAATATTTGCTCCAAGTGCTAAATTATTAGCTTTTAATTTCTCAAGATCACTCATGAGGCCAAAAGTTCTCGCTCTACTGACCTCTCTAATAAAAGATGTTTGAGAAAAATCTATCGAGGCACTTTGGGGATATTTTTTATATACAGGATGATCGAAGTCAACTGTAAAAGTTACTCTAAAACCCTCGTAAGGATTTATTCTTGCAACTGCATCTTCTCTGTTTACTTGTACTGATTTAGTGACGTAAATGAATTTCTTAGCAGCATCTTGCTCCATAATCCCGGCTGATTGAATTAAGAACACAAACTCTGTTGAGCTCCCATCCATTACAGGTATCTCTGGTCCATCACAGTCTATTACACAATTATCAACACCTGTGCCCGCAATTGCTGAAAGCAGATGTTCAATGGTTGAAATTTTATATCCATCCTTCTCTAAGGATGTTGAGAGCGTTGTGTCACCAACATACTTTGCTAGTGCTGGAATCTCAATAACTTTATCTCCTTCAATTCGTCTAAAGATTATCCCTGTGTTCACATCTGCAGGATGAAAAGTCAAAGTTACTTTTTTACCACTATGCAATCCAACACCAGATGCTGTTATTTTATTTCTAATTGTTCTTTGTGAGAGCATCTGTGTATTTTAGTTTAAATTTCTAGCAATTATTAAAATTTTGTCTGTAATTTGCCAAAGCAATACCGGTTGCAACAGAAACATTTAGAGATGATATTTGTCCATTTTTTGAAATTTTCAATAATTGATCACAATTTCTCAAGACGAGTTCTCTAATTCCATTCTCCTCGTTACCAAAAATTAAAACGCTTTTCTGATCAAATTCGTAACTATTAACGTCTTTGTCGGTATGTTCAGAAAAACCAATTATCCAGTACCCCTCTTTTTTAAGCTGCTCAATTGCAGTAGATATATTGCCTACTTTAAAGAGGTTTAGGTCGTAAATACCCCCAGTTGAAGTCTCAATAACAGCTGTATTAGTAAAGTCTGCTGACTTGGTCTTTGGAATAATTACAGAATCAGCTCCAAAAAATGAACAAGATCTCAAACACGATCCCAGATTTCTTGCATCCTGAATTCCATCGAAAATTACAACAAGGTCACCCAAATCGCTCTTCATGCCCTTAAAATCCTTGATAATTGGAGATTTAGCTAAGCAATAAAGCTCCACCGAATCTTTATATGCAACGTTGGTTTTGCTTAAAACATTAAGGATTTGAGTTTCTGATTTTGGTAACCCAATTTCAACCAACATTTCAGGATTATTTAATAATAGATATTTTATTAAGTGTTTGTTTGTGAACTTTTGCATTTTAATAGTGTAGAGATATTTTGCCCTCAAATGCATTAATGTTCCCAATCTCAACTTCAATTTGATCACCAACATTGAAGTTGTTTCCCCTCCTGTTGCCCTTAAGCGTTTTACTCCATGAATCGTATTTGTAGTTGTCGGTTGGCATTTCAGAAATATGTAACATCCCAGAAGTAAATAATTTAGGTATCTCAACAAAAAGGCCATATTCCTGAACGCCAGAAATGAAGCCATTAAATCTGTGCCCTGAGAATTTTTTTGCATGCTCACATAAAAGATTTTGTAAAACCTGCTTTGAGGCGAACTCTGCTGATCTTTCTCTCTCTGAACAATGTACTAGCAGATCCTCAAGCAAATCACTATCAAACTCTGTTTTTTCTAAAATTGAAATTATCATTCGATGTACTAATAAATCTGGATACCTCCTGATAGGAGAAGTGAAATGGGTATAATTCTTATACATCAAGCCAAAATGGCCGATTTTTTTTGTTGAATACTCAGCTCTTTGCATTGATTGCAAAATTAAGGTATTCAAAATTTGTGCATCTGGTCTTTTTGAAATATTTTTTAGAAAAATTGACAAGTTTTCCAGATCCTCTGGTGAGCCCTCCCAATTTATTCCTCTTCTTTTTAAAATATTGGATAGCCTTTCAATCTTTTGGGCATCAGGATAATCATGAATTCTTCTGATGCTGTTTTGGTAGTGATTTTTAAGAAAATCAGCAGCACAGATATTAGCAATGAGCATAAACTCTTCAATAATTCGATGAGAGGTACCACGACTTCTTGATCTAACGTTTTTAATTTCTCCATTCTGCTCAAAAGTAAAATATGGTTCTGGCAGAGTAAAATCGAGTGCGCCTCTGGTGGCTCTTTTTTCCGACAATTTCTGAAATAGAATTTTTGATTGAGTTAGCGAATCAACAAACTTTGCTTCAACTATCTAATTTTCAAAAATTTGTTTATCGTCCTTAAATGCTTTGAATTCAAGGTTGTTACCAAAAGGATCTTGAAAAAACATAGTTTTCTGTTCTCCAGGTTCGCCAAGAAACCGAATGTATGGTTTTATCTTAAATGAGATATTTGATTTTTCTAATTGTTGATGCAGCGTTTCAAAATCAACCATGTCAAGAATAATTCCAAAGTGTGGAATTGGAATATTTTTTCCATCAACTATGTTCTCATCTTTATTAGTTTGAGAACTGATGTGACACACAAGTTGATGACCATAAAAATTATAGTCAATCCAATCTTTATCTGATCTACCTTCTATGAGATTTAAAGTACCCCCGTAAAACTCTCTTGCTAGATTAATATCTGTTACTGGTATAGCAAGATGAAATGGTCTAAGGTTTTTCATTTTCTATTAGTCTTTGAACTTTTCTTTTATAGACGCTTTTCCATGAGGCCAAATACTCTTTGGACATCCTTTTTTGGATTTCGTCTAAATTTTTATCTCTCCACGAATTCTTAGTTTCTTTATTTTTCCATTTTTTTCTTTCATCTTCAGTACGCATGCAACCTGTACAAGTTTTATTCTCATCGTAAATACATATTGATACACACGGTGATGCTATCTTTTGTTTTTTAAAGGACATAACGTAAATTATAGTGGTGCAAAAAAAATATACACCCTAAGTTTTCCTAAATCAGAACTCTATCAACAAAATTTTTCATTAATTTATGAGAATCTGGAGTCTCAACAAGGGAATTAAGAACATTCTGGAATTGCTTTTCACTTTTGGTATATTTCTCTTTGTAAATTGAAAGTCTAGTGAAAACAGTGTTTCTATCAACTTCTGGGTGAAATTGAAAGGCCCAAAAAGGAGCGTTTCTGTGTTTAAAACTATGCAAGCAATCGCTTGTATAAGCAAGAAGATCTAGTTTGTTTGGTAAGTCTAGGGCATATTGTTGATGCACGGAAAGTGCACGAAAATTATTTGGAATGCCTTTAAAAACCTGGTCAATTTTAGCAAGATTTGTAAGTTTTATCGGTATGCTTCCCATTTCATAATTTTGGTCTTTCGAAAAAATCTTGCCACCAAATGCAAGTATTGCTAATTGGAAGCCAAAGCAAGATGCAAAAGTTGGCAACTCAATTTCTGATGCATGCCGCATGAGATCAATACAATATTTTACAAATTTGTATTTTTCTGGCTCTAAAACATTTGCTTCACTAGCGCCGCCTACGTACAACGCATCAAAACCTTTAAGGACTTCATGAGAAAACTTTGGCTGATCAAATACATTAAGAACAGAAAACTGAGTGAGACTTAAATCACTATACCTAGCAAAACTCTCTAATTCTTCTCTTCTTACTTTTGAATCATCCCTTATTTGTAATAATAGAATTTTCAGTCTATCTCGTTTCATTTAGCTAAAACTAATTTAATATTTCACTTTTTTAGTATAGAATGATCACATGATTCAGTACATTCTATTAGGTTTTTTGACACTTTCGTCAATCTTATGCATGTCACTTTTTTTATTTCTCAAAGAGGGCACTAAAGGCATTAAAGTAAAACCTTACAAAACAAAAAGTGGAATAGTACACACAGCTGAAAAATACAGAGAAAGACATATTGTCTAATGGACAACTCCATACTTTTCCCAGTTTTTTACATGTTCATCCTGACTATCAGTGTGTTTCTTCTGAGCACATTACTAAGATTTAAGTCTGTTTGGGTTGATAAAGCAGTTTCAATGGAGGATTTGCATAAAATTCCAGTGCCAGATAGTGCGTCATTGATTATAAGACAAGCAAATAGAAACCTTATAAACCTGTTTGAATTTCCTATTTTTTTTTACATTATTTGCGCAGCAATATATCTTTCTGAAAGCACAAACGATTATTTAGTTTCTTTGGGGTATGCATTCTTTTGTCTTAGGCTTGCACACTCTGTTTATCATATCTTTATAAATCAGACAAAACTATTCCCTTGGCGTGCAATGTTCTTTCTTCCATCACTGGCTGTTACATTTTTGATGTGGCTTGATTTCTTAATTTAGGAAAATTTCTCAACACAAATTTTCCATGCAATAATAAATATTCTAATTGAAATTAATTTGTACTTATGGAGGTAAGAATGAAATTAATATTTTTATTTACATTTATATTTTCTTTGATGAGTTCTGCACAGGCAAGCATTGGCGCTATTGCAGAGAATTGGGTAAAGGCACAATATAAGAGTAAAGAGGCAACACTTGAAATGGTGGAAAATTATCTAGACGATGATGGTGTTAATTTTGGTGGCAGGTACGTTGGGTTTGGGTTCCTTTGGGATCCAACAAACGAAGACGGTATGGTAGTAACAAGGGTTATCGAAGATGGTCCTGCATTTGGAATCCTTGAAGTGGGAGATCAATTTATTTCTGTAAATGGAAATGACATTACTGAAGACAATGTGAACTCCGGCGCTTTGGGCTTCAGAGGTGAACCAGGTCAACCAGTGAAAGCGGTTGTTCTGAGAGGTGGAGATGAAGTTGAGGTTGATGTTACAAGAGGAATAGTAAATCCAACCTATTCAAAGGATCAAGTCCTTGCAAATATTAATTCTGCTGTATCAGAAAACTGGGGACAAAATCTTCTAGATTATCAGATAGGTGATGTTGTTGTGGATGAAGGTAAAAATCTAGTTTATGTCTGGCATTGGTCAAAGAATATTGATGCTGTTTCAGGGAATGAGGTTGAAGCGCACAATTTTACTCGTATGAGATTTAATGAAAATGGTCTTGTCGCAGGATGGTGGACCTTAAGTGAAGAAGAACTTGCTCTTGTACAATCTGGCTGGTCAATTACAAGAGAGTAATTTTAGAAATGGAGCCACCTGTCAGAGTCGAACTGACGACCTACTGATTACAAATCAGTTGCTCTACCAACTGAGCTAAGGTGGCTAGGATTCAAATGTTACATTATTAAAAACAATCATGAAAGTTTCATAAAAACAATCATAAAAGTTTCAGAATTGTTTCAAAGACGTTGTATAGTGAAGTTTTAAAAATAGGAGAAAAATGAAAAAAATTATTTTTATGTTTCTAATTTCTACATCATTGGTTGTATTTTCTGACAATCATGACGAGCCAAATTATTCAAAGTTTCAAGCTAACTATTTTTTCAATTGCCCAAATGAACCTGCATGTGGTGCAGCATTTGATAAGCTTATGAAAAGCCCAGAAGTTGCAAAAGAAAATTTTGAAGCATCACTTTTAAGAGTTGTTCATGCAGGGAGCTCCGATATTACGCATACGGTGCAGTTTTATTATAAAAGCAAAGAGAGATATCAACGTGCTGGTGAAGTTTTCTCAAATTCTAGCGCTTTTGCTGAGTTTGGTCAGTCAATGGAAGCAGTTGGAGTGGAGACGATTTTTAACAACCTAACAAGTTATCTTATCGCTGAGGGTGATGGAAGAAATTCAACTGCAGGCGTTACTTTTTTTGCAGATGTGAGCAATCCTGCTGTATACGCACCTGCATTCGCAAAAATGGCTGCAAAGATGTCTGAGGAAGCATTTGGTGGAAATTCTTATGTTTTACGAGCACAGCATTTAGGAAATGGCAACTCAACACATTCAGTGTCTGTGAGTTTTGATGATGCGGCTGCAGCTCTAGAATTTTTGGCAAACTATCCTAATACAGTACAGTTTCAAGAATTTATGCAGGAAGCAGGTACATCTTTCCAACCAGGACTGTCTTTCATGACTATAAATCTGTTAGATTACAATCCTGACTAAATTTTCGAAATTAAAAAAAGGAGGCCTGCGCCTCCTTTTTTTTATAGAAAACAACCTGTTCCTTTAAGATTACAGTACCCATTTGGGTTTTTTCCAAGGTACTGTTGATGATACTCTTCGGCTGGAAAAGATTTATCTGCAAATTCTATTTCAGTTGTAATATTCCCGTAACCTTCTTTTGTTAACAATTTTTGAAAAGTCTCTTTGGATTCAATTGCAGAATTATACTGTGCTTGATTTTTACAGTAAATTACTGACCTGTATTGTTCTCCAATATCATTTCCTTGTCTCATTCCCTGTGTTGGATCGTGACACTCCCAGAAACTTTTAAGTATCTCTGCGGTCGTTATTATTTTGGGATCAAATATTACATTCACTGTCTCAGCATGACCAGTTACGCCTGCACAAACTTGCTCATAACTTGGGCTATCCCTTCGACCACCAGAATAAGATACATAGGTAACCCAAACTCCCTCAAGCTGCCAAAATAATCGTTCAACTCCCCAAAAACAACCAGCACCAAGAATTATCTCTTCACAAGTGCTCGGATAATTTGAAAATAGTTTTCTTCCATTAATAAAATGTTCCATATACAAAGGATTATATATGTATTGACTAACAAATTTCTAAGTTGATAATAACAAATCAATCCTGGAGGGGTTGGGGAGCGGTCAAACCCAGCAGACTGTAAATCTGCCGCCTCGTGCTTCGAAGGTTCGAATCCTTCCCCCTCCACCATTTTTTACTGATTTATAAAAGGGTATATAATGGTTGAAGCTTTGGACTTTAGAGTATATTATATGCGCTCATATAGCTCAGTAGGTAGAGCACTTCCTTGGTAAGGAAGAGGTCACCGGTTCAAATCCGGTTATGAGCTCCAAACAAGAGAGGAAATTATGGCAAGAGAAAAATTTGATAGAAGCTTACCACACATTAACGTGGGAACTATTGGACACGTAGACCATGGTAAGACAACTTTAACAGCTGCATTGACAAAGGTCTGTGCAGATACATTTGGTGGTGAAGCAGTAGCTTTTGAAGGTATAGATAATGCCCCTGAAGAAAAAGAAAGAGGTATTACAATTGCAACATCACATGTTGAATATAGTAGTGATGCAAGACATTATGCTCACGTTGACTGTCCTGGTCACGCAGACTATGTGAAAAATATGATAACTGGTGCTGCTCAAATGGATGGGGCAATACTAGTTGTTAGTGCTGCAGATGGACCAATGCCACAAACAAGAGAGCATATTCTTTTAGCAAAACAAGTTGGCGTTCCAAACATTGTAGTTTATATGAACAAAGCTGATATGGTTGATGATGAAGAGTTACTGGAGCTTGTTGAAATGGAAGTAAGAGAGCTTCTTGATAAGTATGATTTTCCTGGTGATGATACACCTATAATCAAGGGAAGTGCACTTAAAGCACTTGAGGGCGATGCTAAATACGTTGAAAGTGTTGTAGAGCTTGTCAAATCACTTGATGGATACTTCCCAGAGCCAGAGAGACCAATAGATAAACCGTTCTTAATGCCAATTGAAGATGTCTTTACTATTTCTGGTAGAGGAACCGTTGTTACAGGTAGAGTTGAAAGAGGTATTGTTAGAACTGGAGATGAGTTAGAAATAATTGGTATTAAAGATACTGCTAAAACGACTTGTACCGGAGTAGAAATGTTTAGGAAAACATTGGATGAAGGAAGAGCAGGCGAAAACTGTGGTGTTCTATTAAGAGGAACAGAACGAGAAGCAGTAGAAAGAGGGCAAGTTTTAGCGATTCCTGGATCTGTCACACCACATACAAAATTTACAGCTAAAATTACTGTTCTAAGCAAAGAAGAGGGAGGACGACATACACCTTTCTTTAAAGGATATAGACCTCAGTTTTACTTCAGAACTACAGATGTTACTGGAGAAGTTACGCTCCCAGATGGAGTTGAAATGGTTATGCCTGGCGATACTGTTGATGAACTAAATTGTGAACTAATAGCTCCAATTGCGATGGAAGAAGGTTTAAGTTTTGCTGTTAGAGAGGGTGGAAGAACTGTTGGGGCTGGAATAGTTCTCAAAATTCTCTCTTAGTAAAAAAGGATTTGAGGTTATACTAGGAGATCGTAATAGGCCTGTAGCTCAATTGGCAGAGCGGCGGTCTCCAAAACCGCAGGTTGTGGGTTCGATTCCCTCCAGGCCTGCCAAATTTAATTATGAATAGCTCCTTAAAAAACTTTTTATGGTTTGTATCAGTTACAGCTGGCTTCACAGCAGTAATTTTATTTACATATCTCGAAGCTTTAGGACTCCTCTACAGAGTTTTGATACTTGTTGCGCTACTTGCAGTCTCACTCGGTGTCTTATCATTAACTGATTTTGGCAAAGGTGCGATAAAGCTCATTAGCGATTCAAGGACTGAAATAGCAAAAGTAGTTTGGCCAAGTAGAGGTGAAACCACACAAATGACACTTGTTGTGATTGTTATGATTGTGATTTTAGCTCTAGTTTTCTGGGGTCTAGATACCCTGTTTTCTTTTTTAACAAGTTTTATTTTGGGGTAAAAAATGGATTGGTATGTGATACAAGCTTATTCAAATTGTGAAAAGAAAGTGAAGGCTAATTTGGAAGAAAAAATCGAGATGTCCGGTATGTCAAATAAGTTTGGCGAAATTATGATACCTACAGAGCAGGTTACAGAATTGAAAAAAGGTCAAAAAAAACAGATTGAGAGAAAATTTTTCCCTGGATATATGCTGATTCAAATGGAGATGAATGATGATACATGGCATCTGGTAAGAAAGACTCCAAATGTGATGGGTTTTATGGGAGGCAAGAGAACTAGGCCTGTACCTCTGACAGAGACGGAATTATCTAAAATTACAAATAGAGTTGAGGAAGCAACAGAGACACCTAAGTTCAAAACAGTTTTTGAATCGGGAGAGTCAGTAAGAATTAATGACGGACCTTTTAACGACTTCAACGGTATAGTCGAAGAAGTTGATTACGAAAGAAATTCAATAAAAGTTTCCGTGAGTATTTTTGGTAAATCCACCCCTGTAGATTTAAATTTTTCGCAGGTAGAAAAGATATAACATGGCAAAAGAAGTTTCAACAATTATTAAATTACAAGTTCCTGCTGGAGGTGCTAATCCAAGCCCACCTGTTGGGCCTGCACTAGGACAGCATGGACTAAATATCATGGATTTTTGCAATGCTTTCAATGAAAAAACGAAAGAAATGGAAAAGGGTCTAAAAGTTCCTGTAGAAATTACCGTTTATGAGGATAGAACTTTTACATTTATTACTAAATCACCACCTGCTGCAGTTTTACTAAAAAAAGCTGCAAAGATCGAAAAGGCTAGCGGTGAACCAAACAGAATGAAAGTTGCTCGTATATCAATAGTCCAAGTAAAAGAAATTGCTGAAATGAAAAAGGCAGATCTAAACTCAAATGATGTTGACGCAGCAATAAAAATTATTGCAGGGACTGCAAGAAGTATGGGGATTGAAGTTAAGGGACTGGATTCAAATAGTGACGTCCCTAAACAAGAGATTGCTAATCCAACCACAAATAAAAGTGAAGAACCTACTGATAATCAAGCCATTCAGTCGTCTGATAATCAGTCTGAAGGTGTCATTCAAAATGAGAACGAAATCAATAATTTAGTTGATTCTGACACAGAAGATAGTTCTGTAAATGACAGCGGAGGTAGTGATGAAGGAAAGTAAATATAAAAAGGCACTTCAAGGATCTGACTTTGAGAAAGCCTACTCAATCGGTGAGGCTATCGAAACAATATTAAGTCAGCCAAAAAGAAAATTCATTGAAAATATCGATATTTCCGTTGTTTTGGGGATAGATCCAAAAAAAGCCGACCAGAATTTACGAGGTTCCTTAACTTTACCTCATTCACTTGGAAAAAAAGTTGTAGTAGTGGCTTTTGTGGATGGTGAAAAAGCTGAGGACGCAAAAAAAGCTGGAGCAGATTTTATTGGTGTTGATGATTTAGTTGATAAATATAAAGAGGGAAATATTGATTTTGATGTTGCAGTAACTACCCCGGCTCAGATGAAGACAGTAAGCAAGTTAGCAAAAATTTTAGGGCCAAGAGGTTTGATGCCCAACCCAAAAACTGGAACCGTTACAGAAAACATTGGGAAGGTGGTAATGGACATAAAACATGGTCAAGTACGATTTAAGACAGAGAAAGAAGGTCTAATACAAGGAACAATAGCCAATGTTTCCATGAGCAAAGAACAACTTAAAGACAATTTAGACTCCTTTTTGAATGAAATGAAAAGAATCAAACCTGCATCAGCAAAAGGAATCTATTTTAAGAGTGTATTTCTCTCGACAACAATGGGTCCAGGGTATAGAATTGATGTTTCTCAAATTTGAGAGATCGAAGACTGAGGGAGCAAGTAGCTTAATAACCCTCATAGATTAATCAGATATTACTCTAATGTCTTCACAAAATTAAATAAATATGGCGTTAAGTTTAGAAGAAAAAAAAGAAATAGTTAAAAATGTTAGCAACATGGCTTTAGAGTCGAGCTCTTTGGTTATTGCTGACGCTAGGGGGGTAAATGTGTCTGATAGCAATGCCCTTAGGTCTGATGGATATTCAGCAAATGTAAAATTTGTCGTTGCTAAAAACACCTTAGTAAGATTGGCACTCAAGGATACAAATTACGAAGGTATAGAAAATTACTTAAATGGACCGACTATGCTAGCTTTCTCATATGAAGAACCTGGTGCTGCTGCAAAGATATTAAAAAAGTACGCAAAAATAAATAAAAACTTGAAAATTAAGGGCTTATCTATTGATGGAATGCATTTTGATGGTAGTGAAATTAACAAATTAGCGAATTTACCAACATTTAATGAAGCTATTTCAAAATTCGCTGGACTTTTGAAGGCACCTTTGGGTAAAATTGCATCTCTCATGAAAGAGATACCTTCAAAATTTGTAAGAACACTAGCGGCAGTGAAAGAACAGAAAAGTTAGGAGATAAGATGGCAACAAAAGAAGAAATTCTAGACTCAATATCGAACATGTCTGTTGTTGATTTAGTTGATCTAATATCGGCAATTGAAGAGAAATTTGATGTTACTGCTGCGGCAGTAGCAGCTGCACCAGTAGCAGGGGCCGGTGCCGGTGGTGATAGCTCTGGCGTTGATGAGGCAGCTGAAGAAAAAAGTTCTTATGATGTTGTGTTATCGGCAGCAGGCGACAAAAAAGTTGCAGTGATAAAGGCTGTAAGGGCTGCTACTGATTTAGGGCTAAAAGAGGCAAAAGACTTAGTTGATGGAGCCCCGAAGACAGTAAAAGAAGGCATGAAAAAAGACGAAGCTGAAGCTTTAGTTGCATCGTTGCAAGAGGCTGGAGCACAGGCTGAGCTTAAGTAAAACTACATAGTTAATGGCATACTCCTTTACAGAGAAAAAGCGAATTCGTAGGCAATTTGGATCACTCCCAGATGTCATGAATTTACCATACCTCATCAAAACCCAAACAGATTCTTTTAAAGAATTTTTGCAGGCTGATAAGAACCCTGACGATAGAGAGGAAAAAGGGCTTGAGGAAGTTTTCAAATCGATTTTTCCAATAAATAGTGCATCGAATAATGCAGCTCTTGATTATATTAATTATGAGCTGGGTGAGTGCTTATACTCTCCACAGGAGTGTAAGCTCAAAGGGATTTCTTATGCTGTACCACTTTACGTTAACTTACAACTCAGAATTATGGATAAAACAAGTGGGTATAAGACAATTAAGGAAAATGGTATTAAAGAGGATCGGGTATTCTTAGGAGAAATTCCTATTATGACAAATGATGGCAGTTTTGTTGTGAATGGAACAGAAAGAGTTGTCGTATCTCAACTTCATAGATCACCAGGTGTGTTTTTTGATCACGATAAAGGAAAAACACATGCCTCAGGAAAGGTTTTATATGCCGCCAGGATTATACCTTACAGAGGATCATGGCTTGATTACGAATTTGATGCCAAGGATCTTATTTACTCTAGGATTGACCGCAAACGAAAATTTCCTGCCACAGCAATCTTGAAATCTTTAGATATGACAGATGAAGAAATATTATCGTCTTTCTATGAATCCATACCTGTTATATATGAAAACGAAAAATTTTTCCTAAATATAACCAAAGAAAATCTTAAAGGAAAAGCTTTTGATTTCCCAATTAAAATTGGAGCTATGACAATTGCTGCAGGGAAGCGCATTAACGCAAAAATTATTCAAGATTTTGAAAAGTTGAAATCTCCAAAAATTGAAATCGAAAAAGAAGATTTTATTGGTCAAGTTTTTGCTAAAGATATTGTTAATAAGGAGACAGGGGAAATTTTTGCAACAACAAATAGCCAAATTGATAAAACAGTTTTGAAGAATCTTTCAGAGACTAAAAAATTGGAATTTGAGATAATTTATACAAATTCAATTGATAGCGGGCCTTTTGTTGCCGATACTCTTAGAAATGATCCTAGCAAGTCAAAAGCTGAGGCTTTAGTCGACATTTATAGAATGCTTAGACCAGGTGAGCCGCCAACAAAAGAATCAACTGAAATACTGTTTAATAGTTTATTTTTTTCTGAAGACAGGTACGACCTCTCAGATGTTGGTCGAATGAAACTTAACTGGAGGTTAAAGATCGAAGATAGATCAAAACAATATGTACTTTCCAAGGAGGATATTATTGCTGTATTGAGAAAGCTTGTTGATATCAGAAACGGTAGGGATACAGTTGATGATATTGACCACTTGGGAAACAGAAGGATTAGATCAGTTGGAGAGATGACATCTAATCAGTTGAGGATAGCATTAGTCCGAGTAGAGCGAGCTGTGAAAGACAGACTTGGCATGGCTGAAACAGAAGGTTATATACCTTCAGATTTGATAAATGCAAAACCAATAACTGCTGCGTTTAAGGAATTTTTTGGCTCTTCACAACTATCTCAATTTATGGATCAAAACAATCCGCTTTCTGAAGTTACCCACAAAAGAAGAGTTTCAGCTCTTGGACCTGGAGGTTTGTCACGGGAAAGAGCTGGTTTTGAGGTAAGAGATGTCCACCCAACCCATTATGGCAGAGTTTGCCCTATTGAAACTCCTGAAGGCCCAAATATTGGATTGATTAATAGCTTATCAACTTATGCAAGAACCGATAGATATGGTTTTATCGAGACTCCTTACAGAGTGGTCAAGGAAGGAAAAGTCACAGATGAAATAATATATTTATCACCAATAATGGAAAACAATCATTTTATTGCCCAAGCAAACATTGAAATTGATAAAAAGGGAAAAATTGCCGAAGAATTTGTCACGGCCAGGCATCGTGGAGAAACGTCTTTAACAAGTGTTGGAGCCATAACTTTAATGGATGTATCTCCTAAGCAGGTTTTATCAGTTGCTGCATCACTCATACCTTTTTTGGAAAATAATGATGCAAATAGAGCACTGATGGGGTCGAACATGATGAGACAAGCAGTACCTACGCTTATTCCTCAAAAACCATTAGTAGGAACAGGTCTTGAAAGGCAGGTTGCTAGCGACTCTGGAGTCTGTGTAGTTGCAAAAAATTCGGGCGTAGTTGATTCTGTCGATGGAGGAAGAATTGTTATAAAAGTATCGAAAGGGGATGACATAAGCGTAGATATCTACACATTGGTTAAATATACCAGATCCAATCAGAATACTTGTATTAATCAAAGGCCACTTGTTAAGAAGGGCGATTCCATTAAAGAAGGCGATATAATTGCTGACGGGCCATCCATAGACTTAGGAGAATTAGCAATAGGTCAAAACATGAGGATTGCATTTATGCCTTGGAATGGCTTTAATTATGAGGACTCAATATTAGTATCAGAGAGGGTTGTTCAAGAGGATAGGCTTACAAGTATCCACATTCAGGAACTTACTTGCATTACACGAGATACAAAACTTGGCATGGAAGAAATTACCTCTGATATTCCTGGTGTTAGTGAATCAGCATTATCTAAGCTTGATGAAAATGGTATTGTCTACTCTGGAGCTAAGGTTGAGTCAGGAGATATTCTTGTTGGGAAAGTCACTCCTAAGGGAGAATCTCAATTATCTCCAGAAGAAAAACTTTTAAAAGCAATTTTTGGGGAAAAAGCATCCGATATTAAAGATACTTCTTTGAGAGTGCCTTCAAGTGTCTCAGGTACTGTTATTGATGTTCAAATCTTTACAAGAGACGGCGTGGATAAAAACCCGAGAGCTAAAAGCAACGAAATGTTGATGATTTCTGAGTATAGCAAGGATCTCGATGATGAGATGAGAATAGTAACGAATTCACTCAAAAACTCATTGATCCAGTATTTTAAAAAGGAGAACTTAGTAAAAGAAAAAGGGAAACTAACACCAAGCGTCTTAAATGATTCTGACTTAGACACACTTTTGAAGTTAAAAATTTCTAATAAAAAAGCCAAAGATTTTCAAAAAAATATCTCTGATCAATATAAAAAATATCAAAACGAGAACAAAGAAAAAATGGCTATATTTAAGAAAAAAATTGAAGGTGGTAATGATTTGGCGCCTGGGGTGCTTTCGATTATTAAGGTTTACCTTGCTGTTAAACGAAAGATACAAGCTGGCGACAAATTAGCAGGAAGGCATGGTAACAAGGGTGTTATTTCAAGTATTGTTCCTGTAGAAGATATGCCATACGACTCAAATGGTAATCCAGTTGATGTAGTTTTAAATCCACTTGGAGTGCCCTCAAGGATGAATGTTGGACAAATTCTAGAAACTCACCTAGGTTTAGCTTCCAAAGGCCTTGGTGACAAAATAAACTCAATGCTTAAAAGAAATGAGAGGCTAGAAAAACTGAGAAAAGTTTTAAAAGATATCTATTCATTTGGTCCTAGAAAAGAAGATAGTGTTGGTGATTTAAAAGATCATGAGATACAAGAATTAGCACAAAATCTTTGTGATGGTGTTCCATTTGCAACTCCAGTTTTTGATGGTGCCAATGAACACCAAATAAAAGAATTGCTAAAATACGCTGACCTTCCAGAGAGCGGACAGTTTAATCTTTTTGACGGCAGGACTGGTGAGAAATTTGAGAGGCCAGTGACTGTGGGTTATATGTATATGCTGAAATTAAACCACCTAGTTGATGACAAAATGCACGCTAGATCAACAGGGTCCTACAGTCTTGTAACCCAACAACCTTTAGGTGGAAAAGCTCAATTTGGTGGACAAAGGTTCGGAGAAATGGAAGTGTGGGCGCTGGAAGCGTATGGCGCTTCATATACCCTTCAAGAAATGCTTACGGTGAAATCTGACGATATTTCAGGAAGATCAAAAGTATATAAGAATATTGTAGACGGAAATTATGAGGTTGATTCTGGCGTACCAGAGTCATTTAACGTCTTAAGTAAAGAAATTAAGGCACTTGGAATTAATTTAGAACTAGAGGATTCATCGGAGAAATAATGAAAGATATCATTCAAAACATAAATAAAACTTCTAAGAGAAATTTCGATCTTATAGCATGTGGTTTGGCATCACCCCAGATGATTAGATCTTGGTCATGGGGTGAGGTGAAAAAACCTGAAACAATTAATTACCGAACCTTCAAACCAGAAAGAGATGGTTTGTTTTGTGCAAGAATTTTTGGACCAATTAAAGATTTTGAATGTCTCTGTGGTAAATACAAACGAAGAAAGCACAGAGGCGTTATTTGTGAGAAATGCGGTGTCGAAGTAACTGCCACAAAAGTAAGAAGAGAGAGAATGGGCCATATTGAACTAGCTTCTCCTGTTGCACATATATGGTTTTTAAAATCTCTTCCTTCACGTATAGGTTTATTCCTAGATATGACTTTACGTGAAATTGAGCGAGTGCTCTATTACGAGAGTTTCGTAGTTGTTGAACCTGGTATAACTGACTTGAAGAAAGGGCAACTTTTAACTGAGGATGAATACTTAGAAGCTCTTGATGAATATGATGATGATTTCACAGCAATGATGGGTGCTGAAGCGGTACAAATACTTCTTGCAGATGTTGATATTGAAAAATCGTTACAAGTTATCAAAGAAGAGCTTGAAACAAGTGGCTCAGAAACAAAAATTAAAAAGTTACAAAAAAGACTAAAACTTATGGAGGCTTTTAGGGAAAGTGGCCAACAACCAGAGTGGATGATAATGAATGTTTTACCAGTTCTTCCACCAGATCTCAGACCGCTTGTTCCATTAGATGGTGGAAGATTTGCAACCTCTGATCTTAATGATTTATATAGGAGAGTTATTAACAGAAATAATAGACTTAAAAGACTTTTAGAACTTGGAGCGCCTGAAATAATAGTAAGAAACGAGAAAAGAATGCTACAAGAATCCGTTGATGCTCTATTGGATAATGGAAGAAGAGGAAGAGCAATATTAGGAACTAATAAGAGACCTCTTAAATCTCTAGCGGATATGATTAAGGGTAAGCAAGGAAGATTTAGACAAAATCTCCTTGGAAAAAGGGTCGATTATTCTGGTAGATCTGTGGTTGTCTCAGGACCAACATTAAAATTACATCAGTGTGGGCTTCCAAAAAAAATGGCATTGGAACTTTTTAAGCCATTTATATTTAATAGACTTGAGCAGAAAGGAATTACGATTACTATAAAAGCTGCAAAACAGCTTGTTGAAGAGGAAACTCCAGAGGTATGGGATTGTCTTGATGAAGTGATCAGGGAGCATCCAGTGCTTTTAAACAGAGCACCAACATTACATAGACTTGGAATTCAGGCTTTTGAGCCAGTTCTGATTGAAGGAAAGGCAATTCAATTGCACCCACTTGTGTGTGTTGCATTTAATGCTGATTTTGATGGAGATCAAATGGCTGTTCATGTTCCTTTATCGTTAGAGGCTCAACTTGAAGCTCGTGCTTTAATGATGTCCACAAATAATATATTATCTCCAGCAAGTGGTGAGCCAATTATCCAACCAAATCAGGACGTTGTTCTAGGTATTTACTATTTAACAAAAGAAAAAGCAGGTCTTGGACGGGAAAATAGAGCTTTTGTAGATATTCACGAAGTCAAAAGAGCATTCTTAGATAAACAGCTTGAACTTCATAGCAAGATAAAAGTAAGGATCCAACAAAATGAAGAATTAAGAAGATTTGAGACTACAGTTGGAAGGTGTTTATTTTTTGAAATAATGCCTCAAGGAACAAATTTCGAAAGTGTAAATAAAACATTAAAAAAGAAAGACATAGTAAAGCTTATTTCTTACGTATACAGTGAGTTTGGGCTGAAAGAATCTGTACTATTTGCTGATAGGTTGATGTATTTAGGATTTGAATATTCAACAATTTCAGGATCTTCTATTGGAGTAAATGATTTTGAAATACCAAATGATAAAAATGCAATCATAGATAGTGCACAAAATGAAGTACAGAGCATAGAAGAACAATTTGAATCAGGTCTTCTTACCAGAGGTGAAAAATACAACAAAATCATAGATATTTGGTCAAGAACTAATGAAAAAGTGGCTCACTCGATGATGAAAGCATTGGGAGATAGAAAAGAGTTAGATAAAAAAGGAAATGAAGTTACAGTGCCATCTTTTAATAGTGTCTTTATGTATGCAGATTCTGGGGCTAGAGGCTCTGCAGCACAAATTAGACAGCTCGCAGGAATGAGAGGATTAATGTCAAAGCCTGATGGAAGTATCATTGAAAGTGCGATTACATCTAACTTTAGAGAGGGTTTATCGATGCTTGAGTACTTTACTTCAACTCATGGGGCTAGGAAAGGTCTCGCAGATACTGCATTAAAAACTGCAAATTCTGGTTACCTTACGAGGAGATTAGTTGATGTTTCACAAGATGTTGTTATTACAGAAGAAGATTGTGGTACAGATGACGGAATAACAGTTGAAGCAATTATTGATGGTGCAACTGTGATACAAACGATTTCAGAAAGAATTCTGGGCAGAGTTCTCCAGGAAGATATCAAAAAAGATGGTAAGGTCCTTTTTGAACGTGGACATCTCTTTGATGAAGAATCAGCAATGCTCCTTCAAAATTCAGGGATAAAGAAAGTAAAAATTAGATCACCAATTACTTGCGAGGCTAAGATTGGTCTTTGCGCAAAATGTTACGGAAGAGACTTAGCAAGAGGACATTTAGCTCATATAGGTGAGGCAGTTGGGGTTGTTGCAGCTCAGTCAATTGGAGAGCCAGGAACACAACTTACCATGAGAACGTTCCATATTGGTGGTGCCGCAAGTGGTGCAGCAGAAGACGATTCAATTACAACTTTGAGGGGAGGTAATGTAGCATTTGACTCTTCTCTGAAAACAGTAGAAAAGAAGAATGGGGAATCTATAGTTGTTTCAAGAAGTGCTGTTCTGACAATACAAGATGATGATGAAAATCTATTGGAAAAATATTCAGTACCCTACGGAGCAGAAATCTTGTATGGCAACAAATCTAAGGTCGATCCAGGAACGCTAATTGCAAAGTGGGATCCACTTACCCTCCCAATTATTTCTGAAGTTGATGGAGTAATCAGCTTTAATGATCTTGTAGAAGACGTAACTATGAATGTTGATGTAGATGAACTCACAGGTTCTGCAAAGCGTGAAGTCATTGATGTAAATGAGCGACCACAAAAAGGCAAAGGAATGACTCCATCAATAACTATTTTAGATGGCAAAAAGAAAGTGATAGGCTCATATGCTCTTCCATCTAAATCAATTTTAATGAAAAACAACTCAAATAAAGTTTCAGTAGGAGAGTTTATCGCTAGGGTTCCTGTTGAAGGAACAAAGACAAAAGATATAACAGGAGGTTTACCGCGAGTTGCTGATTTATTCGAAGCAAGGAAACCTAAAGACGGAGCTATTTATGCTGAAATCTCGGGGATTTTGTCTTATGGAAAAGAGACCAAAGGTCGCAAAAGAATAGTTATAACTCCAGATAAAGGAGAGCCAGTAGAGATGATGATACAGAAGCATAGGGCTGTATCATTTTTGGAGGGAGATAGCATTCAAAAGGGAGATATTTTATGTCATGGTCCCATAGATACACATTCATTACTTTCAATGCATGGTGTTGAGGAACTTGCAAAACACCTAATTTCAGAGGTGCAAGATGTTTACAGGCTACAAGGGGTTGTGATTAATGATAAGCATATTGAAACTATAATTAGGCAGATGGTTAAAAAAGTTACCATTACTAATCCAGGTGATAGTGATTATCTCGAAGGTGACATTGTTCAAATTGCAGAACTCAAAACAGTGAATGCAAATTTAATATCTTCTGAGAAAAAACCTGCTGAATTCGAGAGAATGTTGCTTGGCATTACAAAAGCAGCTCTATCAACAGATTCATTTGTTTCAGCTGCGAGCTTCCAAGAAACTACAAGAGTTCTTACTGAAGCAGCTGTTACTGCAAAGAAAGATATCTTAAAAGGACTCAAAGAGAATGTCGTTGTGGGAAGGCTTATACCTGCAGGTACGGGTTTTGCTGTCAATCAAAAAGCAAGCGTTACATCTGAAGAAATACAGGATGTTGAAGAAGCTTTGAAAAAAGAACTTTTGGAAAGCTTTCAGTAGTTATTGACCCATGAAAGCCGCTGCATTATTATTCACAAATTAAATTATGGCTACAATTAATCAGTTGGTAAGAAAACCTAGAAAAACTAAACGCTCAAAGAGCGATGTTCCTGCATTAAAAAATTGTCCTCAAAGAAGGGGTGTGTGTACAAGAGTTTATACAACTACACCGAAAAAACCAAATTCAGCACTTAGAAAGGTATGTAGGGTTAAACTTACTTCACAATTTGAGGTCACTTCGTATATTGGAGGTGAAGGACATAATTTACAGGAACATTCAGTAATACTTATAAGAGGTGGAAGGGTAAAGGATTTGCCTGGTGTAAGATATCATACTGTTAGAGGGGCATTAGATACATCCGGGGTTTCTGATAGGAAGCAAGGTAGATCAAAGTACGGAGCTAAAAAAGCAAAATAATGAGAAGAAGAGCTGCCCCAAAAAGAAAAATTATTCCTGATTCGAAATATGAAAGTGAGATCGTGGCTAAATTCATGAATCAACTTATGGTTGATGGAAAGAAATCGACGGCTGAAAAAATAGTATATGGAGCCTTTGAGACATTTGAAAAATCAAAAGATGCTAAAGATCCAGTCGAAACATTTAAGACAGTATTAGATAACGTTGCTCCAGTCGTAGAAGTTCGCTCGAGAAGAATAGGCGGTGCAACTTATCAAGTGCCTGTAGAAGTTCGTTCAAAGAGACGAACTGCTCTGGCAATGCGATGGATAGTTGAAGCTGCAAGAAAAAGAAAAGAAAAGTCAATGTCGGCTAGATTAGCTGGTGAACTTAGAGATGCTGTAGAGGGCAAAGGTGCGGCTGTAAAAAAGAAAGAAGATATGCATAAGATGGCTGAGGCTAATAAGGCATTCTCGCATTTTAGGTTTTAAAAATGGCAAGAAAAACTCCCCTTAATAGATATAGGAATATTGGAATTTGTGCGCACGTCGATGCAGGTAAAACTACAACTACTGAAAGAGTTCTCTTTTATACTGGTATTTCTCATAAGATTGGAGAGGTTCACGATGGGGCAGCTGTTATGGACTGGATGGAGCAAGAACAGGAAAGAGGAATAACAATTACATCAGCTGCAACGACATGTTTTTGGAAAGGAATGGACCAACAATTTGAAGAGCATAGAGTAAATATTATTGATACCCCAGGACACGTAGATTTTACAATTGAAGTTGAGAGATCTCTTAGAGTTTTGGATGGAGCAGTTGTTGTATTTTGTGGTTCCTCTGGTGTGCAACCACAATCTGAAACAGTATGGAGACAGGCAAATAAATATGAAGTGCCTAGGATTGTCTTTGTAAATAAGATGGATAGAGCAGGAGCAGACTTTGAACGTGTTGTTTCCCAGATAAAAGAAAGGCTTGGTGCGAAAGTCGTACCAATACAATATAACATCGGCTCTGAAGAGGAATTTAAAGGCGTCATTGACTTAATAAAAATGAAAACCATCACTTGGAATGAAGCTGATAAGGGTTCATCTTTTGAATACACAGATATTCCAGAAGATCTTCAATCAAAGTGTGAGTCATTACGAGAAGAATTAGTCGAGGCGGCTGCGGAAGCAAATGAGGAGTTAATGGAAAAATACTTAGAATCCAGCGAGTTAAGTGAAGATGAAATAAAAAAAGGTCTGAGAGAAAGAGTGCTCTCAAATGAGATAACCCTAGCTCTGTGTGGTTCAGCATTCAAAAACAAAGGTGTTCAAGCAGTGCTTGATGCAGTGATAGAGTTTCTTCCAGCACCTGATGAGGTGAAAGCTATTGAAGGTATACAACCAAAAACAGAGGAAACAACCACTAGAAGCTCAAGTGATGACGAACCCTTTTCTGCACTAGCATTTAAAATTGCCACTGATCCATTTGTTGGGAACCTAACATTTGTAAGAGTCTATTCAGGTGTTTTAGCTCAAGGCGACGGAGTAATGAACACGGTGAAAGACGAAAAAGAGAGAATTGGACGTATGGTTCAAATGCATTCAAACAATAGAGAAGAAATTAAAGAGGTGAGAGCTGGCGATATTGCTGCCTGTATAGGATTAAAGAATGTAACCACCGGGGACACTCTATCTGATGCTAAGGATCTAGTAGTACTTGAAAGAATGGAATTTCCAGAGCCTGTAATCTCATTAGCAGTTGAACCTAAGTCAAAACCTGATCAAGAAAAAATGTCAGTTGCGCTTGGTAAATTGGCTCAAGAGGATCCATCTTTTAGAGTAAGTTCAGATGAGGAATCTGGGCAGACAATTATATCCGGTATGGGAGAGCTACATTTAGAAGTGCTTGTAGAAAGAATGAAAAGAGAATTTAGTGTAGAAGCTAATGTCGGGAAACCTCAAGTCGCTTATAGAGAGGCAATTACAAAGTTTGTTGAAGTTGAGGCAAAGTATGCAAAACAGTCTGGGGGCAGAGGGCAGTATGGGCACGTACTTATGAAAATGGAGCCGTCTGAAGAAGATTTTGAATTTATTGATGAGATTAAAGGCGGGTCAATTCCAAAAGAATACATACCTGCTGTATCCAAAGGTGTTAAAGAGCAACTTCAAAATGGAGTTGTTGCTGGTTATCCATTACAAGGAGTAAAAGTTACACTATATGATGGATCTTTTCATGAGGTAGATTCGAGTGAAATGGCCTTTAAACTTGCAGGGTCGATGGCTGCAAAAGATGGTGCAATGAAAGCTAGCCCTATTCTTCTAGAACCAATGATGGATGTGGAAGTAGTGACTCCTGAAGATTACATGGGAGATGTTGTTGGTGACTTAAACAGACGTAGAGGGCAAGTTCAAAATATGGAGGATATTCCATCTGGTAAAGCCATAACAGCCCTGGTTCCACTCTCCGAAATGTTTGGCTATGCTACCGATTTACGATCAGCTACTCAGGGTAGAGCCACTTACACAATGGAGTTTCAAAAGTACCTCGAAGTACCATCAAATTTGACTGAAGAAATTATTAATAAGAATTAATAATATCTTTTGACAGTCCCAGTTTTAAAGCGTAAAATCGTGGTCTTTCTAATTTAAATAGGGATATGGAACAGCAAAAAATAAGAATTAAATTGATGGCTTTTGATAATAAACTTATTGATGCATCAACTAAGGAAATTTTAGAGACTATTACCAAGACTGGTGCAAAAGTTATTGGACCTATACCTTTGCCTGTTAAGAAAGAAAGAATAACACTTTTGATATCTCCACATAAAGATAAGGATGCAAGAGACCAGTATGAAACACGTACTCACAAGAGGCTCTTAGATATTGTAAACCCAACTGAACAAACAGTTGATGCCTTGATGCGTTTAGATATTGCAGCAGGCGTTGATGTAAAAATAACACTGAATTAATCATGCTAGGACTTGTTGGGAAAAAGAGAGGAATGTCGCGTGTCTTTAGCGATGATGGTAAATCAACACCAGTCACTATTGTTGAAATATTTAAGTCAAAAATTGTTCAAAGAAAAACACAAGACAAAGATGGCTACTACGCTATTCAAGTTGCGTATGGTAGCAAGAAAAGAGTTTCAAAATCGTTGTTAAAAAAATTCAATCAAAAAGGTTCGAAAGGTGGCTATCTCACAGAGTTTACTTTATCTGAAAAAGAATATGTTGATCTAAAACAAGTAAAGGAACTTAGTCTAGATTCACTTGAAAAACCTGAAAAGGTAGATGTCTCAGGAATTTCAAAGGGGAAAGGGTTTGCTGGAGTAGTAAAAAGACATAATTTTAAAACTCAAGATGCAACTCACGGTAACTCTCTTTCGCACAGAGCTCCAGGTTCGATTGGCCAATGCCAGTTTCCTGGAAGAGTTTTTAAGGGAAAAAAAATGTCTGGACAGATGGGGAATAAGCTATCAACTGTTCAAAACCTTGTTATTCAAAATAGCTTGGATGATGAGAATGTGTTGTTAATTAAAGGAGCTGTTCCTGGTGCAATTGGAACAGTATTAAAAATTCTACCTTCAATCAAGTCAAATTCTGAAGATAATATTTTCAAGTTAAAAAATATAGCTAATGAAGAAACACAAGCACCAACAAAAACACAAGCACCAGCAGAAACACAAGCACCAGCAGAAACACAAGCACCAACAGAAACACAAGCACCAACAGAAACACAAGCACCAGCAGATGATGCAAGTAAAGGGGACAAATAATGGCAACTAAGTCAGAACCTAAAACTAAAGAAGTTAAACTCCCAAGTGAAATTTTTTCTCAAGAGTTCAATCCAGCATTAGTGCATCAGGCACTGACAAGCTATTTATCATCGAAAAGACAAGGATCAGTTCTTTTAAAAAATAGGTCTGATGTTAGAGGTGGAGGAAAGAAGCCTTTCAAACAAAAAGGCACAGGTCGAGCAAGAGCTGGAACAATAAGAAGCCCAATCTGGGTCGGTGGTGGCGTAACATTCAATGGATTAAAAAATCATACAAAAAAAATTAATAAAAAAATGGCTAAGAAAGCAATTACTTCTATATTGTCAAAATTTAAGGCTGAAAAAAGACTACATGTGATTGACGAAATTAAACTTAAATCACCAAAAACAAAAGAAGCCCTAAACATATTGAGAAAAAATAAAATTGAATCTGGATTGATTGTTTTAAACGATCCTAAAGAGAACACGCTCCTTTCAATTAGAAACATAAAAAATATTAACTTTATTATGCTGTCAGATCTAAATCCTTATGATTTGTTAAAAGCGAACTCAATAGTTATTGAGAGTTCTTCCATTGAACTTCTCAAGGAGCATTACAGTGTTAAGTGAAAAATCATACAAGGTCCTAAAACATCCTGTCGTTACGGAAAAAGCAGCTCTATTAAAGTCATCTGGAAATTCTTATGTCTTTAATGTTGAAAAAAATGCGACAAAGAAAGAAATAACATCTGCGATTGAAGATATATTTGGTGTCAAAGTCAATTCAGTAAGAGTGCTCAATACCAAATTTAAAAATAAAAGAAATAGGTTTGGGGCATATAAGACCTCCACTTACAAAAAAGCATATGTAACGCTTGAACCTGGCAAGGACATTAACTTAGAGAATCCATTCAAATGAAAGCCTCAATTGTAAAAAATAAGCCAACCAGTCCAGGACAAAGGTTTAGAGTACAAGTCAAACAGGAAGTTTTCAAAGGAAGACCGGAAAAAAGACTTACTAAATCGAAGAATAGAATATCAGGAAGAAATAATTCAGGACGAATAACAACAAGACATAAAGGTGGTGGACACAAAAGGCTCTACAGAGTCATCGACTTTAAACGTTCTAAATTTGATATCGAAGCAATTGTAAAAAGAATAGAATACGATCCTAATAGATCAGCAAATATTGCATTAGTGGAATACAAGGATGGAGAACTATCTTACATTATTGCCCCTAAAGGTATAAAAGAAAAAAATAAGATTATTTCTTCAACCAAAGCAGCAATTAAGCCTGGAAATTGTCTTCCACTTAGTGAAATACCTCAAGGAACAGAGGTTCATTGTATTGAAATGAAACCTGGTAAAGGTGCACAACTTATTAGGTCAGCTGGTACAACTGCTAGGATTGTTGCTAAAGAGGGACGTTATGCAACTCTAAGGCTAAGCTCAGGAGAGATGCGAAAAATCCTTTTAACTTGCAGGGCATCTATTGGAGTCATATCAAACGAACAACATAGTTTAAGATCTCTTGGAAAAGCAGGTGCAAAAAGATGGAGAGGAGTAAGACCTACAGTTAGGGGTGTTGCAATGAATCCTGTAGACCACCCTCATGGTGGAGGTGAGGGCAAGACTTCTGGAGGACGAAATCCGGTAACACCTTGGGGCATGCCTACCAAAGGGTATAGAACAAGAAAACCAAAAGCGAGTGATAAGCTAATCGTAAAAAGAAGGTATAAATAATGGCAAGATCCAGTAGAAAAGGTCCTTTCGTCGATTCATCTTTGGAGAAGAAAGTTTTGAGAGCAGTAGAAACCAAAGATAGAAAGCCAATAAAAACTTGGTCAAGGGCTTCAATGATTACCCCAGACATGGTTGGTGTAACTATAGCTGTTCATAACGGCAAACAACATATCCCTGTATTTGTTAAGGAGGATATGGTTGGACAAAAATTAGGTGAATTCTCAATTACTAGAACCTTCAAACAACATTCGGGAGATCGAAAAGTTAAAAAAGAATAATGGAAATAAGAGCATTAGCAAAAGGAGTGCGAGTTTCTCCGCAAAAGGCAGGATTAGTGGCTAACTTAGTTAGAGGTAAAGATGTTGGAATAGCGATGGACATATTATCTTTTTCCAAACAAAAAAGCGCAAAGTTAATAAAAAAACTTTTAGATTCTGCTATATCTAATGCAGAAGAGAATGAAAATTTGGACATTGATCAGCTGCAAATAAAATCAATTATTGTAAATAAAGGGCTTGTTATGAAACGCATAAAAATAAGAGCAAGAGGTCGTGCAGATAGAATTAAAAAACCCTTTTGCCATATTGAAATAAAACTATCTGAAAAAATAAAGGAGGAAGATAATGGGACAAAAAGTTAATCCTGTTGGTTTTCGTTTAGGAACTACAAGAGAACACGATTCTATTTGGTTTGCAAAGACAAAAGACTACGCCAAGTTAGTTGAAGAAGATTTAAAAATTAGGAATAAAATCAAACAAATACTACCAATGGCGCCAATAAGTTCCATTTCAATTAAAAGAACTATGGAAGAGTTAGTAGTGAATATAAAAACTTCCAGACCGGGTGTTGTGATAGGCAAAAAAGGTGAAGAAATTGAGAGGATCAAAAAACTATTAAAAAGAGTAATTAATCAAGATGTAAAATTAAATGTTTTTGAAGTAAAACAACCAGATTTAGATGCTCAGTTGGTAGCCACTTCAGTAACCCAGCAACTTGAAAAAAGGGTAATGTTTCGAAAAGCAATGAAAAGAGCTGTTCAAAATACTATGCGACAAGGTGCGAAAGGAATAAGAGTTGAGGTATCAGGAAGGCTCAATGGTGCTGAAATTGCAAGATCTGAGTGGTATAGGGAGGGTAGAGTACCTTTGCATACCATAAAAGCTGATATTGATTATGCTACAAGTGAAGCTTTAACAACTTATGGCATTCTAGGTGTAAAAGTTTGGATTTATAGGGGTGATAAGTAATGCTGCAGCCAAAAAAAACAAAATATAGAAAGCAAATGAAAGGACGGAACAATGGTTTTGCCTCTGCAGGTTCAGAAATATCTTTTGGTGATTTTGGTCTCAAAGCAACCTCACACGGCATGTTAACTTCAAGACAAATTGAGTCTGCCAGAAGAGCACTTGTGAGGTACATAAAAAGGGGTGGAAAGGTTTGGATTAGAGTCTTTCCAGACAAGCCTATTACAAAGAAACCTCTTGAAACAAGACAAGGCAAAGGAAAAGGAAATGTGGAATACTGGGCTAGCCCGATAAAGCCTGGAAAAATTCTTTATGAAGTAGCAGGTATACCAGAAAAAGAAGCTATAAGGGCATTTGAATTAGCTGGAGCCAAGCTGCCAATGTCAACAACGTTTGTTAAGAGAGGTTCAAATGGCTAAGAAAAAAATTAAGGATCTGTCCAAGCTTAATAGAGAGCAACTAAATAAAGAACTTGTGTCTGCAAGAAAGGTGTTGTTTGAAAGCAATTTCAAGCATAAAATGGGCCAACTTAAAGAAAGTCATCTCTTAAAGACCACAAGAAAAGAGATAGCAAGGGTAAAAACGGAATTAGCAAAAAATGGCAAGTAAAACATTGCAAGGAACAGTACTTAGTAAAAAAATGGATAAAACAATCACGGTAGTTGTACCGCGAAGAAAGAAACATCCTAAGTATGGTAAATACATAAATTTATCAACTAAATATCTTGTACATGACGAAAAAGCCCAGACTTCTGAGGGAGATCAAGTTTTAATTCAGGAGTGCAGGCCAATTTCTAAGAGAAAAAATTGGAAGCTTGTTGAAGTTATGAAGAAAGGAGCTGGAAAATGATTCAGACTCAAACAATAATGAGTGTTGCAGACAATAGTGGTGCAAGATCAGTAATGTGTATAAAGGTATTGGGAGGATCAAAGAGGAGAACAGCTAATATTGGAGACGTTATAAAAGTTGCCGTTAAAGAGGCTATACCCCAAAGTAAAATAAAAAAAGGCTCGGTAATGAATGCGTTAGTTGTTCGCACAAAGACAGGCGTACGAAGACAAGATGGCTCAAAAATTGGTTTTGACGAGAATGCTGTTGTTTTATTGAATAATAATAGAGAACCTATAGCCACTAGAGTCTTTGGTCCAGTTACAAGAGAGTTAAGATCAGCAAAATTTATGAAAATTGTTTCATTAGCTCCGGAGGTTTTGTAATGAAATATAAAAATACAAAACTTAGAGAGGGCGATGAAGTTATTGTTATAACTGGTAAAGAAAAAGGGAAAAGAGGAAATATTAAAAGCATTTCTGGTGACAAGTGCCTTATAAATGAGCTGAATTTAGCCAAAAGACATACTAGACCAAACCCACAACTGGGTATAACAGGTGGAATTGTTGAGAAAGAAATGCCTATAAAATTATCTAATGTAATGATCTGGAATAATTCAACAAAAAAAAGAGATAAAGTAGCTTTCAAGATAGAAAAGGATAAAAAAATAAGGATTTTTCGTTCTTCAGGAAAGGAGATTAAATCGTGAGTTTAAGAGACAAGTTCAATACTGAAATAGCCCCCTCTCTAAAACAGAAGTTAGGCTTGAAATCAATCATGGAAGTCCCAAGACTTCAAAAAATCACAATTAATATGGGTGTAGGAGAAGCTGTGAAAGATAAAGGAGTGCTCGACAATGCATTGAAAGATTTAACTGTAATAGCTGGACAAAAACCCGTTGTAACAAAAGCTCGCAAAGCAGTTTCAAGCTTTAAGATCAGAGAAGACTATCCAATAGGATGTAAGGTTACCTTAAGAGGTAGCAAAATGTATGATTTTTTCGATAGATTAATAAATTTAGCTATTCCTAGGGAGAAAGACTTCAGGGGATTAAGTGAAAAGTCTTTTGATGGTAATGGAAACTATAATTTAGGTATTAAAGAGCAAATTATTTTTCCAGAGATAGATTATGACAAGGTTGATAAATTGAGAGGAATGGATATTGCAATATCAACCTCAAGCTTAAGAGACGATCATGCAAAGGAGTTATTCATTTCTTTTAATTTTCCTTTTAGGGGCAACAATGGCTAGGAAATCAATAATTGAAAGAGAAAAAAAGAGGATGATGCTCGTAGATAAATACAGAGCAAAGCGTGCAGAGCTCAAAGAATTAGTACGAAAAGCTACAACATTTGAGGAAAAAATTGAAGCTCAAAGGCTTTTACAAAAACTTCCTAAAAACTCTAATCCATCAAGAGTTGTAAGAAGATGTACATTAACTGGCAGACCAAAGGGAGTTTATAGAAAATTTGGTTTAAGTAGAGCTAAATTAAGAGAACTTGCAATGGCAGGAAATTTACCGGGCATAAAAAAATCAAGTTGGTAAGGAAAATATTATGACAGACCCCATTTCAGATTTGTTAACCAGAATAAGAAATGCACACCTAAGAGGCAAAGATGAGGTTATTGCTCCATATTCAAAAATGAAACATGAGCTTTTAAAGGTTCTTGCTAAAGAGGGCTATATTGGAGAAGTTAAAAAACAGAAAAATAAATTTGACGAACTTAAGATATCTCTTAAATATTTTCAAGGTAACCCAGTCATAAAAGAATTGAGAAGAGTATCTAAGCCTGGACTAAGGAAATATGGTAGTTATAAAGAATTAAAACCATTTAAAGGAGGACTGGGATTGAGAATCCTTTCGACAAGTAAGGGCTTAATTTCTGACAAGGAAGCAATAAAAGACAAAATTGGTGGTGAAGTAGTTTGTGAGGTATTTTAGATGTCAAGAATAGCAAAAGACCCCGTAAAGTTTAGTGATTCTGTAAAGGTAATTCAGGAAAGCAAAGTGCTTAAATTTGAGGGACCAAAAGGTTTGCTAACTTTACAGATCCATCCTAGTGTTTCAGTTGAAGTTGTTGATAAACAAATTGTCGTCAAATGGAGTAGTGACGAGGCAAGGGCAATGGCAGGAACAATGAGAGCATTAATATCTAATTGTGTTATTGGAGTAACGCAGGGTTATGTGAAGAATATAAAATTGAATGGTGTAGGATATAGGGCAAAAGTTGAAGGAAAAAAAATAACACTTACCCTCGGTTTTTCTCATCCAGTTATTTATGAATTACCTCCTGAAGTAGACGCTAAATCAGAAGGACAAACAGAATTTAATCTAACATCAATTAATAAACAAATTCTTGGACAAGTAAGTTCGGAAATTAGGGCATTCAGACCTCCGGAACCATATAAGGGTAAAGGAGTGTTCGTTGACAATGAGCATGTGATAAGAAAAGAACGTAAAAAAGCGGCAACAGCCTAAAAAATGAATAAGTTAACAACTAGAAAAAGAAGACAAAAAAAACTTCGTCATTACCAAGCAAAGAATGCAAAAGTATGTATTGTTATCAGCAAATCTTCAAGGAATATTTCTGCGCAATTGATAGATTTTTCAAAAGGAAAAGTTCTTGCAGCGTCATCAACGCTTTCTAAAGATTTTAAAGATAATAATGGTGGAAATATTGCTGCAGCAAAAAAAATTGGTGAAGCGATTGCACTGAAAGCTTCAAAACTTGGATTTAAAAAAGTTTCCTTTGATAGAGCAGGTTTTAAATATCATGGAAGAGTTAAAGCACTTGCTGATGGAGCAAGAGAAGGAGGTTTAGAGTTCTAATGGAAAATTCAGAATTGAATGTCCAGCAACAAGAAACACTTGTAGAAAAGTTGGTTCAAGTTAATAGAGTTGCAAAAACCGTTAAAGGGGGGAGAGTAATGTCTTTTACAGCATTAACTGTTGTAGGTGATGGAAATGGAAAAGTTGGATATGGAAGAGGTAAAGCTAAAGAAGTGCCAGTTGCAATTCAAAAAGCTCTTGACGAGGCAAAAAGAAGTCTTGTAAATGTTTCGCTTAATGGAAATACACTTTGGTATCCGGTAAAAGAAAAAAGCTCGGCCACAAAAGTTTATATGCAGCCTGCTTCTGAGGGAACAGGAATTATCGCAGGTGGAGCAATGAGAGCTGTATTAGAGCTTGTTGGAGTAAAAAATGTTCTAGCAAAATGTTACGGTTCAACAAATCCAATTAATGTGGTAAGAGCTACTATAGAGGGCCTTGCAAAGATGGAATCACCAGATGCTGTTCAAAGGAGACTTGGGAAATATAAAGAAGTGCCAGTTGCAATTCAAAAAGCTCTTGACGAGGCAAAAAGAAGTCTTGTAAATGTTTCGCTTAATGGAAATACACTTTGGTATCCGGTAAAAGAAAAAAGCTCGGCCACAAAAGTTTATATGCAGCCTGCTTCTGAGGGAACAGGAATTATCGCAGGTGGAGCAATGAGAGCTGTATTAGAGCTTGTTGGAGTAAAAAATGTTCTAGCAAAATGTTACGGTTCAACAAATCCAATTAATGTGGTAAGAGCTACTATAGAGGGCCTTGCAAAGATGGAATCACCAGATGCTGTTCAAAGGAGACTTGGGAAATAATGAGCATCAAGGTTACACAAGTTAGGAGCTTAATAGGCAGGAAAAAAGAACACAGATTATGCATTAAAGGCCTTGGTCTTAGAAAAGTTGGAGACGTAAGGATGTTGGAAGACACCCCTGCAGTCAGAGGTATGATTAAAAAAGCAGAATTCTTGTTAAAAGTTGAAGAGGTAAAGGAATGAAAAATATTTCTTTAAATAATATTTCTTTAGAGAAAACAAATAAAGATAGAAAACGTGTAGGACGTGGAGCAGGTTCAGGTCTTGGAAAGACAGCTGGAAGAGGACATAAAGGTCAAAAGTCTCGTTCAGGTGGATCTATACGACCCGGCTTTGAAGGTGGCCAAATGCCGTTACAGCAAAGGCTGCCAAAATTTGGATTTACTTCAAGAGTTTCTAAAACAAGTGAAAGTGTCAATATTAGAGAAGTAATAGAATTGAAAAAAATAGACTTAGAAACACTCCAAAAATTAGGAATTATTAAAAAAAGTACAAAAAAAGTGAAAATTTTTGGGGAAGGAAAGCTCAAGTCAAAAATCACTGACGAAAGAATAAAATCTTCAAAAGGAGTAAAATTTGAGTAATTCAATGAATGAGCTTTGGCAAAGACTTGGTTTTCTTGCCGTGGCATTGATTGTTTATCGAATTGGTACCCACATACCTATACCTGGAATAAATCCTGAACAAGTCGCTGCTTTATTCCAACAAAGCCAGGGAACGATACTACAGTACTTCAATTTATTTTCAGGTGGTGCTCTTGAAAGGATGAGTATTTTTGCATTAAGTGTTGTGCCGTATATTTCTTCAGCAATTGTTATGCAATTATTCTCAAATTCTCTACCCTATCTTCAAGAGTTAAAAAAAGACGGTCAGTCTGGTCGAAATAAGATTACTCAATATACTCGTTATGGAGCTGTTGTTTTTGCAATAATTCAATCAACTGCACTTACAATAACGCTCCAGACAGCGGGTTTAATTGAATCAACAGGATTATTTAGTGCAGTCGTTGCCATATCTTCCATTGTTGCAGGTACTATTTTTTTAATGTGGTTAGGTGAACAAATCTCTGAAAGGGGTATAGGTAACGGGATATCTTTAATTATAGCCACGAGTATAATCACTGGTGTTCCTAGGGCAATTGGGCAAGCTCTAGAACAGACACAGCAAGGCGATTTAAATTATCTTTTACTGTTGATTCTTGCAATTTTATCTCTGTTGGTTGTTGCTTTCGTTGTCTTTGTTGAGAATGCTCAAAGAAAAATTACTGTAAATTATGCTCAAAGAAATCAAGTTAGGGGAATGATTCAGGCCCCATCAAGTTTTTTACCACTCAAATTAAATATGTCAGGAGTTATTCCTGCAATTTTTGCTAGTACTTTTCTCCTTTTTCCTGCTTCTTTATCTTCGTGGTTTGGAAATATAGACGGGCTAGGGGGTTTGCAGGAATTCTCGTTATACTTAAATCCAGGACAACCGTTATATATACTACTTTTTGTGGTCCTTATAGTTTCATTCTGTTACATATGGTTAGCTCTAACTTTTAATTCTCAAGATATGGCTGACAACTTAAAGAGAGGAGGAGCATACATTCCAGGAATAAGGCCTGGTGAACAGACAGCAAGTTTCATAGACCTAATATTATCAAGATTGACTGTTTTTGGAGCATTTTATTTGTCGTTGGTCTGCATACTACCACTTATTCTTGTAAATAGTCTTGGTATTTCATTTTACCTTGGAGGAACATCTGTATTAATTGTCGTAGTAGTCCTACTGGATTTGCAAAGACAAATTCAATCATATGTAATGAGCCAACAATATGCATCAGTATTAAAAAATGCTAATATTTCGAACTCGAAAAAAAGTAGGAGAAGATGAAAGTAAGATCGTCAGTTAAAAGAATTTGCAAAGATTGTAAAGTTGTGAAACGTAGTGGAACAGTATTTGTAATTTGTAAGAACAAAAGACACAAACAAAGGCAGGGCTAAATGGCAAGAGTAGCAGGGATAAATATACCAGATAGCAAACATCTAGATGTTTCTCTTACCCATATATTTGGTATTGGAAGAAAAACTGCACAGAGTATATGCAAGAAATTAAAGATCGATTTTACAAAGAAAGTCTCATCTTTGTCAGAGCAAGAACTAGATGTCATAAGAGACGAACTAAAAAATTATCAAGTTGAAGGAGATTTGAGAAGAGACATAAATTTCAATATTAAAAGACTCATGGATTTAGGTTGTTACAGAGGGATTAGACACCGCAAAGGACTGCCTTTAAGAGGTCAAAGAACTAAGACTAATGCAAGAACAAGGAAAGGACCTAGGAAGCCTATAAGAGCCTAATGGTAAAAAAGAAGCAAAAGAGAGTTGTTACAGATGGCATTGCACATATTAATGCTTCCTTTAACAATACAATAGTGATGATTACAGATATGGGTGGAAACGCACTGTGTTGGGCAACTTCAGGTGGGCAAGGGTTTAAGGGTTCCAGAAAAAGCACTCCATTCGCAGCACAAATTGCTGCTGAAAGAGCAGGGAATATGGCTAAAGAACTTGGGATGATAAACCTCGAAGTAAGAGTCAAAGGTCCTGGTGCAGGGAGAGAATCATCTGTAAGAGCATTAAATGCTTGTGGATTAAGAATAAACAAAATTACAGACGTTACCCCGCTACCCCACAATGGCTGTAGACCCCCAAAAAAGAGGAGAGTTTAGGAATGGCAAGATATCGAGGCCCAAGATTAAGATTGTCAAGAAGAGAAGGAACAGATCTCTTTTTGACAACAGGCACTAGAGCAATAGAATCAAAATGCAAGCTTGAAAATAAACCTGGAAATGCCCAGTCAAGAACACGACTATCTGATTATGGCACTCAACTTAGAGAAAAACAAAAGGTAAAAAGAATGTATGGTCTTCTAGAAAAACAGTTTAGAAACTATTATTTAAAAGCTGCAAATGCCAAAGGAAACACCGGAGAAAATCTCTTAAATCTTTTAGAGTCGAGATTAGATAATGTTGTTTACAGAATGGGTTTTGCTGTTACAAGAGCTGAGGCAAGACAAATGGTGAGTCATAAAGCTGTGAGTGTAAATGGAAACTGTGTAAATGTTCCTTCATATAACGTATTACCTGATGACATTGTTTCCATAAGAAATAAAAACAAACAACAATTACGTATCAAGGCTGCAGCTGATCTCTCAAAATCAAGAGAGGCATTAAGTTGGCTGGATGTAAATCTTGAAGAACTTGAAGGGAAATTTGTTAATTATCCAGATCGTTCTGAACTAAGTGCTGATATTAATGAAAATTTAATAATAGAGCTTTATTCAAAATAAAATTTGAGGAAAATATGGAAGAAAAATTAAATGTTTTAGCGCCTGAAGTGGCAAAAGTAGAAGAAGTTGATAAAAACAACTTAAAGTTAGTATTAGAACCGTTTGAAAGAGGCTTTGGGTACACTATTGGACACAGTTTAAGAAGAATCCTTCTTTCCTTCATGCCCGGCGCGGCAGTCTCAGAAGTAAAAATAGACGGAGTTGAACATGAATATGGAACAATTGAAGGTGTAAAAGAAGATATATTAGATATTCTTCTAAATCTGAAAGGTTTAGCGATTAAACTCGAGGGATCTGGTGAAGTTGAGTTAAGCCTTAACATTAAAACTCCAAAAACTATAACCGCAGGTGATTTAGAGCTGCCAGCAGGTGTTGAGATTGTAAATCCAAAACATGTAATAGCCACTTTGGTTGAACCAAAAAAATTTAGTATGACATTAAAAGTTAAGAGAGGTATTGGTTATCAACCAGCTGAAAATAATAAAGATAAAAGCGTCGATTCACTTCATCTTGATGCAATCTACTCTCCTGTTAAAAGGGTAAATTATAAAGTCGAAAATACTAGGGTAGAAAATAGAACTGATCTTGATAAGCTAATTCTTGACCTTGAAACAAATGGAACAATTGATGCAAAACAAGCAGTAAAATATGCGGCTACAATTTTACAACATCAACTATCAGTTTTTGTTGATGAAGAGCTTGTATCGAGAAAAGAGAAAAGAAAAGATAAATATGACTTTGATCCTCTTCTTTTAAGATCAATTGAAGAGCTTGAACTTACAGTAAGATCAACAAATTGTCTGAAAGCTGAAAATATTTTTCTCATCGGAGATTTAATCCAAAGATCAGAGATGGATTTGTTAAAAACACCAAATCTTGGAAAGAAATCGCTGAATGAAATTAAAGATGAACTTGCTTCCAGAAGTCTATCATTAGGAACAGTGCTTAAAAACTGGCCACCAATGTAATATGAGACATCGAAAGGTAAGTAGAAGGTTTAGCAGATCGTCATCACACAGAGTTGCGATGATGAGAAACCTTGCTATTTCGCTTATTGAGCATGAAATAATTAAGACTACTGCTGAAAAAGGCAAGGACTTAAGAAGGTTTATTGAACCATTAATAACAAGAGCGAAAGCTGATACTCTTCATAATAGAAGGGAGGTAATTTCTTCTCTAAACTCAAAATCAGCAACGTCAAAATTATTTTCAGATTTAGGGCCTCGCTTTAAAGAAACTAAAGGCGGATATTTAAGGGTTATAAAAGCTGGTTTTAGAGAAGGCGATAGAGCTGACATGTGTTATGTCGAATTAACAATACGAGAAGTCGAACAAAAATCAGATGATGATTCATTGAATGATATGCAGCTTAGCCAGGATACAAGAGAAAGTGCACCACAAAAACTTGATACAGTTAATACCGAAACTAAAGAACCTGCAACAACCAAAGCACCAGCTAAGAAAGCAGCAACTAAAGAACCTGCAACAACCAAAGCACCAGCTAAGAAAGCAGCAACTAAAGAACCTGCAACAACCAAAGCACCAGTTAAGAAAGCAAAGAAAGAAAAACCAAAAGAGAACTGGTGGTCAAGGTTTTTTAAATAACTTTAAGCATCTGGCCGGTAAAAGACCTCTTATTTTTTTTCACCGCCTGTAAATCTCCCTCAACAACAATTTGTCCTCCTCCATCTCCACCTTCAGGGCCTAAATCTATAATCCAATCAGCTAATTTTATTACATCTAAATTATGCTCAATTACAACAATACTATTCCCTTTGAGAACAAGCTTATTTAAAACATTCATTAACATCTGTATATCATGAAAGTGTAAGCCGGTTGTTGGTTCATCTAGAACATATAAAGTATTTCCAGTATCTCTTTTAGAGAGTTCTTTTGATAACTTAACCCTCTGAGCCTCTCCTCCTGAAAGTGTATTTGCAGCTTGACCCAATTTTAAATATGACAAGCCAACCTCTTTCAACGTTTCCAGCTTTTTGAAGATTTGAGGTATTGACTTAAAAAAATCTAATCCTTCCTCAACAGTCATTTCCAGTATTTCATGAATATTTTTCTTTTTAAATTTTATTTCTAATGTATCATCTCGAAATCTTTTACCTTTACAAACATCACATTCAACATAAAGATCAGGCAAAAAATGCATTTCAACTTTTACATAACCCTCGCCTTTACAATTTTCACATCTCCCTCCCTCAACATTAAAACTAAATCTTCCAGGTTTGTAACCACGTGTTCTTGATTCTTCAGTGCTTGCAAATATTTCTCGTATATGCGTGAAGAGTCCTGTGTAAGTTGCTGGATTTGATCTTGGGGTCTTACCAATTGGGCTTTGATCAATAGAGATAAGTTTATCAATATTTTCCTCTCCAATAATTTTTACAAATTTTGTTTTTTCAGGCATTTTCGTGTTGTTAAGTTTATTTTGTATAGCAGGTATAAGTGTGTGGTTAATTAATGAAGATTTCCCGGAGCCTGAGACCCCTGTAACAGCAACAATCTTATTCAGGGGTATGTCTGTAGAAACTTTGTTTAAGTTATTTGTTTCTGCACCTGAAATATGAATTGTTTTATGAGTTTCAATTCTCTTTTGATTATCTAAGTTTATGGTAAGTTCTTTCTTAAGGTACTTCACTGTGGTGCTTTTATTTTCTTTAAGAATTTCATCAATATTTCCTTCAGCAACAATTTCGCCTCCATGCACCCCTGCTCCTGGACCAAGATCAATTATGTGATCTGCAGACCTAATCATTTCCTCATCATGCTCAACAACTATTACCGTATTTCCTGTATCTCTAAGTCTTTTCAAAGTGTTAATTAATTTTTGGTTATCTCTTTGATGTAGGCCTATTGATGGTTCATCAAGGACATAAATTACCCCTACTAGACCTGATCCAATTTGGCTTGCTAATCTTATCCTTTGTGCTTCGCCTCCTGATAGAGTATTTGCCCCTCTATAAAGGCTCAGATAGTCAAGCCCGACATCCATTAAGAAGTTAAGCCTTGATAAGATTTCTTTAGCAATCTTATTTGCAATTTCTTCTTTATTTCCACTAAATTTTAAGTTTGAAATTATATCTAGGGAATCACAGATTTTGAGCTCACTTATCTCAGGCAATGTCATATCATCGACAAATACGTTTCTTGCTGTTTCGTTAAGTCTGTGCCCATTACAGGCATTGCAAGTTTTCTCAGAAATATATGAGCTAATTTTATCTCTTACAAAAAAGGAATCTGTTTTAGAATATTGTCTTTGTAGTGAAGGTATTACTCCTTCAAAAATTTCTTTGACCTCCTTGCCTGTAGAGAGGTCTTTAAAAGTTATCATTTTTTTTGATCCATTAAGTATCATTTCTTTTGTTTTTGATTTTAATTTTGACCATGGGGTTGTTGCAGATTCACCAATTTCATCAAGGACTGCTAAAACTTTACTTTGATAATATGGGGTATTCCAAGGCTCAATACAGCCTTGAGAGATACTGAGGTTTTTGTATTTAATAATTTTGTCTTCATCAAAATAACTTTTTACTCCAAGGCCATCACATACTTCACATGCACCACTTGGATTATTAAATGAGAATATTTTTGGTTCTAGTTCTTGAACAGAGTATTGACACTTTGGACAGGCATGTTTATTCGAAAGACTAATTGTCTCTTTATCAGAGGAAATATCGACACTTCCTGATGAAAATTTAAGTGCTGTTTCAATCGATTCAGTTAACCTTTGTTTACAGTCCTTTTCGTCTGAAATTTTTAGCTGATCAACCAATACGGAGATATTATGCTTGATATTTCTTTCAAGCATTGGAACTTTATTGATAGGATATATTTCATTATCGATTTTTATTTTTGTAAATCCTTCCGCCATTAATTGACCAATTAGTTCAATATGTTCACCCTTTCCATCCATAACAAGAGGAGCAAAGATTGAAATCTTCTGATTTATATATTTTGTGATAGTTTCCTTCACCATTGTGATTACTGGCTTTGCCTCAAGCTCTATGCCATGTTCTGGGCACTTTGGAATCCCAACTCTTGCATATAAAAGCCTTAAATAATCATGAATTTCTGTAATTGTTCCAACAGTTGATCTCGGATTGTGTGATGTTGATTTTTGTTGGATTGAAATTGATGGAGAAAGTCCTTCAATTGATTCAATTTCTGCTTTATCCATAACAGATAAAAATTGCCTGGCATATGTTGATAACGATTCAACATATCTTCTTTGGCCCTCTGCATAAACTGTATCAAAAGCTAAAGAGGATTTTCCAGACCCAGATAATCCTGTTATTACTGTAAGCTTGTCTCTTGGAATCTTAAGTGAAAGATCTTTGAGGTTATGAGCTTTTGCTCCTTTGATTTCAATAAATTTCAAAATGTATCAGTGAATAAGAAAAAAATATTATAGAATAAATATATATATGTCTAATGGTCTAAATAAAGTGTTAATTATAGGGAATTTAGGAAATGACCCTGAAATTAAATATACTCAGTCAGGAAGTCCAGTTGCAAATCTATCCATTGCAACCTCAGAAAGATGGAAAGACAAAAATAGTGGCGAACAGAAAGAACAAGTTGAATGGCACAGAGTTGTTCTTTTTTCAAGACTTGCAGAAATTGCTGAGCAATATTTAAAAAAAGGTTCAAAGGTATTTATCGAGGGAAAATTGCAGACGCGTGATTGGGAAGACTCAGAGGGAAAAAAAAGATACACAACTGAGATTATTGCCAGAGAAATGAGTATGCTTGATTCGAGACAGCCTGCAGATAGCTCACAGCAACCTAGAAGTGACTCTACTGGGGAAGGAGGTAAATCAGATGAAAGTTTTGAAGAGGATATACCTTTTTAAACTTTAGCTATTACTATTGAGCCATTAGTTCCACCAAAACCAAAGGAATTTGATAAGAACGCTTCAATTTTTTTGTCTTTTACTTCTGTAATAATCGGAAAAGATTTAGCACTTTCATCTAACCTTTCTATGTTTGCACTTGCAGCAATAAAACTGTTTTCCATCATTAAAAGTGAGAAAATCACCTCATGAACACCAGCTGCACCTAAAGTATGACCAGTCAAGGATTTTGTTGATGAAAGATCAGGTATCTGATTTTTAAAAACATTAGAGATTGCATTGAGTTCTGAAATGTCTCCTATAGGTGTGCTCGTTCCATGTGTATTGATATAGTCTACTTTTTCTAGTCCGCTAAGGCCTTTCATGCATCTCATTGCACCCTCACCTGAAGGACTTACCAAAGAGTAACCATCACTTGTTTCAAAAGTTGAAATAATCTCGCCATATATGTTTGCACCTCTTTTTTTAGCATGTTCAAAATCTTCGATGATCACAATGCCTCCACCACTTGAAGGAATAAATCCATCTCTATTAGCATCGTATGGTCTTGAGGCAGATGAGGGCGAGTCATTATAGGTGGTGCTCAAAGCTCCCATCGCATCAAACATCATAGCTCCAGTCCAGTGAACATCTTCTGAACCGCCAGCAATCACTATATTTTGCCTACCTGATCGAATAAGATCATATCCGTGAGAGATACAATGTAGGCTTGTTGAACACGCAGATGAAATTGAATATGAAACCCCAAGAGTTTTAAAGAATGTTGAAATTACTGCAGATGTTGTATTGCTCATAGTTTTTGTAACAGAATATGGTCCAATTTTCTTGACTCCCTTTTCTTTTGAAATATTTAAAATCCTCTGAATTTCTTTAGTAGAACTGTTGCCAGATCCAACTACAACTCCTGTTCCCTCATTTTCCAAATCATCTTGTGAAAGCCCTGAATCTAAAATTGCATCTGAAGCAGCTAAAAAAGAATATGCAGATGTTTCACTCATGAATCTAAGCATCTTGCGATCAATGCTTGTTATATCAACATCTACTGTACCTGATACATGGCATCTCATTCCATTTTCCTTATATTCTTCGTTGAATCTCAATCCTGACTTTGAGTTTTTTAAAGAATCTAAAACTTGCTCTTTTGTATTTCCAAGAGGAGATAAAATACCAATACCTGTAATAACGACTTTCTTCATGCTTTAAGTAGAGTAGTAAGATATTCCGTTACAAACTCAGAATCGTCAAGTCCTATTAAATCTTTTGAATATTCAATACATTTTTGAACTGAGCTATCCCTAGCTTTTCTTGTACATTTAAAGCCCTCAAATTCTACAAGTTTCTTATAAACAACGTCATAGTCTTTTGAATTTATGGCAGAAAAAAGATTTTTTTGTTCTAACTCTGTCATATTTTTTATTGAGGAAATTATTGGAAAAGTATATTTTCCTTCAGACAAATCTTTAAAAGATTCTTTTCCAGTGACTCTCTCTTCCTGAAAATCAGCAAGATCGTCGTTAAGTTGAAATGCAAAACCAAACTCTCTACCTAGCTCACCTAATTTTAATAATTGATTCACACTAAAATTTAACTCCAGACCTATACACTCGAGCATTCCTTTAAACAGTGCACCAGTTTTTTTATCAACTATTTCCATATAATTAGAAAGGCTAGGAACGTCTTGTTGATGGTATTTTATTTGTATAAATTCACCTTCAATTAGTTCTTCAGCACAATTAATAAGTCTTTTTGCAATTTTTTGGTTATCTAGGCTATTGAGCGTCGAAAATGTTTTTGTATATAAATAATCCCCGTATAGTAAAGCTTGTTTAAGCCCCCATTTTTTTATTATTGTTTCATTGCCTCTTCTCAGATCAGCCTCATCAATGATATCGTCATGTATAAGTGTAGACAAATGTATTAATTCTGAAGCAGTAGCTAGTTCTAACATTTTTACTTTTTTGATTCCCAAATGGGTTCCAAAAATTTGTATTATTTTTGACCTTATTAGTTTGCCGGGATGCTCAAAGATATATGCATTTATAGATGAAATATCAGGATCATTCGAATTAACAATCTGAGCCATTTTTTCCTTTACTTCCAATAAAAATTCAGTTAAATTTTCAACCTTTGATACTTTCATATAAATATTTTAAATAATGTACGCAATAATAGACACTGGAAACCACCAAGAAAAAGTAGAAGTTGGTTCTACTATTGAAGTAGATTTTTTGTCTGATAAGAAAACTGGTGATCCAGTTAGATTCGAAAAAGTTTTACTTGTTGTAAATGAGGGCAAACCCCTCATCGGCAAACCTTTGGTGGAAAAAGCTTTTGTGATGGGGAAGGTTTTAGAACAAAAAAAAAATGATAAGGTTTATGCGATACAATTTAGAAGAAGAAAAGATTCGAAAAGGATAGTTGGGCATAGACGAAAAATTACATTAATATCAATAGAGGAAATTAAAGATGGCACATAAGAAAGCTGGAGGATCTAGTAAGAATGGAAGAGACTCAAATCCAAATTTTTTGGGTGTAAAGCGTTTTGGGGGTCAAAAGGTTAGTGCAGGCGAAATACTAGTTAGACAAAGAGGAACAAAATTTCACCCAGGCATAAATGTTGGTAAAGGACGAGATGACACATTATTTGCTCTTAAAACTGGGGCAGTTGAATTTAAAACTAAAGGGAAAAATAATAAGAATTTCGTTAATATAATTCCTACAAATTAAAAAAAATGTCTTTTAGAGATGAAGCCAAAATAAAAGTGGTTTCAGGAAAAGGTGGTGACGGTTGTATAAGTTTTAGGCGCGAGAAATATATCCCACGTGGTGGTCCAAATGGCGGTGACGGTGGTGATGGAGCAAATATAATATTAAAAATAAACGAAAATCTTAATTCACTTAATATTTTTAAGGGAAAGAAAGTATTTTTAGGATCACATGGCAAACAAGGTTCATCTAACAATAAAAAAGGCCCATCGGCAGCAGACTTATTCATTGAAGTGCCTAACGGAACTTTAGTCTACGCTCAAAGAACAAAAGAACTAATAGGTGAGGTAAATCTAGAAACATCGGAGCTTCTGGTTGCAAAAGGTGGCAAGGGTGGAGCTGGTAATGCGAGATTTAAATCATCAATAAATCAATCACCTAGAAAAAGAACAAAGGGAGGGGAATCTGACGAAAGAGAACTCTTTCTTGAACTCCGACTAATTGCAGATGTTGGTCTCATTGGGCTGCCAAATGCAGGCAAATCAACATTAATTAATTGTCTCACAAATGCTAAATCAAAAGTTGGTTCCTATGAGTTTACAACTCTTGAACCAGAACTTGGAGTTATTCAAGACAATTATAATAAAATTACAATTGCTGATCTTCCTGGAATTTTGAAGGGTGCCTCTGAAGGCGTTGGTTTAGGTACAAAGTTTTTAAGACATGTTTTTAGAACTAAAATTCTCATTCACGTAGTAGATGCATCTAATGGAAGAAAAACTGCGATAAATTCATTGAAGATTGTAGAAAATGAATTAAAAAGTCATGAGCTTGATTTCTCAAAACAAGATAGGTGGATATGTATATCAAAAACTGATATCTCTGATAAAAACGAGATAAGTGATTTAGTCAGCGAACTACAAAATAATTTTTCCAAAGCAAAAATTTTTCCAATTTCTTCAAAAGAGAATAGAGGTCTTTGTGAATTGAAAAAATTTATATTTAAGCTGACTTAACTTTTCTGTTAAGTCTACTTTTTAGTCTAGCGGCCTTATTCTTATGAATAACTTTTTTATCGGCAATTTTATCGATCGTTGATTGAGCTAATTTTAGATTATCCTTTAGGTTTTTATCTTTGTTTTCAACATCTTTAATTATTCTCTTAACTGCAGAGCGCACTATTGACCTCTGGGCATGTTTGAGCTCATATCTTGATTTGTTTTGTCTTGCTCTTTTATCTGCTGATTTTGAATTAGCCATAAACTTAATTGGTGGAGGCGGCGGGATTCGAACCCACGTCCGTCATCACTTTCCCCTCGCTTCTACATACATAGATTCATCTATTAATCTCGCAATAGTATAACCTGATGATCAAGACATACTAAGCAAAGCCTTAAAATTCTTTTCATTTTTAGGCAAAAATGAAATATATCCTACATAAATGACTATTATGAATGCCAGTAGGCTGAGATTCATAACAGGCTGACATTAAGCTGCCAATCTATAGTTGTAATTATCTGCAACTAAATTTTTGAACAAATTTAACGAGATGTGTTCATTCTCGGTATGCACTTCGGGTTCCATGGTAGACGTCAAAGCCAAATACGCCCCCGAACGGAGAATGATAATATCTATTTAAGGTTTTTTAAAGATCTTTCTGCATCTCTTTTTATATCGGCAATTTTTTTCGAGGCTTTTTTATCATAATTTTTCTTACCTCTTGCTAGTGCAATTTCAAGCTTAACTATTTGCCCTTTCCAAAAAAGCTTTACAGGCACACAGGTCTGTCCCTTTGCAGATAGACCGTATAGTATGGTTTTAATTTCTCTCTTTTTCAGTAGGATTTTCCTGAACCGCCTTGGATCTAAGTTTTGTTTCTGATGGATATGTTCAAGCGGATTTATTGTTGCTGAAACAAGCCATAATTCACCCTTTATGTCTTTAACATAAGCTTCCTTCAGATTGATTTTTCCATCTCTTAATGATTTCACCTCCCATCCTTCTAAAAGCAAACCAGATATAAACTTTTCCTCTAAGAAATAATCGAAACCAGCTTTCTTGTTTAAGGCTATAGTTTTATCATTCATAAACATGATTCTACAAGATCAAAGCAAGCTGCTCAGCTATTTAGGTTTATTTCCATTTGTTTTAATGACAGCCGTGTTATGGATTAATCCGACATGGGCAGAAAAAATTTTAGAAATTTTCATAATTTACTCTACTTTAATTTTTGTTTTTCTAACTGGAACTTGGTGGGGTTTTGCACAAGAAAATAATAAAACACTTCTTCCCTCAATTTTCTTCTTTTTTTTACCATTTTTAATAATTTTAACCATTATGCTTTTCTCCAATCAGTTTAGAGAGTTCTTTTCAGTGCCATATGAAATGGCGGCAATACTTTTAGGATTACTTATTTCCTACGAATCAGGACATATTTATGAAAAAAATTTTTTAAATCTTGATAAAGACTACCTAGAAATGCGTTTTTATTTGACTTTTGGGGTAAGAATTTGCCATTTACTTATGATTGCGTTTATATTTACTTACACATAGATTTATATGCAATCAAAATCTGGACAATGGAATAACAATTTGGCATTTCTGCTAGCAGCGACAGGCTCGGCTGTTGGTCTTGGTAATATTTGGGGGTTCCCATATAAAGCTGGTGAGAATGGTGGAGGATTGTTTGTACTTCTATATATATTTTTTGTAATAGTTCTTGGTCTTCCGGTATTTATGGCGGAAGTATTTATAGGAAAAGTTGGTAAGGGTAATCCTGTGGGCGCAGTTGAAGCGCTTGCCAAAAAAACAAAATCTTCAAGAAATTGGAACCTTGTTGCATATTCAGGTATTTTGGCCAGCTTAATAATTGCTGGTTACTACGCTGTAATTGCTGGGCTTGTTATAAACTATGGCTTTATAGCGGCTGCTGGATTTGTTGGAACCGACCCTGGAGTTGTATACGCTCAAGAAATCTCAAGCTTTTGGGAAATGACTTTTTGGTTTTCAATCTTTTTGATTGGCTCAGGTATAGTTGTTGGTTTTGGAATAGAGAAAGGAATTGAATCTGCTATGCGGATATTGCTTCCATTATTATTTGTTTTAGTAATTTTAATGGTGGGATATGGAGCAGTTCGGGGCGATATGCCAGCAGCGTTAGATTATCTTTTTTCTTGGAAAGCTGATCAGTTTAATCCTGGGACAGTTCAGGCAGCAGTTGGACAGGCATTCTTCTCGCTGAGTATTGGCATGGGTACACTTATGGCTTTTGGCTCATATATGCCTAAAAGCCAGCAAGTGTCAAAATCATCGGTTATCGTTGTAACGGCAGATACAGGTGTCGCCTTGTTTGCCGGGCTTGCTATTTTCCCACTTGTATTTTTCTTTGCTCTTGATCCAACAGCTGGGACAGAACTTGTCTTCAAAACAATGACAACAGCCTTTGCAGAAATGGGTTTGTTTGGACAGTTCATAGGACCTCTTTTCTACTTTTTGTTAGCAGTAGCAGCATTTAGTTCAATGATTTCTATTCTTGAGCCAAGTGTGGTTTTTGTATCTGAGAAGTTTAATTTTTCAAGGTTCAAAAGTTCAATGTGTATTGTAGTGATCTGCTTTTTCTTGTCATTAATAAGTGTTGCTGGATTTAATGTGTTAAAAGATGCATCCATTGGTGCGCTTGACAATCCATTTGAAGCTATGAAATACCTAGCCGATGACTTTCTTTTGCTTCTTGTTGGTACTGGGATATCGCTTTTTGTTGGCCATAGACTTCAAAATGTTATAACAGCAGAAGCAACTGGTATTTCAAATACCTTTTTGCTTAAACTGTGGGTAATCGTTTTAAAGTATATAAGCCCAATTAGTCTAATGATTATATGGGTGCTAGGTAATGCTCAGGTCTTGTTTGGTGTAAATCTATTAGATTATATTTTAATCTAATTTGATTATTTCTATATCATTCAAAAGGCCATCAGTACCAAAGAAAACTTTTATCCTTTTTTCTTCTAAAATATTGTTACCACTCTTAACTTGATAAAAATAATTCCAGACATTCTCCTCAAAAAAATTCTCGAATGACGGGTTACCCATAACAAAAATAACTTGGTCCTTGCTCATGCCAATATCTAATCTTTCTACATCCTCTCTTTCAAAAACTGTGCCTTGAGTAACTGTAACTCTATAAATACTTGCATTAGAGCAAGAAATTATTAATATGCAAGTAAAAATCGATAAGAATTTTTTCATTTGAGATAGAATAATAGCAATGACAAATAAAACCAATAAAAATTTAAAAGAAGCAGGTCTGAGGGCTACTTTACCTAGAATAAAGATTTTAGAAATGTTAGAAAATCATAAACATATAAGCGCAGAAGATATATACAGAGATTTAATTGAGAATAGATATGACGTAGGTTTAGCCACTGTTTACCGCGTTCTTACTCAATTTGAAAATGCTGGCATAGTAATTAAGCATTCCTTCGAATCCTCTAAGGCAGTGTATGAATTGAATAATTCTGATCATCATGATCACATGGTTTGTTTAGACAGTGGTGACATTGTTGAGTTTCATGACGATATCATTGAGACCAGACAAGAGGAAATAGCAAAAAAGCATGGATTTAAACTTATAGACCATAGCATGGTTCTTTATGTTAAAAAAACAAATTCATAATTTAAGAAATGTCTGAAGAAAAAAAAGAAAAAAATTCTTCCACAGAAAAAAATGAAAATTTAAATACCCTTACCTACGAGGAGCTTGCAGAAAAAGTTGAAACACTAAAGGAAGAATCTCTTCGATCTAGAGCAGAACTTGAGAATTTCAAAAAGAGATCATCCACTGAGTTGTCTAACACATTAAAATTTGCCAATTCTGAAATTTTATCTTCCTTAATACCAATAGTTACGTCATTAGAAAAAGCTCTTGAAAATTCTGAGGAAAAGGAAAAAATAGACAGACAAGGCATTCTTCTTATTTTGAATTCTTTTGAAAAAATACTTGAGAATTTCAACATAGTTCCTATAAATCCAACTGGAGAGGAGTTTGACCCTGAATTGCATGAGGCAGTTTCAACAGTCAACGAAAAGGGAGTGAAAGACAATATTGTCAAAAGCACTCTTGAAAGAGGTTGGAAGCTCAACGATAGGGTGGTCAAACCTGCTCTCGTAATAGTGAATAAAATTTAGGATTAATTAACTTATTATGGGTAAAGTAATTGGCATTGATTTGGGAACAACAAATTCCTGTGTAGCTGTAATGGAGGGTGAAGACCCTACAGTAATTTCAAATTCCGAGGGTAATAGAACAACTCCTTCAGTTGTTGCTTATGCTGCAGATAATCAAATTTTAGTTGGGCAAGCGGCTAAACGACAAGCTGTAACTAATCCAAAAAATACTCTATTTGCTGTTAAAAGACTTGTTGGAAGGAAATTTAAAGATAAAGAAGTTCAAAAAGATCTTAAACATGTGCCATTTGGTATTGTTGAAGCAGAAAACGGTGATGCATGGGTCGAAGCTGATGGTAAGAAAACAGCACCACCTCAGATATCTGCAGAAATACTAAAGAAAATGAAGAAGACTGCTGAGGACTACCTAGGTGCAAAAGTGGATGGAGCAGTAGTTACAGTTCCAGCATATTTCAATGATTCCCAACGCCAAGCAACAAAAGCTGCAGGCAAAATAGCTGGACTTGAAGTTAAAAGAATTATTAATGAGCCAACTGCTGCAGCCTTGGCTTTTGGTTTAGATAAGCTTAAGTCAGATGGAACTATTGCGGTTTACGATCTTGGCGGAGGTACATTTGATATCTCCATAATTGAAATGACAAGTGTAGATGGTGAATACCAATTCGAAGTAATTTCGACATCCGGTGATACTCATTTAGGAGGCGAAGATTTTGACCTACTGCTTATAAATCACTTCGTAAATGAGTTTAAGAAAGAGTCTGGTTTTGATCTAAATTCTGATCCTATGGCTTTGCAAAGGTTGAAAGAGGCAGCAGAAAAAGCAAAGATTGAACTTTCAAGCACAGAGCAAACTGAAATAAACCTTCCGTATATAACCGCTGATGCAAGTGGCCCAAAACACTTTGTGCAAAAGCTAACAAGGGCAAAGCTTGAATCGCTGGTAGGCGATCTAGTAAAAGATAGTCTGGAGCCAGTTAAAACAGCTCTTAAGGATGCAAAATTGTCCACAAAAGATATCAAAGAAGTGATCTTAGTTGGAGGACAAACAAGAATGCCACTTGTGCAAAAAACTGTTACAGATTTTTTTGGAAAGGAGCCAAGAAGAGATATCAACCCAGATGAGGCGGTAGCACTTGGAGCAGCGATACAGGGAGCAGTATTAAGTGGTGATAGATCAGATGTCCTCTTATTAGACGTTACCCCTTTAACACTTGGTATAGAGACACTTGGAGGTGTAATGACACCGCTAATAGAGAAAAATACAACAATTCCAACAAATAAATCACAGGTTTTCTCTACTGCTGAGGATAATCAGACCGCCGTTACTGTTCATGTTCTTCAAGGGGAAAGAAAAAAGTCCTCGGACAACAAATCTTTAGGCCAATTTAACTTAACTGATATTCCGTCTGCTCCACGTGGCACGCCACAAATAGAAGTTACTTTTGATATTGACGCCAATGGAATAATTAATGTTTCAGCTAAAGACAAATCCTCAAATAAAGAACAATCAATCACAATACAAAGTGGCAGCGGTTTATCTGAAGAAGAAATCGAAAAGATGGTTAAAGATGCTGAAGCAAATGCTGAGGAAGATAAAAAATTTGAAGAATTAGTCGCATCCAGAAATATGGCTGATAGTGTTGCAAGTTCAACTCGAAAAGCAATGGATGACAATAAAGGTCAGCTTTCTAAAGATGAAGTTAAATCACTTGAGGATGCTATAAAAAGTGTTGAAGAAGCATGCAAGAAAGATGATAAATCTATAATTGATAAAGCTATGGAAGAACTCTCAAAAGTTGCACAGCCATTATCAGAGAAACTATTTAAAAAAGAAGAGGCTCAACAAAACCCACCAAAAAATGATGATGCTCCACAAGAAGATGCTGTAGATGCAGATTTTAAAGAAGTAGACGAAGATAAGAAATCCTAAAAGTGAAGCGGGATTATTACGAAGTTTTAGGGGTTAACAAAAATGCAACACCTGAGGAACTTAAAAAATCCTTCAAAAGGCTCGCTATAAAATATCATCCTGATAAAAATCCGGGTAATCAAGAAGCTGAAGAAAAATTTAAGGAGGCTGCAGAAGCCTATGAAGTCTTGAGTGATGCTTCAAAAAGAACTACTTATGATCAATTTGGACACCAAGGGGTAAACAATAATTATGGTCAATCTGGATTTCAGGATGTAAATATAAATGATATTTTTAACAATTTTTTTGGGGATGAAATATTTGGCGATATTTTTGGTGATATTTTTGGTGGAAGAGGTACAAGAAGGCCCCCAAAAGGAAGAAACCTTCAAGTTTCAATTGATTTGAATCTTAATGAAGCAGTTTTTGGTAAAACTGTAGAGCTCAAATTACCAACATCTTCAAAAAAGGTCTCAGTAAATATTCCTCCAGGAGTGGATAGTGGAAATAAGATTCGTCTCAGTGGAGAAGGAGAAAAAAGTCAGTACGGAGGGGATAGTGGAGACTTATTCATTGTTGTTAATATTTTGAAACATAAATTCCTTGAGAGGGAGGGTAACCATCTATATTGCGAAGTTCCAATAAGAATTGATCAGGCAATGTTTGGTGATGAAATTGAGGTACCAACTTTAACGAAGACAGTACTCCTAAAAGTCCCCCCAGAAACTCAAACCGGGAAAGTATTTAAATTAAAAGACCTTGGTGCAGGATCATTACACGGAAGCGGAAAAGGTGATTTATTTGTAAGAGTAGTTGTAGAAACGCCTACAGGCATTGATTCCAAAAATAAAGAAAAGCTTGTAGATGTATTTTCTGGAATAGGCAAAAACTTTAACGAGTGTGAAAAATTTTCAGATCAAGTTAAAAAGGAATTTTAAAAATAATATTTTAGATAAAAATTTTACCATTCAAGAAAAACCCTTTATCATAAGCAGACTTTACAAATTGATATGACAAAAACAGAAGTAACAATTGAGCAATTATTTGAGCTAGGAGCTCACTTTGGGCATAGAAAAAGGTTTTGGAATCCAAAAATGAGTGAATATATATTCTGTGAAAAAAATAATATCCACATTATCAACCTTTATAAAACTCAAGAAAAAATCTTCGAGCTTTATAAAATATTTAGGAATCTCTCTGCCGTTGGAAATAAGATAATGGTAGTTGGAACCAAGAGAGTTGCCTCAGAACATGTCAAGAATTTTGGAAAAGTCACATCTATGCCATATATATCTCATCGTTGGCTGGGTGGTATGCTTACAAACTGGAAGACTATAAAAGTTCCAATTAATAAACTGTTAGAGTACGAGGAAAATAAAAATGCTGGAGAGCTTGGCAGTATGATAAAGAAAGAAGCTGTGATGTTAGAAAAAGAAATGAAAAAACTCTCTTTAAACTTTGATGGTGTAAAGGAAATGAAAGGCTTGCCTGATGCTTTATTTGTCGTGGATATCGAATCTGAAAATATCGCAGTAGAAGAAGCAATAAAAATGGGGATACCTGTTTATGGTCTTGTTGATACAAATAGCAATCCATCGAATCTTACTAATTTTATTCCTATGAACGATGATTCTTCAAGATCTATAAAATTTGTCTTAGATTATCTTTCACAAGCAATCCTTGAGGGCCAAGAATCCGCAAGAAAACAAGGGTTGGTCCAAAAACTTGATGGTGATAAAGGACCAAAGGTATTTTCTCTTAATACTTCAAATAATAAGTCAGTTAAAACTGAATCAGACGCTGAAAGGGAAATTATTGAGAGTCAAGATCCAAAGACTTTGCGAGAGGATGCTAGTAAAGATTCTTCGAACAATGAGAAAGCAACCACAACCAAAAAAGCAACCCCAACCAAAAAAGCAACCACAACCAAAAAAGCAACTCCAAAAAAGTCTTAGGTGAAAAATTGATTACTGCACAATTAGTTAAAGAACTTAGGGAAAGGACAGGTATATCAATGATGGACTGTAAATCTGCACTACAAGAAACAAACGGAGATGTAGAGCAAGCAATAGAAGTTTTAAGAAAAAAAAGCATTATCAAAGCTGAAAAAAAATCAGGCAGAACAACTAACGAAGGCTCCTTGGTTGTAGGTGATGCGGAAAGCAACAGTTTTTTAGTTGAGGTAAAAACAGAGACTGATTTTGCAGCGAAAGACCAGGATTTTAGGGAATTTCTTGAAGAGTTAAAAGCTTTTTGCTCTAAAAACAATATTGATAGCAGTGATGACTTGAATGCTAAATTTAAACAACCACTTTTAAATATAATTCAAAAAATCGGTGAAAATATTGTCATATCAAACTACCTATCAATTGATAAATCTGATGGATTCAACTTTTCTTATTTGCATACAGATGCAAAACTTGCATCAATTGTAAAAATGAAAGCTAACGATGAAGCAATTGGTAAAGACATTGCAATGCAGATTGCTGCTAATAATCCTTTGGGTATATCTGAGGACAAAATTGACCAGAATATTCTTGCAAAAGAATATGAAATAGCAAAAGCAACTACAGAAAATGAAAATAAACCTGATGATATTAAACAAAAAATTATTGATGGAAAAATAAGAAAATTTAAATCTGAAAATTCACTTTTAGAGCAAGACTTTATTAAAAATCCAGAATTGAAAGTAAAAGATTTAATCAAAGATAATGAGATTCTTGCTTTTGTAAGGTTAAGGATTGGTGAGTGAGTAAACGCTATATAACCAAGATTTTGCTTAAATATAGTGGTGAAGCCGTAGCTGGAGATAAGGATCAAGGCATTGATCCAAGAATTGTTCACTATATGTCTGGAGAAATTAAGAAAGTAGTCAATAAAAAAATTTCTGTTGGACTTGTTATTGGAGGTGGAAATTTGTTTAGGGGTGAAGAACTCAATCAAGACGGAATAGACCGAGTTGCCGGAGACCATATGGGAATGCTAGCAACAGTTATGAATGGAATTGCCTTAAGAGATTCCTTAGAAAGAATTGGTGTAAAGACAAGAGTAATGTCTGCGATTCCGATGCCAGGGATTGTTGAGCATTATGATAGAAGAATCGCAATACAATTACTCGAAGCAGGATTTGTCGTTATTTTTACTGCTGGCACTGGGAATCCTTTTTTTACAACTGATACAGCAGCATGTTTAAGAGCAATTGAGATAAACGCCGATTTAATGATAAAAGCCACAAAAGTTGATGGAGTTTACTCTGAGGACCCAGAAGTTAACCCAAATGCTAATTTTTACTCCTTGTTAAAATTCGATGAAGCAATTTCTAAAAATCTTAAAATTATGGATACCACAGCCTTAACACTTGCAAGACACAACAATATGGATATAAAAGTTTTTAACTTTAAAAAAGAAGATGCATTACTTAAGATTGTAAATGGAGAAAATTTAGGAACTCTAATTTCAAATGGATAATTACGAAGAAATAATTAAAAATTGCAGACAAAGAATGTCTTCAAGCTTAAGTAACTTTGGGGATAATTTAAAAAAGATAAGGACTGGTCGGGCAAGTCCAGCCATGTTGGACGGAATTAATGTAGATTACTACGGAAATGAAACACCATTAAATCAGTGTTGTTCAATTACAGTTGAGGATTCAAAAACTCTTTCTTTATCTCCATGGGATAAGTCATTAGTTAAGGAAATAGATAGAGCAATTCAAAAATCTGACCTTGGTATAAACCCTACAACTCAAGGAGAAATAATTAGAATTATAATGCCTCCTTTGACTGAGGAATCTAGGATTGAGCTTACAAAAAAAGCGAAATCAGAGGCGGAGAGTGGTAGAATTGCAATAAGAAATATAAGACGTGATTCAATCTCCTCAATGAAAGATCTTGAAAAGAAAGGAGAGCTTACTGAAGATGATATTACGGATGCCGATAAGGAAATACAGGAACTTACCTCCCAGTTCATAGAGGATCTTGATTCTGCTCTTAGTGCGAAAGAGAAAGACTTACTTACAATTTAATCTATGCAAGACCCCAAGACCATTGCCATTATTATGGATGGAAACAGAAGATGGGCTAGAAAAAGCAATCTGCCAGTAATCCATGGGCATAGAAAAGGAATTGAAACCTTAATTAAAATTGTTAAAGCTTCAAAAAGAAAAGGTATAAAAAAACTGGTTGTATTTGCATTTTCAACAGAAAATTGGTCAAGGCAGTTGTTTGAAGTTAATGGTTTAATGAATCTTATAAGCTTTGGTACTGATACAAATTTGAAGGAGTTAATTGAAAATGAGGTAAAGCTTACATTCATAGGCGATATAGATTCTTTGCCATCAAACTCAAAAAAAGATATAGCAAAGTGTATTGAGGAGACCAAAAAATTTACATCATTTAATCTAGTTATAGGTCTGAACTATGGTGGTCATTGGGATATTGTAAATTCAGTGAAGAAAATTCAATATTTAAAAGAAAACATTTCACAAAAGAATTTACTTAGATTTTCAGAACTTGGAGATGAAGATGTTGAAATATTTATAAGAACTGGGGGAGAAATTAGAATAAGTAATTTTTTATTACTAAATATTGCTTATTCAGAACTCTTCTTCGTAGACAAGCTTTGGCCTGATTTTTGTGAAAGTGACTTAGATAATATCTTGAATGAGTATAAAAAAAGAATAAGGCGGTTTGGAAAGTGAGAGTGGTTTCAATTTTTGGTGTAACGGGTTCAATAGGATCGCAAGCATTAGATTTTATTAGGAGCCACAATGGTATTTTCTCATTTCACACTTTTGTCTGCGATAAAAATTTTAAGTTAGCAAAAGATCTTGTTGACGAGTTCCAACCGAAGTATATTTATTTTTCAGATAAGATTGCTTCAGAAGAGTTCTTAAAATTTAAAATATCGTCAACAGTCGTTTTGCAAAGTTTTACTGAATTAAAAAATGTCCTATTATCAGAAAAAAGTGATATATATCTTTCAGCAATTTCTAGTTCAAATTTACTTGAACTAACATCTTTGGCAGCAAGCTCTGGTGGTAAGCTGTTATTAGCAAATAAAGAGTCTTTGGTAGTAATGGGAGAACAAATTTTAAATATGTCAAAGCAAAACAAAACCGAGATAATCCCCATTGATTCAGAACACTATTCTGTAATGAATCTTTTAAGAAACAAAAATCCAAGAGATGTAAAAAAAGTTTATTTGACTGCTTCAGGAGGCCCTTTTTTAAACAATTCAATTCAAGAGGTTGCGGATAAAAGTTTAGAAGAGGCTCTTAAACATCCAACATGGGAAATGGGGAAAAAAATAACTATTGACTCTGCAACTCTAATAAATAAGTGTTTTGAAATAATTGAAGCTCATTATCTCTTTAATATTCCTTTAGAAAAATTAGATATTCTTATACATCCACAAAGCAAAATACATGCTCTTGTTGAATATATGGATGGCTCAATAGACGCAAATATTTCTGATGCAGACATGATTTATCCTATATCCTATGGCTTTTTAGGTACAATTAATTATGAGCTTGGCAAAAATGAATTATTTTCTAGTCCTAAAGGTTTGGATTTAAACTTAGTTCCATTTCCTGAGGACAGAAAATTCTTGATTGATATTGTAAAAGATGTAATTACAAATAAGGGTAATAGAGGGCTTGTTTTTTCAACAATAAATGATTTTGCTGTTCGTAAATTTCTTGAGAGAAAAATAGGCTTTGGAGAAATATACCAGTTGTTAATTAAGAACTACTCAAAAGTTGAAAAAAAACAACTGCTAGCAATTGAGGATATTGAGATAAATCGCAGTGAAATAATTAATTTTTTACAGAAAACATAATGGAAATTCTTTTTGGTGCAGTAATCTTATTTTTAGTTTTGGTGACATTTCATGAATATGGGCACTATTCTGTTGCAAGATTTTTTAAAATTAAAATACTAAAATTTAGCATTGGTTTTGGTCCTGATATTTTTTCATGGAAGAATAAAGAGGGAATAAATTTTTCACTCTCAGTTGTTCCATTTGGCGGATATGTTGCTTTTCATGATCCTGCAGATAAACACAATTATGAAAATCTTTCGGAAGAGGATAAAAGTCTGGTCTTGGCTAATAGACCAGCATATGAGAGAGCTTTGGTTACTCTGGCTGGTCCAATTTTCAATTTTTTCTTGGCTTTCTTTCTTTTTACGGTAGTTGCATTTTTTTTACCCAAACCATCAGATATTGTATCTTCTTCAATATCAACACTAGATCAAGAAAAGATTTACAGAATTATAAGTGTTAATGATAAGCCAATAACCAGTGCTCAAGATTTTGAAATTACACTTTTAAATTATTCAGGATTTTCAGGGGATATTAGTATTGATGTCTACGACTATGAAGCAGAGGCAATTCAAACTATACAAAAAAGGGTCGAGCAATTAAGCTTCCCAACAGACATTAGTCCTTCGTCTTATTTCTCAATAATGCCATTTCCAGACTTTGAGCCAACTATTTCTGATATTAAGGATGGAAGCCTGGCGGATATTAATGGGCTTAAAAATGGTGATAAGATCATATCAATCAATGGAAAACAGGTTCCATCTCGGGCATATGCAATGGAGAAACTTCAAAGTGAAAAAGCTTCTTTTGAATTCACTATTCTAAGAGATGGAGAGGAATTTACGATATTCTTTCGTGAAAAAATTAAAGATCAGCCTTTTGGTTTTAGCTTGAAGCCAGAGGGGAATAATATAAACAAGGCCTTCGAATTTGGTTACAACCAAACTGTTTTTTGGATCAAAAATACCTTTAATTTTTTGTTCAAAATTTTTACTGGAGGGATGGGGTTAGATAATTTGAGTGGACCAGTAGGTATTGCCAAAGTTGCTGGTGATTCTTTTAGTAGTGGATTTATCCCTTTTATGCTCTTACTTGCTATATTAAGTATTAGCTTAGGAGCATTTAATCTTTTACCTCTTCCAATGCTTGACGGGGGTCAATTTTTGTTTATTGTAATTGAGGAATTAAAAGGATCACCCATAGACATGAAACTAAAGTACGCACTTTTTAATCTAAGTTATTTAATGATCATAGCTTTATTTATTTTTGTAGTAATTAATGACATTCTGAGGTTACTTTGAAGAAGTTTTTTTCATTACTATTTTTGTATATATCTCTGTTGAGCTCTGAGATGTTGATCGAAGATATAAGAATTATTGGTTTGCAGAGAGTATCGCTAGGGAGTGTTCTTGATACTATTCCAGTTACTATTGGGGATAGGATTGATACAAGAGATTATCAGAGGGTGATAAGAACTTTATTTGCTACAGGTCAGTTTGATAATGTAAGCCTCACATCTGAGGGGAACATATTGAATGTACTAGTCGAGGAAAGACCAACAATTTCAGGCATTATTATTGACGGAAATTCTGCACTTCCAACTGAAGATCTTTTGAGTGCACTTGGCTCAGAGGGAATTTCAGAAGGTTCTGTTTTAAAAAGAGCAACACTGGAAAACATCACAAAGGGATTACAAGCACAATATTCTCAACAAGGTCGGTATGGTGCTTCCGTCGATGTAGACCAACAGGCCCGTCCAAGGAATAGAGTCGAAATTAAAATTGAAATTGATGAAGGTTCATCCACAGCAATTACATCTATACAAATTATTGGTAATAATGCTTTTGAAGACACTGAACTAAAAAGAATTTTCGATCTTTCTGAAGGTTCAATACTTTCTGTATTTACAAACGATAATAAGTACACACGTGAAAAACTTAGAACAGATCTTGAGAATCTTGAGGCCTTCTACAAAGACAGGGGTTATTTGCAGTTTGCTTTAAATTCATCACAAGTATCTATAAGTGACGATTTAGAGGAGCTCTATATTACTTTGATTTTGAATGAAGGTGAGCAGTACCAAATCGGTTCTGTAAATGTTTCTGGAGAGATTCCTCTTGAAAGAGAATTTTTTGAGGACTTCATTGATATACCTGAGGGATCATATTATTCAGAATCGTTAATAACAAGTTATGAAGAGTTTTTTGCCAATGTTCTTGGAAATGAAGGCTTTACTTTTGCCGAAGTTGAAGGTGTTCCTACCATAGACGAAAGTGGCAAAACAGCTGACATAACATTCGTATTTAATCCTGGAAGGAAAAATTATACAAGAAGGATCATTTTTAACGGCAATGACTTCACAACTGATGAAGTTCTTCGTCGTGAAATGAGACAATTTGAAGGTGCACCTGCATCAAACCAAAAGATTGAACAATCAAAATTATTTCTTGAAAGAACAGGTTATTTTAAAACTGTAAGTGTCGAAACTATCCCAGTGCCTGGAGAGGAGGATTTAGTTGATGTTGTCTTTGATGTTGAGGAACAGCAGTACGGAAATGTAATAGGAGGTTTTGGATACTCTCAGTTTGGGTTTTCCTTTAATTTCAACATCCAACAACAGAACTTTTTAGGTAGTGGTAATTCTGTAGGGATTGGAGCTAATGTCAGTGATTATTCAAAAAATATTTTTCTTAATTACGAAGACCCTTACTATACCGTTGATGGGGTGAGCAGAGGGTATTCCCTCAATCTTAGGGAATTTGATTATTCAGCTTTTGGATTAACAAGCTATAATACCAGCAGTTTTGGAGGTGCAATTACATTTGGGTACCCCATATCAGACATACAAAGACTAGGTATAAACATAGCTTTGGATCATACGGAATTACAGCAGTCAGGACTGTCTTCAAGAGAAATACTTGATTTTACTGAGAGTGAGGGAACTGAATTTGATACTGCAAAAATACAAGGTTTTTGGACCCGAATAACCCTTAATAGAGGTCTTTTTCCAACAAGAGGAACTCTTAATCAACTGTCTTTGCAAACAACTACTCCTGGATCAACCTTGGAATACTATAAAGCCCAATATCGTGGAGAGTTATATCAACCAATTTATGGAGACTTTATATTTAAATTGTCTGGGAAACTTGGCTACGTTGGGACAATAGGAGATACAAAAATACCTCCATACTTTGAGAATTTCTATGCGGGAGGACCTTATTCGATTAAAGGTTATGAGACTAATAGTTTGGGGCCAAGAATTACACCAATACCATGCTATGGTTATAACTCTGAAACAGATATCTGTGCACCCTTGATTGATTCAGATGGAGATGGTGTCCCAGATTCACCATATTACAACCAGTATGCCCAATACAGGTTTAACAGACCTATCGGAGGGAATGTTCTCATTGAAACAAGCTTAAATCTAATTTTTAAACTTCCTTTCATTGAAGAGCAGTCACAATTTAGATCTGCTTTTTTTGTTGATTTCGGTAATGTTTTTTCTACTTTCTGTAGGAATTATCAGGAGCAATGCTTTAGGCCAAATTTTGAGGACATGCGTGGTTCCTATGGTCTTGGGGGAAGTGCCATTACACCTTTCGGTCCTGTCAGCGTTTATTTTGCCATTCCATTTAACAACGATCCTCTTGATAGAACAAAAAGGTTTGAATTTACTGTAGGCAATAAGTTCTAAAAAACCTCGATTCTTTATAAAAAAACAGCTAAAATAGCGAATTAATTATATGCCTATGAATAATACAAATATATTCTTTCTTATTCTACTATCAATATTCTCATTAAATGCTTTTAGTGAAGGTACATTTGTATTAAATGCAGAGAGAGCTATGTTAAGTACTCAATTTGCCCAGAATGCTTTCAAAGAGTTAGAAGAGGATTCAGACTTTATTGCTGACAGAGAAAGGCTAGAATTATTGCAAACTGAGGGACAGGAGCTCGTTGAAAAATTTCAACAAGATGCTGAAACATTATCTGATGAAGAAAAATTAGATATGCAAAAAAAAGTTCAAGACAAACAAAACGAAGTACAATTTCTTGCAAACAAATTACAAACAAAAGCACAAGAAGCACAACAGTCTATCATTAATACACTTTCACCAGATTTTCAAAGAATCTTAGGCGAGCTGATAAACGCAAAGAGTATGGATATGGTTTTATCACCACAAGCAGCATTTTACTGGGATCCTGATCTTGACATAACAGATGAAGTCACTGCTTTGCTTGACGTTGCTCTTGCTGAAGAATCAGAGTAGTAACTGAATGTCATCTCTCTCGCTTGGCGAAATCTCTAAAAAAATTGATGCAACACTTATAGGAGATGAAGATCTTCTTGTCAAAGGCATAAGAGAATCAAAATCATGCAAAAAGGAATATATTTGTTTTGTTAAAGATAAAAAATTTCTTTCATCACTATCCAGATCATCTGGCGCTGTAATATTAGAAGAGTCTTTAGCTCATAAAATTGACTTCGATACAAATCTTCTCATTCATAGTAATCCATATTTAGCATACGCAAATCTGACAGAAGTATTTGTTAAGAAATACGATGATCATAACGAAGGGATTGAGTCTAAGATAGGCCAAAATGTCAATGTAGGAAAACATTCTTCTATTGGTAAGAATTGCATAATTTCTGACAATGTGACTATCAAAGACAACGTATCTATCTATCCCGGAACACATATTGGACCAAATGTAGTTATTCATTCTGGTTCGGTTTTAGGTTCTGATGGTTTTGGATTTGTCCCAACAGACAATGGCTGGCAAAAAATTTTTCATCTCGGAGGGCTCGTTATTGAAGATAATTGTGAGATTGGTGCTAACTGTACCATTGACCGTGGAGCACTTGGTAATACAGTCTTACATCAAAATGTTAAGTTAGATAATGCGGTTCATCTAGCTCATAACGTAACAATTGGTGAAAATACAGCTATCGCTGCACAAACAGCTATTGCGGGTAGTGTTTCGGTTGGTAAAAATTGTAGAATTTCAGGACATGTTGGCATTACAGATCATCTTGAAATAGGCGATGATGTAACGCTTTTAGCAAAGAGTCTTGTAACAACTTCAATATTAAAACCTGGGACTTATAGTTCCTTTTACCCAACCCAAGAACACAAAAAGGCACTGAAATTATTTGCTAAAATTAAAAATGAAAAATGAAGATGTAAAGAAATTTCTCCCACACAGAGATCCCTTTTTATTTATTGATAAAGTTGTAGAAATAAGTAACGAAATAATAATTGCAGAGAGGTATATTTCTCCAAAAGAAACGTTTTTCAAAGGGCATTTTCCAAATTTTCCAATTATGCCAGGAGTATTGATTCTTGAGGCCATGGCGCAAAGTTGTGGTCTACTTGGGGCACATATTATGAACAAAGAGCATTCTACAGAGTCGGTATATTTGCTGTGTGGAGTAGATAAGGTCAGATTTAAAAAAATGATAAGACCTGGAGATTCATTAGTTTTTGAATCAAAAGTATTGACATCAAAAAGAGGGATTTGGAAATTTTCATCGAAAGCTTTCAAAGAAAAGCAACTTGTGTGTTCCGCAGAAATTTTATGTGCCGATAGGAATCTAAATGAATAAAATACATCCAACAGCAATAGTGCACAAAGATACTAAGATCCATGAATCTGTAGAAATTGGCCCTTACTCTGTAATTGGCCCAGAGGTTGATTTAGACAAAGGCAACATTATTGACTGCCATGTCGTAATAAAAGGTCCAAGTAAGTTTGGTCAAAAAAATACTTTTTTTCCGTATTCTTTAGTGGGGGAAGCAACACCAGATTTAAAATACAGAGGAGAAAAAAGTCTTTTAAATGTTGGCGAAAATAATGTCTTTAGAGAGTTTAGTAAGGTCCATAGAGGTACTGCAGCAGATCTAGGTTTTACACAAATTGGCAATAATAACCTTATCATGCCAGGAGTAATGGTAGCTCACGATTGTATTTTAGGCGACAGAAATATTCTTGTTGATAACAGTGCTTTGGCAGGTCATGTTGTCCTTGGTGATAATGTGACGCTTGGTGGATACACTCTTGTGCATCAACACTGCAAAATTGGATCATATGCATTTACTGGTATGGGATCGCAAATTAATATGGATGTTGCAGCATTTACCAGAGTAGCAGGGAATCCAACTAAAGTAGCTGGATTAAATTCTGTAGGACTTGAAAGGAAATCCTTTTCAAGAGACGAAATACAAAATTTAAAAAAAGCATATAAAATTTTCTTTAGGGAAAAAAAATCCGTTAAAGATGCTTTAAGTGCAATAAAATCTGAGTGTTTCTCTTCAGAAAATATTGATATTTTTACCCAATCAATTAAAAACTCAACTCGAGGAGTAATGCGATAATTGAACATAAAAATTGGTGTAGTTGCTGTTGAGGCATCAGGAGATCTTCTAGCAATTGAGATTCTAAGCGAACTAAAAAAAAATTTAAAAGATTTTGAGGTAATTGGTGTTGGTGGTGAATCTCTTAAAGAGTTTGGGGAATTCAAGAGCAGGGAAGATATTGAAGTCATGGGGATAATTGAACCGCTCCTAAATTTTTTTAAGATTAATAAATTTCGAAAAAAAATTATTAATTGGTTTCTTAAAGAGAACATAGATATATTCATAGGAATTGACGGCCCTGATTTTAATTTTAAGATTCACGAAGTTTTATCAAAATTTAATATTCGAACAATTCATATGGTGTGTCCATCGGTATGGGCATGGAGACCGGGAAGAGTTAAAAATTTTAAATTCTTGGATCACATGTTGTGCTTGTTTCCTTTTGAACTTAATTTTTGCTCTACCACCAAAAGTAAATCATTTTGCGTAGGCCATCCATTATTTAATTATGAACATAAAGAAGAGAAAAGAGATACTAAATTGATAACACTGATGCCTGGTAGCAGGAAATCTGAGATTAAAAATAATCTGCCAGCAATGCTGGATGGCTTTAAAAAATTTGACCAAGATAATAATTATCGTGCAATCATTCCTGTAAATAACAAGACATCTAAAGACTCGATAGAGGAAATTCTAGAAGGAAAAGAAAGGGTAAAAGTAGTTATTGGTGAATCAAAAGACATTTTAAAATCATCCTTTATGGCTGTGGTCTGCTCTGGTACCGCTACACTTGAAGCTTTTGTCACAGAGACACCATGCATTACAATCTACAAAACAGAAATATTAAACCACCTCATTTTAAGTAGACTTGTTAAAGCAGAATTTATTTCTTTACCAAATATTATATGTAACGAACAAATCTATAAGGAGCTGATTCAAGACAAATTTAATTCGGAAACTCTGTGCGATGAACTTAAAAGAATAATATCTTCTAGAGAAACGATTACTTCACGTATAAGGTTTCACAAAAAAAATCTTCCTGGAAGTAACTTCTCAGAAGTGGCTAGTTATTTACATGAGAATTATAGGGATTGATGAAGTTGGTCTTGGATGTTTAGCAGGGCCTGTAATTTCTGCTGCTGTCTATATAGGCGATGAGTTAAAAGATATTAAGCTGGTTGATTCTAAAAAGATGTCTCCTTTAATCAGAGAAAAGGTATTTAATAAAATAAAAAGACATTGTTTCGCATCAGTGGGAATGGCAACCCCTGAAGAAATTGATAACCTTAATATCTTGGGAGCATCGCATCTTTCAATGCGAAGGGCTATCAAAAATTTACCTATCACACCAGATAAGGTCCTAATAGATGGCAAGTATGTGCCAGATGAAATTTTAAATGCTGAAGCAATTATTAAGGGCGATAATCTAGTGCGAGAAATTTCGGCAGCGTCAATTTTTGCAAAAGTATTTAGAGATAGATTGATGATTGCATATGCTAGTCATTTCCCTCAATATTTTCTTCAGAAAAATAAAGGATATCCAACCCAACAGCATAAAGATGTAATAAAACAGATTGGAAAGACAAGAATTCATAGAAAAAGCTTTAAAATTTAATCAATGGAAAAATTTATTCACCTTCAAGTAAAGTCACATTTTAGTATTAATAAGGGATTGCCTAAGGTTGAGGATATTGTAGATAAAGCAATTGAAAAGAATATGCCAAGTGTTGCGCTTACAGATAAAAACTCTTTTTTTGGATTAGTAAAATTCTATAAATACGCAATTGAAAAAGGCATTAAGCCTTTGTGTGGTATTGAGATAGATCTTAACCAAAATGAAATAAGTAACTCAAACATACTTCTCTTAGCAAAAAATAAAAAAGGCCTTGAGCAATTATTTAAAATAAGTACTAAGTATTTCTCGAGAGATAACCAAGGAGCAAACAAGCTTGAAAAGAGCATCCTAGAGGCTCCGGACAATTTAGTTTGTATTTATTCAGCAAGAGAAAATCTCGAGGGAAGTGCCAAACTATATGAGGAAAATTTAAAAAATTATCAAAAATCATTTAATGGAAATTTATTTTTGGGGCTGAAAAATTTTAATAATGGAAATTCTTCTTTCGAAAGTGCCTCAAGCATTGCTTATAATTTAGGAATTCCTACAGTGGCATTAAATGATGTGTTATTTTTAAATAAAGATGACTTTCTTGCCCACCAAGCCAAGGTTTCAATAAATAATGCAACACTTCTTAAAGACGAGATGGAAAGCACTTCAACCTCAGAAGAACAGTACTTTAAGAGTTCGGATGAGATGGCTAAATTACATTCATCAGAGTCAATGCATAATGCTTTTGAGGTAGCAAAATTATGCAACTTATACATAGGAGAGGGTCAATACTTTTTGCCCTCTTACGAGCTTGAGAAGCAGCAATCGCTTGGTGAGTATTTAAAGGTGATTGCCAAAGAAAAATTAGATCAGTTTTTATCAAAGAATGATGATCTAGATAAAAAGCTTTATCTTGATCGCCTAGATAAAGAATTAAAAATAATTATTGATAAAGATTATCCTGGTTATTTTTTAATTGTTATGGACTTTGTAAGTTGGGCAAAGACAAAGGGTATTCCGGTAGGCCCAGGCAGAGGTTCAGGTGCAGGTTCTCTTGTAGCCTTTGTATTATCAATTACATCTTTAGATCCTATAAAGTATGGGTTGCTATTTGAAAGGTTTTTAAATCCTGAAAGACCATCGCTTCCAGATTTTGACATTGATTTCTGTATTGAAGGCCGAGATCAGGTAATTGAATATGTTCAACAAAAATACGGTGTAAATTCAGTCGCTCAAATTGGCACTCTTGGAACTATGGCTGCAAGAGGAGTAACGAGGGATGTAACAAGAATTCTCGGAAAACCCTACGGGTTTGGCGACAACATTGCCAAGATGATACCTTTGACACCAGGAATTAAACTTCAAGATGCTATCAATGATTCAGCAGAACTTGCAGACCTCATAAAAGCTAATGATGAAGTGACAGAGGTTCTTGATCTTGCCCTTAAACTTGAGGGCTGCGCGCGAAGCGTTGGTAAACATGCTGCTGGAGTTGTTATTGCACCAAATGATATTCACGAGTTTACTCCCTTACACTTTGATCCAGAAACAAATTCATTAGCAACTCAACTTGACATGTATGATGTTGAGGAAGTTGGTTTAGTGAAATTCGATTTTCTTGGTTTAAGGACTCTAACTGTTATTAACAATGCAACTAAATCTGTTGAAAAAATAGATCCAGACTTTAGATTATTAAAAATTCCAATGGATGACAACAAAGTCTTCCGTCTTCTATGTTCAGGAAAAACTAAGGGGATATTTCAGCTTGAGTCCAGCGGTATGATTGATTTAATCAAGAGGCTTAAACCTGAGAACTTTTCAGATATTATTGCATTAGTAGCTTTATACAGGCCTGGCCCTCTAAATTCAGGTATGGCAGACGATTATATCAATAGAAAAAATGGGAGAGAGAGCACAAGTTATCAGCACCCTTTGTTAAAAAAAGTTTTAAACGAAACCTACGGAGTTTTTGTCTACCAGGAACAAGTCATGGAAGCAGCTCAAGTACTTGCATCTTATAGTCTTGGCGATGCAGATAATCTTCGTAGAGCAATGGGAAAGAAAAAAGCTGATGTGATGGAGGAAGAAAAAGGAACTTTTGTTGAAGGTTGTACAAATAACGATATCCCAAAAAATAAGGCGATTGAAATTTTTGAAAATATTGAAAAATTTGCTGGGTATGGATTTAATAAATCACACTCAGCAGCCTATGCCCTTGTTGCATACCAAACAGCATATTTAAAGACACATTTTCCATCGCATTTTATTGCAGCTGTGCTTTCTTCTGAACAAGATAAGACAGACAAACTTGAGCCACATATCAAGGATTGCTCCGATATGAACGTAGATATATTGCCCCCAAATATTAATACTTCAATGGCTACCTTTTTTGTTAATGAAAAAGATCAGATTGAATATGGCTTAGCTGCACTCAAAGATGTTGGTAAAAAATTTATCGATGAATTAATTGTAGAGAGAGATAAAGGTAAATTTAAAAGTTTAATTGATTTAGCCTCCCGCATAGATTTAAGAAAAGGTGGGATAAGGTCACTTCAAAGCTTAGCAAAGTCTGGTGCTTTCGATGAGATTTGCAATCGTGATGAGGCAATTCAGAACATACGAAATTATTTGGTTGTCTCTGAACAAAAATTTAAATCCAGAGAATCTGGAATTGTCGATATGTTTGGGGATGGTGAAGAACAGAAAATTAATACTGTGAAAGCGAAGCCCTTTTCTGAATCTGAAAAACTTAAAATGGAGTTACAGTCCTTTGGGTTCTATTTTTCCAAGCATCCAATTTCCTTACTGAGGCGAACAATTTCATCAAAAATCCATCCAATAAATAAACTTAATACATCTGGTGCTGAAAAATCTATCCCCGTGCTTATTAACCAGCGCAGAGTCATTAAAAAGGGCACTAATATTTATGTTTTTTTAGAGGTTTCCGATGAAACGGGAATAATTGATGTTTCCGTACCACTTGAGCTTTATGATGCTAAAAAATCATTATTCAAAGAAAACTCACTGGCGATGATAAAAGGAAATATAGTTGCAGATGACTACAGAAAAGATAATGTTGATAATGTTGGCATAAAAATAAGAGCTTCAGATATCTCTCCAATAGATGTTGCAAGGAGCCAAACATCATCGAAAATAACCCTTAACATTGACAGATCACAGCTTAAAGCAGTTGAAAATGGCGTAATTGAAGAGCTACTAAAACTCAATGCTAATAATGGAGTAGAGGTGTACTTAAACTTTGAAGATAATGATTTAAATCTTTCAAGTGAATTAAAAGTTGACAGCTTTAAGATTTCTTTGGAGGATAATACGTTCGAAAAGCTTGATAAGCTTTTTGGAGAGGAAAATTATACTTTAGCGTAATGGAAGAATATCTTGATTTTGAGCAGCCAATTTATGACTGCCTTGATAAAATTGAAGAACTGAAAAAAGAGGTTCCTTCCCCCACAAATCTATCTGACGAACTAAACCGATTGGAAAGGAAAGCCGAAAATGTTACTCAGAAAATTTATAAAGATTTAAGTTCTTGGCAGAAAGTGCTTGTTGCAAGGCATCCAAGTAGACCACATTCAATTGATTATTTTAAGAACGTTTTTGATGGCTTTGAAGAAATACACGGTGATCGATCAAGTGAAGATGATAAAGCAATAATTGGCGGTTTTGCCTTCTTAGAGGAGTACCCAGTGGTGATTATTGGGCACGAGAAAGGCAGGGAAACAACAGAAAGAGTAGCACGAAACTTTGGTATGCCTCATCCCTCTGGCTTTAGAAAAGCAAATAGAATTATGAAGCTTGCTGAGAAATTCAACTTACCATTATTCACCTTAATTGACACGCCGGGTGCATACCCTGGCGTAAAAGCTGAGTATGCTGGACAGCATGAAGCCATTGCAAAGAGCCTTGAAATTATGTCTGATCTTAGAACCCCAATAATAAATCTTGTAATAGGAGAAGGAGGTTCTGGTGGTGGCTTTGGCATTGGCCTGGCAGATACCATAGCTATGCTGAAATATTCAATTTACTCAGTTGCATCGCCTGAGGCTTGCTCTTCCATATTGTGGCGATCATCGGAAAATGCAGAAAAAGCTGCAGAAGCACTAAAATTAGATGCACAGAATTTACATAAGTTGAAATTAATTGATCGTATTCTTGAAGAACCTAGCGGAGGTGCACACAGGAATCATTCTGAAACCTATAAGGTAGTTAAAAGTTTTTTTCTTGAGGAACTACAACGTTTAAGCAACATCTCTTTGGAGACACTTCTAGAAAAAAGGTACGATAAGTTTATCAAGATAGGATTGTAAAGGATGAGTATCCTTTCAAATGCTGAAAAGCTATTATTAAAAAAAAGCTCAAAAGTAGTAGTTGGTCTTAGTGGTGGGGCTGATTCAACTCTTGCTTTAGTAGAAATCTATGAATTTTTAAAAGCTGAAAACCTCACAGAAAAACTTGTAGCACTTCATATAAACCATCAATTACATGAAGATTCAGAACATTGGGAGCAGCATTGTGCAAATCTGTGCGCAAAACTTTCAGTTAAATTTGACGTAAAAAAAATCAATTCACAAAAATCTGGTGAAGGTCTTGAAGCAGCAATGCGGTCAGAGAGATTAAAAATATTTAATTCCTATGAAAAAGGTACGGTAATTGTTCAAGGGCATCATGCTTCTGATCAAGTTGAAACACTTCTTTTTCGATTAATCAGAGGGACAGGCATTAAAGGAGTTTCAGGCATAAAGAGGATACGTCCTGCAGGGGCAATTACTTTTATTAGACCCCTAATAAAGCTCACAAAAAAAGAGGTTCTTGAGCATTTGAAGTTAAGAAAATTACAATTTATTAAAGATCCATCCAATGAAGATAATCAATTTAGTAGAAACTATCTAAGAAATGTTGTGATACCTCATATCACTAGGAGATGGAACACTGTTGAAAAAAATATCAGCAGATTCACTGCTTTGGCTCAGAAACAAAATACTCTTTACGAAAAGATGTTAAAAGAAAGGCTCATTGATTTGGTTGATGGGAATGCGCTTGATCTTGAAAAGATGGAACCTTTATCATCTTTTGAAAAATCAGAACTTATCAGAATGTGGTTAGAAAACCTTTCCATGTTTCTTCCAAATGAAAAGCAAATGCAAGAAATAGAAAAATCATTTTTTCAATCAAGACATGATGCAAATCCTGTAGTAAAATTTCGTAGAGACGATATTAAGGAATTTAGTATTGTACTTTCAAAACAAAATAAATTTTTAATAGCAGAAAAAAATTATGAGTGAACCAAAGGTATTATTCGAAGAACAAGATTCAGTTGCAGTTATATCTCTTAATAGGCCTGAGAAAAGAAATGCGCTTGATCCAGAGACGGTATTGCTTTTCAATGACTTAACTGAGAAAGCAAAAGATAAAAAATATAAGTCGGTTGTGATAACTGGTAATGGTGGTGGCTTTTGTGCTGGTGCAGACCTAACACCTTCTGGAGGAATGGGCTGGGAAAGTGTTGAAAAAGCCCTGAATGAGGGTTACCACATTGGCCTCAATAACCTTATCTCAATGGATAAAGTGGTGATAGCTGCAGTTGAAGGTCCTTGTGCAGGGATAGGATGCGCCTACTATATGAGTTCGGACATTGTTTTCATGGGGAATTCAAGTTTCTATCAAATAGGCTTCTCAAAAATTGGTTTGATTCCAGATGGTGGTTCGACTTGGTTGTTGCCAAGGATTGTTGGTTATCAAAAAGCTTTTAGAATGGCCTCTGAGGCGCAAAGAGTGTCTGCTGATGAATGCAAAGAACTAGGTCTTTGCTCTGAGATTTCCGCAGACGGTGAGACTTTAAATGATGCATTAACACTTGCACAAACCTACTCAGAACTAGCTCCAAAAGCAACTTTAAGAACGAAACACTTAATGCGAGAGAGTTTCACAAGGTCTTATCACGATCAGCTCAAAGAAGAAGCACGACTTCAGGATGATCTCGTTGGGAGTAAGGATAATCTAGAGGGTGTTCAGGCATTTGTTGAAAAAAGACGACCAAACTTCACTGGCGAGTGAATTAGAAGTTGAAAATTTCTCCATAACGCATCTTGATGCAATCTTAGATATCGAAAAGGAAGCCAATCCAACCCCTTGGTCGAAAAAGACATTTGAAAATATTCTTAATAGGAGATCCTTGAGTTTTGTATGCCTGTTAAAAACCGAAATTATTGGTTTTTGCATTGCATCTGAAGTTCTAGATGAATGTCATCTACAAAATATTTCAGTAAAGAAAGATTTACGACACAAAGGAGTAGGACGATACATGTTTGGTGTCTTATTCCAACGATCTAAACTATTTGGCATAAAAAACACCTTTTTAGAAGTTCGCGAATCAAACCGTGGTGCTAGAAATTTTTACGATAAGCTCGGGTTTAGGGAAATTACAAGAAGAGCAGATTACTATAAAACACAGAATGGTCGAGAAGCAGCGGTTATTCTTCGCCTAACTCACTAGCAGCAATCTTCATTGAGTAGTCATCAAAGGAAAAGTTTTCAGTAAAACTATTATGGCCACCAAATTTTGTCTGTAAAAAATTAATATTATTTATTTTTTGTAGATGCTTAGCGCTATCAATAGGCACTACAGGATCATCTGCAGACATTATGATGCTAGCTTGTGTTTTGAGTTGTTGTATTTTATCAACACTAATTTTATACATTTCAAAAAAATCACTTAGCTCGTTAAAATCATATTCAGGCAATACAAAAGGTAACCACTCTTTCATCATCTCTTTTAAATCGCGCATTTTATAATACTTCTTAAAATCCTGATTTTCCCACATAGTTTCTTTTGCTTTAAAAGTTTTTACCCATTTCTTGTTGTAGTACCTTTGAAAGAAAAGTGGCAATTGCTCCAGGGAGTTTTCATGATCAATCATTGGGCTTATAGCGACTACTCTTTTAAATTTTACTCCCATATCAAGCATTGCAATACGTAATGCAAAGTTTCCACCAAAAGAGAAGCCCATTAAATAATGATCTCCAGCATGATCGTTTACAACTTTTTCAAGTGCCTTGCCAGTTATTTCATGATGCAGAGCATTGAAAAATTTTTTGTTCATTAGCAGGGTATCGCCATGATCGACTGGATTAATTCTGTGTATATTCCACCCCTTATTTGCAAAGTATAAAAGCGCACTTAGCATGTAGGAAGAGTTATTATTTCCAAGGTAGCCTGGAAGTAAATATAAGTTTTTAGTGCTACCTTTAGATAAATTGGTATAAGAAGTCATTTTGAACTCATCAACTGCAATGACTCTTCTTATTGTTTTGGCATTAAGAGCTCGTATTGCTCTAAATTTTACTATTCTCCTTAATTTACTTAGTACAGTTGTGCTATAGGGTTTATTGAATGGAAAGGGAGGTTCGTAGTTTTTGTATTTACTGTAGTTCTGATTGGATGTCATTTTCAAATGATTCTGGGGCATCTAATGAGCCAAAACGTTTAACAACCCTTCCCTTTTTAGAAATAAGAAACTTAGAAAAATTCCACTTTACTGAGGTAGTTCCCATGAATCCTTTTGCTGCATCTTTTAGGAACTTAAAAAGTGGTTCAGCTTTTTCACCATTGACATTAATTTTTGAGAATAGAGGGAATGAGACCTTATAATTTAGCTCGCAAAATTCAGCAATTTCTTCATTAGAGCCTTTTTCCTCTTCAGCAAATTGATTGCATGGAAAGGCGAGAATCTCCAACCCTTGATTTTGATATTTATCATACAGTCGCTGCAACCCCTTGTATTGAGGTGTGAAGTAGCACGCACTTGCAGTATTAACCACCAGCACAACCTTGTCTTTAAAGGTCGACATTGCAACCTCATCGCCTTTTATATCTTTTGCTTTGTAATCGTAAAAACTTTCACTCATAATTCTAAAATGTCTTTAGTTTCTAGACCGGTAATGATAAAAAGTTTTCAAGAATTAGACAATACTCAGCTTTATAAAATTTTGCAGTTACGCATAGAAGTCTTTGTAGTTGAACAAGATTGCCCTTATGAAGATTTAGATGGTATGGACGATCAGGGTCTTCATTACTGGATTGAAAACAAAGGTGTGATTTTAAGTTATTTACGCTTAAATCCACCAGGAACAAGGTTTAAAGAACCCTCTCTGGGACGAATAGTCACAAAGAAAAGTTACCGAAAACAAGGTTTAGGTGAACATATAATAAAAAAAGCTTTAGAAGATATTGCTGGGCAATTTAATATGCCTGTGAAAATTTCCGCTCAATGTTATTTAGAACAGTACTATGCAAAATTTGGTTTTGTAAAATGTAGTGAGGAATATCTAGAAGACGACATTCCTCATATAGAAATGGTGAGAGCATGATAAAAATAAGTAGATCAGCAGTAGAGCAACATCTTAACTGCCAAAGGTGTTTTTATTTAGCCTATAAGCACAAAGTGCGTCCACCTAGCTTGCCCTTTACACTAAATAGTGCGGTTGATAATCTTTGCAAAAACGAATTTGATTTTTACCGAGCAAAAGGCAAACCACATCCAATGTTTATCAAGCATGGCATCGAAGCAGTGCCCTTTGCACACGAAAAAATGGATGAGTGGCGCAATAACTTTAAAGGCATACGCTATAGAAACGAAGATAAGGGATATGATTTCGGTGGTGCAGTTGATGATATCTGGCAAAAATCCAATGGAAAATTAATTGTTGTGGATGTAAAAGCCACCGCCAAGAATGTTTTTGACTGGGAGGATACTTTTTCAAAATGGGAATATGCCAAGGGTTATAAAAGACAATTGGAAATGTATCAATGGTTGCTCCGAAAGAATAATTTCGAGGTTGCACCAGAGGCCTATCTGGTCTACTTCAATGGAAAGAAAAATGAGGCCATGTTTGAGCAAAAACTACAATTTGATTTACACCTTATAAGACTTGAATGCAACGATGATTGGGTTGAAGGAGCTGTAGAAGATGCAGTCGCAACTCTCAAAGCTGCTATGCCTAAACCATCCAAGTCCTGTGAGAATTGTAATTATCTGCGTAAAAGATGGGAAGTTTCAAACAAAAATCCAAAAAATCTTGTAAATTAGTCTTATGAAAAAATCTATCCTTATATTCGCTTTGATATCTGTATTTGTAAATGCACAGGAAGACAGTCAAGAATTTGATCTTATGCCCGATTATTTATTTGCAAGTCTTGGTAGCTCTGGTAGTGAAAGCATGCGGGATGAGGAGAAGGGTGATGATGATGTCTTTGAGTTTGGTCTCGGATCAAGTATTAATGAAAACCTATCCTTAGAGGGTTCATTCTTAAGCTTATCCTCGGATGCCTACGATACATCTATTTTAAATATTGGTCTTTTGGGAAAAGCTAGAGTAAATGAAACTTTTGCTTTCTATGGTGGTTTTGGTCTGGGATTTTGGTCATCAGAGTTTGATGGCTATAAGGAAGAAGTTGAATTTGATCGAGAAATGACCCCAGAGGAACGTGCAGAATATGATAGATACTTAGATATGGAGCGAGAGCAAACTGGATTTGAATTAGATGGCCAAGACATTTACATGCGATTTGGTCTCGATGTGACTATTAACGAAAATTTTAGTGTATTTCTTGATTTCTATACCCTTGATGAAGTGCAAAATACCGAAAGCAATATGCTTGGATTTTCTTATAATTTCTAACTACTTAAGATTTACCATACCGCCGTCAACAGGGATAACTTGACCAGTCATCCAATTTTCGTGAGCAGATAGTAAGAAGTCTATTGTTTTTGCAATTTGTTTAGGAGAGCCTACGGTTTTCATAGGATTTCTCTCTTTACTCGCTTCCACTAAGCGATCTGTTCTCAGTAAATTATTGGCCATAGGTGTATTGGTAAGACTTGGCGCAACTGTATTAAAACAAATCTTGGCACCAACATACTCGGCAGCTAAAGACCTACATAATGCTTCAAGGGCTGCTTTTGCTGGTGAAATACTAGCATGAAAGGAAAGCCCTAGACTTGCTGCAACAGTGCTAATGAATACAACACTTGCACCTTCGGCATCTTTCAATTTTGGTAAGAGTTTTCTTAAGACTCTTACGGCCCCTAGGTAATTTATCTCAAGGTCATTTTGAAAATCGTTATCTTTAAGCATATTGAAAGGCTTCAAATTGATAGTGCCTGGAAAATAAACTAATCCATTAATACCATCAAGAGCATCAAGCTCACTTAGGTCACCTGCAAGATCAAAAGTACCATTGTTTCTAGATAGTTCAATAAAATCCCGATCAGAAATGTTGGTAAGTGCTTTAGCAATCTCTGAACTGGCGCCAATTAATACTGTTTTCATATGTTAGTTGTAGGGCCTAAAAATAAATATTAAAGCTCCATTAAAGAGCCATCTTTAAATACGAGCTCATTCACCTCTTCGGTAATATATGGACAAAAGGGATGCATTAGTACCAGCAATTTTTTTAACATCGGATGCAAGTTCGCTGTTTCTCCCGAAGCTTTGCATTGCTCAATGTATCTATCACAAAATTTTCCCCAGAAAAATTCATAAACCTCGTTCATGGCAAAATCTAATCGATAATCCTCAATATTCTTATTGATCTGTTTAGAAACTTTTTCAAATTCTGACGCAATCCACTTATCATCTTCATTCTTAGCAACAAATGTATCTGAAACTCTAGGATAGTTGCTGATGAATCTGGCTGCATTCCAAATTTTGTTACAAAAATTACGGTAGCCTTTGAGCCTCCCAAGTTCGAAACTTATATCTTTGGTGTGGGTTGCAAGAGAATAAAAAGTCATTCGCAAAGCATCAGTCCCATACGACTCAATGCCATTTGGGAATTGTTTACGAGTTTTTCGTTCAATTTTTTCAGCCAGACCCTCCTGCATAAGGTTTGCTGTTCTTTTTTCTACTAGCTGCTCAAGTTCAATCCCATAAATGAGATCAATTGGGTCGATAATATTTCCTTTTGATTTTGACATTTTTTGCCCATTTTCATCACGAATTAAGCCTGTAACATAAACATCTTTGAAAGGAATTTGGTTGGTGAATTCTAAGCTCATCATCATCATTCGTGCTACCCAAAAAAAGATGATATCAAAACCAGTTACAAGCAAAGAAGTTGGAAAGTACCTATGAAGCTGTTCAGAATTTTCTGGCCACCCTAAAGATCCAAAAGACCAAAGCGAAGAGGAAAACCATGTATCTAGGACATCATTTTCTTGTCTAAGATCTCTGTCATCAAGTTTGTAGAACTCTCGAACTTCAGTCTCACTTGTACCTACATATGTGTTGCCGTCTTTGTCATACCATGCGGGGATTCTATGGCCCCACCAAATTTGGCGACTAATGCACCAATCTTGGATATTATCCATCCAATTAAAATAAGTCTTGACCCAGTTGCCAGGATGGAAAACTACCTCACCTTTTTTGACTGCATTATTGGCTTTCTCAGCCATATCTTTTGTTTTGACATACCACTGATGACTCAATCTGGGCTCAATGACCATATTTGAACGTTCACCTCTGGGTACACTGATTGGATGTTTGACTTCTTTAATGAGAAGATCTTGTGCTGCAAGTTCAGAGATTACTGCTTTTCTTGCCTTAAAGCGATCAAGATTATTGAATGGTTCTGGAACGAAGTCATTGGTAAAGGCCGCATCAGTAAAAATATTTATTGGAGCAAAATCTTCAAGATTCTCGGATGTATAAACAATATCATCGATTTGATGCAATGCGTGCTTCTTGCCAATCTCATAATCATTGAAATCATGTCCTGGTGTTATTTTTAAGCAACCGGTTCCAAACTCCATATCCACATATTCGTCACCAAGAACAGGCACTTTTCTATTTGTAAAAGGCAGCAAGACATATTGCCCAATGAATTTCTTATACCTCTTGTCTTTTGGATTTACCGCCACTGCCATGTCACCGAACATAGTCTCTGGTCTTGTTGTTGCAACTACAAGATGCTCATCTGAATCAGCTAGAGGATAAGCTATCTCCCAAAGCAAACCGTCTTTTTCTTGGCGCACAACTTCTAAATCAGATACTGCAGTTTTTAATACCGGGTCCCAATTTACTAATCTATAACCGCGATAAATTTTATCTTTGCGGTAAAGTTCAACAAAAGCCTTATTTACTGCTTTACAAAATTGATCGTCAAAAGTAAAACGATATTTGTCCCAGTCAACTGTAATGCCAAGTCTTTTCATTTGAGAGGTAATTTTTTCTTCAGAAAAGTCTTTCCATTTCCAAACTTCTTTTAAAAAACCATCTCTTCCCATTTCATCCTTGGACTTACCCTGATTAGCCAGATTATTTTCAACTACCATTTGGGTTGCAATTCCAGCATGATCAGTGCCTACTTGCCAAAAAGCGTCAGTGCCCGACATATGGTGATAGCGAGTGTAAAAATCCATAATGGCATACTGAAAACTATGCCCCATATGCAATGTCCCTGTAACATTTGGGGGAGGTATAATCTGGGAGAAGTGATGATCTGAATTTGGCTTATCTAATGTTCTATCTGACCATACCTTAGACCACTTCTCTTCAATTTCTATAGGAAAATATTTTGACTCCATTAAACTCTCTGATGTTTAATATCGTAGTTCTTTTTTTTCAAATTTGTATAAAGTTTACGTGCTGCAGAATTGATATTCTCATTAGCTTCAGTGGTGTAGACGAATATATTTTGGTGGTTGTTGGGATCTAAGTCCGTAATTTTGTCACTAAAAATATGAATTTGATCTGCATTGGCATCCATTGGCGCATAGTAATCAATATTTTTATCGTGCATATACTCTAGCTGTTTTGTTTCCAGAAATTTAAATTTCCTAAGACGTTTTAAGCTATCGACTAGTTGGTCATTCCCAAGAGCAACATAAACTTTAGTTTTTAATTGAAAGTTTTCGTAGAGATTTTCTGCAAGATGATCCAAAGCCTCATGAGTATTTTTATATCCACTGAAGAAAGATATCTCCATTATTTATTTTTATTTACAAGCTCAAAGAGTAGACCAACAGGCTTACCGGTAGAGCCTTTATTCTTTCCTGCTCCAATATCAGCAACCCCAGCAATATCTATGTGTGCCCACTTATAGTCCTCAGTAAATCTTGAAAGAAAACAGGCTCCCTCAATAGTACCAGCTGCTCTTCCTGGAGCGATATTGGCAATGTCAGCAAAATTTGAATCTAAGTACGATTGATATTCATCCCACATTGGAAGTTGCCAAGCTTTTTCCCCTGTTACTTGACCGGCATCAAGAATTTTATCGACTAATTTTTGATCATTCCCCATAACTCCAGCAGCAATATCGCCCAGAGCGACAACTACAGCACCAGTTAAAGTTGCAGTATCTACTACAAACTTTGGATTGTATTTTCCAATATATGTTAAGGCATCGCATAAAACTAGCCTTCCTTCAGCATCGGTATTTAGAACCTCAATTGTTTGTCCAGACATTGACGTCACAACATCGCCTGGTTTTGTAGCATTACCAGCTGGCATATTCTCAGAAAGCGCTATTGTGCAAACTAAGTTTACAGGTAGTTTTGAGGCAGCAACTGCACACATGGTTCCTATAACTGATCCCGCTCCTGACATATCCCACTTCATCTCATCCATCTTAGGACTTGGTTTTAAACTGATCCCACCGGTATCAAAAGTTACACCTTTCCCAACTAGTACAATTGGTTTTGCTCCTTTCTTTCCACCTTTATATTCCATGGTAACCAACTTTGCAGGCTCAACACTTCCCCTGGAGACTGATAACAATGAACCCATCCCCAATTTTTCCATATCTTTTTCCTCAAGAACTTCTACTGAAAATCCTCCAATTTCATTCGCAAGTTCTTTAACTTGATCTGCAATGTAAGTCGGCGTTGCATGATTGGCTGGCCTATTCCCAAGGTTTCTTGCAGTATTTGCACCTCTCCCAACATTCATACCAAGATCAAAGGATTTGCTTAAACTGTTATTGAGTTTGTCTACACAGAGAAAAAGCTCTTTTAGAATTGCTTCTTTTTTTGAATTTGGATTTGTATCTGTATAACGATATGTTGCTTTTTCCGCTACTTTCGCCAAATTAAAAACAAAGTCTTTTTCTGCAGCTAATTTGCTGGTGTCAACATATATGTTTGCGCTTTCAACCCCATATCGGTCTAAACTACTAAATATACCAGCTTCCCAGTTATATTTTTTATAATCTTGTTTTTTATTATCAAAATCTCTGACAACCAAGAAGTCCCCCTCAAAACCAGTCAATTCCCTTGATAAAAAAAGCTCAGATTTTTTCTCATTACTGAAAAAGTTTGAAACTTTTTGCTTTAATTCCTTATCAAAAGCCCCGAATCCTTTCAAAGTTGATTTGTTAAAAAATAATATTGAAAAGTTTTTGAGGTCTGCCTCGGCAGATTTAACCAAGTTAAAATTTTCTAATGCTTTATAAAATGCCATTTATTCTCCTTTTTGTTATTCTAGACGTGTGATTATTTCACGATTCATCAGTAAGGAAATTATAGTAAACATTTGCTGGATTTCACTAGTTCTTTTTGGATTAGTTTTACTTTCACGTTTTAATATTTTTTTATCTCAAGCTGAAGTTGGCAAAATTTCTGCTGAAAATATTTTTCTTGCCTTACTGCTTTTCTCACCCGAGCTACTTTCGTTCATTTTTCCAATAAGTGTTTTTTTGGCTGTTGGATTTGTTTTAACTCCTATATATAAAAGCCAATCCTCTATTTTGGATTTCTGTTCCTACAGTCCAGGAAAAATGTTTTGGGGTCAAAAAATTTTAGTGATAGGTATTTTTGGAATATCCCTTTTTCTAAGCACAACATTCTCACCCTACTTCACATCTATGGGGCAAAAATTGATTGATCAGGACAACACTTTTGCTGCTAAAGTGGCTAGACCAAATGGTCTTGTTCCATTGCATTCAAATGGGTTCAACGCTTTTGCCGAGAAGTCTGATAATGGTTTTGAAGACATAATTTTTTTTGATACCCAGAGCACCTCAAGATTTGTTTATGGCAAAGAAGCAGTTATAGATAAGTCTGATGATGACACAGCACTGGTTGTAACAAATGGTTTTTTATTCGATCAAGCTAATCAGGCTATTTCAAAGTTTGAAACTGCAAAAATTCCCTTAAATGAACCTAAATTTAAAAATTTTGTCTCCCTTAAAGCGCTGTATTTATCATCCTCTGCTTCAGACCATGTAGAGTTTTTTCAGAGAATCTCTTTTCCAATCTTTTGTCTATTGTCCCTGATTTTTTCTATCTTATTTTCATCATACAGTAGCTTTTTTGGGCGTGAGAAGACATATTTTATGCTGGCTATTACTAATATACTTTATCTAGTATTTACCATATCCGTGTTTGAGCCATCTGTTATAAAGTTTAATGAGTTGGCGTTAAACTTCTTTTTGCCACATGGAGTTTTTTTACTACTAATTTTTATTATTTCTACGAATTCAATGCGAAGACTCTTTGGTTATGAAGGCTTATAGTTTTATTGTCACAAAGTCTTTTCTTTCTTTTTTAGCTGTATTTTTTGTGATTTCTTTTATTGATATAGCCTTTAATTTTTTCTCTCAACTTGAGGATATTAGTGGTAACTACAACTACTACGATGCGGCTATGTTTGTTCTTGCATCAGAACCATTTCGTATGCGTGAATTTATTTACTTGTCAGCAGTAGTTGGAATTCTCATGACTTTTGCTGATAAAGATTTTTTACGTGCATTTAATGTTCTTAGACAAGCAGGATTTCGAAGAGTATATTTTGGTTTACTATTTTTTCTACCAGTTGTTCTAATAAATTTATTTTCCTACGAGTTTGCCATTCCAGATTTAACTAAAAAAACTTTTGCTGAGAGAAAGGTAAAGGTGGAAACCAGTCAAGCTTCACCCTCAACACTTATTGAAATTAAGGAGATTGATCAAGATAATATCCAGATTTCTTCAAATAATACGGTGATAAAATTTTCAAAATCTGGGACAGTCAGCGTTTCAGTGATTGAACTCAGCCAATTTGAAAATATAGATTACAATTCAAATTTAAAATATCTAAAGCTGAGTGAATTGGCCAAAAATGCAGACACGTCTTTTGAAAATTTTAATTTATTAGTTCAAACAGAGATGCTCAGGCGTACATTAAATTTTGTTGCGTATTTTTTTATTCTTTTAATAGGGATTGAATTGCTCATTAGAGGACAAAAAGGAGTTAATACAAATAGAATTCTTATATACGGCTTTGGAACGTGTTTATTTTATTCATTTGTAGAAACTTTGGTTGCTGATTCAATAACAGTTTTTGGACTGCCATTTTACATACAAGCATTTCCAATTTTATTTGTGCCAGTTTATTTTTATCTTAAGAGGAACGTTTTCTTTTAACTGTCCTCAAGCCTAAAATCCTATCGGTTAATGTTTTTTTATCTTTATCAAATAACATCCATATCAGACCAACTAAGTTAAATACGATATTTAAAACAAGCCTTTGAAATGCAGTTTTATAAGTAATCTTATAATTATTATCTGATTGTAGTTCATGGCTCCAAGTACTCATTGCTAACGTTTTCCTGCCATAGGACCAAAAGTATGTGTAATAAATTGTTGTTGTCAAAATAATGACTATCGGTCCAAGCAATGTGTTGCTGTAATCGTCTTCAGAAGACAAAAATCTATATATTACCAATGCTATAAAACCCATCAGGAACCAAAGAGCTACAACTAAGAACGCATCATAGGTAAATGACATGACTTTTGTAAAAATTCCTGGTGGTTTTATATTTTGATTCATTTTATGTTAATGTGGGTTTTCGAATTATGGCAAACTCAACAAACATTTCAAGCTCTGCTAACGATACAGCATTTTTTGGACATCCAAAGGGGTTGATAACTTTATTCTTTACCGAAATGTGGGAGAGAATGTCATATTATGGTATGCGTGCCTTGCTTGTCTTATACATGTCGGGAGCAGTTACTGGTTTCAATCCAGGCTTAGGTTTCTCGCAAATTGATGCTCAGGCCATTTATGGAATTTATGTGGGCATGGTGTACTTTATGTGCATTCCAGGGGGCTGGTTAGCAGATAATATTCTAGGTTATCAAAGAGCAGTAATGATTGGGGCAGTGATTATCGCATTGGGACATTTCACTCTTGCGCTACCCCTGACACAAACTTTCTTCTTGGGCTTAACCCTAGTGGTTTTAGGTACGGGGCTTTTAAAAAGCAATATTTCAACCATTGTTGGTAAGTTGTACAAAGATGGAGACCCTAGACGAACATCTGGATACACAATTTTCTACATGTCCATAAATATTGGCTCATTCTTGGGTTTTCTCATCTGTTCCTATCTTGGCGAGTTTATTGGTTGGCACTGGGGTTTCGGTGCAGCTGGTATAGGGATGCTTTTTGGAGTAATCCAATACTACTATTTTAGAGGCCTTTTAGGCGATGCTGGTATAAAACCAAATAATATGCCGGAGAAACAAAGGCAAACCTACATAAAGTGGTCAAGATTTACTGTTATTGTAATGGGAATTGTAATCGCTGCAGGCCTTTTGGGTTTCATATCAATTGATCCAAGGATTTTTGCTGAGTATTTTCTGTATTTTTTAGGTGTTGTTGCAGTATTCTACTTTGCCTACCTCTTGCTTTTAGCAGGGCTAACTTATCAAGAAAAAAAGAACATTCTTCTCTTAATGTTGCTGTTTGTTGCAGCAATGTTCTTTTGGTCAGGGTTTGATCAGTCTGGTGGCTCTTTAAGTATTTTTGCAAGAGATTATACAGATCTGACTGTATTTGGTTATCCAATTCCTGTCGGATGGCTTCAATTTGCGAATCCATTATTTGTGGTAATTTTTGCACCAATATTTGCTGGGATTTGGACCAATTTAGCAAGAATGAATCTCAATCCATCTTACCCATTGAAATTTGCAATAGGTATGTTTTTTATGGCAATAAGTTTTGTAATTATGATAGCTGCAGTTGAGCTTGCATTAGTATCAGCTCCTGTAGGCATGCAGTGGCTGATAATTACTTATTTAATTCATACTTGGGGTGAACTGGCCTTATCTCCTGTTGGGCTGGCAGCATTTTCTGAATACTCTCCAAAAAAATACCAAGGACAGATGTTTGGGCTCTGGTTCTTAGCTTCCTCATTGGGTGGAGTCCTTGCAGGTTTGTTGGGTGGAGATGCTCTTGTAGAGGGTCTTGAGAGTATGGCACCAGTATTTGATTCAATGATACAGTTCTACTTAGTTGCAGGGGTCGTTTTAGTTCTTTTTGCTGTTGTAAGTTATTACTTAAACAGGAATTCTTCTAGTTAGAAAGATTCTCTTTTAATAAGATCTCGAGGACAGAATCTCCATTCGCATCTAAAGATTCACTTATAACTACTATATCCAGATCTAAATCAAAATTAAAATCACTCAAAATATTTGGCTTATTCTCAAAGTCAAAATTGGGGATACCAATGAGTTTATCTGTATAGCTGTCAAACGAATATGTGACGATGCCATCATCATCTGAATTTGCTTGCTTGAGTCCGAGAAAGAAATTATCTGTTACACCTGAAGCGGTATTCACAGGAATTATAAAGTCGCCTCCATCTGCATCAAGGTCAAAATCTTGTATATAAATTTCGGTGCTCAAATTTATACCTCTCTCTGAAAGTAAATCAAGCTCAATATAGCTATCTAGGAAATTCGTATCAACGTATTCATATACACGTAGCAGCGAGGATGCCCCTGTCGTAGAGGGTAAATTAATGTTTTCATCCCCCAGCACAAGAACATCAAGTGTGGCATCTGAATCAAAATCTAAGATCTGAATGTGTTTCGTAAGAGGAACATCCAAGTAAACTGCAAGGTTTTCCCATTCTGTTGCAACTCCACTGACCGGAACAACAATATAAGCTGGTGAATTTGTAGAATCGTATCCTGTAAAGACATGGCTTTCACTTCCTGTATTTTCAAAATCAAATATTATGCCAGAAGTTATTGTGTAATCTGATAAAATTGAATTTTCAATTTCCACTTTTTCAAGCGCTGGTTCTTCAGATCTGATAATCCAATACTCAGCATCATTGGTGAGTATATATATATCTGGGAGCCCATCTGAGTTTCTGTCGGCGAGTTGAGCAAATTTAATTTCTGTTGAGAAAAAATCAAAGTCTGTGTCATTTTGTATAGCAGAGTTGTCTGCACTAAATCCTGTAGCTGATCCCATAAACAAACATGCTGTTTGTCCAACAGATGTATCATCTTGATCTGATGTTGCAACAAAAATATCATCAAAGCCATCACTATTGATGTCGCTTCTAAGTAGAACTCTTGAACCTTGACATTGTTCTCCTGAAGCTACAACATTGTCTACCAAATAAGCGCCTGTCTCTGCTCCTCCATTAACTTGAAAAAATAAAGTTTCTTCAAAACCGCCATTAATATTTCTTGCTTCCAATGCTATAAATAGGTCACCAAAAACATCATTATTAAAGTCTCCTCTTTGGAATGACGTAATGGAATAGTTCAAGGAATCGTCGGCGAGGGGGTAAGTCAGTAGTGATTCCTCAGTTGCATCAAAAATAAAATGATCTTGCAGAGTTTTATTTACACTAATCGCAACAGCTTGATTCTTAAACTCATTGTTTCTTCTACATTCGAGTATAAAAGTATAATTACCACCTCTTTTTATAGTGAACTCTTCTGATCCTGAAAGTTCTTTTTCACCTGACCATAATGGGCCTGATGCATAGCACTGACTTGCATTTGATGACCATGTAAGAGTGAAAGGGGTATTATAGTTTGGATTCTCATTGCTTGCATTGAGTTCAACAACCAATTCATCAAGGGGCTCTGGATCTTCTCCGCATGAACTCAAGACGATAAGACTTAATAAGATTATGATTCTCTTGAGACTATTCATATTTGCCCTTTATTCTATACAAATCCTGCTAAAATTGCCTTATATTTCCTCTTCCTCTCTGAGAGTTAAAATGTCATACCCATCAGCAGTAACTGCTATTGTGTGCTCCCATTGAGCTGACAGCTTGCCGTCTTTAGTAACAACAGTCCATCCATCATCAAGCAATTTTGAATGATATGAACCTAGGTTTATCATAGGTTCGATAGTAAAACACATTCCCTCTTCAAGCATCAAGCCTTCACCCGGGTTGCCATAGTGAAGAACCTGCGGCTCCTCATGATAGACCTTTCCAATTCCATGCCCACAATAATCACGAACCACTGAATAGTGATTATTTTCTGCATGTTTTTGAATAGCTGAACCAATCGTACCAAGCTTCTCGCCAGGCCTTACTTTTTTAATGCCTTGATACATGCACTCCTGAGTAACATTAATAAGTCGTTTTGCAAAATTTTGTATTTTCCCTACCGCATACATTTTCGAGGTATCTCCATGCCACTTGTTTTCAATAACTGTGACATCAATATTCAAGATATCACCATCTTTTAAAGTTTGACTCTCTGAAGGTATTCCATGGCAGATCACACTGTTCAGTGAAGTGCAAAGTGTTTTTGGATAGCCATTGTAGCCGACATTGGCAGGAATACATTTCAAATCTCTAGTAATATAATCAAAAGCTATTTTGTCTAGCTCCTCAGTAGTAATACCTGGTACAACATATTTGTCCAGCATATTTAAAACTGCTGCTGCCTTTTGTCCAGCAATCCGCATGTTTTCAATATCTTTTTTTGTTTTTATTGTAATTGGCATAGGCTGATATTCTAAATGAACTATAAATTATGTAATAACTTTTCTATAGTATTCATTAGCAAAAATGAACTTTCCTGCAAAGCTACTTCTAGAAAATGGTGTAACCCTTGAAGGAAGTGGTTTTGGCTCAAAAAAAATTGGTGTTGGTGAAGTAGTTTTTAATACTGCAATGACTGGATACCAGGAGATACTAACAGATCCCTCTTACAATGGCCAAATTATAACTTTTACCTATCCTCATATTGGAAATACCGGAGTTAACAATGAGGACTACGAATCAAAATCTGTCTCAGCAAAAGGGGTAATAGTAAAAAATCTTTGTTTAAATCACAGTAACTGGCGCTCCGAAGCAAGTTTGAATGATTTCTTGTTAAAAAATGATGTGGTTTGTATATCTGATCTTGATACACGATATCTTACAAAAATTCTTAGAGAAGAAGGTTGCAAGATCGGAGCAATTTACCCAACTGAGCAAATTACTGATGACGAAGCTAAGTATGAAATACAAAATTTTGGTTCGATTAGTTCGTGTGACCTTACAGCTGAAGTTGCAACTAAAAACCGTTACTTATACTCAGAGGGAACAATGAAAGAATCACCCATTGTTGCCGTAGTTGATTTTGGTATTAAAGAAAATATTCTCAGAATAATGAGTGATATGGGTGCTAAATTAGTGATTTTCCCTCCCAATAGTACTTACGAAAGCATATTAGAAATAAATCCAGACGGAGTATTTCTTTCAAATGGACCGGGGGATCCCACAATTTTAAAACAACAAATTGATCAAATTCAAAAACTTATGAAGTTAAAAAAACCAATGTTTGGCATTTGCCTTGGCCATCAGTTAATGGCATTGGCATTTGGATTGAATATTGAAAAAATGCAGTTTGGTCACCATGGCGCAAACCACCCTGTTCATGATTTAGAAAACAATACTGTTTTTATAACCTCTCAGAATCATAATTTTTGTGTATCAGAAACCAATATTGATGAACAATATATTATTACTCATAGGTCTCTTTTTGATCAGTCAATACAAGGAATAATGCACAGAGACCTTCCTTTCTACTCAATACAGTGCCACCCTGAAGCCAGTCCTGGACCAAAAGAGTTTGAAATAATGTTCAAAAAATTTTTTAGAGATTTAAATGCCCAAAAGAAATGATCTCAAATCTATATTAATTGTTGGTTCAGGACCAATAATTATTGGTCAAGCGTGTGAATTCGATTACTCAGGAACTCAAGCTTGTAAAGTTTTACGTGAGCATGGTTTTCGTGTAATTCTTGTTAATTCAAATCCTGCCACAATTATGACTGATCCAGAGATAGCTGATGCAACTTACATTGAGCCGGTTAACTGGGAAAGTCTTGAAAAAATAATTGCTAAAGAAAGACCAGATGCAATCCTCCCAACAATGGGTGGTCAAACTGGACTAAATGTTTCTCTTGAGCTAGCTAAGCGTGGTGTCCTTGAAAAGTATTCTGTTGAAATGATAGGGGCAAATCGAGAGGCAATTGATAACGCTGAGGACCGTGAAAAATTTGACAAATGTATGAAGGAATTAAATCTTGAAACCCCAAGGTCTGGATTTGCTCATTCCATGGATGATGCATGGAAGATCTATAAGGATATAGGGTTGCCATGCGTGATAAGGCCTTCATTTACTCTTGGGGGTAGTGGCGGAGGTATCGCCTATAACCTGAAAGAATTTGAACAAATCTGTATGAATGGATTAAAGCTTTCACCAACAAATGAATTACTTATTGATGAATCATTAATTGGATGGAAAGAGTTTGAAATGGAGGTTGTGCGTGATAAGAATGATAATTGTATTATTGTATGTTCGATAGAAAATGTTGACCCTATGGGTGTTCATACTGGTGATTCAATTACAGTAGCCCCTGCTCAAACGCTAACAGATAAAGAATTTCAAAAGATGAGAGATGCTTCTTTTAAGGTGCTTAGAAAAATTGGAGTTGAAACTGGAGGTTCAAATGTTCAATTTGCTCAGAATCCTGAGGATGGAAGACTAGTTGTAATTGAAATGAATCCCAGAGTGAGTAGATCGTCTGCCTTAGCTTCTAAGGCAACAGGGTTTCCTATTGCAAAAGTCGCAGCACTTCTTGCAGTTGGTTTTACACTTGATGAATTAAAAAATGATATTACCGATGGTAAAACTCCTGCATCCTTTGAGCCAACGATTGATTATGTTGTCACCAAAATACCAAGGTTTAATTTTGAAAAATTTCCTGAGGCGGACTCTAGGCTTACTACTCAAATGAAATCAGTGGGGGAAGTTATGGCGATAGGTAGAAGTTTTCAGGAGTCTTTTCAAAAAGCAATTAGATCTATGGAAAATGGATTAATGGGCCTTGAAGAAATTTCAATGGAGGGAAAAGGCAATGGAGCATTAAAGCTAGAACTCTCAACTCCTGGTGAAAGACGTCTTTGGTACGTTGCTGAAGCGTTCAGAAATAATTGGCCTATTCAAGAAATCTATGATTCTTGTGGTATTGATAAATGGTTTCTATATCAGATCAAAGAATTAGTTGATCTTGAAATCGAGATTTCTAAAAAGTCTATTAAAAGCTTAACAAGACATGAACTTCTTAATTTAAAGAAAAAAGGTTTTTCGGATAGCAGGATAGCTAAATTATTAGAAACAACTGAATTAGAGTTAAGGGAAAAAAGATATGAATTGAATGTTCGGCCTGTCTTTAAAAGGGTAGACTCATGTGCTGCGGAGTTTAATAGTACAACAAATTATCTATATTCGACATATGAGTATGAAAATGAATCTGTTTTATCGAGTAATAAAAAAATTATTGTTTTAGGGAGTGGCCCCAACAGAATCGGTCAGGGAATAGAATTTGATTATTGTTGTGTGCAAGCAGCTTTAGCTTTTAGAGAAGAAGGCATTGAAACAATAATGGTTAATTCGAATCCTGAGACTGTCTCCACCGATTTTGATGTCTCAGACAAGCTCTATTTTGAACCAATTGTGGAAGAAGATGTTTTGGAAATTGTAAACCATGAAAATCCATTAGGAGTTGTAGTACAATTTGGAGGTCAAACTCCATTGAAGCTTACTAGTGTATTGCAAAAATACAACATACCTATTCTAGGGACTTCACCAGAGTCGATTGATATTGCGGAAAATAGAGAAAAATTTAAGTCATTTCTTTCAGGGTTTAATTTTAAGCAACCCAGAAATTTGGCTGTTAGTGAGAAAGAAATGGTCAAAAGCGCAGTTTTAGAATTGGGCTATCCGGTAATTGTGAGGCCATCCTACGTTCTAGGTGGTAGAGCAATGGAGCTAATTTATACAGAAAGTGACTTAAAAAATTATGTAAATAATAGAGTTGAGATATCACCAGATAATCCATTACTTATTGAAGAATTTCTTGAAGATGCAACAGAAATTGATATTGATCTAATAAGTGATGGTGAAAATGTACTTATCGGTGGAATCCTACAACACATAGAGGAAGCAGGAATTCATTCAGGAGACTCTTCGTGTTCTTTCCCTCCATACAGCGTTGCAGAAAAGAAAATTCTAGAATTGAAAAAAGAAATAAAAGGAGTCGCAAAGAAACTTAATGTAAAGGGTCTAATGAATGCTCAAGTTGCAATTAAAAATGATGAATTTTATATGATTGAAGTTAATCCAAGAGCATCGAGAACTATCCCATTTCTTTCAAAATGCTTAGGACATTCATTAGCAAAACTTTCTAGTAAAGTCTTAATAGGAAATTCTTTGAAGGATTTAGGCTTTTCCAGTGAGATTGTGCCTACAAGTTATGCGGTAAAAGCTCCCGTTTTTCCTTTTAATAAGTTTTTAAAAGTAGATCCTATTCTTGGCCCAGAAATGAAGTCAACTGGCGAAGTGATGGGACGGGGCAGCACTTTTGGTGAGGCATTTGGTAAAGCAATTAAAGCTGCAGGCGATGAAATACCTACAAAAGGGAATATTTTTGTCAGTGTCAAAGACTCTGATAAAAAGTACCTTCCTGAACTATGTCAAAAGTTCATTGAACTCGGCTTCAATATCAAAGCCACAAAAGGCTCTTGTCAGTTCTTAGCTGACAAAGGCATCAGTGTTGAAAAAGTTAATAAAGTTCTAGAGGGCAGACCACACATAGTTGATGAAATACATAATAATGAAATATGTATGGTAATCAACACAACAGAAGGAAGACAATCAATTAAAGACTCATTCTCCATTCGAAGGTCAGCATTAGAACATAATACTTTCCTTACAACTACAATATCAGGGGGGTTTGCCATAGCAGAATCACTAGAAAAGCCATCAAATGAGTGGAATTATATACCCCTTCAAACTTCGTAATTATGGATAAAAAACCTATTACACCTGAAGGCCAAAAAAGACTTAGAGAAGAGGTCGAGTTTTTAAAAAATATAAAACGACAAGAAATTATTGATGCAATATCTGAGGCGAGAGCACATGGTGATTTGAAAGAAAATGCAGAATATCATGCTGCGAGAGAAGAACAAGGCCTTAATGAAGCCAGAATCCGTGAGTTAGAAGAAGCACTTTCTCTGGCGACTGTTGTGGAATACAAAGATATAGAAGTTACAGATATCGTAGTTTTTGGAGCTACTGTCTCAATAAGAGACTTAGATTCTGAAAAAGAACTTACCTACCAAATTGTTGGTGAAAGCGAAGCAAATATAGAATTCAATACCATTTCTTTCACAACTCCTATTGCAAGAGCACTAATTAAAAAAAGTACAGGTGACATCGTTGAGGTCGATACTCCAGGCGGTTTGAAAGAATACGAGATTACAAAAATAAAAATAATTTGAAGAATATTCAGGATTATTGGGCAAAAAAAGCAAAGAAAGCAGGTTTAAGGAGTAGAGCTGCCTATAAGTTAGAGGAGATTAACAAGAAACACAATTTATTTTATGGTTCAAAAATAATTTTTGAACTTGGATCAGCGCCAGGTGGATGGTCTCAAATTATTGCAAAGTTAAAAGATAAATGCAGTGTTTGTTATTCTTTTGACTGCTTGAATATGGCTGATGTGAAAGGGATAAAGTTCTATAAATACAATTTTTTTGACGATGAGTTTAAAGAATTTTCAAAAGATTTTTTTTCTAAAACAGATCTAATTCTAAGTGATATGTCTGTAAATCTTTCAGGGATATCTATAAAAGATGCTGAAGAAAATAAACAGTTGAACTTTTTTTGTTTAGAGCTATCAAAAAAATTGTTATCCAGCAGAGGTAAGCTGTTAATCAAGTCCTTTAATAATGAAAATCTAAAGGATTTAAAAAAAGAATTTTTGAATAATTTTCAAAATGTTTTCATCGAAAAACCACAAGCATCAAAAACTTCTTCTTCAGAGGTTTATTTGTTAGGATTGAACCCTAAATAAGATTTCTATGAAAAATTTACCAAAAAATTTAATTTTCTGGCTAATTGCTGGAACAGTCGCTTTTGTCTTCTTACAGAATCTTTCTGAGCCAAGAATACAGGAAGAGTTAACTTATTCAGAGTTTAAACAAGAAGTTAAGTCCAAGAAAGTAAAATCTATAGTCTATAAAGGCGATCAAATGACAGTTGTTGGGGAACGATTGAATGGCACACAATTTACAACAAAAAAGCCTATTTATGTTAGAGATGACGATTTAGAGCAGAGCTTAATAGAATCAGATGTTGCAGTAGAATTTGAAGCATTAGAGAAGCCAAGTATTTGGTCACAGCTTCTTGTAGGAGCATTCCCACTGCTACTTCTATTGGGAATATTTTTCTTATTCATGAGACAAATGCAAGGTGGTGTAGGTGGCAAAGGTGGACCTATGACTTTTGGTCGTAGCAAAGCGAAATTGCTCGACGGAGGTCATGTCAAAACAAACTTCTCAGATGTTGCAGGCTGCGAAGAGGCAAAAGATGATGTCAAAGAATTAGTAGATTTTTTAAGGGATCCAGCGAAATTTATTAAGGTAGGTGGAAAAATACCGAGAGGCATATTAATGGTCGGCCCTCCAGGAACAGGAAAAACTCTCCTTGCACGAGCTGTTGCAGGGGAAGCAAAAGTACCATTTTTTACGATTTCGGGGTCTGATTTTGTAGAAATGTTTGTTGGTGTAGGAGCATCAAGAGTTAGAGATATGTTCGAACAAGCAAAAAAACATTCTCCTTGCATAGTTTTTATTGATGAGATTGATGCTGTTGGTAGACATAGGGGTGCAGGTCTGGGTGGAGGCCATGACGAACGCGAGCAAACATTGAATCAACTCCTTGTTGAGATGGATGGATTTGAGGAAAATTTAGGTGTAATTGTTATTGCAGCAACTAATAGACCAGATGTTCTTGATCCTGCTTTACTAAGACCAGGCCGATTTGATAGGCAGGTGATGGTAGGACTTCCAGATATTAAGGGCAGAGAACATATTCTTAATGTTCACTTAAAGAGAGTTCCTGTTGATAAAGATGTTGAATCAGAAGTAATTGCTAGGGGTACACCTGGCTTTTCTGGGGCAGATCTTGCAAACCTTGTAAATGAAGCAGCATTGTTAGCTGCAAGGAAAAACTTAAAGAAAGTTACGCATGAAATGTTGGATTACGCAAAGGATAAGATAATGATGGGCGCTGAAAGGAAGTCGATGATACTAAATGATGAGACAAAAAAGCTTACTGCTTATCATGAAGCTGGTCATGCAATAGTTGGCTTAAAGATGCCTGAGCATCACCCAGTGTATAAAGTAACAATTATTCCTCGAGGGGGAGCTTTAGGAGTGACAATGTTTTTGCCAGAGGAAGATACTTACATGAGTTCAAGAACAGCAATAATTAGTCAGATTACAAGCTTATTTGGTGGAAGAGTTGCAGAGGAGATAATCTACGGTAGAGATGGTATAACAACAGGTGCTTCAAGTGATATTGAGAGAGCAAGTGAATTGGCAAGAAATATGGTTACAAAATGGGGTTTCTCAGAAAAAATGGGAACAATTAAGTTTGACGATGAAGATGAAAACCCTTTTCTTGGCAGGTCAGCTGGACAAAAGAAAAGAATTTTTTCCGAAGAAACGGCTAAGAAAATTGATGAAGAGGTCAAAGGGATTATCCAAAGTTGTTATGAAAAAGCAGGGACAATCCTAGCCTCTAATCTTGATAAGCTTCATATGATGGCTGAATCACTTTTAAAGTATGAAACGATTGATCAAGACCAAATCTCGGATATAATGGCTGGGGCATTACCGAGGGATAAAAGTAGTGATGATAAAACTCAGCCAAAGAAAACAAATCCAAAGCAAGGAAATAAGCCAGTTCAGGACTCTTAGAGCATGAAGTTTGGTACCGACGGGTTTAGGGGGCCTGTTGAAACCGATATTACTCCAGAATTTTGTTTAAAGCTTGCACATCACACAGGAAAAATAATTCTGGAAGAGGGATATGATTCCGTTATTATCGGAAAGGATACAAGGGTTTCAGGCTATATGTTGGAATCTGCCTTACAAGCTGGGTTCATATCCTCAGGTGTTAATGTAAAACTAGCAGGCCCTATACCTACACCTGCTGTTTCATTTTTAACCGCAACATATCAAGGGCAATTTGGTGTAGTTTTAAGTGCAAGCCATAATCCTTATTTCGATAATGGAATTAAATTTTTTAATAAATTTGGTAGGAAAATATCTGAGGATCTTGAGAAGAGAATTGAATCAAAATTTAATGACAAAATTGACCCAGAAAGCCCGGAAAAACTTGGAAAAGCTTTTAGAATCGATAGTGCATCTGGAAGATATATTGAATACTGCAAAAGTACACTAAGAGGGAAATCAGATTTAAAAGGGAAAACAATACTAGTAGATGCAGCTAATGGTGCTAATTATAAAATTACACCAATGCTTTTGGAGGAACTTGGGGCAAAGGTGATACGTGTTAATTGTGTGCCTGATGGTAAAAACATAAATGAAAAGTGTGCTGTTCTAGACCAAAATCTATTTCAGGATTATGCATCAAAATATGATTTTGATTACTGTGCTGCAATTGATGGAGACGGAGATAGACTCGTACTATCAGATCACAAGGGCAATATTTTTTCTGGGGATGAAATTCTATTTTTACTTGCTCTCAAAAATATAAGAGAAGGAGCAAAAGGCAGCAATAAGGTTGTAGGAACAGAAATGACTAATTCAGGAATAGTAGAGGCACTTAAGAAGTTTGGTGTAGAGCTATTAAGAGCAGATGTTGGAGACAAGCATATATCCAGAATGCTGGTAGAAGAGGATTTAGTATTGGGAGCGGAATCGTCTGGACACATAATACAAAGACAATATTCAGAAAGTGGTGATGCAAATATTGCTCTAATTCAAACCATAGTCGAACTTAACGAATCAAAAAATACACTACAAAAAATAAGATCTCAAATAAATTATAGACCTTCAGTGTTAAAGAGCTTTCCTGTAAAAAATTTTTTGGTTCTAGAAAATCAAGATTTTCAGAATTGTCTCAATGGAATTAAAGCAGATAATAATGACATCAGATTATCTGTTAGAAGATCTGGAACCGAGAGAAAGATCCGCATAAGGATTGAAGGAGATGATGATAAAAATATTAATAAAATTATGAATAGATTGGAGCATTTTCTAGTATGAGCAAAATAATTGCTGCTAATTTTAAAATGCATGGAGATGTAGATTTTTACTCCTCATGGTTAAAAAAATTTGAGTTACCAAAACAAAACACAGTGTTATTTGCTCCACCATATTTATACTTTGATTGCTTTCTAAAAGACGAAAGGAATTTACTCGTGATGTCTCAAGATGTATCAGATGAGGAAATTGGACCCTTTACCTCACAAATTTCTGCAAAAATGCTTAATGAGATAGGAGTAGAGTTTTCTCTTATAGGCCACTCAGAAACAAGGGATAAAATGGGGTTTACCAACAAAAATGTTTTTCAAAAATTTTTGTCGTTAAGAGCCAATCGTATTACCCCAATAATTTGCGTGGGTGAATCAAAAGATTATAGAGATGGGGGTAAGCATTTTGGGTTCTTAGAAGAGCAATTAAGCTTTTATAAAGCAGAATCTAAAACAGGTCTAATATTTGCTTACGAACCAGTTTGGTCTATTGGAACTGGTATTCTACCAAAATCAAGTGAGATTTTTGAAGTTGTTGAATTTATTAAATCTTACTTTGACTTCAAAATAAAAGTTTTATACGGCGGAAGCGTAAATGCAAGCAATGCAAAAGACTTGCTTAGAATAAAAAATCTTGATGGTCTTTTAGTGGGTGGGGCTTCTCTAAAGGCAGAAGAATTTGCTATGATAGCTGGCTCATGATTATTCAAATTCTAATATTTATTCTTGCGGTTATTATTGTAGGTTTAGTTATGCTTCAGCAAGGCAAAGGCTCTGACTTAGGCTCTGCTTTTGGCGGTGGAAGTTCTGACTCTTTATTTGGTCCTTTGGGCCCTGGCAATTTTCTTTCAAAATTAACTTGGGGATTGGTTGCAGTTTTTTTCATAGCATGCTTATTATTTGCATATCTTTCGAAGCAAGAATTGAGTTTGAACATAGATGAGAGTCTGATCGAGCAATCAGAGGAACCTCCAGTTGAATAAATTGTGGTGCCGAAGGAGGGACTTGAACCCTCACAAGCAATTGCTCACTACCCCCTCAAGATAGCGCGTCTACCAATTCCGCCACTTCGGCATAGGTAAATTATATTCTATATATATTGACCAATCTAAGTCTTTTTTATATCCTTTCACGACACTGCGGGGTAGAGCAGTCTGGTAGCTCGTCGGGCTCATAACCCGGAGGTCGATGGTTCAAATCCATCCCCCGCTACCAAACAGAATGATTAGAGAAGAGATCTCAAAGCTTTTAGCACCCTTAATTCAAAATTGTGGGTGTGAGCTTTGGGGCATAAGTTTCTCAAATAATAGTGGCAAAGGGAGAATCTTAAGGATTTATATTGATGCCATTCAAGGAGTAAATATAAAAGATTGTGAAAATGTCAGTAAAGAAATAGACTTTTTGTTTCAAGAGGATGAAGTTTTCATTGACTTTAATAGTTTTGAGGTCTCCTCACCTGGAATAGATAGAACCCTTTTTGACATAAAACAATATAAAAACTTTATTGGAGATGTAGTATCATTAACACTTTTCTCCAAAGTGAATGGTCAAAGAAAAATTAAAGGCACTTTGATAGACGTTCTTGATAAAAGACTTTGTGTGGAAATTAAAAAAGAAGAATTATTGATAGATTTTAAAAATATTGAAAAAGGAAAGCTTGATTTAGAGGATCAATTAAATAAAAAAAATGGATAGTAAAATTCTAGATGTAGTATCGTCAGTCTCAGTTGAAAAGGATGTTGATAAAAATATTATCTTTGAAGCACTTGAGGAAGCACTCAGCAGCGCCACTAAGAAATTAGTTGGTGAAGATAGTCTAATAGCTGTAAAGATAAATCAATCAACTGGCGAATATGAGACTTTTAGACTTTGGGAAATAACAGACGATGAAGATTTAGATTCCTCTTTTCAAATTGGTAAGGGAGATCTCGATGGCTATGTTGTAGAGGAAGGATTCGCAAAAAAAATAATAGAGAATATAGACTTTGGCCGTATTTCAGCGCAGGCAGCAAAGCAAGTCATTATCCAAAAAGTCAGGGAGGCAGAACGTAGCAAGATTACAAGCAAGTATGAAGGTCTTGTTGGGAAAGTAATCTCAGGATTGGTAAAAAGAATAAATCGAGACTTCTTGTTATTGGAATTGGAAGAAGATTTAAATGCGCAGATTCCAAGAGATCAAATAATTCCAGGAGAAATTTTCAAATTAAATGATAGAGTTAGAGCAATTATAAAAGAAATTGTCGAGTCCCCTAGAGGACCACAAATTATATTAAGTAGAACTGATGATAGATTAGTTAAGGAACTATTTACACAAGAAGTTCCTGAGATTTCTGAGGGAGTGATAGAAATAAAGTCAATTACTAGAGATCCAGGATATAGATCAAAAATTGCTGTAAAAACCTACGATGGAAGAATTGATCCGGTAGGTGCATGTGTTGGAATGAGAGGATCAAGAGTTCAGGCTGTTTCAAACGAAATAGGGAACGAAAGGATTGATATTTTTATTCATAGCGATAACCCTGCTGAGTTTGTAGTAAATTGTCTTTCACCAGTTAATATCTTTTCAATACTTGTTGATGAAGCAACAAATACTCTGATTCTTGAAGTTGAAGAGGAGAACCAGGCACAAGTAATTGGGAGAAATGGTCAAAACCTTAGATTAATGACACAAATGATTGGATGGTCTTTTAAAGTTTTAAACAGAGAACAATTTATTGAATACCAAAAGACAAATCAAGAGGAAAAAGTCAATGAACTTTCAGAAAAATTAAAGTTGAAAGCCGAAGAAAAAGTAGAAATGTTAAAAAATAATATTGATTCGGTAGAAAAAATTGTTGATATGGATCAGGCTACATTTGAAACAATTTTTCAGGATAAAAAAAGGTCAGTAATGATTAAAGATGCGGCAAATGAGGCATTGTTGCAAGAAGCATTTACAGAAAGTTTTAATGACCCTACGATGGAAAAGAGTCTTGTGGAACTTGAGGGGATCTCAAATAAAACATTAAGTATTTTAAGTGAAAAGAATATTAAGAGACTTGAAGAGCTTGCTGAGATGTCAGTTTCTGAGCTTTTGGAGATTGATTCATCAATGACTGAGAACGATGCTTCAAAACTCATTATGGAGGCTAGAAAGCCATGGTTTAATTAAGGAGTAGGAGTGGATTTATCTGTAAAACAATTATCTGAAGTTCTAAAAATAGATCCTAAGGTACTTCTTGATAAAATGATCGAGGCGGGCTTGCATCAAAAGAATGTCAATGATTCTGTAACCACAGAAGATAAACAAAAACTATTAGAATTCATCAGAAATGCTAAAACCTCAAATGCCGTTGACACAGAAATAAAACCTAAAACTAAAGTAAGTAAAGAGCCAAAAAGAAAGCCTGAACCTAAAGAAAAAATATCAGTAAGCAGCCTTAAACAGCCATCCCCTAGTAAAAAGTCAGTAAATATTAATGGATCTATTAAGGTAAATGACCTTTCAAGAAAGCTTTCAAAGCGAGGGAATGAGATTATTAAAAAACTTTTGGAATTGGGAGTTAATGCAACACTTAATGATGAAATTGATCAAGAGACTGCAGTTTTAGTTGCTGAGGAATTTGGATTTAATGTATCTTTTGAGGAGGAACAAAGCACAGTTGAGGATGTTAAAGAATATCCTAATATTGAGCTTACTTATCTTGATCAAAGTAAACCAAAGAAAAGGCATGCCGTTGTAACAGTTATGGGGCATGTTGATCATGGTAAAACATCTTTACTTGATGCGATCAAATCCACAAATGTAGTAGATGGCGAATCTGGCGGTATTACCCAACACATCGCTGCGTACGAAGTACAAGCTAAATCTGGGAAATTAACATTTATTGATACTCCTGGACATGAAGCTTTCACTGCCATGAGAGCGAGAGGGGCAAAAACTACAGATCTTGTAATATTAGTCGTTGCGGCCAACGATAGCGTTAAGCCACAAACAATCGAGGCTATAAATCATGCTAAAGCAGCGAATGTTCCAATTATTGTGGCACTTAATAAGATTGATCTAGAGGGTGTTGATCTTGAAAAAGTTAAAGGAGATTTAGCAAAAGAGGAAATTATTTCTGAGGACTGGGGAGGGGATGTTCAAATGGTTCCTGTATCAGCCACTACGAAAAGAGGTATCAGTGATTTGCTTGAAGTTGTTGAGCTAGAAGCAGAGGTACTGGAGTTAACTTCTCCAATTGAAGGACATGGTGCTGGTGTGGTTCTTGAATCACAGTTAGATAAATCTAAAGGTGCTCTAGCTACATTATTAGTTCAAAAAGGAAGGCTGAATGTTGGTGATATTGTTATTTCTGGTACCACAAAAGGGAAGATTAAAACTTTAACAAATAGCTTGGGAGGTTTAGTTAAAATGGCAGGCCCATCAACCCCTGTTGAAGCATTAGGTCTTGAAGAGTGTGTCACAGCAGGCGAACAATTTTTTGTGGCAGAAAGTGAAAAACAAGCTAGAGCACTTATAGATCAAAGAATTGCATTTGAAAAAGAAATTTCCAACAAGGAAGTAATGACTTCAGATAATGCTTTTGATCTATTGAATCAAGAGAAAATTAATAAACTTAGATTAATTATTAAATCTGACGTAACTGGAACCAATGAGGCAATAATTAACTCCTTACTTAAACTTGGAAATGAAGAGGTTCAAATTGATATTGTCAATTCTGGTGTTGGAGGCATATCTGAATCAGATGTCAATCTTGCTTTAACAACTGAATCACAAATTTTAGGTTTTAATGTAAGATCAGATAACAAAGCCAGGGACCTAGCAGAATCAAAAGGCGTTCAGATTGACTACTACAGTGTTATCTACGATCTAATAGAGGATAGTAAAAGAAGACTATCTGGATTGCTCGAACCAATTTTCTCTGAAAAAATTCTTGGATTAGCTGAAGTAAAAGAAGTTTTCAAATCCCCAAAATTTGGTTTAGTTGCTGGATGTATTGTAAATGATGGCTATGTCAAAAGAGAAAAACCTGTAAGAGTTCTTAGAGATAACGTAGTGATTCATCAAGGTGAATTGGATTCGTTAAGAAGGTTTAAAGATGATGTTCAAGAAGTTCAAAGTGGCACAGAATGTGGTATTGGAATTAAGAACTATTTAGATATTAAACCAGGCGATGTAATAGAAAATTTTGAGCAAAAAGAGGAGAAGAGATCACTTTAATGCAGAAAGATAGAATAGTGCGCATAAATGATAATTTAAAAAAAGAGATTTCAATTTTTATTCAAAATTCAAATCTACGTGAGCGTTGTGGCCTGCTAACAATAAATCATGTTGATTCCTCCAGAGACTTATCAAAAGCAAAAGTATTTTTTTCTTCAATAAATGCACCCTTAAATAATAGAGACTTACAAGATTATCTTAATGAGAATTCATGGTTAATAAGAAAAGAGTTATCCCATTCATTGCCTTTCAAAAAAGTACCGGAATTGTGCTTTCTTTACGATAAGCATCTTGAGGGTGTGAGGGAACTTAATTCTTTGATGAATGATATCTAATTATGTCGTTCGTGCTCTTGGATAAACCAAAAAACCTTACATCATTTGATGCGTGTACAATTGCTAAAAGAGATTTGGGTTTTAAGAAAGCTGGACACTCTGGGACCCTTGATCCACTTGCTACTGGCCTCCTGCCTGTTTTTTTTGATAAATCTACAAAGTTTATTCAATTTCTTATGAACAAAGATAAAACTTATGAGGCAGAATTTTTGTTTGGATGCTCTTCTGACACCTTAGATATTACCGGAAATTTAACAAAATATACTGATGAAAAAGTACCTGATAAACATGAAATTCAAAATGCTTTAGAGGAAATAAAAAATCTAAAGGAACTATTAGTACCAAGTTTTTCAGCTAAGAAAGTGGCTGGCACACCAATGTATAGGCTTGCAAGGAGAGGTGTCAACTTTAGACGGGTTAAACAATCCATTGAAATCTTCGAAATAAAACTCCTTAATTTTTCTTACCCAAAATTTAAAGTCCGATTGAGATCAAGCAAAGGCACTTATGTAAGATCCGTTGGTGAAGAACTCTCGAATAGACTTAAGGTTAGCTTGGTGTTAAATAATTTACGAAGAAAAAAAATTGGTGGATTTAATTTAGATAGATCTATTGGTTTGGATGAGCTTAAAAACTTGGACAAGAAACAAAAAATGCAGTATGTTAAGCCAGTTGAAGAAATATTAAGTGATTTTCCAAAGGTAAATATAGGTTCTACTGAGGTAAAAAAGTTTCAAAACGGTATGACAATTAATATTAAATTGTCAACAAATTTAGGATTACATAGAGTTTTTAAAAATAATACTTTCATAGGTTTGGGAGAAGTTTTAGATAAACAAATTTTAAAGCCAAAAAAATTATATTTTGAAGGAGAAATTTAATGAGCTTACAGAAAGAAACAAAAGCAAAGATTGTTAAAAAATATGGTGAATCTGAGAATGATACTGGCTCTACTGCGGTACAAGTAGCCTTACTTACCAAAAGAATTGAGGAATTACAGAATCATTTCAAGGAAAACAAAAAAGATAATCATTCACGAACAGGACTTCTGAAGATTGTTAGTGAAAGGAAGAAGCTTCTTAATTACTTGATGAAAAAAAACGAAAAACAATATCATAAGATTGTTAAAGAATTAAAACTAAGAGATTAAATATGAAAAATTGCATTAAAAAGGATATTAATTTTGGTAATAAGGTTATTACCATCGAAACAGGAAAAATTGCCAAACAGGCAACAGCGTCAGTAGTAGCTACAATGGGCAAAACAATGGTGTTATGTTCTGTTGTAACAAAAGGTGATGGAGAAAAGAAAGATTTTTTTCCATTGAGTGTTCATTACATGGAGAAGACTTATTCTGCAGGAAAAATCCCTGGTGGATATTTTAAGCGTGAGGGTAAGCCAACAGAAATTGAGACATTGACTTCAAGGCTTATAGATAGGCCCTTAAGACCTTTGTTTCCAGATTTTTTCACAAATGAGGTCCAAGTAAATTGTATGCTTCTATCTTTAGACAAAGATAATCCTCCTGATATAGTGGCTTTAGTTGCTGCCTCAGCAGCTATGTCAATTGCTGATGTGCCATTTAATGGTCCAATGGGGGCAGCAAGAATAGGCTTTATTGAAGATGAATATGTATTGAACCCTTCGTTCGCAAGTTTACAAAACTCAGATCTTGATATGGTTGTAGCAGGATCAGAAAATGCAGTCTTAATGGTTGAATCAGATGCAAATGAACTAAGTGAGGACTTGATGATTGGAGCAATACTTTTTGGTCATCAAGAGATGCAAAATTTAATTTCAGGTATTAAGGAGTTTGCTACAGAAGCATTGCCTTCACCCTCAGAGCATACGAACCCCTCTGAAGCTGAAGAAGTAAAAGTTTATGCTGAGGTTGACGAGAAATATAGAAAGAATCTAGAAGATGCATTTACAACAACTGATAAAAAAGAAAGAGGTGAAAAAATTTCAACTATTAAAGAAACCTTACTTGCAGATACTGACGAGGAGCTTCATTCAATCTACCTAAAACAATTTAAGGAAGTTGAGAAAAGTGTTGTAAGAGAGGATATCCTCTCAAACCAAAAAAGAATTGATGGAAGAGGTTTAACCGATGTTAGGGACATATCTATCGAAACAAATTTTCTACCCTCAGTGCATGGCTCTGCATTGTTTACTAGAGGAGAAACACAAGCAATTGTGACTACAACTCTAGGTTCCTCTAGAGATGTACAAACTGTAGATGCATTGAGTGGAGAGGTAAAAGATAATTTTATGTTGCATTATAACTTTCCGAGTTATAGTGTCGGAGAACTTGGATTTCCAATGGGCCCTAAAAGAAGGGAAATTGGACACGGAGCTCTTGCAAAAAGATCGCTAAAATTCTCTGTTCCAAGTTTAGAGGAGTTCCCGTATGCCATTCGAGTAGTAAGTGAAATTACAGAATCAAATGGTTCAAGTTCTATGGCTTCAGTCTGTGGTGGCAGCCTTTCATTAATGGCAGCTGGAGTTCCATTAAAAGATAATGTTGCTGGAGTAGCAATGGGGCTAGTTAAAGATGGAGATAGATATGAAGTCCTTACAGATATTTTGGGTGATGAAGATCATTTAGGTGACATGGATTTTAAAGTAGCAGGAACAAAAAATGGAGTATCTGGTCTTCAGATGGACATAAAAATAGAGGGCATAAATGAAGAAATATTAGAAAAAGCTTTGGCTCAAGCAAAAGATGCTCGAATGCACATTATCAAGGTCATGGATGATGCCTTAGCAAAACCCAATGAGTTGACAAGTCTTGCGCCATATTTTTGTAAATTCAAAGTCCACAAAGATAAAGTTAAAGTTGTCATTGGAAAAGGGGGAGCAACAATTAAAGGCTTGCAAGAAGAATTTGGCGTAACTATTGAGCTTCAAGACTCAGGAGAGGTGAATGTCTTTGGTGAGAATAAAGAGATTGCTGAACGGGCTAAAGAAAAAATTGAACTTCTTTGTGCAGAGCCTGAGGAAGGAAAAATTTATGATGGTGTCGTTGCAAAAGTCGTTGATTTTGGAGCCTTTATAACATTTATGCCAGGTAAAGATGGGCTTCTACATATTTCTCAGTTTAAGCAGGATTTTGAACATTTAACCGATATTGTTAAAGAAGGTGATCAAATGAAAGTAAGGTTAGCTGAGATTGGCAGACAAGGGAGACTGAAACTGGAGCAAGTAGATTAAAATAATTCAGCAAGCATGCATCTTGCTGAACCTCCTCCATACCTCTCGATAACTGGCAAATCTCTGTGAATAACGCCTTTATAATTCTTTTTTATTTGCTGAATCTGAGAACCCGTGTAACTTTTATAGGCTCTCGTGGACATAACTAAAAATAAATCGCCACAATTATTTTCTACTTCTAGGCAATTTCCACAAAAATCAAGCAGCTGTGGCGAAGATAATTCAATAACTTCATGATGTTCTTTAACACTCTCTAAAACTAGTTCGCGATATTTTTCTTTAATTACATCAAAACATATCCCCACAACATTTGTGCCAATATACATAAGAACATCAGTATGATAGATAGGTCCACCATTATGGCTTTCTGTCTCAAATAAAATTAGTTCGAACTTATTATTTTTACACCATTCAGCTATGAGGTCTTTATCTGTTCTTGGGGACTCAGTTGCAAAGACACGGTTGTTTACACGATCAAAAACCATACTGCTTGTTGATTCAAGATACCTACTATTTGACTCTTCAAAACTTAAATCTGCTGCTAACTTATAAAAATTTGTTAAACCTGAAACCATTTGATTTGTTTTCTCGAGTCTTCTGTTTTTCGCCATCATGGGAAAGATTTGAATAGATTTGTCATCAAAAGTTGTAAACCAATTAGGGAATACATGATCGGGACATTTTTCTTCACCCTTATATGTCAATACATTGACTCCATTTTCAATTAGTGCATCTCTTAAGCATCTAAATTCTTGTATGGCTAGTGCTGTAATTTTTTCTTGATCCATATCAACATCATCTTGTTGGTAATGATTTGATTGTAATGTTTGTTTATTGGTATAGAATGCTTTTGGCTCGATCATAAAAATGTGGTTACTGGACTGTTTTTTCATAGAAGAGATACTTTATTAATATTAGAATTACACCAATGATTAATGATATGCAAAAAATTGAAATTACAAAAGAGTCAATATTTGGAGCACAAAATTACGCACCATTATCTGTTGTTTTAGAGAAAGGCAAAGGAGAGTTCCTATGGGATGTAGAAGGTGTTAAATATTTAGATATGATGTCAGCATATTCTGCTGTAAGTCATGGTCACTCTCATCCAGAATTAATAAGGATAATAAAAGAACAAGTTGAGAAACTTTCTGTAGTCTCGCGGGCATATTATACGAAGAACCTTGGTGACTTCTTAGAAACCCTCACAAAAATTACAAAAATGGATAGGGCATTAGTAATGAACACTGGTGCGGAAGCTGTTGAAACTGCAATTAAAGCAGCAAGAAGATGGGGCTATTTTAATAAAGCTATACCAGAAAATAAGGCAGAGATAATAGTTGCAGATGGAAACTTTCATGGGCGGACCACAACCATTGTTGGATTTTCTTCAGATCCTGATTATAAAAAAGGATTTGGACCATTCACACCAGGTTTTAAAATGGCAAATTATTGCACCAATCACTGCTCTTGTAGTTCAAAATGCGAGGACTCAATTGAGTCTTTTAAAAAATTAATAAATAAAAATACTTGTGCAATCTTGGTGGAGCCAATTCAAGGAGAGGGTGGAATAAATGTTCCAAGAAAGGGTTGGTTGAAACAGCTTTCTAAGCTTTGCAAAGAAAACAATATACTTCTACTTGTAGATGAGATTCAGTCAGGGCTTGGCAGAACAGGTAAACTTTTTGCCTTCAATCATGAGAACATTAAACCAGATGGCGTAATAATTGGTAAGGCTCTTGGTGGTGGTATGTTGCCCATATCTGCGTTTCTCTCATCACAAGACGTTATGGATAATTTTAATCCTGGCTCTCATGGATCAACTTTTGGTGGGAACCCTTTGGCTGCTGCTGTTGGTAAGCGATCTTTGGAGCTGCTTTATGAAGATAATTTAATCGAGAATAGTAAAGCACTTGGTGCTTATCTAAAAAAAGAATTGATAAATATGGATCTTGATATTATCAAAGAAGTAAGAGGTGAAGGTTTATGGCTTGGCGTTGAGATTTTATCTGATAGGACAAGTGCAAAAAACCTTTGTAAAGAGTTAATGTTAAAACAAGTACTTACAAAAGAGACTCATGAAACTGTTATAAGATTTGCTCCACCATTAATGATAAGTAAAGAGAACATTGATTTAGGGCTTGAAAAGATCAATGAGGTATTTACAACTTATAGAGCGAAGAAAATAAGTGCAAAAAAAGCTTCATAATATTCTATTAATAATTACCTCAGTCCTTATAACTTCTTGTGGTGGTGGTAATAGCACTCAATCTGACGACCCAAATACCCCAGTACCCACACCTCAACCAGCTGAAGAAAGATACAACATCAGAGGACAAGTTACCTTAAATCAGGATATTGTAATTGATTCAGATTTACCAAATAAGGCATTCTCTTACCTTGATAACAATACGATATCAAATGCCCAACCAGTATTTTTTCCAGGCAGGATAATTGGTTACTCTGGAAGATACATTACAAATGATGGTGAGGTTATTGATGATCACATTGATGTATTTGTTATTAACTTAGAATCTACTGGGTTAAATCTTACTTTATTTCAACAAGATGCCTCAGCAGATATAGATTTATTCATATACAAATCTTCAAATCTTGAAGACCCTATAACAAGTGGAACTAACCTTGCCCAATTTGAGCAGATCACATTTACAGGTGATGGAATTTATTATTTAGTGATTCAAGCAGACCCGTCTACAAGTGGCTCGAAGTACTCTTTGGCGCTTACAGAGTCTCAAGAGGCAAATTATACTAGCTCATATCCAGAGAATAATGGGGAATTTATTTTTAAAAAGAAGGACGGCGTCCTGCCTAATTTAGTTTCTAATTCTGAGCGAACATTAACAAAACTTTTTGATATTGATGCCTTTACTGGAAGGGTGCAAAAATCCACTCTTAGGTTAAAAGAATTTAAAGAAAGTTATGGTGTTGATTTCTTAAAGGATGATATATCAAACGAGTTTAAAATTTCTTCCAAAACAAAAAAAGAAATACAACAGCATAAAATCTTACAAAAACTTAAGGAGGAATTGTCTGATTTTTCTATCGAACTAAATCATATCTACAGAAAGGATGCCACACAATTTACACCAGACCCATTTTATAACGAATATCAGTGGAACCTAAGGCAAATCAAAACTAAAGAAGCTTTAGATCTTATTGGACAAGAAACAAAAGATATTGTTGTCGCAGTATTAGACTCTGGAGCACCCTCACAAGATTCATTGGCATGGCAAAATTCAAGCTTTGTGGAAGGTGGGTATGACTTTGTTGCAGACGAAGATGCTTCCTTTGATGGAGATGGCATTGATGATGATCCAACAGATCCAGATTTTCAACCTATTCAAGATAATGGGGATGTAATAGGCAGTCATGGTGCACACGTTGCAACTACAATTTCAGCAAAAAATGATGGAAATGAAATAAACGGACTAGCAGTTAAAACTCTTCCACTAAGAGTATGTGGCTCAGATAGAAGTGAATCAGGTGGAGGCTGCTCTAGCTATGATCAGTTGCAAGCCTTTTATTATATTCAGGGCAAGGAAAATGATTCAGGTGAACTATATGACTCTACCCAATACGGCAGAGTAGAAGTCATTAATATGAGTCTTGGTGGCGGTGGGAATAATGCGATAATTTGCGAGGAAATTGAAAATTTGAAGAACAGTGGAATTTTTGTTGTTGCCTCAGCAGGCAATGAGGGAAACTCCGCAATTAGATTTCCAGCGTCATGTGAGTACTCAATATCAGTATCATCTACAAAATTTGATGAAAGAAAATCTTCTTTCTCCTCTTACAACAACTTCGTTAATTTAGCGGCCCCTGGAGGCCAACTATCGGAGGATCTAGATAACAATGGTAGAGGTGACGGTATTATGGCCTACACGTTTAGAAATTCTAGCCAAGGAGGAAATGATTATAAAGGATTGCAGCAGTATCAAGGAACATCTATGGCTGCTCCTCATGTGTCTGGCTATTTAGCCCTTATTAAAACTATTGATCCAGATATTACTTTTGAAGAACTAGATCTCCTTATTAAATCGAAGAATCTTACAAAAGATGTTGGTTATCCTGGAAAAGATGAATTTTACGGCTATGGTTTAATTGATATGGCAGTAGGCATAGAAAATTTGATTAATGGCATTCCTCCTGAACAACTGACATTTTCAGAAATTACCCCCGAAAAACTTTTTCTTGGCTATGCGTTGAACGAAAAAGTCTTTTCACTATCAGGAAATGCTGAAGTTGAATCCTGGAATTTAGAGGATCCAACAAATTCACTTAGTCTTGAGCAAACATCATCCGTTGACATTAATGGTTATGGTGAATGGAAAGTAAAACTTGATCGAACTAATCTTGCTGACGGCAATTACATGGGCTTGGCTATAATTGCATTTAAGAATGACCGTCCCTCCGTTTCTCTGCCAATATTTTTTGCGAGTGGTGAAGAAAGAGTTAAAGCAACAGTTGATCAGCTATGGATCTGTGCTCGAAACGACGAGAACGACATAATCCCATGTGATGTCATGCAGATGGTCGAGGGTATAGCAAATTTTAGGATTAGAGAGGTTCCAAATGATACTTATATAAGTGTTTTTGCATGCACTACTCTGACCAATACACTGCAATTAAATGCACTTGGTCTTTGTGGTGAAGCTGACTTACGAGGAAGTTATTCCGGTAATAATTTCACAGTCAATGGTTCTGATGTAAATGACATTGATTTGACAATTTCTGTTAATATTCCACAACAATGATAAAAAGAATTGTGAAGTATGGTGGCACCAATGGTGTGGCTTTTGTTTTTGATACATCCCTTTTGTACATTCTAGATTTAACAACTGGTATTAACAGAGTCTACTTGGCTTTCTTTTGCTATATTTGTGGAAGTCTTGTGAGCTTTGTCCTTGCTAAAAGATTTGTCTTTCCTAAGGGTTGGCTTCAAGAAAAACCTGCAATCGAGTTCTCTGCTTACATCTTTGGAGGGATTATAGGAGCAGTTATGACAGCAATAATTTTCGCAGTATTGATTGAAGCTGGTATTAACAACATCCTTACACAAAAAATCATTGCTGGGTTTTTCAGTTTTTTTACTGTTTTTCTTTATAGAAATTTCTTTGTATTTAAAAAATGAAAAATATAGTTGATTTACTCTTAGATAACTTTGGTCAAGATAGAGTTAAAACGACACCAGATTTCTTAGAAAAATATGGTAGGGATTGGTATGAAGGCTTTGACCCAAATCCCTCAGCAATATTTTTTCCTACGAATGAATTAGATATTGCTGAGATAATGCATTTGGCAGCATCTGATAACTTTAAACTTGTGGCATCTGGTGGCAGAACTGGACTTAATGGTGGGGCAACGGCAACTGAGAAAGAGGTAATAATAAGTTCTGAAAAATTAAATAAAATTAAGTGGTTGCCAGAAACAAGCCAAATTTTATGTCAGGCGGGAGTTACAACTGATGTTGCAAAGAAACTTGCTGAAGAACATGGCCGTCACTTGCCTATTGAGTTTTCTTCAACCTCAGCATCAACAATAGGAGGAAACGTTGCTACAAATGCTGCTGGGGCAAAATTTATAAAATATGGTGCAACTAAACAACATGTAAAAGGTTTAAAAGTTGTGCTGCCTAACTCAGAGATAATTGAATTAACCAAAAATGTTGAAAAAGATGCATCAGGCCCAAATCTTATGGAATTATTTTTTGGATCTGAAGGCACCATGGGCTTCATAACAGAAATACTTTTAGATACTTACCCATTGCCAAAATTTAAAGAGTCAGTTTTATTTTCTACCAATAATTTGGATGTCTTCGATGAAGCCTTTATTAAGAACAGTGAGATTATTTCCGCATTAGAGCTTCTTGATAATAAATGTATGAATTTATTGGCTAAAGATTCAAAGCATAACTTTAATGTATTGCTAGAATTAGTTGCTGATAATGAAAATGATATTGCTTCTCTCCTAGCAAAAGCAGCAGAACTTCAGGTTGATGTAAATTTATTAAATACTCGGCAGGCACAAGAATTTTGGCATGATCGTGAAAAAGTACCAGTTTTATTATCAGAAAAGAAGGCTTATAAGTTAGATATTTGTGTTCCTGTTTCCAGTCTCGTAAGTTTTATGAATGAACTGCAAGAAATTGAAACCAATAAAGATATTTTTTGTTTTGGGCATTTAGGTGATGGCAATATCCATGTAAACCTCGTAGATTCAAGCAACAAAATGCCAGTTATTGATGAAATTTATGAACTGACAAAAAAATTCAATGGGTCTCCCAGTGCAGAGCATGGTATTGGAATAAGAAAAAAACATGTTTGGCATGATTTTTCTGGTTATAAAGATAAGTATAAACTGCTTAAAAGTCTGAAAAAATCAATGGATCCAGATAATATATTAGGCTCAAAAGTTTTCTTTGATTAACTTCTCAGCTTTATATCTGCATGTAATGTGATATTTGAGCGATCAAGATGAATATAAGCAATATTTATATCTCCCCATTGACCTATTTTTCAGTGATTTTTCTTTACTTAAATTAATTTGTCAAAAGTACTGATTTGGTTAATATATGACTGAACTATGTCATGGGGGAATTATGGATAGTGTAATGAAAACAGTTAAAGACTTTATTACAGGTCTTACTGGTGTTCTAGCAAGTGTCATCGGTCTTGGTATCGTTGCCGCAATCGTATTTGGTGGAGATGTATATTTCTTTGGAAATGTTATTGAAACTATTATGGGTTACGTTGTTATGTTAGGCGAAAACGGATTAGCTGGTCTAATTGTTTTGCTTATCGTACTGGGTGTTTTAAACATCAAGTAAACTATCTGCATGGGGGGTAACCCCCATGCTTTTTTATGAAATTTTTCGATTTTAAATTCGATAAAATCAAGGACTTTTTAAATAGGTCCACAGAAATCCTTCTTCTTGTTGTGGCAGTATCGCTATTATTAGGAATTCTTTTTGGACCAGAAACAGCCTTTGTTGGAAGCGTATATCAAAACTTTGCTGCAATTCTTAATACTCTAGGTGAAGAGGGCATTATTGCTTTGGCTTCACTAATTATAATTTTTGCTTTTTTAAGAAGAAAATAATCAATTTTTTATTGGTGGCTATGCTTGGACTTGAACCAAGGACCTCAGCATTATGAATGCTGCGCTCTAACCAGCTGAGCTACATAGCCAAGCTTCATATGATAATTATATTCTGCTATGCGTCAATCTTTTCATTATTATGCGTAAAGTTGAGCATGATGACATACAAAGTTGGCACCAAAATTGCCAAATAAACTCTAGAATCAACTTTAGGGAAAATAAAATATTTTATTAATATTGCCATTGTAAGAGTTAAAGCAACAGCGTTCACCCAGAAGTAATTTTTTCTTTTAATTTGTGTTATTGAAATAAGCATTATTAAAAATGTTGCAGCAAACCAAGTAATGTAGTTGGAATCTGTCAATATCCAAAGCGTATTGCCCCATAAAATTTCAAAGTATTTATTGATATCAAATACAGGATTAAAAGTATCAAGGTTGCTTTGGGTGTTTACCAAACTAGTATAGAAATGACTCCACCACCCATTATGAGAAATACTAGTAGAAATCACAAAATACATGCTCAAAAATAAAACTGAGTTAAGTGCAGCCATGCGGAAATCTTTGTTTAGGGCTGGCAATAGTCCTGCAAGCCCAGTTGCAACAATCATGTCTGGGCGCAATGTTAAGGATACTGCCATTAATAGATATGAGATATACAACCTTCTATTTACTAAAAAAATAATTGAGGCTAAGAAGATTAATGCCGTAATGGCATCAGGAGTCATTAATTTAGCTAAAAATAAAATCTGTGATAAAAATGCTAGCGGTAACCAAATAAATTGCATTGCTCCTGATTGCCAAAAAAAGACTACGAAAAATAATATTAAGATCCCCAAAGAAGAGAAAATTGAAATATATTTCATAGCTTGATACTCATTTAGGCCCGAAATATTTTTTACGCTCCTAATAAGAAAAATATAGCCAGGTTTAAGTGCGTACATTGGCATCATAGAATTTAGGTTTTGAGGATTATCGTATTGATTTTGTCGATAATCTCCTGCACAACATAAAGTTCGAAATAATCCAGGCCCAACTTCTGCTTTGAGGGTTGAGTAAGTATAGCTATGGGCCTCACTAACAGTTTTTCCCTCATCTAACTGCACTGCCATGGTATAAGCAATACCATCCCAATTATAAAAATTTTCTGTTGAGGATTTTTGAAACAAAAAACCCAATGCTATAAGTAAAAATAAGACATTTAGAATTCGTAAAATCATTTTTTAAAAACTAAATTTACACTTAAAAAATAGTTTAGAACTAAGCCTGCGATAATACCAAAAAGAGCTGAGGTTATGGCAGAGAATTCATTTAAGTAGAATTGTGAAGCAATACCAATATTTGCAAAAATGGAGAATGAATTTACAAAGCAGTATTTTAAAAACCCCTTGATTCGCTCTGATATAAGTCTATGAAGATTATGGAAAGTCAGATAATTATTTAATAAATAATTTGAGGACATAGCTAAAATTGTGCTCAAGCCATTACTTAGGATAAAAGTTCCCCCAAGAGAAAGAAGAATGCTTAGTATCAGTAGATGAATAAATACTCCAAGAGTGCCTACGAAGGAAAAGACTACAAAATTTGCTGGGATAAGTCCTCTAGAGATATTTTCAATAATTTGCCCAATAAGATTAAAAAGTGTTGAAATATTTAGCTTGCTGTCTCCCGATATTCGATCACGAAAATCAATAGCTATCTCTTTATGCTTTAGAGTTTTATCAAGCATTAACAGATCAAAAAGAATCTTAAAACCGTCTTTATAAAGACTTCCTTGGAGTTCAAGAAATTTATCTCTTTTCATGAGAAAAAAACCTGAGAGTGGATCTGAGATATCATTTTCAAGAAAAAAATTGGTTACTTTTATGCCAGTTTGGCTCAATTCATGTCGGCTTTTGGATAGGCCCTCTACATTTGGAGTGTGTAGAAATCTTGAGCCAGAAACCAGATCAATGTCATTATCTTGAATACAAGAAATAAAATTTTTTATATTTTCTGGATTATGTTGGCCATCCCCATCCATCACACAAATATGCCTCTTCGAGGCAAGCCCTACTCCTTCTACAACTGCTGAGGAAAGCCCTTTTTTCCAGGTTCTTTTTATGCAAAAAATACGATTATTAATTTTTGTATAATTTTTTACTATCTCTGAGGTCCCATCAGGGCTGTTATCATCAACAACAATTACCTCATAATTACAACCATCTAAGTTTGACTCAATCTGATGTATAACTTTTAGAATATTGTCCGCCTCGTTAAAGGTTGGAATTATTACACTAACTTCAAACATTAAACTTAAATTCGATTACATCTCCATCTTGTACAAGATAATCTTTCCCTTCAACTTTTAACTTACCATTTTCCCTAGCAGTTAGGTGGCCTTTGTGATGAATGTAATCTTCAAAACCAATAACTTCAGCTTTTATAAAGCCTCTTTCAAAGTCTGAATGAATCTTGCCAGCAGCTTGAGGTGCCTTGGACCCTCTCTTTATTGACCATGATCTAACTTCTTTGGGTCCTGCTGTAAAAAATGAAAATAAATTCAGAAGCTCATAACCCTGTTGAATAATTACGTCTAATGTTGGTTTTTCAAGACCAAGCATCTCAAGGTACTCAGCCTTTTCAGCGTTATCTAAATCAGCTAGCTCAGATTCAGCTTTAGCAAATACTTTAATGAGGGGCTTATTTGTTTTTTTTGCATGATCCTCAAGCTCATCTAGAAACACATTTTTTGCCTGATCTTCGTGTAGGTTAGCAATATAAAAAAAAGATTTGCTACTAATTAGCTGAAGGGTTTTCAGGATGTCCTCAGTATCGTTACTAAGATCGGCATTGAAACCGTCTTCTGATATATTTCCCTTAATTTTTTTGAGGTATTCATATTGAGCAATAAGAGATTTTTCACCATTTCTTAACTGCTTAGATATTCTTTCAACTTTTTTGTCTAAAATTTCTAGATCACTCAACACTAATTCAGTCTCAATAACTTCTAAATCATCAACTGGAGAAATTCTTCCATCTACATGAATAACGTTGCTATCCTCAAAACACCTTACAACATGTGCAAAACATTGGGTTTCTCTGATATGTGATAAAAATTTATTGCCAAGACCCTCACCGGCATGTGCTCCCTTTACAAGTCCTGCAATGTCAACAAATTCCATATATGCTGGAATAATTTTTTCAGGATTATTAATTTCTGCTAGCTTATCTAACCGTATATCTGGAATATTGACTCTGGCAATATTTGGCTCAATTGTACAAAAAGGAAAATTTTCAGCTTGTATCTTCTGTGAGGTTAAAGCATTGAAGAGGGTTGATTTACCCACATTTGGTAAGCCTACAATGCCACATTTAATGCTCATTGCTATGCAGCTTATTCATAACTATTAACCATTTCTTCATAAGGAGATCATCTAGGCAGCTTTCACATTTTTCAAATGCAACTGATAATCCCCTTTTTTCAGCTGGTGTTGGTTTTTTTGTCACCCATGCATTAGTTTGTTTTTTATCAGACGGATGGCCGATTCCAAATCTTAGCCTTACAAAATTATCACCAACGTTATTAAGAATGTCTCGAAGTCCGTTATGTCCAGCATGTCCTCCGCCGATTTTAAGTTTTACTTCACCAGGCTCTAAATCCATGTCGTCGTGAAGGACTAGAATATCCTCTGTTGACTTGACTTTATATTTTTTTAGGAGCGACATCGTCTTGCCACTCAGATTTATAAACTCATTGGGCTTCACAAATCCAATAGAAAGGCCTCCGATACTTATCTCTGCATATTGTGCATCAATTTTCTTTGAGTTTTCTAAAGATAGTGATTTTATATCCAGGATTCTATCAAGGAAATCATAACCAGCATTATGTCTTGTACGATCGTATTTATTTCCAGGATTTCCAAGCCCGACTACACAAAGATCAAGCAATTTATTCTTCTTTTGCTGCCTCTGAATTATTCTCATCAGAGCTTGCTTCATCTTTACTATCTGCATCTGTTGATTCGTCCCCAGCTACTGCGTCTAAATCTTCATCATCAATATCAAGACCACCACCTTTTGCTGATAAGACTGATACTAGAACAGGATCTTGTATTTTAAGGGAACTAGGGAATTCATAGTTTGATGTTTCTGCCAAATCACCAAGTCTGAACTTCTCCTTAGACTTAATATGCTCCATATCTACTTCAATAGCTTCAGGAATATTATTTGGATCAGCTAAAACAGTAATTTCTTTAGATACATGATTGATTATACCCCCTTCAATTTTTACACCATAGCACTTATCTTGATTTGCTAAGACCACAGGCACAACAACAGAAATTTTAATTCCGCTTACTACTCTCTGTAGATCAAAATGTGTATAAATATTTTTAGATGGATGCATTTGGATGTCTTTGAAAACAACAAGCTCTTTTTTATTTTCTACTTCAAGTTCAATCAGCTTATTAAAAACGCTATCAACATTGAGAATCTTTAAAAATTCATTCTTTTTAACAAAAATTGGTATTGGTTTATCTTTGCCACCATAGACTATACCAGGTATTCTATTTTCTCCAAAAACTGCTTTTCGTGCTGATAAGCCACCAGTTTTTTTTCTTGGTTCAGCTTTTAAAATTAAAGAGCTCATTATTTCAAATATAGTTCACTAATTGATTTGCCACTGTCTATCCTTTTTATAGACTCAGATAGTACAGGCGAAATATCAAAGACGTCTATTTTAGGGCATTTTTTCAATTTGTCATCTATATCAATTGTATTTGACACTATAAGACTATCAATTTCAGAATTATTAATATTTTCTATTGCATCGCCAGATAAAACGGCGTGAGTAATGAAAGCAATTATTTTTTTTGCACCTTTATTTTTAAGGGCATTTGCTCCATTACAAATTGTTCCAGCAGTATCTATAAGATCATCTGGAACAATACAAACTTTGTTCTCAACTTCTCCAATAACATTTATTACCTCTGATTCATTTGCTCGCTCTCTTCGTTTATCAATAATTGCTAAATCTTGAACCTTAAGTGTTTTAGCAACTGACCTAGCTCTAATCACACCTCCAGTGTCTGGGGAAACAACTTGTAACTCATCAGGATTAAATTCATCTGCTATTCGTTGACACATAATATTTGACGCGTAAATATTGTCTACTGGAATTGAGAAGAATCCCTGAATTTGTTCAGAGTGCATGTCCATGGTTATTACTCTAGAAACCCCTACACCCTCTAGAATATTTGCTACAACCCTGGCGCTTATTGGAACTCTAGCAGACCTTACTCTTCTATCTTGTCTTGCATATCCAAAATAAGGAATAATTGCCGTAATAGATTGTGCTGAAGCTCTTTTGAGGGCATCAGCCATTAGAACTAGCTCAAACAGGTTAACTTCTGCTGGATTATTTGTCGATTGAATGATGAAAGTATCTTTCCCTCTAACATTTTCATTAATTTCAATTGCAACTTCTCCATCACTGAACTTTCCTAACTGTATTGAGCCTAAACCTCTGTTGAGATTTTTAACAATTGAATAAGCTAGTTTCCTATTGGAATTTCCTGCAAAAATAATTTGTTTTTCCATAATACAAACTGGCTGGGGTGGTAGGATTCGAACCTACGAATGGCGCCACCAAAAGGCGCTGCCTTACCACTTGGCCACACCCCAATCTTCCTTAAAGTGATAGTATTTTAATCCTTCTACTAAAAAAACTCTAAACTTTTGAGCTTTTTCTTTTTCTAAAAATGCAACTTCTTTCTTCGTTGGATTTTCTATAAATAGCGATCCACCAGATCCGCTTAATTTTAGTTTGTCTTTAAATATGGGTTCTAATGAAATTAAATCATTGTAAAATTTCGAAAATTTATCTGAAATTTTAATTAATGGTGTAAATAAGCTATTTAACTCTTCTCTACGTTTATTCTCTATTTTAATAAGATTTGACTGGAAAACTTTTTTTGTCGAGACTTCAAAATTTGGCACAATAAGAAGAAAATTAGAGTTTCTTGATTTTTCCTTCAGGATTATTTCACCAATACCACCAACATAGCAACTTCTTGAATTTACAAAAAAAGGCACATCAGCTCCAATTTCAATAGCCAGATCTTTATAATCAAGATGCTTATTCGAGATTCCATTATAGTGGCATAAAAAGTTTAACATTGTGGCTGCATTCGAGCTGCCACCTCCAAGACCTGAGCCTATCGGAATATTTTTCGTCAGTTTGATTTGAAATTTATGCCTTTTTTTATATCTTTTTTCAAACCAGGACATAGTCCTAAAAATGATATTTTGATCCTGGGCAATATTTGTATTGCACTTGATGATAGTATTTTTTGCCTCTTTTATTAAAAATTCATCGAATAAGCTTACAAGCTGTAGGTGAGAGTCAATGATATGATACCCATCTTTAGTTTTACCAATAACATTGAGAAACGTATTTATTTTTGCAGGAGAGAGTAATCTATACACTTTGAACAAATAATTTTACAGCATAATCTGAATAATCTAACTGTCTCTCAATTTGACACTTTTTAGTATGAGCACATTTTTTTTTAAAATTTTTTCGTAGTTGGTCAGTAGGCAGATTGTTAAAGAATTCTTTGTTGACATATTTTCCAGTCCACTGGTTGCTTAGCGAGGAGAATGTCGCAACAGCTTTCATTGTTAATGGCTCATATAAATTAATGGTAAAGACATTGGATGCTTCTGATATTCTTACAAACAAAATATTTGCCTCGGTTTTGCTTGTAAAAGAAATTTTACCCTCCAGATTGAAGGATGAAGTGGAAAAATTTAAACTTGCACAGCTGCTCGCGCTAAAGAAAACGATTAATAGAGCAGCTTTTTTAATACAATATAAATAATGGATTTTCAGTGTTGGGGAATAAGTCATAAATCTACCTCTTTAGAGGTTAGAGAAAAATTCGCGCTTAATAAAGAAGAAATTGATAAAACAATTGCATCGTTAAAGCTGAGGGGAGCATTTAACAACGGTATATTGCTGTCGACATGCAATAGGACAGAGTTCTACTCGTTTTGCCAGCGAGCACAAATAAAAAAAATTGATAAATTATTAATTGACTCACTTAATTCAAACTTTTCACTGAGAAAGAATGATCAATATCTTTTCTCAGGACAAGATGCATTTATTCACCTTTTAAAAGTTATGACCGGAATTGACTCTATGATTGTGGGTGAGCCTGATATATTTGGCCAGGCAAAGAAATCATTTTTGAATTCTAAATCTTTTGGATTCCTTAATTCTGAGCTTGAAGGCATATTTACTGGAGCTATAAAATTATCAAAAAGCCTTAGAACGGAGGCAAAACTTTCAAAGAATCCAGTATCAATTGCTTCTGTAGTTTTTGATGAAATTAGCACAGACAGCCAAAAAGTTTTAATAATAGGTGCAGGAGATGTTGGAAAAGCTTTAACAATTCGCTTAGTCAAGAAGAAAATTAAGGTATATGTTTTCAACAGAACTAAGAAAAAAATAGCAGACATCGAGACCAAATCACTAAGTGAGATAAATAAATATACCTTAGACGCAGACAATATAATAATTGCAGCTTCATCAAAAAAGCCATTTTTGAAATTAGAAAATCTTCAAAGGAACAAAAATAAACTTAAAATTTTTGATCTTGCAATCCCAAGAAATCTTGAAGAAAGTATTAATAAACACCCAAATATTTCTCTTGTTTCTCTAGATGAGCTGAGTGCTAAAATTGCAAAGAACCTTGAAGGAAGAAAGACAGAAGTATTGAAAGCAGAAAACCTTATAAGTGAATTTGCTGCAAAGGAATTTGCTGCACTTAAAAATAAAAAAGCATCAGACGTAAAGCAAAAAAACCTAAGAGGAAAACTTAGTGAAATAAAGAAAGTTGCTCTGGAAAATGCTGAAAAAAATATCCAAAGGGGAATGTCTCAAAGAGAAGTCATAAAAAAACTAGCAGATGAAATAAATGCAAAAGATTCTTACCAAATTTCAAAAATAATCGAGGAAATTTCAAGATCTACAAGAAGGTAAGATGAAAGAGTCACTTAAAGAATCTTTAATAAATATTAAAAAAAGATACGATGAAATTACTGCTTCACTTTCAAACCCAGAAATTACTGCGGATATAAATAAATTAACACAATTAAATAAAGAGTTGTCAGATATTAGGGAAATTGCTGAGTCTTGGGATAGTTTTCAGGAACACGAAAAAAATATTATTAGTCTTAAACAAATGCTTGAAGATGAGGAGATGAAAATCTTAGTAGAAGAGGAGCTTAACGCATTAGAAATTAAAGTAAAAGAAATCGAAGCAAAAATCATGATAATGCTTCTTCCTAAAGATAAAGATGATGAAAGAAATTCATTCTTGGAGTTAAGGGCTGGTGCAGGTGGTGATGAAGCAGCAATTTTTGTTGGGGATTTAAAACGAATGTATACACGCTTTGCAGAGAGAAATAACTGGGGCATTGAGAAAATAAAAGAAATAGAATCTGGTCCTGGAGGTTTTAAGGAGGTTGTACTAAAAGTTGTTGGAAAAAATGTTTACGGCAACATGAGATTTGAAAGTGGGGTGCATAGGGTTCAAAGAGTTCCATTAACCGAATCTCAAGGACGAATTCATACATCTACTGCCACGGTTGCGGTGCTGCCTGAGATTGAAGATATTGAAGAAAGAGACTTAGACATGGGAGATATAAGAGTTGATACTTTTAGAGCATCGGGAGCAGGTGGACAACATGTAAATAAAACTGATTCAGCTGTAAGACTCACACACATACCTTCAGGAATTGTTGTTGAGTGCCAAGAGGATAGAAGTCAACATAAAAATAAGGCAAAAGCTTTAACATTGCTATCATCAAAAATATATGACATTGAGAAACAGCAACTTGAACAAAAAAAAGCCATAGAAAGAAAATCTATAGTAGGAACAGGAGATCGAAGTGAAAAAATTAGGACTTATAATTTTCCACAAGGAAGAGTTACAGATCATAGAATAAAATTTACGACGCACAACATTGATGGGTTTCTTGATGGAGAAATTACGGACCTTTTGGACTCTTTGAAAGCTCAAAACAACTCTGAAAAATTACTTGAAATTGACAAATGAAATAATAAAGAAGTCATGGCGAGATATTTATGGCTGTAGCTATGACGAAGGCTTAAATTTCTTACTAGATTGGTGGAAAACCAGTGACATCCCCATTAAAGATTTGCTTGAAAAAATATCTCAAAGATACCCAGTTCAATACATAATTGGAGAATGGCCATTTTTTGAAGGTAATTATCTCATAAATGAAGACGTTCTTATACCAAGGCCAGAAACAGAACAACTCATTGAAATCATTAAGAGTTTTGCTTTGAATCCAAAAAATATCTTAGATTTAGGTACTGGTTCGGGCTGCATTGCAATCGAAATATCAAAAATTTTTCCTGAAGCAAAAGTTGTTGGCATAGATAAAAGTGAGTCAGCCATTTCTATTGCTAAAAAAAATAACTTACAAGCTAAAAATGAGGTTATATTTAAATGCTCGGATTGGTTCGACAATGTGGATGAGAAGTTTGACCTCATTATCACTAATCCACCATACCTTCCTAAAGAAATGATGTGTCAAGACCTTGAATTTGAACCAAAATTAGCTCTTTTTGCAGATGATAATGGTATGGAATGCTTTAAAGAAATAATTATGAAGGCAAGAACCTACATGAATATTGATTCATGGATTTTTTTTGAGCATCTCCCTGTGCAGGCTGCAGAATTAAATGAACTTCTACAAAAAGAAGGTTTCATTGAAACTTCAAAAATATGTGATTACAACGGAAAATATAGATATACATATGGAAGAACATGAACTTTTAACCAGGTATTATTCTCAACTTATACTCAATGACATAAGTATTTCTGATCAGACTCACCTTTGGGATAAACATGTAAGTGTTGTGGGATTAGGAGGCCTAGGCTCACCACTTGCTGTATATCTTGTTGCAGCCGGCCTTGGCAAGGTAACTCTCCTAGATTCTGATTGTATTGAGGTTAAGAATTTGCATCGACAAGTGTTTTATACACAAAATGATTTAGGATTAAAAAAAGTTCAATGTCTAGGTAATCACTTAAAAAAAATTAATCCTAAAGTTGAGGTCAACCTTATTCCCCAAAAATCCTGGGAGGTAAAATTTAGTGAATTTCGATCTGATCTCATTATTGATTGTGCAGATAACTTGAAAACAACATATGAGTTGAACTCTGAATGTGTAAAAAATAATCTGCCATTTTCAACAGCATCAATATCAGGTTATCAGGGACAAGTTTTTATGTTTAACAACACAGAGGAATCTCATTGTTGTTATGAATGTCTGTTTGAAGAAGTTGGAGATTTAAATGAAAATGACTGTGCCGATGTTGGAGTCCTAGGACCATCAGTATCAATGATTGCATCTATTCAGGCTCAGTGCGTTCTGAAAAAACTCTTAAACAACCCAATTCTTGAGGATGGAATTTTACGCATCGATACATCAACAATGAAAATCAAGAAAAATAAGATCAATACAAACAATTCTTGTAAACTATCCCCATGAAAAAATTTGGTGTAATAGAGGGCTTTTATGGGAAATTGATGAGCTTTGAAGGCCGTCATAAAATTTTAGAAAGTTTCTCAAAAAATCAATTAAATTATTATCTTTATGCGCCTAAAGAGGATCCATTCTTAAGACATAATTTTGATTTGGAGCCTTCCGATGAATGGAGTGAAAAATTTAAAAAGTTTCTTGATGATGCACATTCTAAATCTGTCGACATAGAAGTTGGACTATCACCAACTCTAGAAAGTCATACAAGCTTTATTCAAAAAAAGATTGAGTTTTTCTTGAATTTAGGTTGTAGAAAATTCTCGTTTCTATTTGATGATTTAGCAGAGTTTAATTTGAACAATCAAATCGAAATTGTCCAAGAATTTAAAAGAAAATACCCTCATGTAAATTTTTCCTTCTGCCCTACTGTTTATTGCACAGAATTGAGTACACAGGACGACAACTATAAAAAATACTTTCAAGACTTTTGTCAATCTTTTCCCAGGGATATTGAATTTTACTGGACAGGTGAAAAAGTAATATCAACAAAGTTAGAGATGAAGTCTGAAGCATTGTTGGAAAATTTTCCTACAGAAAATATTGCTGTTTGGGACAACTACTTCACTATAGATTCATGCCCTCAACTTTTAAACCTTACCAACATGGCTCATATTGATCGTTCCTATTTTGATAAAAAAATAAAGTTTCTCATGAATTTAACTGGGCTTCCAAGGACTGATTTATTGTTAATAGATGTATTTAATAACTACTTGAACGCTTCAGATAGTTTTTCAAATATATTGAATGAGCATGGCTTAGATGAGTATTTAATAAAGAATATTGATTGGTTTAATCCTGATTTAAAAAATAAATTATCCAGAAAAGATCAAGAAAAAATTGAGAAAATTATGCTCTCATGGTTTCATCCTTTAAAAAATGAATGGTATCCTTATCTTCATACATTAAAAAATTGGGGGAAAAAATGAGTAATATGCAGCCATGGAAACAAAATGTTGCGAGCATTATAGATTTTGCAGAGAAAATATTTCCTGACGTTGAAGTTGTCACACGAGAATTATCTGGCAAGATTTCCACAACAAATTATAAAAATATTTCTTTACGTGCTAAGAAACTTGGCTCAGCACTTGAAAAGTTTGGGATTGAGAAAGAACAGTGCGTAGGATCGCTAGCACTAAATACTTTTAGGAACATGGAAATGTATTACGGCATTTCTGGGATGGGAGCTGTAATGCACACCATCAACTTCAGATTACATCCAGAACAAGTTGTTTATATTATTAATCATGCAGAAAATAGATTAATTTTTTTAGAGCCTGTTTTCGCACCTCTTCTAGAGGCTGTTCAGGATAAGTGTCCAATGGTAGAAAAGTTTGTTTTACTTTGTGCAAAAGAAGAAATGCCTGAAACTAAGCTTAAAGACGCAGTTTCCTACGAAGAATTTATTGAAAATGGTGATGAGAGTTACACTTGGCCTGAACTAGAAGAGGATGCACCTTGTGGATTATGTTACACATCTGGTACTACAGGAAATCCAAAAGGAGTACTTTATTCTCACAAATCAACATTGCTTCACGCTTGGGCGGGTTCATCTGCAAATGGTTTGGGCCTCCAAAAAAATGATTCTATTTTGATGGTTGTCCCTATGTTTCATGTAATGGGTTGGGGGTTACCATATCTAGCACCAATGAATGGAATAAAGTTAGTTTTACCTGGAATGGGTATGGATGGTGCTGCTTTAACAGAGTTAATAGAGAAAGAATCAGTAACTTTAGCATTTGGTGTGCCAACAATATGGCTTGGACTGCTAAATTACTGTAAAGAAAATAACATTAAACTTGAATCAGTTAAACAAACTATTATTGGAGGATCAGCTGTTCCATACTCAATGATAAAGCAGTTTGATGAAGAGCATGACATAAACGTTATTCAGGGCTGGGGAATGACTGAGACCAGTCCATTGGCAACAGCAAACCTTAAGACACCAGCTATGGAGAAATTAAGTAAGGATGAGCTTTACAAGCTACAAACAAAACAAGGCAAACCAATTTATGGTGTTGAGTTAAAGATTGTTGATGATGAAGGAAGTGAACTCCCAAATGATGGTGAAGCCTTTGGAAGACTATTAATTAGAGGACCCTGGATTAATAAAAGATACTACAAATTCGAAGAAGATGCTGTTGATGCAGATGGATGGTTTGACACAGGGGATATTTCAACAATCGATCCCGAAGGATATATGACAATTGTTGATAGAGCCAAAGACGTAATTAAATCTGGAGGAGAGTGGATAAGCTCTGTTGATTTAGAAAATGTAGCTCAAGGTCATCCAGATATTATGCAAGCTTGTGTAATTGGCGTTGCTCATCCTAAATGGGATGAAAGACCATTGCTTCTCGTTGTACCTGCAAATGACAAAAAAGATAAAGATGATATATTTAGTTACCTAGACGGCAAGATCGCAAAGTGGTGGAAACCTGATGATATTGTTTTTCTTGACGAATTACCACTTGGCGCAACAGGTAAAGTCCTAAAGGTAAACTTAAGAGATCAATATAAAGACCATTTAATAAGTTAGGAGGAAAAATGGAAGCAATAAAACCTGAGAACTTACATTCAGAGATAGGTAGAACCCAAAGCACATCTTGGTTTAAAGTAGATCAAGGAATGATAAATGCATTCGCTGATGCCACTGACGATCATCAATTTATACATGTAGACCCAGAGCAAGCTGCTCCAATATTTGGAAGCACTATAGCCCATGGAGCTCTCATGCTGTCGTTGTCAGTTGGAAAAGGTTATGAAACTGCAATTCCTGTGGAGGGCACAAAAATGGCCATGAATTATGGCTACGACAAAATAAGATTTATTAGTCCAGTCCCGGTTGACTCAAATTGCAGATATAACTCAGAACTTATAGAGGTGACGGAAAAAGAAGGTGGTCGATGGTTGCTAAAATTCAAAATTGAACTTGAAGTTGAAGGTGCAGAGAAGCCAGGTTTTGTTGCTGAAAATCTAGCAATGATTTTTGTTTAAAAATTCTCTACTCTTTCTTATAATTTTTGTAGTTACAAGCTGCTCTTATTATTTGGATATAAATCAATGCAAAAGCCTTGGTACCATCGAGCTGATATGTGACTTACAAAATCCTGAAGATTTTGCAAAGATCCCACATGAAGATTCATTGGTTATTTCACAGTTTGCAGGATTGCCTGAGCTTAACGAAGGCAGAGTTTTAACTGGTAAGCTATCTAAATTAAATCTAGATAGTAGAAAGGTTGAAGACTTTGAGATTAAAATTCTGGAAAATAATAATCTTGGAATAGGTCAAGACGACTGTAAGCCATTTAAAAATTTATACCCTCATGGAATAGATATTTTTGATAACTTCTCAGCTGATACTAAAAATGCCAGTCCGTTCTTGGAGGAGGCTTCATTATTAGCAGTTGTAAATCATCAAGAAATTAGTAGTGTTGAGTTTTTTTTAGTTTTCCCTCAGTTTGTAAATTTCTCTGACAGATCAAAACCTACATTGATATGGGTTGGTTGTGTTAGTGCACCAAAAAAAAATACTTACTTTAATGATGTTGTAGTCTATGACAGCAAAGGTTCATTTTTTGCAACCCATCAATATGACAAAGATAAGAGATTTTTTGATCTGCTAGTACTAAATCTTTTTAGGTTTGATAGTGGTTATGTTTACCAATGGAACTATAAAAATGATTTCTCAATTGTACCAAACTCAGGTGGTGCATGGCCAAATGGAATCGAAATGATAGGAGAAGATCTTTATGTTAATTACAGAATTAATGGAATGATTTCAAAATTTACTGGTGGCATAAGAAAAGACTTCATTTTGAGGACGTATTTAAATGGTGGCCCCGATAATGTTATTGCAGTAGGCAGTGATCTTTGGATTACTGGACAAGATACTGATCTGGGAGCTATTCACTGTATTAATGAAGCAGTCATACAATGTCCAATGCCTTTTTTTGTCATCAAGGCAGATAAAAGTTTGAATATTCTTGAAGAATATAACTTTGAAGACGTTTCTTTTGGTGGAGCTTCGGTTGCGTATCCATTTAAAGATGAAGTTTTTATCGGAGCATATAAATCCGATCGTATTGGAATTTTCAAAAGATAAAGCTAAGATGTAGAAGGGGAAACTTAAAAGTGAAATCATTTTTTTTAAAAACAATATATTGGATAGATAGTTCTTGGAAGATGCTTATGGATAATAGGTTTAATCCTTTAAGACATATTCCAGATCCGTCAATTCAAGGATATTTTACTCTTGTTCTTTTTACTATGTGGAGTTTTTTCTTTGGTCTAGTTGCTACATATTATATGGGTTGGTATGGATATAATGGTTTTATTTCCTTCGTGGTTCATTGCAGCTTAATCATTCCTCTTCTTCTGACAAGAGCTGCTTTTTTAGATGCAGAGCGCGACGGAGCAAAATGGTTAATTCGTTTAAAAAAGCAAATAAATGAGGATTAAATTAGCTTATTCTTCAAAATTATATTGACTAGACCAGGATTAGCTTTGCCTTGAGTTGCTTTCATTACTTGTCCAACAAAATACCCAAATAATTTATCCTTACCAGATTTATAAGCAGCTACTTGGGATGGATTATCATCTATGATTTTATCCACAATCGCTTCAAGTTCGCTCTCATTTGAAATCTGTTGCAGTCCTTTGTCTTCGATAATTTTAGCCACATCTTCACCGCTCTCCCAAATTGCTTCAAGAACTTCTTTAGCAATTTTTCCAGATATGGTGTTATCGGAAATTTTTTGGATAAGCACTGAAAAATTAGCTGTGGTAATCTTGCTCTCACTCAACGCAATATCATTTTTGTTGAGTAAAGCATTTAGATCGCCAATAATCCACTTTGCCGCAAGCAGAGCATCTGCATTCTCAGCAACTTTTTCAAAAAAGTTTGCAATTGATTTTTCTGCACAAAGCACAGCGGCATCGTATTCATTTAAATTGTAAGTTTCGATAAGTCTTTTTTGTTTTTCTTCCGGTAATTCACTTAGGCTATCCTTTACTTCTTTTATAAGATCCTCTGAAATGTTGTAGGGAACTAAGTCCGGGCATGGAAAATACCTATAGTCATTGGCAAATTCCTTTGTTCGCATAGATCTAGTTTCATCTTTTATAGAGTCATATAACCTTGTTTCTTGCTCAACTTTTGCTCCTGATTCTAAAATTTTGATTTGCCTTTTAATTTCGAAATTAATTGCTTTTTCAACAAATTTGAATGAATTGATATTCTTAATTTCTGCTCTGGTTCCAAGTTTTGTATCTTCTGGTCGCATTAATGAAACATTAGCATCACATCTCATAGATCCTTGTGACATATTGCCATCAGAGATATCAAGATATGTAATTATTTGATGAATTTTTTTTAGATATTTAACTGCTTCTTCAGATGAGCTTATATCTGGCTCTGAAACTATTTCTAAGAGCGGGATACCGGATCTATTTAGATCTACGACTGATTCCAAGTCGTAAATATCATGCATTGACTTTCCTGCATCTTCTTCTAAATGTGCTTGATGTATTCTAATTTTTTTCCCATCCACATCGACTGACCCATTTTTAACTATAGGGTAATGTAACTGGGTAATTTGATATCCCTTAGGTAAATCGGGGTAAAAATAGTTCTTTCTGTCAAAGACCATTGTTTTTGCAATCTCGGCATTTGTTGCAAGGCCAAAAGCAATTCCTTGTTTAACTGCACCATCATTCAAGACAGGCAACACTCCAGGTAAACCCATATCAATCAGATCCACAAGAGTATTAGCCTCTTCCCCAAATTTATTGATTGAAGGTGAAAACAATTTTGTATTCGTTAATAGTTGGGTATGAATTTCTAAACCAATAACAGGTTGCCATCCATTTATGAGGGTGTCATTTTGTGCCAATCTGTTACCTCCTGAAATTTATTTGTAGTATTAAGAATTAAGTCTTCGGTAAAGTAGTTTCCAATAAATTGAGCTCCAATAGGGAGATTATTAGAAAAACCATTGGGAAATGATATTGCTGGTAGCCCTGCTAAATTTGCTGGTATTGTCAATAAATCCTCTTTATACATTTTATTTGGATCTGAACTTTCTCTATTCATTTTAAAGGCTTGATCAAGTGTAGTTGGTAAAAATACTAAATCCACTGATTCGAAAAATTTATCAAACTTTGACTTGATCATGCGCCTTACTCTTTGTGCTTTCCTATAGTAAGCATCATAAAAACCAGCGGATAATACATAAGTACCTATTAAGATTCTTTTCTGAACTTCCTCTCCAAAACCCTCAGATCTAGATATCAAGTAAAGATCATTAATATTTTCTGCCTTGGCCCGATGACCATATTTAACGCCATCAAACCTAGAGAGGTTTGAAGAACACTCTGCAGGAGCAATTACGTAGTAGGAGCAAATTCCACTGGAAAGCTCAGAAAAATCTAATTCATGAAAGCTATGTCCCATCTGCTGAAGTACATCTTTTGTATTCTCGTATGCCTTTAACACACTCTCAGAGATGCCAAAGTCTTCAATTCCTTTTATAACTCCAATTCTTAGTTTACCAAAATCATTTACTAAAGAGGCTTCAAAATTCTTATCTTGTCGTTTGGTGCAAGTTGAATCCTTTGTATCAAAAGAGGACATTGCATCAAGCAAAGCGGAGCAACCAAATGCATCTTTTGCAAACGGTCCTGCTTGGTCCATGCTCGAACAAAACGCAATCATTCCCCACCTTGAGATCAATCCGTAAGTCGGTTTCAAGCCTGTGATGCCACAAAGAGCCGCTGGTTGTCTTATTGATCCGCCAGTATCTGTTCCTGTGGAAATGCTTGTAATGCCTGCAGCAATACAAGCTGCTGAACCCCCAGAACTTCCTCCAGGTACCAATGACTTTTGCCATGGATTTTTTACTGGTCCAAAGAAGCTTGTTTCGTTTGAAGAGCCCATTGCAAACTCATCCATATTAGTCTTTCCAATCATAATTGACCCAGCCTCATAACAGTTTCTTGTAACTGTTGAGTCATATGGAGGAACAAAACTTTCTAGCATTTTAGACGCACAAGTCGTCTTTTTACCTTTAGTGCAAAAAATGTCTTTATGTGCGATGGGAATGCCTCCAATAGGAAGATCTTTAAAATCGCTAAAATTATTATCAATATGTTCTGCATGTGCTATCGCGTCATCTTCAAACTTACTAATAAAAATATTAAGTTCTTCATGTTTATTGATGTTTTTAAAGCTGTCTTGAACTAGTTCTTTAGCGGAGACTTTTTTAGCTCTAAACTGTGCTCTAGTTTCTTTAAATGTCATTCAACTATTTTTGGCACTATAAAGTAATCCTCATCTGATCTAGGTGAATTATCAAGAAAATCTCTTTTTGCGTTTCGATCATTTTCTTTATCTGCTCTACTTACATTAGACAGCTCTAAGGGATTATTTAGTGGTTCAAACTTTTCAAGATCAACTTCATTCATTTGATCTATTAACTGGAGTGTATTTTCTAGCTTCTTAATTAGTTCTAAGTAATCTTTTTCATTCGCACCCAGCCGTGCAAGAAATAAAAGATTTTTTAACTCGATTTTATCCATTAAAAGCCTTATTCTAGAAAGTCTTAACTATTATAGAGAATATATAAAGTAATGTTTAAGTTTTTAAGGGGTCTTTTCTCAAATGATATAAGCATTGACCTTGGTACAGCAAACACTCTAATTTATACAAAAGAAAGTGGAGTTGTCTTAGATGAGCCATCAGTAGTTGCTATTCAAGAAAGAAATGGTCAAAAAACAGTTGTGGCTGTAGGTCATGATGCGAAGAAAATGCTTGGAAGAACTCCTGGTCAAATGGAAGCAATTAGGCCATTACGAGACGGTGTAATTGCTGACTTTAATGTTACAGAAAAAATGTTGCAACATTTCATTAAGAAGGTATCTAATAATGCAATACTTTCTCCGAGCCCACGTGTTTTAGTTTGCGTTCCATCAAAAGCAACACAAGTTGAGAAAAGAGCGATCAGAGAAAGTGCACTTTCAGCTGGGGCCAGTGTTGTAAAGCTTATTGAAGAGCCTATTGCTGCAGCCCTAGGTGCTGGGGTTGAAATTGACCAGCCACGTGGAAGCATGGTGATAGACATAGGTGGAGGTACATCAGAAGTCGCTATTCTCTCACTTAACGGAATTGTTTATTCAGAATCTTTAAAAGTTGGCGGTGATAAATTTGATGAGGCTATCCAAGCCTATGTAAGAAGAAAGTATGGCGTGGTAATTGGAGAATCTACAGCAGAACTTATTAAGCTTCAAGTTGGATGTGCGACTTTAAACTGTAAAAAAGAATTTAATCCTTACGAGTTTAGAGGAAGAAATCTCGCAGAAGGTATACCAGAAATGGTTGTCTTTAAAAAAGAGGATGGCTTTAGGGCTCTTGAAAATCAAACCTCTGCAATAGTGAGATCCATAAGGGCAGCTTTAGAACTTTCTCCCCCTGAGCTTGCAGCTGATATTTCTCAAGATGGAATTGTTCTTACAGGTGGTGGTGCTTTGCTTCACTGCTTAGACACCCTTATAGAGCAATCAACAGGCATACCAACACGAGTTGCAGACGATCCTTTAACATGTGTTGCAAGAGGTGGGGGAATAGCGCTTAGCTTAATGGATAAAGATTTTGATCTCTTTTCTGAGGATTAATGCAAAAAACAAACATTCCATTTAGAAAAAAAATTAATCAAATCATCTTATCATTAACTCTGTTTGTCTTTCTTGTATTTCTATCAAACTTTGCACAAATAAATAATAACTCTCAGAGGATGCTTGCAAAATTTTTTGAAATTCCTCAAGCATTAATTTCAGAGGTATACGAACAAATAGCAGCGTTTGAAACAGAACGAGTGGTGACTTTAGAAGAAGAAATCCAGTTATATCAAGAGAAAATATACCAACAAAATCTCCTGATTGAAGAGTTGCAAAACTCAGGTTTTTTTTTATTTGACAAAAAAAATACTTTTGGAGAAGTATTTATTTCTGGTTTTGATGTAGTTAATTATAAATGTTGTCAAAAACATAGAATTTTCATAACTCCAACTTTTGAGCCTTCAAAAAAGGTTTTTTCAGTATCCCAAGGGAGTTTTGCAGTTGGAAAAAGCACAAATAAAATTTTTGAGGAGTACGAGGTAACATTGCTTAGTGATCCCAATGAGTATGTATCTTTAAAAACCACGAAAGGTTTTTTTTGTATAGCTAAAGGAACAGGTAACGTCCAAAGGATACAATGTAAAAATGAATCCAAATCGGATCCATTTGAAGTGGGAGATGTCTTCTATACAACTGGTTTTGATGGAGTGTATCCCGAAGGGCTTATTGTTGGAAAACTAGACGAGATTATTGAATTTCAGGATGATGTCTTCTTGCAGGAACTACAAATTCTACTTTTCTTCGATCCTTACAAATCAATAAATAAAGAGGTAATAGTTCATGACTGATATTGTAAGAGTTTTAATATTTTGTATTTCAGTCATTCTTAACTACATACTTATAAATTCTGGATTTTGGCATCTCATGCCAGACATATTTATCTGTATAGTAATTTCTTACGCAGCTCTTTCGCCCGTTAAGGTTCCATCAATAAATTATTTCGTATTATTTGGATTTATAGTAGATATACTTTTTTTGAATAGTACTATGCCATATATACTAACATTTCTGTTTATGGGGCTTTATTTCAATTTTTCTCAACGTTGGTGGATTCAATTATCACTGCTTGAACAAATATTACTTATTTTTTTAATATCAGTTACCTTAAATTCCTTAATTTTCTTTTTTCATTCTAGCTCAGAAATAGTTTATATAAGGCTTCTTTTAAATCCAATTCTTAACTCTTTAGTTTGGATATTAATTTTTATTCTTTATAGGAAAACATGGTTAAAAAATATTTAATTTGGCCTTTGAGATTTTTTTTATATATCTCTGCTCTATTATTAATTATTTTTTATAGTTTTTTATTCATTCTTAGCGTCAATGAAGTAAATAAGAAAGTTCTTTATTCAATTTACGGTAACAGTTTATTTTATGGTGACCTTGAAGTTGAGCCAGGATTCTTTGGTATAAATTTGAAGATTACAGATCTGGAATTTACTAATGAAAATCTATCTTTAAATTCACAATATTTATTTGCAAAAACTAACTTATTGTCGTCCTTATTAACTAGAACTATTTTTATAGATTCTGTAGAACTTGAAGGGGCAATAATTTCACTTAAAAATCAGACAGATAGTCCTCGTACATTGCGCAAAGTTTTAGTTAGAGATTTAAGGCTAAAAAAAGTATCTGTTGGAAGATATATCTTTGAAGAACTAAATTTAAAAGATTTAGTATCTGAGAGAGGAGAATATGGATTCTCTTTTGAAGGACTGGCAGTAAACTTTCCAACACCACTAAAAAAATTAAGTAATTTATCTGGATTAGGTCTATATAGTGATAGAAAATTATCTTTTTTGATCGATTCTGAAAAGTTAAACCTATCTATATCAGGCTTTTCTAAAAGTCTCTCACTAGACAATGCTATCGGTACTTTTGAATTAGATTTTTCTGATAGATTCAAAATTCCATTCGGAAGACTTCAATCAAAAAATGAAAAGGACCACCTTAATTTAATTTTTTCTTTTGATAGTACTTTTAACATGAAACTTTTCTTCAAAGGTGGAAGTTCTGTAGCCCTTGATCTTCTCCCAGATTCTACAGAGAGCCTAAAATATTTTCTTGTTGAAAGGAGCTTTTTATCTGATAGTTCATTTGTGCATTTAGATTTGTCTGTAATTGAAAATAAAATATTATTTGATTCATCAATTTTTTTGAAAGATTATCAAATTTCCTTAAGTGACCAAATTTTTTTCGGGGATTTTATGCAAGCTAATGTTAATAATCAAAATTTTTCACTCTTCTCCAATAACTTATTTACCGAAAAAAACGAATTTAAGAAAATTGAATTATCAAGAAAATTTTCCTCTGAGGAATACTCAGTCTCTCTAGAATTATTGAATGAAAACTTAATTTTCCAATACAACCCTCAAGGGATTATCTCTAAAATGTACTGGACAAACAATGGAGATCTTGGGCATGTTTCGATAAACAATAATGATATTTTGATAAGATTTAAAGATTATAAAGACTATTATTTACATCTGGACAACCCAGACTACATAAGATTTTTTGACGGAACTCTTTCAATAGAAAATTTTAAAATCGATACAAGTTTATTCAAGCAGAATACTGATGAACTTTCATCTTTAAGCTTTGATTTGTCAAATCTAGAAATAATAAATTTAAATAGCTCATTCAGATTTATCGAAAATGATATCTTTAGAACTAATAACATAAACTTTGATGAATTAGACTTTACTTTGAACGATGGATTCATATCTTTTGGGGACTCCTTTGATTATAGTGGCAACCTTTCGTTAATAGGCAAAGATATTAGTTATGATGAAGAGGCATTTAGTCCTGGAGCCCTGCGAGTCCTATCTTTAATTGATGTTAGAGCAAATCTTCTAGATTTTATAAATTTGGATTTTGATAAATTTAATGAGAATAATTTTTTAATTGATTCCATGAAAGGCAGTATATCAGTAAGGTCTAAAGAAAATATTGATATAAACAAAATTGATCTCTCCTTCGGCACATCTGAAGCGATTATAGAAGGAAATATTGGAACAACAGAAGATCGGCTTGATACACTTGATTTAGATTTAATTTTCCTATCGAATATCGCGCAAAATATTCCATGGTACTTTGCAATAATTGGCGGAATACCTGCTGCAGCAGGGGCAGCAATTGTTACTGAAATACTTGATGCTGAAATAGAGGATATTTCATCAACAAAATATAACATTTCTGGAAATGTAAATAATATCAAAATAGACGTTAAGCAATAAGAAGGCCTAAAATCCCTAAGAAACTGATAAAGCCAACCAGATCTGTAATTGTTGTTATTAAAACACCTCCAGAAATAGCTGGATCATAACCATATTTTCTTAAAATCTGTGGTAGGTAGAAACCAAATATAGCCGCAGCTAGCAGGTTAATTATCATGGCAGTTGATATTCCAATCGCTAGATAAAAATCACTAAACCAGAATTGGGTAATTCCAAAAATTGCTATAGAAAAAAATATTGAATTCACCACTGAGACTTTTAGCTCTCTTCTAAAAATATATCTCAAACTCTTGTTATCAAGTTTTTGTGCTGCTTCTGCTCTAATGTAAATTCCAAGTGTCTGTGTTGCTGCAATTCCTCCCATACTCGCAACAATTGGCATTAATATGGCAGCATATATTAATTTTTCTAAAACATCCTCAAAAAAACTTATTGCAAAAGAAGCTATAATCGCTGTACTTAGATTAACTGTAAGCCAAAATAAGCGACTTTTAATTGATTTTGATGTTGATGAAAATAAGTCTTCTTCTATCTGGGCTAAACCTAAAAAATCCTGTTCTGCTTCTTCTGCGCCAATTTCAATAATATCATCAACAGTAATTCTCCCAACGAGCATATTGTTTTTGTCAACAACTGGAGCAGAAAATAAATTATTTGTTTGAAAAAGCCTGAAGACTTCGATTTGATCAGTCTCAAGTCTAATCGGCTCAAATTCAGTATCCATTAACTCTCGGACGGTAAGGCTTTGATCTGAAGTGAGAATTTTAGTGATTGGCAAGACTCCTATGTACTCATCTTTTTTATTTACAACGTAAATGTCATCCGTATTTTGTGGAATTTGTTTCAATAGCTTTAGATATCTCGAAACAAGTTCAATTGTATTTTGTGCCCTTACAGTAATTATATCGGTATTCATGAGGCCTCCAGCCGATTGTTCAGGATAGTCAAGAACTTTGACAACTCTTTCCCTATCCCTTGAGTTCATAAGAGATAAAACCTCTTCTGTAATCTTTTCGGGAAGTGTTTGTAAAATATCTGCAAGATCATCGGCCTGAAGATTTGAAATTGCTTTTGAAATTTCCTCTGGATCCATTCCCTTAAGAAGCTCCTCTCTTAGTGCATCATCAAGCTCTCCAAGAACTTCTCCCTCTGCATCAAGCTGAATTAGATCCCATATTATTTTTCTTTCCTGTGGAGGGCTTGATTCTATAATTTCAGCTAATTCACTACCTGACATTTCTTCAAGGATATGAGTAAGTTTAGATCTGAAATCAGGATTACTTATGGTATCTTGGATTAATTCGAAGTTTTCGTGAAGTTTCTTGGCAGCCATTCGGCTATTTTACAAGAAAATAGTGATCAATCTCCAAAATAGAATTTTTTAGCTTGAGAGTTCTTTGCAACTTCTTCTGGAGCTCCTTTTAATATGATCTCGCCCTTATTCATTAAAATTATTTTGTCACATACTTTCATAACATCTCTAAAATTATGATCACTAATAAAGATGCCAATTCTTTTTTTTAAAATTTTTAACATATTTATTAACTCATCAACAGATATTGGGTCTACGCCTGCAAAAGGCTCATCAAGAAGAAGACACTTGGTATTTAATGTCATTGCTCTGAGGATTTCAGTCTTTCTTTTTTCTCCACCTGAAAGAAATTTTGCTTTAGTATTTTTTTTTGAATCCAAATTAAAACTCCTTAAGAAATCTAAAGTATTTTCCTTGTGTTTTTTAGAAATTTTCTTGAACTTTAATTCCAAGACCATTTCAATATTTTCTATTAAAGTTAAATCTTCAAACAGGGAATTTTCTTGTGGAACATAAGAAAGACCCTCGGCACTTCTTTGATCTAGGCTATAATTTGTAATATTCTTGCCTTGAAAAAATATTTCCCCACTGTCTACTTTCGTCAATCCAGCAATTGCGCGAAATACACTTGTTTTACCGGCCCCGTTTGCTCCAAGAAGTCCAGTCACATAATTGTGCTTAATAGTCATATTTATCCTATTAAAAAGAACTTTTTCATTTATTGATTTTGAGATACTTTTAGCGCTAATCATCAGAGAGTTGTATGACAATATTATCGGAAAAAATTTTATTTCCTGATTTTAAGAGTTCAACATTTTTCTTTAAAACTAATTGAGTATTAACGAGTTCTAATTCACTAGAAAGACCAACTATTTGTTCTCCATCATTTTGAAAGTTAATCTTGATGGGATTGCCAGATGCAAAAATACTTTCGGTTTCTTGAAAAATAATCAATGACTCGGCAATGAATGAGATGCTGTTGGATTTAAAGATGACATCTCCAGTATAGATAATTTTATTAGTATTAGTATTTATCTCGACATTTTCTGATTTTATCTCATACTCCTGACTAATTATTTTCAGTGAAATAAAAAAAATAAAAAAAATACAACTATAATACATTTGCTTCTAATATTTCATGCATAGTTATAAATCCTGATACCTCTCCTTCATCACTAACCACTAAACTATAGATTTTATGCTTACTCATAAATTTTGCTGCATCAACAACCAGTTGATCTTTACTAATTACTTTAAAATTTTTTGTCATAAAATTATCAATCTTTGCAGTTTCCAAATCTAATTTTTTCTGCAAGCTTCTTCTAAGATCCCCATCTGAAAAAATCCCTATGATTTCTTTATCCTTTCCTTCGATCAAGGCAAACCCCTGTTTCTTTTTTGAAATTTCAATCATAACCCTTTTTACCATATCGTCTTTTTGTACTACTGGTGCTTTTTTGATGGGGACCATAATATCCTTTACTTTAAGTATCAGTTTTCTACCAAGCTTTCCTCCAGGGTGAGTTTTTGCAAAATCTTTTGATGTAAATTTTTTGGCCTTGAGAAGAGATACTGCAATAGAGTCACCGAGAGCCAACATAAGAGTAGTACTCGAAGTTGGAGCAAGATCATTAGGGCATGCTTCCTTATTAACTCTGACTGTTAGATGAGCATCTGAGGCAAGGGCAATTGTAGAGGTTTCACTCTCTGTAATTGAGATAATTTTTATTTCAGAATTTTTAAGTGCTGGCAGTAGATCACAAATCTCCTTACTTTCTCCAGACTTTGAAAGTGCAAAAATTAAATCTCCTTTTGAAAGCATACCAAGATCACCATGAAGGGCTTCAGCAGGATGAATGAAAAACGAGGGAGTTCCAGTGCTTGAGAGGGTAGCAGATATTTTGTTAGCAATATGACCTGATTTTCCTACGCCAGTGAGAAAAACTTTACCTTTACATTGGAATATAATTCTGCAGAATTTATCTACATCGAAGTGTTTTGATTTTGAGAATGAAAGCAATTCTTCAAGCTCAATTAAAAAAGCTTTTTTTGCTTCTTTTTGAAAATTAATTTTACTCATTTGCCTTATAATTAATCTATGATACGACTTTTAAACCTTAAATCATTATTATTGCTGGTAATATCTTTGAACATTTTTTCCGAAAAAAATTCAGAAATATTTAGTTTTATTGATGATAACGCACAATACTTCTTGCAACTCATTAAAAATGACGGCAATGAGTTTGAATCAAATCCTGAAGAATTTAAAAATAAATTAAAAAATATCTGGGAACCAATGGTTGACGTTAGACTTGTATCAAGGTTAATCCTTAACGATGCCTATAAAGATGCATCAGAGCAGCAAATTGAGTTATTTGAAGAGAGGACAAAAAAGCTCTTGCTTGATACGTATGTGTCAACACTGCTTGAATTTAAGGAGTACGATATTGAGACACAGACTGACATTAAAGTTAACAAGAATAATACATATGAAGTTAGCGTTAAATTTTCATCCGCAAATGCTTATTCATTTTCAAGTAAGTTTACAATTTACAGAAACACGAAAAATGAATTAAAAATAATAAATATCATCATTGACGGAATTAATCTAGGCCTTACTTTTAGAAATCAATTTAGAGATGTCTATAAAAATAGTGCGCTCGATCTTGATGTAGCGATAAAAAACTGGCAACCATTATCAAGTGATGAAATATTTTCTGATAGTTGAATTATGGAAAGACTGATTATAAAGGGAGGCAAACAGCTACAAGGTGAAATTAATTGCTCTGGAGCAAAGAATTCAGGGCTTCCTATTCTTGCAGCCTCAATCCTGATTGATGATTCAGTGCTTATTGGGAATCTTCCTCATCTTAAAGATATTTCGACCATGCTAGAACTTTTGAATTCAATGGGCACAGACATTTGTTTTCATGAAAATGGAGACATTGAAGTTGACTCTACGAAGATACACATACTAGAAGCACGCTATGATTTGGTAAAAACTATGCGGGCATCTGTGCTAGTAATGGGACCACTTGTTGCAAGGCATGGAAAAGCAAAAATTTCTCAACCAGGAGGATGCAATATTGGGGCTCGACCAATTAATTTTCATTTACAGGGTTTAGAGAAAATGGGTGCACAGATAAAGTCAGACAATAAATTTATCTATATAGAAGCTAAAAAACTTATTCCTATTCAATTTGAGTTTCCAAATGTTTCTGTTACTGGAACAGAAAACTTAATGATGGCCTCAGTTTTTGTTGAGGGCAAGACAACACTTAAAAATTGCGCAAAGGAACCAGAAGTTGAGGATTTAGCAAATTTCTTAAATAGTTGTGGAGCAAAAATAGAGGGTGCAGGCTCTTCAGTCATAACTATTGAAGGTGTTGAGACTCTTAAGAAGACTCACTGGGAAGTTCTTTTTGATCGAATTGAAGCAGGAACTTATCTAGTTGCTGGGGCCATAACCAAAGGAAAAGTTAGAATCAATAAAATTATTCCGGAAAAGCTTAAATGTTTAATAATTTCTCTTGAGAAAATGGGATTCAAAATTTTTTGTAGTAAAAATTCAATTGAAATCGATGCAAGACAGTCAACAATAAAGTGTCAGGATTTTTCTACTGATCCATATCCTGGTTTTCCAACGGATATGCAAGCGCAATTAATGGCTTTAAATTGTATTGGTGAGGGCTCAGCTTTAATAACAGAGCAGGTTTTTGAAAATAGATTTCAACATGTGAAAGAACTTAGAAAAATGGGTGCAAACATCACCCTAGAAAAAAATCATGCCGTCGTCAAAGGTGTACCAAATTTAGTTGGTTCAGAGGTAACTGCTTCAGATTTGAGAGCATCGGCTAGCTTAGTGCTTGCTGGTTTAATTGGTAAAAATAGAACGAAGATTAATGAAATACATCACATCGACAGGGGATATGAATGTATCGAAGAAAAGTTGAATAAACTTGGAGCAGAAATAATTAGAGAGCCACTTGCCTAAAATGTAGGTCTTCGTTTTGTTTTTATATTCAATATTTTTTCTAGATCATCCCTAATAACAACTAATTGAATATTTTCTTCTGGTGAAATACTGTTAATTGATGCAATAAATGTCCTCCAAAGGGCTGGAGAATTTTTAATTTTTATTATTAAATCTCCATCTTTTAATCCCTCTACAGAATCATCATTTCCGTAAACTAAGAGGCCTGGCTTTCTCTGACCCTCTATGTTTTGAAATGAGATTTGCCTAAATCTAAAATTTCCTATCCATGCTCTTTGCACTTCCCCATATTTAATTAAATCTTGGGATATTTGTATTACTTTTTCCGCAGGCAGTGCAAAGCCTACACCATCTGAGCCACCTGAACTTGAAGCTATTAAAGTACTCAGTCCAAGAAATTGTCCCTGGGAATTTAATAATGCACCTCCTGAATTACCCTGGTTAATTGATGCATCTGTCTGTATTACATCGAGGTAGGGATTTCCAAAGTTTCTCCCTGTAGCACTCAGTATTCCTTTTGAGACTGAGACGCCTAAATCAAACGGGTTGCCTACGGCATATACAATATCTCCAACATTTATCTCGTATTTGTCTGGAAATTTAATTGGATTCAACTCCCTCAAAGAGGTTTTTAGAACAGCAATATCTGAATAAACATCAAAACCTATTAAAGAAGCTTTATGCTTCTTTCCAAGTGCTTTAATGGTTATTTGACGTGAATTTTTTACCAAATGATATGCGGTGATAATATAGCCATCTTTCGAAATTATTACACCTGATCCAAAACTTTTTTTCCCAGATATGTCCTCAGATTCTATTTCAAGGATTGATTCAATAATTTCATTAAAATTTAGACGATTTTGAGATGAATTATTTTCAAAAAGAAATAACTGTGTCCCAAGGAACATTCCCACAAACAAAATTAATAAAAACCAATTCTTCATATTTGAAATATCTACCTATTATATTAATATATAGCGACTCACAATTATCAATTTATGAAAACTACAGCATTAAGAACTCAAGATACAGAGAAAAAATGGTACTTAATAGATTGCTCCGGTAAAACTTTAGGAAGATTAAGTGTGATTGTTGCCAATATTTTGAGAGGCAAAAGCAAGCCAGAATATACACCGAATTCTGATGTTGGAGATTTTGTAGTATTGATTAATACAAAGCAAATCAAAGTAACAGGAAATAAATCAACACAAAAGAAATATTTTTCACATACTGGTTTTCCAGGTGGTTTGAAAACGAGAAGTTTTTCTTCGATGCTTCAGAAGAATCCCAATGGCATCATAAAAAATGCAGTAAAAGGAATGCTTCCAAAAAATCGTCTGAATAATAAAATAATTAAGAAGCTAAAAATCTATGCTGATGAAGATCATCCACATGAAGCGCAGAAGCTTGAGGACATTAAATTATGAATTCTATTTCTGGACGAAGAAAAGAGGCAACAGCAGTAGCAACTCTCAAAAAGGGTACAGGTGATTTTGTTGTAAATAAAAAGAAACTTGAGGAGTATTTTGGAAGAGATGTTGCAAAAATGATTGTTAAGCAACCACTAGTTCTAACTAATACCTTAAATTCTTTCGATATTAATATAAGGGTAAATGGTGGAGGTGCATTTGGTCAAGCTGGAGCAATACGCTTGGCAATTTCAAAAGCCTTAGTTTTAGAAAATCCAGACTTTAGAGCTGAACTAAAGAAAGCTGGCTATTTAACAAGAGACTCAAGAGTTAAAGAAAGAAAGAAAGTTGGATTGAAAAAAGCAAGAAAGAGCCCACAATTCTCTAAGAGATAGAATTTATAACTTTGATGTCTGAAAAAATCGATAGTACACGTAGAAAAGCACTACAGATAACTTCTGGTGCACTAGGTGCAGTAACCGTTGGAGCATTTGCAGTTCCTTTCTTGAGCGCGTGGAATCCAAGCGAAAAAGCAAAGGCAATGGGAGCAGCTGTGAAATTTAATTTATCAAAGCTTCAGCCTGGATCGATGGCCGTGGTAGAGTGGAGACGAACACCAATATTTGTTGTGCACCAAACAAAGACTGCAAAGACTAATTTGCCAAAATTGAACCAAAAAGTTACTAACCCTGCATTAGAGGAGGGAGTATCTAGGTCTACAAATGAAAACTTCACAATTCTTAAGGGTGTATGTACACATTTGTCGTGCGCACCTAAATATTATCCTGAAATTGAACCAAAGGCTTGGGATCAAGAATGGTTGGGTGGATTTTTTTGCCCTTGCCACGGCTCAAAATTTGATCTAGCAGGAAGAGTTTACAAAGGTGTTCCAGCACCAACAAATTTAGAAGTGCCCCCTCATTCTTTTGAGGGTGAAACTTTAGTGATAGGAGAAGAAATTTAATATGGAAGTACAAAGAAAAGGTATGTTTTCAAGTGTTATGAGTTGGGTTGACAAAAGATTACCGCTTACAGAAAATCTTGAAAGACATTTAACAAAACATCCGGTACCAAAGAAGGTAAATTTTTTCTATATTTTTGGAGCTTTATTGATGGTCATATTCATGGTTCAAGTTGTTACAGGGATTTGGCTGATGATGTTTTATACAAATACTGAAGAGGGAGCTTTTGCTTCAGTTGAGTATATTATGAGAGATGTAGAATATGGTTGGTTGATGAGATATATGCATAGTACCGGGGCAAGTGCATTCTTCTTTCTGATGTACTTTCATATGTTCAGAGGACTATTATATGGTTCATACCAAAAACCAAAGGAACTTGTTTGGTTATTTGGTTGTTTCTTATTATTCCTTTTGATGGCAGAGGGTTTTCTGGGCTATGTTTTGCCATGGGGACAAATGTCCTATTGGGCTGCCAATGTTATCCTTTCTCTTTTTGGTGCTATACCTTTTATTGGGCCTGATCTTCAGGTTTGGATCCAAGGTGATTATGTCCTATCAGGAGCAACCTTATCAAGGTTCTTTGCTCTTCATGTTGTAGTTGTGCCTTTGCTGATGATAGCACTTGTAGTATTTCATATTTTCGCTTTACATGAAGTTGGAGCTGGTAACCCTGAGGGTGTTAATATAGAAAAGTACAGAGACGAATCTGGAATGCCATTAGATGGAGCTCCTTTTCACCCATACAAAACATTAAGTGCACTCCCAGCGATTGGGGTATTTTTTATTGTATTTTTTGGAATTGTATTTTTTGCTCCAGAGGGTGGTGGATATTTCCTTGAAAAACCGAACTTTGAGGAGGCAAATTTCTTGAAGACTCCTGAACATATAGCTCCAGTTTGGTATTACGCACCTTTTTACTCAATACTAAGGGCTATAACTTTCGGGATACCTTTTTTGGGGATAACTAGTAAATTCTTAGGCTTTATAATTTTTGCTGGAAGTATCGCAATACTCTTTGTGATTCCCTGGCTCGACAGATCAAAAGTTCAAAGTATTAGATATAAAGGTGTTTACAGTAAAATTGGCATGGTTGTTTTTGCTGTATCTTTCATAACACTTGGGTATCTTGGAACAAAACCAGTAAATGAAATGAGAACACTTTTAGCACAAATATGCACTTTGTTGTACTTTCTACCGCTTATCTTAATGCCAATATATACAAAATACGAAAAAACCCTTGAGGTCCCTGAAAGGCTTTAATGTTTAAACTTGCTCTATTATTTTTTATGCTTTTTGCCGGAGAGACATGGTCAGCAGGTGAAAAAGAGTGTGGAAGTTTAGAATATTGCGATGAATACAAGTCTAATGTTCATGATCTTTATTCTCTTCAAAGAGGCTTGGGCCTATACAAAAATTATTGTTCTAGCTGCCATACTTTAAAGTACCTTCGGTGGAATCGTCTGCAAAGAGATCTCGATATTCCAGAATCTATTCTTACCGAAGACTTAATTGGTAGTCCTGAAGTAAAAACATCAGACTTCATAACATTTGGGCTACCAGAAATTTCAGCGATTGGTGCTCCAGATCTAACGTTACGAACGAGAGTAAGAGGTGAAGAATGGATATATACATACCTAAGAACTTTTTATGATGATATTGATCAACCAACAGGCGCAAATAATTTAGTCTATCCTGGAACAGCAATGTTAAATGTACTCTCAGGCCTACAAGGAAGACAAGAATTAACTCCAGATGGAAGGTTATTAAAATCTTCAGATGGAACAATGACGAAGGAAGAATTTGATTTAGCAATTGGAGACTTAGTAACTTTTTTAGCCTATGCATCAGAACCTGCAAGAATAACAAGAGAAAGGAATGGTATATTTGTGATACTATTCTTTATCGTCTTTACTGCTGTGATGTGGCTATTGAACAGGGAGTATACAAAAGATATTAAATGATTTTTTATTCTGAAGATAAAGGACACTACAGCCATATGGCTAGAATTGTTCTTGCTGAAAAAGACATATCATGCGAAATACGGGAAATTAGCAATGATGAAAAACTCCCTGAAGAGATAGCGACTATCAATCCTTACAATACACTTCCGGTATTAGTTGATCGTGAAGTGACAATTTACCAACCAAGAATAATCCTTGAGTATCTAGATGAAAGATTCCCTCATCCACCATTGCTACCAATATATCCTAATGAAAAAGCAGAGTGTAGGCTTCTGATACATAGAATTGAAAGAGATTGGCTCCCACTTTTAGACCAAATGATGAGTCCAAAAATCTCACAAAAAGAATTCGATAGTTTAAAAAAAACACTTGTATCTTTGATTTCAGGAATTGTTCTTATTCTTAAAGAGAAACCATTTTTTATGAGTGATGAATTTACTTTGGTAGATTGCTATATGTCTGCTATTTTATATAGACTTCCATATCTTGGCGTAAGTATTCCAAATTCTAAATCATTTTCCAGTTTAAAATCTTATCAGGAGAAACTCTTTGCACGCTCAAGCTTTGAACTATCTTTAACAGATTCTGAGAGAGACTTAAAATATACATTTAATTAACGTATAAAAATCTTTCAATTTTTCCTCTATCTATGAAATAGATTGAACCAAGGCCTCTATATTCTCCTTCAATTGAATTATTTATTAGTGACATAACATTAAGCAGGTCATAACCAAGAGTATAGCTCCTGCTTCTACTAATTTTTGTTTTGAATTTATTTTCATAAGAATTATCTACTAATTTAATATCGTGTAACTGTATTTCACTTGGGTTTAAATCATTTTCAAGATTATTTGTTAAGGAAATTAATTCATACTCTAGCCCGTAATTAAATCTTATTAACGATGATATTTCATAAAGTCTACTTGGTGTATTGAAGCTCAAAAAAATTTTTTTGATATCCTGCCTTGGTCTTGGGATGTAATTTATTTTGGCAAAGCTTGCATTATCAATTTTTTTAAAACGTTCCTGACCATCTTTAATGTTTATTAAGACTTCAATTTCGTCGCTTGTAGTTGCCTGTTTGTCCAGAGAAAATTCTAGGATATCCAATTCAGGTAGGTGACTAGCAATTTCAGAATTCTCAAGATTTTCATGAATAAAAGCAATCTTACTATCGGATGACTTTTGAAGGTACTTATTAATTGTAGAGAATTGTGCTTCTTTAAATGTTGGAACAGCAAACCCACCCGCATTTGTCTCAATAACTAAAGAATTCACTGATGCAGAAATGATAGATCTAGAATCAAGATCTAGCTGTTCATTGTTCAAAACAAAGAAAACCTTGTTTCTTAGTTCTAATTTTTTAAATGCGTCTAATACACCAAGTTGAAAAAAAGGATCTCTATTAGCTACCTTAAATATGAAGATTTTTTCGGATTCAGCTTTAACTATTTTTTTTGGTAGCTTAACGCCAGTAAATCCAAAATTATCTGAAAATTTATTTTCGAACTCCTTCTGATCTAAGTTGTCTATTGTGCTGCACCCTGATATAAATAAGAAAAATAAAAATAAGATTTTTTTAAATTTATTCATGAAGTTCTATATTATACCCTCACCTATAGGCAATCTTGATGATATGTCTTTTAGATCAATAAATATTCTCAAAGAATTAGATTTCCTAGTTGTTGAAAATTTACAGATAACAGACATACTCTTAAAAAAATATAAAATAAATATCAAAAGAAATCTTACTTACAATGATAAGTCTACTGAAAAAGTAAGACTTCAAATTTTAAATAATTTAAAAAATGGAAGGATTGGAGGCATAATTTCTGACGCAGGAACACCGCTAATTTCTGATCCAGGATATAAATTAATAAAAAAATTAAAAGCTAATAATATTCAAATAGTCCCGCTTCCAGGGCCTTCAGCTGTCATATCATCTTTAGTTGCAAGTGGTCTTCCAACAAGCAAATTTCAGTTCGTTGGATTCTTCCCAAGGGGAGAAAAAAAATCAAAACAGTTTGTGCTAGATATACTTAAGTATGATGGCACTACCATTTTTTTTGAGTCTCCAAAAAGAATTAAGAGAACTTTAGAGGTATTTTTTAAACCTTATCAAAAGTCATTAACTTTCTGCATCGCTAAAGAAATTTCAAAAATACACGAATCTTTTTTTTTAGGGTCTTACTATGATGTTATGCAAAGTCTTTCAAAATCAAAAAGCATACTTAAGGGAGAGTTTGTCGTTTTGGTTTACGCAGTTCAAGAGACTAAGCTTTATCATAATTCAGATGAACTTTATTCAATTCTTATAAAAAAATTGAAATTTAAAACAACTATTGAAATTATTTCGAAATTGACAAAGACTGGAAAAAATGAACTTTACAAAAGATACTTGGCATTTGATGATTAGTGCTGGTATCATAGCTATCGAGTTGGTCATGCTATCGCTTGAGTTTTCAAGAGGAAAGTCTGGACTTTAAAGAGCATGGTGCTAGTTAAGAGCTAGGGGGCGTGAGCTCATGGAAAGTGCAACAGAAAATAACCGCCTGTAAAGGTAAGGGTGAAAAGGTGAGGTAAGAGCTCACCGCTTAATTTAGATATTAAGGCTATGCAAACCCCACCAAAAGCAATGCCAAATAGAGATCAAATTGTGTTGCTCGCACATGATCAGGGTAGGCAGCAAGAGGTGCTTGGTGACAAGCATCCTAGATAAATGATAGCTTAATACAGAATCCGGCTTATAGACCAACTCAATTCCATAAACTAAAATTTTATTATGCGCTGGGAAATTCACAATGAGAAGTATGAGCAAGCCAATATAGGAGTGCTAGGTGTTGGTGGAGGCGGAGGCAATGCCATTAAGCATATGATCTCTTCAGGCGTCAAGGGAGTGAAATTTATATCTGCAAATACTGATTCTCAGGCACTTAGTATGATCAAAAATGCAAAAATCATAAAACTTGGAAAAGATTTAACCAAAGGGCTAGGAGCAGGAAATGATCCAGAAAAAGGAAGACTGGCAACTGAATTAAGCAAAGATGAAATCATTGAGGAAATAAAAGACTTGGAGATGTTATTTATAACTGCAGGTATGGGAGGTGGAACTGGCACAGGAGGGGCGCCGGTGATAGCAAAAATTGCTAAAGATTTAAACATTTTAACAGTCGGAATTGTTACAACTCCGTTTAAAGTTGAGGGAGATAAAAGAAGTTCTCAGGCTAAGGACGGTGTTACAAGTTTAATGGAGAACATAGATTCATTAATAGAGATAGATAATGAAAAAATTTTTGAAATTTTTGAACCAGATACAAAAATAGACAACGCTTTTAACGAAATTAACAACGTACTAACAAATGCTGTAAAAGGAGTATCAAATATAATATTGAAACCTTCAAAAATAAATGTAGATTTTGCTGACGTTTTAACAGTAATGTCTCAAAAAGGAATGGCAATAATGGGGTATGGTTCAGCCAGAGGCAAAAGTAGAGCAAGAGATTCAGTTTTGAACGCAATAAATAATCCATTCTTTGATAAATCTGAAGTAAAAAATGCAAAGGGCTTGCTTGTAAATGTTTGTTCTTCATCTAGCATCACTCAAAATGAATTAAAGGAGATTCTAGACGAGGCCTCAAATATTGCCCATCCTGATGTAGAAGCAATTCCAGGTTTAACCTTAGATGAATCGTACGAGGAAAATATTAACGTAATTATAATTGCTACAGGATTGAGACGCTTTGATCTTGAAAACTTTAATACCCACAATATGGTTAGAGGGCCAAGTCATATAGTTGAATTGGAGAGTGATGGTTATATCAATACCGACGATTTAAATAAAGTAGATATTAAGAATATTTTTGGGAGGCTAAAGAATTAAGCATAAGTCTGTCCTATTGAAGGAATCAATTGATAATCTTGTTATTGATAAAAATGGGATTTACGTTGACTGCACTTTCGGAGCGGGTGGACATTCTGCTGAGATTCTCAAGAAACTAACTCCCAACGGTAGATTATTTAGTTTTGATCTAGATGAGGAATCTAAAATAATCTCTAAGAAAATCAAACAACAAAATTTTAAATTTACGCTTGATAATTTTAAAAATATTTCTAACTACTTTTGTGAAAACCAGGTCTCTGGGGTTTTGCTAGATTGTGGCGTCTCTTCACCGCAGATTGATACTTCACACAGAGGTTTTAGCTTTAATAAAGATGCCCCACTTGATATGCGTTTTGGTAAGACAATTCGTAATGATGCAAAGAAAATTGTTAATAATTACTCAATTGATGAGCTAACTAGTATTTTTAAAAATTTTGGACAGGAAGAAGAATCTAGAAAGATTGCTAAACAAATTGCAATTGAAAGAGAAAAAAATGAGATCCAAACTACCTTACAACTTGCAGGACTCATAAGAAAGACTAAAAAAAAATACACTAAAAATAATCCAGCAACAAAAGTCTTTCAAGCGATAAGAATGGAAATAAATGATGAGGTTGGAAATTTAAGGTGTTGCTTGCAGGCACTAGAAAAAATTTTAAAAAAACGTGGAAGAGCTTTGATCATTACTTTTCATTCAATTGAAGATAGGATTATAAAAGATTATATCAGCACTGATATTCCTCTTCATGAAAGAGATTTGCCTTTGAAAGATGATTCGGTTGCAAAATCAAAATTCAAACTTTTAGCTACAATTTTTCCATCAGCTCAAGAGTTACAATCAAATAAGAGATCAAGAAGTGCTAAGCTAAGAGTCTTAGAGAAGTATGAAAATTAAAGTTTTTGTTTTTATCTTTTTAGTTGGGACTCTTGCCCTTATTTCTCTAGTAAAAACATATCTTGTATTTGAATACAAAAGAAACTTTTCATATCTTTCGGAATTGGAACAAAAAGTCCAAAATTATAAAAACGAGCAATCAAAGCTCAATGTAGAAATATCAATTATTGAGACAGAGATTTATTCTTTTAAAAATGTAAATCTTGATTCTCCTGGTTCAAATATAAGATAAATGAATAAACTTCGATTTGTTTTTTTAATGTTGGGATTGTTTTTAATAGTACCTACTCTGCAAATTTTAAATCTCAACTCACAAAAAGATAGATTCATAATTGCAGGTAAAAGCAAATCAACCGTCATGCAGAAGATTGATATTCCTAGAAAGAAAATTTTTGATAGAAATAATAATGAATTGGCTTCAAGCATTCTACGTGCAACTTTAATTTTTAAAAATAAGGAAGAAAAAAGATCAGCGCAAAAATTTGCCCAAGAAAATGGAAAAAAAATTTTTCTTTCTTCCAGTAGAAGGCTTTATTTTGAGTCCTCTTTGTCAAGCAAATTTATTCAAGACATGAAAAAATTTTGTGAATGCAAGATTATTAAAGAGGATATTTACAGAAGATACTATCCGTATGGCTCAATTGTAAGCCCTTTACTTGGTTTTGCAGGTATTGATGGAGGTCTTGAAGGGCTTGAAAAATCTTTTGATTCATTACTTTCTTCAGAACAGATTAAGGAGACATTCCTCAGAGACGCAAAACAAAAAAAATTAAAAGGAAATTTAGAAAATTTTAATAATAGCTTTACAACTTCCGGACTAAAACTAACTATAGATATATCTCTTCAACACCTTTTGTTTAACGAATTAAAGAAATCTATATCATATGCGCGCGCTAAAGGTGGATCTGCAATTGCCATGAATGCAAAAAATGGAGAGATTCTTGCATTAGTCAGCTTTCCTTCTTTCAATCCAAATAACTCTCAAAGAGTTGCTGTAAGGAATAAAGCTATAGACGATTTATTTGAACCTGGATCATTAATTAAACCACTAACTGTAGCAGGCGCTCTCTCAAATAACATTATTACCAAAGAATCATTAATAAATACAAATCCGGGTTTTATAACCATCTCAGGCTTTAAGAAAACTGAAGCTGGAGGAAAAAACTTTGGAATAATTTCACCAAAACAAATCATTTCTAAATCTTCACAGATTGGAATTGCAAAGATAGTCATAGAGATGCATCAAGATAAAATAATAGAGAATTTATATAACTTTGGCATTGGAGAAAATTTAGATATAAATTGGCTTGGTTTTCTAAGTGGAAACTTAATTAATAAAGATAAGCTCTATGATATAGATAAAGCCTCTATTGGTTATGGATATCTAATGCATACCAACCTTTTGCAAATTGCACGTGCATACTCTGTATTTGCAAATAATGGCTTTAGAGTTGAGCCAAAGATAATTTACGGTTCAGAAACAGTTTTAAAGAAGGTTATTAGTGCAGATGTCGCGAATTATGTTCTCGAAGCTTTGCGAGAAACAATAACAGATGGAACTGCGTTAAATTTGAAGGACTCGCCGATAGAAATTGCTGGTAAAACAGGCACTACTGAGAAATATATTGTTGGTGAAGGTTATGTTTCTGGTAAATATATTTCAAGTTTTGCATCAATTTTTCCATATGATGATCCAGAGTTTATAGTGATAGTATCAATTGATGAACCTGATCCAGATAATTATTTTGCAGGATCTGTAGCAGCACCTTTTGTAAAAAATATATCTAATCAAATAATCAGTTTTGGAAGAGAATGAATCCATTAAAAGAGAAATTCAATGAGTACAACTTTGTAGATCATACAGACGATGTAAGAGAGGATTCAGCTTTTCTGATGTTAAAAGGCTCTGAAAAATATGTCTCTTCAATTAATGCAGCAAACCCAAAATTTACTATAGGGCAACTTAATATCGGTTTAAGAGACTCAAATTTTGTGCAAATTGAAGGATTAGATACAAATTTTATAAAATGGATAGATGAATGCTATGAAATAAATCAAAAAAAGTTTAATAATTTTTTTGTTACTGGCACTAATGGTAAATCTAGTGTTTTAAGTTTTTTAAGCCAAATCTTAAGTAATCAAAAAATCAATCATGCATCAATGGGGACTCTAGGTTCATTCATTAATAATATAAATATACATAACCAAAGACTTACTACAGAGACTCCGGTATTTATCAGAAATTTTCAAAAAAAATGTATCAAAAATAATGTAAAAAGTATTTTATATGAAGCATCCTCTGTAGGCATTGATCAAAATAGATTAGAGGGTCTTTCAGTAGATCATCTGAGCTTTTCAAATATCACTCATGATCATCTTGATTATCACGAAAATTTTGAAAACTATTTAGAGGCAAAATTAAAAATTGTTAGGAAATGCACAAACACTTTTACCTATTGGAAAGATACAGACCACAAGAAAAAAATTCAAGAAAATTTTTTTGGTAAAAATAGTTTTACAATTTCTCTTAAAGATATTTCATCCGATATTTTTATTGATGTCCATCACATATCTCCAGATGGAATAATCGAATTTACTTCACACACACCTTGGGGAAGGGTAAACGCAAGTGTTTTGCTTTATGCAGAGTATAACCTTATAAATTTATTTCTATCCTTGCCGTATTTAATGAATTATGGCCTTAAACTATGTGATTTTCAGAAAGCTCTCGAAAAGCTTAAAGTTCCACTAGGTAGATTCAATAAATTTATGATGAATGATAAGACAATTTATGTTGATTATGCTCATACACCAGACGGTCTAGATAAATTACTTTACTCAACAATGATGCTTGAAAAGAAAAAAATAAATTTAGTATTTGGATGTGGAGGAGAAAGAGATCTAGAGAAAAGAGCAATGATGGGAAAAGTTGCTGATAGTTATTGCGAAAAGATTTATATTACAAATGACAATCCAAGATCCGAAGACCCGCTTACAATATTTCAAATGATTAAAAATGGTATCAAGTCTAGCAAAACCTTCTTTATTGAGGATAGAGGTGAAGCAATAAAAAAATCCATAGCAGATTTGCAAAAAAATGAAATATTAATAATAGCTGGGAAGGGTCATGAAAATTTTCAAATAGTAAGTGAAGAAAAATATATTTTTTCTGATATAGAGGTAGTAAAAAAGTGTTTAAAGTAAACTCACTCAAGAAAATTTCTGATTATGCAAATTTTCTAGGTATTGATTATGATGGTGAAGATTTTATAGTTGAAGGTATTTCGTTTGACACACGAAAAAGCAAAAGAAATCAACTGTTTATCCCTCTAAAAGGAGAAAATTTTGATGGTAATGATTTCCTTCAAAAAGCAATTGATTTGGGCTGTGTGGTCCTAACTAACAAAAAGTTTTTCAAGAATTCGTTGATTGTTGAAGATGTATACACATCTCTCTTAAGGCTTTGCGCACTACAACTCCAAAAAAGCCGAGTATCAACTATTTTTATAACTGGAAGCTTCGGAAAAACGACAATTAAAGATATGCTCAAACATGTATTAGGTAATAAATGTCATGCAAGCTTGGAGAACCAAAATAATGAATTTGGTGTTCCATATACAATTTTGAGTTTGAAGGATGAACATGAAGATATTGTCATTGAATTTGGAGCAAGAAAAAGCGGTGATTTCAATAAATTCGCAAAGTTTCTTAAATGCGATGCCTTTATATTGACAGGCATATCTAATAGCCATCTTGAAACTTTTAAAAGTGAATTAAATACTGAGAGAACTAAGCTGAGATTAAGAGAGTGTTTAAAAGATTCAAATAATTTTATTGATGGAAGACAAATTAAATATCAAAACTATAAAGAGAAAAATATTGAAATTATAAGGAAGACTCTTAAACTGCTTGATAAAAAAAGATCAATTAATTTTGATCATTTTGAAGCATCTGCAGGAAGGGGAAACATTATAAAAAAATATAATGGAGAGATAATTGATCAAACTTATAATGCAAGCCCAAGTACTGTTTTAGCAACGTTAATGGAATTTGATCCTAAAAAGACAACGGCAATTTTAGGAGATATGGCGGAACTTGGAGACAAAGAATTGGAAATACATATTAACTTATTAAGAGTTTTAAAAAATAAATCTGTTTATGTTACAGGTAATTTATTTAAAAAAGCCTCTGACATATTATCTCTCAAATCAATAACTTACTTTAAAAATGAATACGACTTTCCTAAAGAAACTTTATTAGAACGATTAAGAAACAATGAAAAAGTTTATATTAAGGGATCACGAAGTAGTAGAATGGAACGCTACGTAGATATTCTGAAAAATGGTTGAACTAATAGTAAGTTTCCTCTTCGATGAGATAAGTTTCTTTAATCTTTTTTCTTATCTTTCCACAAGAACAATCTTATCGACCCTAACAAGTCTTCTGCTGGTCTTAATTTTTGGGGAAGGCTTTATAAGATTAATTAGCTCTTTTCAGTTCAACCAAACTTTTGATGGTAGAGCTCCTAATAGACACATGGTGAAACATGGCACTCCAACGATGGGTGGTATTTTGATAGTTTCCAGCGTACTTATTTCTGGCATTTTATGGGGAAACTTATTTGATAAATATCTAATATTGGGGCTAATCTGCATAGTTGGATTTGCAATAATCGGTTTTATTGATGACTACAAAAAAGTAAAGATAGAGAGTTCAAAAGGCCTATCATCAATTGAAAAAATTTTTTTTCAATCAATATTGGCTGGGATTATATCAATTTCATTATTTATGCTGGCAGAGAGTAAAAATGAATTAATTTACATTGTTCCTTTTTTCAAAAATATTGCTTTGGATTTAGGTATCTTTTTCATATTTATTTCGATATTTATTATTGTAGGAAGTTCAAATGCTGTTAACTTGACAGATGGATTAGATGGCTTGGCAATTTTGCCAGTAATATTAATTGCTTCTGCTTTAGGTATTATTGCTTGGGCTGCAGGAAATGTTATAGCATCAGATTATCTATACATACCATATGTAGAGGACACTGGAGAATTGTTAGTTTTATGTGGTGCACTAGTTGGGGCGGGCATTGGTTTTCTTTGGTTTAATGCTTACCCAGCACAAATCTTCATGGGGGATGTTGGCTCATTATCCATGGGTGCCTTTATAGCTTATATTGCTATAGTTGTTCGCCATGAAATTGTTTTTGCTGTCATGTCTGCCGTTTTTGTTATGGAGGCTTTGAGTGTAATAATACAAGTTGGATCATTTAAAATAAGAAGGAAAAGAGTTTTTAAAATGGCCCCTATACATCATCATTTTGAGTTAAGTGGATGGAAAGAGCCAAAGATAATAGTTAGGTTCTGGATTTTGACTTTTATTTTTGTTCTTCTAGGCTTGTCCCTCCTTAAAATACGATGAAAAAAATTATTCTTGGCTATGGATCAACTGGGAAATCTTTTGAAAAATACTTAAAGAAAAACTCCGAAAAATATTTAATTTATGATCACTTAGAAGAAAAAAGTCAACTAAAGAAGAATGAACTTAATAAATTTGACACTTTTTATGTATCCCCAGGTATAAGGTTAGAAGATTTATTTTCAAAAACAGATCTTCAAAAAAAGACTTTCCTAACAGACTTAGATATTTTTTTTAAAAAAAATTCCTCTTATAAGATTGGCATAACTGGCACAAATGGTAAAAGTACATTTGCATACTATCTTTTTCAATATTTAAGTTTATCCACAAAGGTGTCTTTAGTCGGAAATATTGGGAAGCCAATGCTCGAATGTATAGGCTCAACTGCAAGATTTACAATTATTGAGCTTTCGAGCTTCCAACTGCATAAGATGAAAAAAAATTTTTTAGATCTCTCTGTCATTACCAATATTCAAACGGACCATTTGGATTATCATGGAAATCAAAAAAACTATGTAGATGCAAAGTTACGAATTTGTATTGATGGAAAAAAAACCTTTTTTTTAGACCAAAGTAAGAACTTAAAGATACAGGCAAAAAGTATTGCCAAATATGTCTTGCCAGCTAAAAATATAGACTCTATCAAGCTCAAGCCACTCCGGCATCGGCTGGAAAGGGTTAACAAGAATGTCCTAAATGATTCAAAATCGACAAATTCCCATTCTCTACTTTATGCACTAAAAAAAACTAAATTTAAGGGTGATTTAATTATCTGTGGCAGCCCACATAAAGAAAACTTGAGTAAAATAAAGATTGTGGGTCCAAAAAGAGTTTGGATTTTTGGAAAGCATAGATTTGAGCTAAAGAATCTAGTTGAACACAGAGACCTACACATCGAAGAAAATCTACTACTGGTTTTAAAGAAAATATTTAAAATTGATTTGAATTCAAGAGTGCTTTTTTCTCCGGGAAATCCAAGTGGTGAAGATTTTAACAATTTCGAGGAGCGTGGTGATTATTTCAAAAAGATTGTGTTGGAGGTCTTAAATGAGCAGAAAGGAAAGTCTATTTGATTTATACCTTTTGGTCCCTATTTTTTGCCTTACTCTAATAAGTATTGTATTTATTTTTTCATCATCTAATGTTGTCGCATATGATAATTACCAAGACCCATTCTTTTTTTTAAAAAGACAGATTATTGCTCTTTCAATATCTTTAATTATTTTTTCAATATTTATCTTTATTCCATTATCTTTTTATCGTGAGAATGGAGCTCTAATGATAATAGTGACATTTTTTTTACTAATTCTTGTTTTGATCCCTTGGATAGGTAAAGAGGTAAATGGTAGCAGAAGGTGGCTTGATCTTGGTTTTTTTAATCTTCAACCGTCTGAGGTGGCAAAAATCTTTATTCCTTTGTATTTATGTGGATACTGTTTACGAAGAAAAGAGCAACTAGAGAGCTCATGGTGGGGATTTCTTAAACCTTTGGCTATTGTTGGTATATGTTGTTGCCTTCTATTGCTTGAACCTGATCTTGGAGCAACAGTTGTTTTATTTATGATAGGACTGTCAATCCTTTTTGTAGGTGGTGCAAAGACTTCACAGCTTTTTACTCTTGGTTTTATTTTTTTAATAATAATCTCAATTTTTGTTTACTTTGACGAAGTAAGGGCTACAAGGGTTTTAAGTTTCTCAGATCCTTTTGATGATCCTCAGAATACAGATTATCAGCTTCTTAATGCCTTAATTGCGTCTGTACAAGGGGGTATATTTGGTATGGGAATCGGAGAGAGCACACAAAAATATTTTTTCCTTCCCGAAGCCCATACGGACTTTATATTTTCAATTTACGTTGAAGAAACAGGAATAACTGGGATGACAGTATTATTTTTGTTATATTTCACCATTTTTTTCCGTCTTGCTCACTTAACAAGCACCTCATTTAAAAGAGGATATTTATTAAATTCATTATTTTTATTGTCTTTTGCATTAATTTTTTTCTTTCAGACTATTTTGAATGTTTTTGTAAACTTAGGCTTATTACCGACGAAAGGACTTGCTTTACCTTTTGTTAGTTATGGGGGTTCAAGCGCTATAATGAATTTTCTTATACTATCAATTACATTAAGAGCTAGCTGGGAGTTCAGAAATAATATCAAATGAAAATAGCTATTTTTGCAGCAGGAACAGGGGGCCATATTCTTCCTGCAATAGAGATCTCTAAAAAATTTAATCATGAAGAGATAATTTTCTTTGCTTCTAATAGACCTATTGAGAAAGCAATTTTAAAAGATAAGCCTTTTGAAGTCGTGCATCTAAATATCACCGGATTTAGAAATAAAAATTTTTGTCAAAAATTTTTTTGGATTTTCAGTTTTTTTAAAAATATTGGCATGGTCTTGCAAGATATCTTGAGATTTAATCCAGAAAGAATTTTATTAATGGGTGGTTACATTTCAATTCTTGGTCTGTTTGCAGCACTAATCTTAAGAAGGCCAATTATTATTCATGAACAAAATTCTGTCTTAGGAGCATCTAATAAGATATCTCAATACTTTGCAAAAAAAGTTTTCACAACCTTTAATATTGGTCTCAGAAAGGAGTACAATTTTGGGAATCCTGTAAGAATTGGTTTTGAAAAATTTAATTACCAAAACTCAGGAGAAAAAAATAAAATTTTGGTAATTGGGGGAAGCCAAGGTTCAAATTTCTTGTTAGATGAGATCCCTAGGATATTAATTGAACTTGATTTTAAAGAATCAATAATAATTCAAAAAGGAGAACATAAACCAAATTTTTTCCATAAAAATTTAATTTATGTAGATTTCATTGATGAGCCCTTTGAACTATTTAAAAATGTAAAATTTATAATTTGTAGATCAGGCGCAGGCACTATTGCGGAATTACAGACCTTTGGAATGCCTGCAATATTTATACCTATTCCAGTCTCTGTAGACAATCATCAATATAAAAACGCTGCAACAGCCATAAAAAATGGCGGGGGAATAATCATTGATGAACTGAGTTTTTCTAGAGATAACTTCAAACAACAAATTTATGACTTTTATCAAATGGACATGTTAGATTTAAGTAAAAAAATACACAGCAAAAAACACTTTAATTCAGCAGAAAAAATTGCAAATGAAATTAAGCAAAATTAAACATATTCATTTTATTGGTGCAGGCGGTGTCGGGATGATTGGCATCGCTGAGATGTTATTAAATCAAGGATATAAAATTTCTGGAAGCGACATTTTGGAAAGCAAGAACACCAGACGATTAAAAGAAAAAGGTGCAAAAGTTTTTATAGGACATAATACAAATAATATTAAAGGTGCAGATGTCATTGTTTATTCATCTGCAGTTAGTGACAGAAATCCTGAGATTGTACAGGCAAAAAAAGACAATAAAATCATTATTCCTAGAGCAGAAATGCTTTCGAGCTTAATGAAAAAATATCAAAGCATAGCTGTTGCAGGGTCGCATGGAAAGACAACAACAACAAGCATGATTGCAAGTACTTTTTCTGATGCAGAACTTGATCCAACATATATTGTTGGGGGTCGAATTATGGGCAAAGAAGATTCAAGCATACTAGGCAAAAGTGATTATCTCATCGTTGAAGCTGATGAAAGTGATGGCACATTCATGCATTTAAACCCTGAAATGAGTGTTTTAACAAACATAGATAACGATCATTTAGATTTCTACGATAACAATCAAACCAAACTTGAACAAACTTTCTATAAATTTCTTGAGAAAATTCCCTTTTCAGGCACAGCAGTAATTTGTACTGATGAAATTAAAGCAAAAAAGGTTTTCAAAAAACTTTCAAGACAAAAAATTTCATATGGTTTTAAAAAAGGTGCTATGTATCAAATAGGGAATCCTATACAAACGAGCAATAATCAAACCTTTGAAATTTTAGATACAACTTTGAAAAAATCTTACAAACTTACTTTAAAAATTCCTGGAAAGCACAACGCTTTGAATGCTACTGCTGCATTTATAGTTTCTAAAATCTCTGGCATCAGTACAAAAATAATAATTAACTCTCTAAAGAAATTTAGTGGAGTAAAAAGAAGGCTTGAGTTGAAAGGAAATATTAAATTAAATAATAAAGAAGTAATGCTTTTTGATGATTACGGCCATCATCCCACAGAAATTGAAGCAACTATCAGTGCATTAAAAAATACATATCCAGATAAAAAGATTTTAATGGTTTTTCAGCCACATCGATACTCAAGATCGATGGCATTATTCGACGAGTTTATAAAAGTTCTTTCAAAAGTAGATGTCCTAATTATGTTAGACATATATTCAGCTGGTGAACAAAACTATAAAAACATTTCAAGCTATGATTTTTTAAACAGGCTATTAGCAATCAATAGTAAATGTTTTCTTGCAAAGAATATTCAAGAAATAAAAAGAAACCTGGAAGACCACTCTGGAGAAGACCATTTAATAATTACCCAGGGTGCAGGCAACATAGCAGAAATATCAAATTCTCTTTTTCAGACCCTAAAATGAAGGAAGTTGTTATAGTTTTTGGAGGCAAGTCCGTTGAGAGTGAAATATCTAAGAAGACAGCGCTCTCAATCTATAAAAATATTGATCGAGAAAAATTTCAAGCTTCATTAGTTGATTATTTAAATTTTAACGTTCAAGACCTTAACGAAAACACTGTTGTTTTTATTGCTATCCATGGAAAGGCAGGAGAAGATGGAGAGATTCAAAAAATTCTGGAACAACAAAATATTCCTTTTACTGGTTCTGGATATCTTTCTTCTTCATACTGTTGGGATAAGGAGATGTCAAAAAAAATCCTGATTGAAAATTCCATTAATACTCCTGAATTTTTACATGTAGATAATTTAGATATAGATTTAAAAAAAGATTTTTTTCAAAATCCTAATGAGTCTTATTTTGTAAAGCCAACAGCTTCTGGTTCAAGTTTTGGTATAAAAAAAATAAATAAATTATCAGAAATAAGAGAAGCTGTTAAAGAAGCTCTTAAATACTCTAAGAGTGCAATTATCGAAAGAGCATATAATTTTTCTGAATACACAGTGTCTATACTCAAAGGAGTAGCTTTTCAGCCGCTTGAGATAGTACCAAATGGAAACTCAGTTTTTTATGATTATGAGGCTAAATATTTATCAACTCTAACTAGAAAAGAATTAGTAACAAATGAGATCCTGTCACAAGAATTAAAAGACCTAGCTTTAAGAGCTTTCGATGCTCATTTTTGTAAGACATGGGGACGGGTAGATATAGTCTCAGACGGCAATAAACTTGCAGTAATTGATCTAAATACTGTGCCAGGCTTTACTGAATTGAGTCTTTTTCCAATTTCTGCAAAAGCAGAGGGAATTTCTTTTAAACAACTTATCACTGAAATAATTGTTGATGCCACAAATTAATATAAGTGTATCTGAGCTTAATTTTTTCCAAACATCTAAATTTAATTACAATACATAGATTAGTTTTAAGAAATGATAAATATTTTAGATTTTGGTACTTCAAAAATTTGTGGAATTTCTGTGGTTCAAGATGAAAATGAATCAAAGATTTTAGGTTTTTCTTCAATAGTTACCTCTGGCTTAAAAAATGGCTCTATCATTAATATGAATGAGACCTCAAGAGCTGTTAGTCTGGTTCTAAAAGATTTAGAAAACCAATCTTGTGGAAAGATTAAAAACATATATGCCTCATTTTCAGGCGAGCAAATTTCAAGCGTAAATTCATTAGGACAAAGTGAAATTCTTGATAAAGAGGTTTCATATAGAGATATGGAAAAAGCCCTAAGAATGTCGATAGCAATGGATGTTCCAGAAGATAAAAGACTTTTAAATGTAATTCCATCACATTATATTATTGATGGTCAATCAGGAATTTTGGATCCCAGAGGAATGTCAGGTGTAAAGCTTGAGGTTAGAAGCCACTTAATTTATTGTCCCAAAAATTCAATAAGCAACATAAGTAAATCTATTTTTGATGCTAGTAGACTTAGAGTAAAAAAATTTTTCTTTAATCAATTAGGTACTCAAAGAAGTGTCTTAAGTAAAGAGCAATTAGATTCTGGCGTATGTTTAATTGATATTGGAGCAGGCACTACAGATTTGACTATATGTAAGTCTGGTTCAATGGTTTTTTCAAAGGTATTTCCATATGCTGGAGATTATATTACAGAAGCCTTGGCAATGTCGCTAAAGATCTCCTCCTCCCAGGCTGAAGAAATAAAGAAAAAATATGGAAGTGCAACTGCTTTTGAAGTTGAAGAAGAAAATATTAAAATTTCCGGTGTACAAGATCTAGAAGAAATTATAGTTTCAAGAAGAACTGTTGCTGAAATAATCGAAAATGCTCTTTCAAAAATTTTAAGATCATGCATGAACTGTATTGATGAGAATGGATTTAAAAACAATATTAACGCAGGTATCCAAATAACAGGCGGGACCGCAAATTTACAAAATATTGATAAATTAGGCTCATCTTTGTCTCAAACAAAGTTCTCAATCGGAATGCCATGCCAAAACTTACCTGCAAACTCAGAAAAAATTATAAACCCACAGTACAGTTCATTAATCGGGATGGCAAAATTTTGCCACGAAGAAGAAGGCAAAGAGTTTACCTTTAGTCAAAGCAAGGGTATTATAGCCCGAGTGCTTGAATGGATAAGGTCTGAACTGTGAAAAAAAACTACGAATTGATGTTGCTTTTGAACCCAAATTTCACTGATCAGGTTGATACTTTTTTAAGCAAAATCACCGACGAGATAGTTGATAAAAAAGGCGAGGTTATAGAGATTAAACAGCTAGGCAAAAGGCAACTTGCATATCCTATACAAAATATGACTTTTGCAAATTACATTCACTTGAACATAAAAATTGAGAGCAATGTTCTAGAGGCATTAGAGAATATGTTCAAATTTGATGAAAATATTTTTAGATACCTCACTGTAAAAATTGCACAAAAATGAACCAAGAAAAAAAAATTAACATTGATTATAAAGATGCAGAAAGCCTCAAACCATTTATTTCAGAAAATGGCAAAATCCTTGCAAATAAGTACACAAGGCTATCAGCAAAAGACCAAAGAAAGTTAACAAGAGCTGTAAAGAAAGCAAGAATACTAGGGATCTTACCATACACTGATAAACACAGAACACAACAAGTAAAATGAAAGTAGTCTTAGTCACAAGGATCAAAAACCTTGGCAGTGTTGGGGATGTTGTTGATGTAAAATCAGGTTTTGCGAGAAATTTTTTACTTCCATCAAAAAAAGCTTTGCCTGCAACAGAAGACAATCTAAAAGGCTTTGAGGAAAGAAAAGAAGAATACCTCAAGTTAGCTGCTGATGAGCTTTCAATGGCAGAAGCCAACTCCTTAAAATTAGATAAAGTAAGAATTGAAGTTAAAGCCAATACTTTAGAGAGTGGAATGCTTTATGGCTCTGTGGGAGCATCCGAGATTGTAAGTAATTTAGAAAGCCAAAAAATTGATTTTGTAAAAAAATCATCAATTACTCTGCCCAATGGACCAATAAAAGAGGTGGGTGAATTTACTGTAAATATTGAACTTCATCCAGAAATAGTTAAATCTATAATTGTCGAGGTAATACCCGCGTAAATTATAGAATATGCCAAATAACTCAATTGAAGCTGAACAAGCAGTACTTGGATCACTTTTATTATCAAAAGAGAAATATCCGGAAGTTGATGCATTAATAAATCCAAGTGATTTTGAATCTGAAGCTCATAAAGAAATCTATGAGTGCATAAAACATCTAGCTGATCAAGGAAAAGGTATTGATCACATCACAGTGTCTAAACAGCTTGAAAGAAATAATTTATTACAAAGAATTGGAGGCCTTGACTACTTAAAGGAACTTCAAAATATTCCAGTAAGTGCGTTAGCTGCCGATAGCTATGCAAATCTTGTAAAAGATCAGTCAATAGACCGAAATCTAAGGAAAGTTCTCGAAGAGCTATTAAGTTCAGTTTCTGAGCCGAAGGGTAAATCGAGTGATGACTTACTGAATGAAGCGGAAGCAAAAGTTTTTGAACTGTCTGAAAATAGATCAAAAGAAGACACACTAAAAAAAGTTGATATTTATGTAAAAGAAACAATAGACAGACTTGATGAGCTCTCAAAAAAAACCGGGGATCTTGTAGGAATATCATCTGGTTTTAAAGTAATTGATGATGTTACACAAGGTTTAAAGGAAGAGGAGCTGATTGTTATTGCTGGAAGACCAAGCATGGGCAAAACATCTTTGGCAATGAATATGGCTGAAAATGTAGCAAGAAATGAAGAGGGATGTGTATTGGTATTTAGTTTGGAAATGTCGTCTCAATCACTTACATCAAGAATGATAGGTTCAATGTCCGGCGTTTCTCAACAATCAATAATGAAAGGAAGAGATTTAAATGACAGAGAGTGGGACAAGATTATCTCTAACAGTAAAAAGCTTAGTGAACTCAATTTATTTATCGATGATACAGCTAATATTACTCCCATGGAAATAAGAGCAAAATGTCGACGTCTTTCAAAACAATATAGAAAAACCGGCGGTGTTAAGCTTGTTGTTGTTGATTATTTACAACTTATGCAGATGCCAGGAAGGAATGAAAACAGAGTAAACGAGTTATCTGATATTTCACGCTCATTAAAACATTTGGCTAAAGAAATTGGTGCCCCAGTTGTTGCTCTTTCACAATTAAATAGATCCGTTGAACAGCGGCCGTCAAAGAGACCACAAATGTCAGACCTTAGAGACTCTGGTGCAATTGAACAGGATGCTGACATGATTTTTATGCTTTACAGAGACTATGTATATACCGAGGACGACGATTGGAAGAATGTTGCAGAGGTAAATCTTGTTAAGCATCGTAACGGACCTACTAGGAAACTACTTCTTTCATTCAGGCAAGAGCTAACGAGGTTTGGCAATTTAGCTCCAGAAATTATGAGTGAGTATGCGAAGAACAGAACTTCAGATTAGCCTTTCAGCGCTAGAAAATAACCTTAAAGTAATAAAATCTTTTACGAATGCTTCAGTACAGGGAGTTGTAAAAGCGAACTTTTATGGTCTCTTTGATGACAGAATGCATGAAATCATTGAGCAAAACGTTGAATCTTATGCAGTAGTAACAATAGACGAAGCGTTGTCATTAAGAAAGTTAACATCAAAACCCATATTACTATTTCAGGGGGTTCATGAGCAAAATGACTATAAAATGATCGAAGAAAATAACCTCGATTTTACGATACATTCAAGCTGGCAGCTTAAGGGTTTAAGTGACTTTAATCTTGAAAATTCCCGGATATGGTTAAAGCTAAATACCGGGATGAACCGATTGGGCTTTAATGATAAAGACTTCCTAATTGCTTTAAAAGAAATTGAAATATTAAATATTAAAGACATCGTTCTAATGTCACATTTAGCCTCTTCAGAAACAAAATCAAATCCTAACAATTTGAAACAGATAAAAAAATTTATTGATGTAACAAAAAAGTTTTCTTACCTAAAAAGCATGGCAAATACTGGAGGTATCTTTAACTTTAAAGAAGCTCACTTTGATATTGTAAGACCAGGAATTGGGATGTATGGCGGAAAATATTCAGAATTTGGCATAAAGCCTGTTACAAAATTGAGATCCAAAATAATTTCAATTAACAAAGTTAGAAAAGGTGAATCTGTGGGCTACGACGGAATGTGGACAGCCCAAGAGAGCAGTAGGGTTGCCGCTGTTGGTATAGGGTACGCAGATGGGCTTCCCTTTTTTTCTAGTGAAAAGACTGTGATTATAAACGGGGAAAAATTTTATACTGCTGGAATGTTAAGTATGGATTTAATGTTAGTTAATCTTGGCATAAACGATAAGGTTAAAGTTGGAGATTGGGTTGACATCTGGGGCTTTGAAAATGACTTAAGTAATATTGCTCAACAGTTTGAGACAATTTCATATAAACTATTAACCAATATTTCGAGTAGGGTCTCGAAAAATTATATAGAATAATTATTAATCAAAAGAAGTTTTGCTTAAAGATACGAGGTATATCTTTGTTACTGGCGGAGTAGTTTCATCTCTGGGTAAAGGAATCGCCTCAGCTTCCCTGGGCGCTTTGCTCGAATCCAAAGGATATTCAGTTACAGTGATCAAAATGGATCCATATTTTAATGTTGATCCAGGAACAATGAGTCCCTTCCAACACGGAGAGGTTTTTGTAACAGAGGACGGGACAGAGACAGATTTAGATCTTGGACACTATGAAAGATTTATAGACCATAAATGTAGTCAAGAAAATAACTTCACTGCAGGTAAAGTTTATTATTCAGTTCTAAAAAAAGAGAGGAAAGGACATTATTTGGGAAAAACTGTTCAGGTAATCCCGCATATTACAGATGAAATTAAAGAAAAGATTTTAAGCGCTTCAAACGGATTTGATATAGCTATTGTTGAAGTTGGTGGAACCGTAGGTGATATTGAGAGTCAGCCATTTATTGAAGCAATAAGACAATTAGGGTTAGAGCTAAAAAGATTTCAATCACTATTCTTACATCTAACACTTGTACCTTACTTACATAATGCTGGTGAGTTAAAAACAAAACCAACGCAACACTCTGTAAAAGAGTATAGATCACTTGGGGTGCAGCCAGACATATTAATTTGTAGATCAGAGTATAAGCTTCCCCAGGAGAGCAAGGACAAAATTGCATTATTTTGTTCAATGCCAAAAGAGGGAGTAATTTCTTTGCCAAACTTAGAGACAATTTATCAGGTGCCTCTCTTTTTAAATGAAGAGGGAATGGATATTATCGTTACTAAGAAATTAAAGCTTGATAAGATTAGACCAAGGCTAAATGCCTGGAAAAAAGTTGTAAAAAGAAAGCTTGCACCCCAAAACACAACAAATATTGCTTTTGTGGGGAAATATGTAGACTTGAAAGATGCTTATTTTTCATTGATAGAGGCTTTAGATCATGCAGGTATACATAACAATGCCAAAGTAAACATTAGTTTTATTAATTCAGAGGAATTATCAGTATCAAACTATAAAAAGATATTAAAGGATTCAGATTCTATATTAATTCCTGGGGGTTTTGGAAACCGCGGAATTGAGGGGATGGTTTTAGCAGCAAAATATTCTAGAGAGAGGAGAATTCCATATTTAGGAATTTGTTTGGGCATGCAAATTTCAATTATTGAGATTGCTAGAAATCTCTGTGGGTTGAGCAAAGCCAATAGCACAGAATTTGATAGTGAAACAAAACATAAAATAATCTCTTTGGTGACGGAATGGAGGAATAAAGACGGATCGATAGAGCATAGAAATATAGAATCTGAAAAGGGAGGTACCATGCGCCTGGGAGCGCAAAAAGCTTTATTAAAGGAAGGAAGTTTAGCAAAAAAACTTTACAAGAAAAAAATAATTTTTGAAAGGCATAGACATAGATATGAAGTTAATCCAGATTATGTAGAATCTCTTGAAAGCGTAGGTCTTGAAATTTCAGCTAGGTCACAACATCATAATCTTGTTGAGATGGTTGAATTAAGAAATCACCCATGGTTTGTAGGGTGTCAATTTCATCCTGAATTTACATCAAAGCCGAAAGAAGGACATCCATTGTTTAATGACTTTATAAAAGCTTCTCTTAGGACAGAAAAATGATTAAATTTTCAGATATTTCAAATAATAAAAGGTTAACAATATTTGGTGGCGTAAATGTAATTGAAAACGATGACATTTTATATGAAGTTGCAGAAACTTTCTCTAAGCTTTCAAAAAGCATGGACTTCAATTTCGTGTTCAAGGCATCTTTTGACAAGGCAAATAGATCTTCAGTAGATTCTTATCGCGGTCCAGGCATCAAGGATGGGCTCAAAGCATTACAGAATGTAAAAAACAAATTAAATGTACCGATAATTACTGATATTCATGAGCCTTGGCAGGCTGAAATAGTTGCTGAAATCTGTGATGTTATACAAATCCCAGCTTTTCTATGTCGACAAACTGATCTTGTTGCTGCAGCAGCAAAAACAAAAAAGATAATTAATTTTAAAAAACCTCAATTCTCTTCAGCGAAAGAGCTTGGACATGCAGTAGATAAATGTGAGTCATTTGGAAACTCAAATATAATTCTTTGTGAAAGAGGAAATATTTTTGGTTACAACAATTTAATAGTTGATATTTTAAATTTCCAAATTCTTAAAAAATTTAATAAACCTGTTATTTTTGATGTGACACATTCCCTTCAACAACCTGGCGCTCTTCAAACAAGCACTGGAGGTAGGAGTGAATTTGTTTTTGATCTTGCAAAAGCGGGTGTATCACAAAAAATTGCTGGATTGTTTATTGAGACCCATCCAGATCCTTTAAATGCAAAATGTGATGGTCCTTGTGCTTTGAAGCTCTCAGTATTAGAGGATTTTTTGAGCAGGCTTTTTGAACTGGATCAATTAATTAAAGAGCAATAAATTGAAAATTAAATCTGTTGAAGCAATTGAAGTATTAGATTCACGTGGCAAGCCAACTATTTCAACATCTGTAAAGCTTGAAGATGGAAGTGCTGGAAGGTCTTTTGTTCCAAGCGGAGCATCTACTGGTCAATTAGAGGCCTACGAACTACGTGACTGTGATGATAAAAGGTATCTTGGACAAGGCGTAAAGCAAGCTGTAAGAAATGTAAATGAAATTCTTGCACCAGAATTATTGTCAAAGAATGTTTTTGATCAGATTGAAATCGATAAATTAATGATTGATTTGGATAATACAAAAAATAAATCAAATCTTGGCGCAAATTCAATTCTTTCAGTATCTATGGCAGCTTCTAAAGCGGCAGCTAATTCATCTAACTTGGAGCTATATGAGTATTTAAAAGTTGTTTTTGAAAAGATACTTGGTAAAAAAATAAATTTTTCAATTCCAAAACCAATGTTGAATATCTTTAATGGAGGCGCACATGCCAATAATAAAATCGACATTCAAGAATTTATGATTATTCCAAATGAAAAGTTACCATATTCTCATGGTTTAAGACTCTCAGCTGAGGTATATCAAAATTTGAAAGCAGTTCTTAAAAATAAAGGCTATTCAACCGCTGTAGGGGATGAGGGTGGCTTTGCCTCAGATCTATCATCCAACGAAGAAGTCCTTACAATTATTGTTCAATCACTAGAAAGGATAGGACTACAGGTTGGGCCTGACATATCTTTAGCACTCGATTGCGCTGCTTCTGAATTTTTTCGTCATGAAAAATATGAATTAAAAGGTATAGGTAAAAGCTTAAGTTCTGGCCAAATGATTGAATATCTAGCAAGTCTCTGTAAGAAATTTAATGTATCATCTGTTGAAGATCCATTTAGTGAATCTGATTGGAAGACCTGGTCAGAATTCACAAAAGAAATGACAAATCTTCAAATAGTAGGGGATGATTTGTTTGTTACACAAAAGGAGCTTCTAGCAAAAGGTATCAAAGAAAAATCAGCAAATGCAATTTTAATAAAACTAAATCAAGTTGGCACACTTACTGAAACACTTGAGACTATTGCTCTAAGTAAGAATAATAATTTCTCAACAATTATCTCACATAGGTCTGGAGAAACAGAGGATTCATTTATCTCAGATCTTGCAGTAGCAGTTAATGCAGATTTTATAAAATCAGGAGCTCCAGCCAGATCAGATAGAACTGCAAAGTACAATCGGTTATTAATAATTGAAAATCAACTCTACCCATGAGGCGCTTAAAGGGTTTTTTAATTTTTATTTTATTTTTTTGGATAAGCTTCTTTATATATTTTTTATCTTTCGAAGTTCTTCAAGGAGAGTATAGCTTTAGTCAGAATAATGAGATAAAAATACTCATTTCTAAAAAGGAGAAAGAGTTAGAACAGATTAAACAGGAAAATGATGAGCTCAAAAATAAAATTTTAAAATTGAAAAAAGAAGTGAATTCAGAAGATAACCAAGGCAAAACAAACGAAAAAAAAGAGGACAATGAAAAAAAACCTCAGTGAAAATATTTATGCAATTATTCCTGCTGCAGGCCTTGGAACGCGTTTTGATTCAAAAATTCAAAAGCAGTACCAAAAGATTGGGTCAGAAACAATCATTGAAAGAACAGTCAATGCATTTTTAGGGGTAAAATCCATAAGCCAAATTATCATTCCAGTAAACGCTTCAGATAACAGTATTTACAAACAGAAAATTATAAGGGAACAGAAAATTAAAATCATTGAAGGTGGAGATACAAGAGCTCAATCAGTTCTTAATTCACTACTAACTATTAATGAGAATTCTATGGTGGTTGTTCACGATGCTGTGAGGCCAAACATAAATAAATTTGACTTGGAAAGAATTATAAGTGAATTCAATAACAGAGACGATGATATAATTGTTTTTGGGGTACCAGTTTATGAATCATTAAAAATGATCAATAAGGAGACTCTTTCTGTAAGAAAAAGTGTGGATAGGAATGACTATTATATAGCTCAAACACCACAAGTAACATCCTCTGAAATACTTATAAAGGCATTAGAACAATGTAATGAGGAAAACTTTGTACCTTGCGATGAATCAGAGGCAATAGAAAGAATTGGAGGAAAAGTTAGCTTTGTTCCAGGCAGCAGAAAGAATACAAAAATTACTGTTATTGAGGATTTGGCAGGAGTAGATGATACAAGAGTAGGTCTTGGATTTGATAGTCATCGTTATAGGGATGGAGATGGATTAATGATTGGAGGATTTAAGGTTCCGTTCAAAAATGCTTTTGAAGCTCATTCAGATGGGGACATTGTAATACATGCTTTAGTTGACTCTATTCTTGGTGCAATGAGTTTAGGTGATATTGGGGTACATTTTCCAGAGACTGAAGAGTGGAAAGATTGTAGTGGTGAAAAAATATTTCATACAGCATATAAAATGGTAATTAATCTTGGGTATAGCATCTCACAAGTTGATATAACAGTTATTGCGCAGGAACCTAAGCTATCTGTTTTTAGAGATGATATTATTAGTTCTTTATCAAACATTACAAAATTGGAAAAAGTGAATATAGGTTTTAAGGCAAAAACTTCAGAAAAAATGGGGTTTATTGGGAATAATGAAGGTGCAGCAGCAATGGTTTTAACAAAATTAATAAATGAAAATTCTTCTTACAAATGACGACGGGATTGAGTCAAGAATAACTTTAGGCTTGTTTGAATTTCTCAAAAAAGATCACGAAGTTTGCTTGATAGCTCCATCAAAAGATAAGAGTGGTCAAGGTGCTGCAATAACACTGAGAGACTCTGTTGAAATCAATAAGATTGAGGAAAATATGTATTCTGTGGATGGAACACCATCAGATTGTGTTTTTATGGGTCTAATGGCAATAATGACAGAATTACCAGATATTGTTGTTTCTGGAGTAAATAGAGGGGCTAATATGGGTGATGATGTAATACATTCAGGTACACTTGGTGCTGCTTTTACGGCAAGAAAATTAAGTTATCCCCCAATAGCACTTTCAATTGCTGGTAAATCCTTTGAGAACTTTGAATCATCGTTTTTAGTTACTAAGCTTATGCTTGATTACATACAAAAAAACTATGAGAAAGGTGAAAATACTGGCCTAGTCCTCAATGTAAACATACCTAATTTAAAATTTACAGAATTATCAGGAATTAATTTAAGCCGTTTAGGAAACAGAGGAGTGCCTTTAGCTCCAGAATTTAAAGGAAATGGAGATAAGGTAAGCTACAAAATTGGAAAATCTGGCCCACCAGACGGGAATTTGTCAGGTACAGATTTTGAGGCAATTAAAAATAACTGTGTCTCAGTAACACCACTTTATTGGGATATGACAGCAATTGACAGGATCAAAGGAAATCTCCCTAGTGTTAAATAATTTCTCTAAAAATTTCATTGCCGGATTTTTTATGGGAATTGCAGAAATAACACCTGGGATATCTGGCGCCACAATTGCAGGCATATTTAATGTTTACAGAGATTTTGTAAAAGTTCTAACTGCTTTCAATAAAAGTATTTTCTTTGATTTTCAATCTTTTCTGAGAAAGTTGAACTTTATGTTTCTTGGTCCGCTATTGATTGGAATGGCCCTAGCTATCTACTCATCTACTTTTTTTATTACATATTTGATAGATAATAATCTTACATTATTTAAAATCTTTCTATCAATTGTGATGTTGTTTGCAGTAATCAAGAACTGTTTTTTTGATCAAGAACTAAGTGAATCAACCCCATATTTAAAATCTTTTTGTGTGGGGACATTAATAGCAATAGCTATAGCAATCTCTGTTTTTAATTTTAATTTTAATTTTGTGTTATTGATTATGTTGGCGGGTTTTCTTGCTTTCTCAGCATTCATATTACCTGGAATTTCTGGATCTTTGGTTCTTGTGTTGTTAGGAGTTTATGATGAAATAATTTTTCAGATAAAAAAATTAGATCTTGTATCCCTAGCACCTTTTTTGTTCGGGATGCTCATAGCTTTTTTGATTGTTCCGAAAGTAATTGATAGAAACTTTGATTTAAACCAGATAAAGACCCGAGTTTTTTTTTCGGGCTTGATCTTTGGGTCATTGCCAGCAGTCTGGCTTCATTTAGTTTAATTTTTCTTAAGAAGATTTATTTTATCTTTTACGCCACTAAATTTTTTTGCGTTTGGCATGGATTCTTTTTTTTGTGAAATATTTGGCCATTCCTTCGATAGATCCTCGTTGATCTCAACAAAGTGTATCTGATCAACAGGAAGTTCGTCATCTGAGAAGATGGCCTTCTCTGGGCACTCAGGTTCACATAGACCACAATCAATGCATTCATTGGGATTTATAACTAAGAAGTTTGGGCCCTCATAGAAACAATCTACTGGACATACCTCAACGCAATCAGTGTGTTTACACTGAATGCACGCTTCTGTAACAATAAAGGCCATAATCTATAATAATTTGTATATTCAATTAAAAAAAATTAAAGAAAAAAAACTTAATGCTTGATTTATTTCAGCTTTTCAAATACTGTATATACATACACTAATTATAAACTTATGGCAGATAACAAAAAACAATCTCTAGAAGGCGCTCTAAAACAAATTGAAAGCCAATTTGGTAAGGGAACAATTATGAAGCTTGGAGCAAGGGAGTCAGTAGATATTCCTTCAATTGCCACTGGATCTTTTGGTTTAGACTTAGCACTTGGTATCGGTGGCCTACCAAAGGGAAGAGTTGTTGAAATATACGGCCCAGAATCCTCAGGAAAAACTACACTTACTTTGCAAATTATAGCTGAATGCCAGAAAGCTGGCGGTAGTGCTGCTTTTATAGATGCAGAGCATGCATTAGATCCTGAGTATGCAAAAGCACTTGGGGTAGATACAGACGAACTTTTGTTATCTCAACCCGATACTGGAGAACAAGCTTTAGAAGTTACAGATATGCTCGTAAAAAGTGGTAGTCTTGACGTAATAGTAATCGACAGTGTTGCAGCCTTAGTCCCAAGAGCAGAATTAGAAGGAGATATGGGTGATTCTCATGTTGGTCTTCAAGCAAGGCTAATGTCACAAGCATTGAGAAAAATTACTGGCAGCATTCAAAAATCAAATACTCTAGTCATATTTATAAATCAAATCAGAATGAAAATTGGAGTTATGTTTGGTAATCCTGAAACAACAACTGGCGGAAATGCCCTAAAATTTTATTCAAGTGTTAGATTAGATATAAGACGTATAGGTGCAATCAAAGACGGTGATGAGATAATCGGAAATGAGACCAGAGTTAAGGTTGTCAAAAATAAAGTCGCACCACCTTTCAAAGTTGTAGAATTTCAAATTCTTTATGGAAAAGGCATCAATAAAACTGCCGAGATCATAGAGTATGCAGTAAAAAAAGGTTTAATAGAGAAGTCTGGCTCTTGGTACAGTTACGAGGGTGATAAGATTGGTCAGGGTCTTGCAAATGCTTGTGAATTTTTACAGAGTAATCAGAAAATCTTAGAAAAGATTGAAAACTCTTTTGTTGATTAACTGTTAATATATTCTTCCACTAATTCCTCTAATACTTCTAGTGGAAGAACACCATTCATTAGTACAGTTGAGTGAAAGTCCTTGATATTGAATCTTGCACCCATCTTCAATTTCGCTCTCTCTCTTAATTCTAAGATCTTTATTTTTCCAATCATATAGGAGCATGCTTGTCCTGGCCAAACAATATATCTTTCTATCTCTGATTCTGCTTCACTTCTTACTTCCCCAACATTTTCCATCATGTACTTAATTGCTTCCTCTCTTCCCCATTTTTTTGAGTGTAGACCTGTATCTATAACTAATCTTGCTGCCCTGAATAATTCTGATTGAAGTGATCCAATCATTTCAAAGGGATCACTAATTTGACCTGCTTCGATTGCCAGCTGTTCAGCATATAGAGCCCAACCTTCGGTAAATGCTGACGTACTATACCCGAATTTTTTCCATAAAGTCTGATTTTCATTTTCTTGGTTAAGAGCTATCTGAAGATGATGTCCAGGTACTGATTCATGAAAAGACAAAGCAGGCATTTTAAAGCTTTGAGTTGCATTTATATCATACAAATTTGCAAACCAAACTCCAGGCCTACTACCATCCAAGGCTGGACTCTGATAATAGCCACCAGCTGCACTTTTCTCTGCAAATTCTGGCACTCTTCTGACGACAACCTCAGATTTAGGTAATTCGTTAAAGTAGTTAGGGAGAATTTTATAAGTATTTTCTTGAATCCTTACATACTCATCAAGTATCTTTTGTCTTCCTTCATCAGAATCCTCAAAGAGAAAGCGTGGATCCGTATTAAGTTCTTCAAATAAAATACTCAGGGGTCTTGTTGTATCATAGCCCTCGTCAGATAGAATTTTTATTATTTCATCCTGAATGCTTTGAACAAGCTCTAATCCAATTTCATGTATCTGGTCAGCAGATAGATCCGTTGTCGTGAAAATACGTAGCCTATGCTGATAATAATCATCTCCATTCGGTAAGCTCCACACACCTTCATGAGTGCGCGCATTAAAAATATTAAATTCAATTTGTTTTATTATCCTCATGTATGACGGTATAAAAACTTCTTCTAAAGTTAATTTAAGCTGAGAATTTAAATTAGTCTTTGCCTCAAAAGAGAGGTCTGTATCATCAAGTTTTTTATTAAAGTTTAATAAGAGTGGATGTGTATCTATAGAGGTATTAGTTAGAGTTTTTAGCTGCTCAAGTACTTTTTCATAAACAAATAATGGAGAGTAGATACCATTCTTTCCTCTCTCGATCTCAAACTCAAGCAATTCATTAATAACCCTTTCAATTTCAATAACTCTTTTAATAAAATCTCCAGCAGTTGATTCATCTACAATCTTATGGTTGTCAATCATGAAATCTACTAATCGTAAATGTGAGCCATAGAATTGAAGAAAAGGTCCTGAGTGGTATCTAAAAGACTCATGACTACGCATAGCATTCTCTGCAGAAAACTTAGCAATTTTAAGATTTATTCTGGCATTCTTATCTAACGCATCTTCATCAAAATTATTTAGGGTTTTGCTGTATGCTGTTAATCTTTCATATTCTAAATCACCATAAGCCAATGAGTAGTCATCAAGCTTTTCGTTATGATTGGTTAAAAAATTTAGTTGATCAAAACCTAATGAGGTTATTGTTTGAGGACTATTTAGAAAACTTGAGATAATACTTTCATCTAAGAATTTATCCAATTGATTATTTGGTGGATTTGCAAGCTTGCTGGCTTCTCTTTTGATGAGCTCTTCGGCAAAAAAACTAGGATTGAAAGCAACAATAGTAAGGAATGCAAGCAGTATGGAGCCAAATAAAAAACCACCTATCGTTGAAAAAAACTTAATCATTTTGCTTTTCCATTAAAGTCTTTAATTCTTCAGGTGTTAGATTAAATTTCTCACTTTTCCCTCTAATTCCTACCTCAAGTTTATTCTTGTCATAATTGCTACCACTTATCACCACTGAGAATGGAATACCAATGAGATCATGGTCAGCAAATTTGTTTCCTGGCCTCATATCCCTATCATCAAGTAGAACATCAAATTTAAATTCCTTAAATAGTTTGTAAATATTTAGGCTTGTATTAAAGACCTCTTTCTTGCCTGGATCAAGACAAATAATATTTACATCGAAAGGAGCAATAGATTTTGGCCAAATAATGCCATTTTTATCATTGTTTTGTTCAATGCATGCTCCCAAGATCCTTGTGATGCCAATTCCATAACAACCCATAAATATTGGGATTTCAGTTGCATTTTCATCTTTGACTAATACCTTCATTTTATTGCTGTATTTTTGCCCCAGTTGAAATATGTGACCAACTTCAATGCCACGTTTTATTATTAGTTTTCCTTTGCCATCTGGTGAAGGCCTTCCAATCAGACCACTTGGGTCCTCCTTTTGATCAAATGTTTCTACATTTGCAGCAAATGAACTCTCATCAGAAATTGCTAAAAGGTCTTCACCTGATTCTGCTAGTACGTGGAACTCTTCACTTTTATCTCCACCTATATTTCCAGAGTCAGCATTCACCACTCTGTACTCTAATCCAATTTCATTAAATATCTTTATGTATGCATTTTTCATTTCCTTATAACTCTCTTCAAGCCCTTTTTTATTAATATCAAAGCTATATGCATCCTTCATAATAAATTCTCTTGCTCGCATTACACCGAACCTTGGTCTTATTTCATCTCTAAATTTTGTTTGTATCTGATAGAAATTTATTGGTAAGTTTTTGTAGCTAACTGGGTAGCTGCGAAAAATATCTGAAACTACCTCTTCATGTGTGGGGCCTAAAACAAATTCCCTATTACTTCTGTCGCTAAATACTAGAAGTTCTTTTCCATATTCATTGAAACGTTCCGACTCTTTCCACAAATCTGAGGGCTGGACCATAGGCATAAGTATTTCTTGTGCTCCAGTCTCATCAAGGTTTTTTCTGACAATTGCTTCAATCTTCTTTAAAATTTTTAGTCCAATTGGCAACCAGTTATAAATTCCAGCAGCAGTTCTTTTAATCATTCCTGAGCGAACCATTAGTTTATGACTCACTAATTCTGCTTCAGATGGATTATCTCTGGATGTTGGGACGAATATTTTCGAGAAATACACTATAATTTCCTGAATTGTATTATGGTAGTTTAAATAGGATTAAGCCCATTTACGAGTATTACTATGAAGAATGTAAATCAAATTTTGAGCTCAAACAAAAAGTTATCGATACTCACCTTAAAAAATGCAATAAATGTATCAGAAAAGTTAAGGTGATAAAATTACTAATAGCTCAAGGTTACTGATTAAATGGTTAAGGCTAGCATGAAACAGAATTTAAATGGAAAAATAAGAAGAATATATTTGTAAGAAATTAACCCTGCAAAAATGAGTGTAAAAAGAGTAGAAATTAATGAGAAGTAATTATTGTAAAGAAATTACAAAAGATCTTGTTGGCACCAGGGTTAATTTGTGTGGTTGGGTTCACAGAAGAAGAGACCATGGTGGGGTAATCTTCTTTGATCTTAGAGATACTACTGGCCTTGTTCAGCTTGTTATTAACCCTGAAATTCAAAGTTTCGTGATCGCTGAATCTGTAAGAAATGAATATGTTTTGAAGGTTTCAGGTGAAGTGAATTTACGGCCAGAAGAGTCAAAGAATGAGACATTAGGTTCTGGGGATATTGAAGTGATTCTTAGCGACCTGCAAATTCTTAACACCGCAAAAACACCGGCGTTCCCCTTAGACAATTTTCAAGAAATAAGTGAGGAAGTGCGGCTTAAGAATAGGCTTTTAGATTTAAGGCGCCCTGAGATGCAAAAAAATATCAGAACTAAGTCCAGATTGACTTCAATTATAAGGAGTTTCCTTGAGACCAAGGGGTTTCTGGATATTGAAACACCTATACTCACAAAAGCTACACCAGAGGGAGCCAGAGATTATCTTGTCCCAAGCAGAACATCTACGGGAAGTTTCTTTGCACTTCCGCAATCGCCACAACTGTTCAAGCAAATGCTAATGATTTCAGGTTTTGATAAATATTACCAAATTGCAAGATGCTTCAGAGATGAAGATCTCAGAGCTGATAGGCAACCTGAATTTTCACAGATTGATATTGAAGCATCTTTTGTTGATCAAAAAGAAATTATGAATCTATCAGAGGAGATGATAAAAAAATGTTTTGTTGAACTTCTTAATGTTAATTTAGGAGAAGTTCCTAGGCTAAGTTGGCATGAGGCAATAGAACTTTACGGAACTGATAAACCAGACTTAAGAAACCCTTTGAAGTTATTTGAAATTAAGGATATTTTTTTAAAAGAAGAGTTCAAGGTTTTTTCCGACCCAGCAAATGACCCTGATTCAAGAATTGCATCTATTGTTCTAAGAGATGGTGATGACATAGGTAGAGGTCAAATTGATAGATATACTGATTTTGTAAGAGAGTTTGGGGCAAAAGGCCTAGCTTACATTAGAGTTAAAGGAGAAAATCCGGGTGACCTTGATTCTCCTATTGGAAAATACTTATCTGAAGAGTGTAAAAAAACCTTAATTAAAGAATTAGATCTGAAAAAAAGAGATCTAGTCTTATTTGGTGCTGGTAAGAAAAATATTGTAAATGACTACATGAGTAGACTTATTGAAAAATTGGGAGCGGATCGAAATTTATTGAGGGGTGAATATTGTTCATGTTGGATTACAGATTTCCCAATGTTTGAGAAAACTTTTGAAAAAGAAATTAAATCTCTTCATCATCCATTTACTTGTCCAGATATTGATGATTTAGATAAATTAAAGAAGCTTGATAAACTTGAAATGAATTCAAAAGCATATGATTTTGTAATAAATGGTATTGAAATTGGAGGCGGTTCTATAAGAATACATAATTCTAAAGTACAGCATTATATTTTTGAATTGTTAGGAATCGATAAGCAAGAGCGCAAAGAGAAGTTTGGTTTTTTCCTTGATAGTCTTGAAAGTGGGTGTCCTCCACATGGCGGAATTGCTTTTGGGCTTGATAGGCTCGCAATGATTATGCTGAAAGCTGAGACAATTAGAGATGTGATCCCATTTCCAAAGACTCAATCTGCATTGTGCCTTATCACTGAGGCACCTAGCATGATTCCTGATAAAAACCTTGAAGAGCTAAATATTAAAAGGATTGAGGATTAATGGCCGGACACTCGAAGTGGGCAAATATAAAACATAGAAAAGCTCGACAAGATGCAAAGAAAGGTGCAACTTTTTCAAAGATTATTAGAGAGCTAACTGTCGCGGCAAAAGAGGGTGGTGGTGTAATTGAAGATAACCCACGACTAAGGTTGGCTCACGAAAAGGCTCTTTCAGCAAATATGACAAAAGACACAATAAATAGAGCAATTCAGAGAGGGGCTGGTGGTCAAGAAGGCCAGAACCTTGAGGAGGTCATATACGAGGGATATGCACCAGGAGGCATCGCTGTGTATGTTAAGACACTGACTGACAATAAAAATAGAACAGTTTCAGAAGTACGACATGCTTTTACAAAATTTGGCGGTAACTTGGGAACCTCCGGTAGTGTTGCTTATCTATTTGAAAATAAAGGAAAATTATTTGTGAAGGCTGATACTTCGAACGAAGCTTTTTTTGATCAGGTAATTGAATCAGGAGCGGATGATTTTTCAGACTTAGATGGTGGTATGGCTGAAGTTGTATGTGATCCAAAAATTTTATCTAATGTAAAGGTTGCACTTGAAAGCCATGGGGTTCAAATTGAAGCGACCGAAGTTATTATGGAAGCAGAAAATAATATACCTTTAGATCTAGAGCACTCAGAAAAAAATATAAAGCTTGTAGAGTTGCTTGAGGAATTAGATGATGTTCAGGAAGTTTTTACAAACGCAAAATTGGATGAATCAATCTATAAAAATGAGCATTAATCAAAGAAAAAAAGGCCATGATTTTGAAAGAAAAGTTGCTAAAAAGCTCAAGGAGGATCTAGATTTAAAAAAGCCTGTAAGAAGAATTCTTGTGCAGTATCAAGAGAAAGATCATCCTGATTTACGTTTAGGAAGGTGGAATATTGAATGTAAGGCTTATAAAAAAGGGTTTGAACCACCTTCATCTTGGTGGAAACAAGTGCTTGGAGTGACAGGACTTAATGAGTTTCCAGCGCTAATTTACAAGTTTGATAACAAACCTATTAGAGTAAGAATTAAAATGCAAAACTTAAATGAATTAATGTCAGACGATCAACAATTAGTTGATTTAGGTTGGGATAGCTTTATTTATCTATTATCAAATTTCTATAAAGAGGACCTTAAGAATTTTAAATAATGGATTTTAATATTCTGGAATTATTTCTTGATGCAACTTTGCCAGTAAAAATAATATTGGTAATTCTGTTGTTAGCTTCTGTGCTCTCATGGATCATTATTTTCGAAAAATTTTTTACATTCCAAAAAGCTCTAGTAAGCTCTCATGCAATTGAAGACAGATATTGGCATGGAGAAGTTCTGGAAGATTTATATTCTGAAATAAAGCAAAAAGATATAGTAGATCTCGAAGTATCTGAGCTTGTTCTTATAACTATTTTTGAGGAGCTAAATAAAAAGAATTCTGAAACTTTAAGTCAAATTCAATCATGTGAAAGATTGGTGAGAGTCATAATAAACAGAGATGAAGAGCGACTCTCTCAACGCCTATCTCTCTTAGCAACTATAAGTTCAAGTACTCCCTACATTGGTCTTTTAGGAACTGTGATAGGAATAATTAATGCCTTTAGTGGCTTGTCTTCAACTGCTCAACTTACACTTAGTTCTGTCGCTCCAGGCATTTCAGAAGCTCTTATTGCAACAGCGGCAGGACTTCTTGCTGCAATTCCAGCATTAATAGCTTATAACCAATATTCAAAACAACTGAATAACATTCTGAATGGCTCTTTAGCATTTGCAGAGGAGCTTATAGCACAGACGGAGAAGACCAATGCTTCTTAAACATTATCGCAGAGGGGTAAATAATGAAGCAATAAATGAAATTAATGTTGTTCCTTATGTGGATATTATGTTGGTTCTTTTAGTTATTTTCATGGTGGTAACACCACTAGCAATACAAGGTCTAGAAATAAATCTCCCAAAAACTGAATCTAAGCAATTAGAGCTTGAACAGAGTTTCCCTTTTATAATTGATATTAACGATAAAGGTCAGTACTTTATTGAAGAGGACTCAAGAATAACACAAGTTTCATTAGGATTTATTGAAGACAGATTTAGCAAAGTTATCTCTTCAAACCCGGATTTAGAGGTCATTATAAGAGGTGATGGTGAAGCAGATTATGAATCTGTAGCCCAACTTTTATCAATGTTGCAAGAAAACGGTGGTTTAAACTTTTCTTTAGCGACACAACCATGACAAACTTAATAATTGCGGTGATTTTATCTTTTTTATTTCACATCTTAATATTTTTTTCAATTAACTTTTTCAATTCCAAAAGCCTTATACAACAAACCACTAAGATTACTAACATAAAATATTTGGTTGATTCTGAGCAAAAAGGTGATCAAGAAAAGAGTGTGAAAAAAACTGTGCAGAAACTCACAAAAAAGCCAAACATATCAGAGAAAGATACAATTAATAAGACACCAAAAATTTTTGATAAGGACTATACAAAGTATTTTAGTGAGGAAAATGATGCTACAAATGAATTATATGAGTCAAATGTTGTACAGGAAATAAGTTCGAGAATAATAAATGATATTCAATCTATTTGGGTTAAGCCAAATAATCTTTCGAAAGATATTTATGTTGATTTCGAGTTAAGACTTGATAGATTGGGAAATATTAACAGTTATAAAATTACAAAACCCAGTGGGAATATGACCTTTGACAGAGCTGCTGCAAATGCAATAAAGAAATACAAGAGAATTAAGTATGTTGCAACCATTGATAACGAAACCTATAAAAAGCATTTTTCTGTATTCAAATTAAGATTCATTCCTAAATGAAGAAAATCCTGTTAATACTTTTGTTCGTACATAATATTATTTTCTCTGAACTCATAATTGAGATCACTGAGTCCTCTGAAAATTTAATAAGAGTCGCTGTCGTACAAAAACAGCAGGCTACAAAAATTGGGGATTTGGTTGTTGGAGTTATTGAGCAAGATTTAAAAAGAACTGGGGAATTTGAGGTGCTTACAAAAGATCAGATGCTTTCCATTCCAACGAAAGAATCAGAGGTTATTCAAAGAGATTGGTTGTTGTTGGAAGTAGATGCCATAATTTTTTTGGATATTGATGAATCGAGAAATAACCTTGACATAAAATTTTTAATTTATGATGTAGGTTATAAAGATATTTCAGACGATGGCAAGGTGCTGGGATTACCGGATAGCTTGCGACAAACAAGTCATTTTGTTTCCGATGAGATTTATAAGTATTTTTATGGCATTGACGGTGTATCAGCTACAAAGCTGATGTATGTTACAAAAAATGAAAATATCCATAGGTTGATAATAAGTGATTCAGATGGTTTTAATGAACAGGTAATTCTAAAATCTAATCAATCAATTATCTCCCCAACCTGGTCTTCAGACGCAAAAGATATTGCATATGTTTCATTTGAGAATAATAGAGCTCAGGTTTTTTTGCATAATCTGGCAACTGGAAAAAGAGAATCAATTTTAGCTACTGGTTCAACAGTAAGCTCTCCAGCATGGTCACCTGATAAGAGTAAAATAGCTTTTAGTTCTACGATGGATGGAAATTCTGAGATCTATTTAATGGATTTACGAAGCAAAAAAATTAATAGACTCACTGACAATAAAGCAATCGATACTGAACCTGCTTGGTCGCCAGACGGAAAGAAAATTCTTTTTACATCTGATAGATCTGGATCACCACAAATTTATGAGATCAATCCAATAAATCTTGTGAAAAGGAGAATCACAACAGTTGGAAACTATAATGCAAGGCCATCTTATGTCAATAAACAAAAGATCATTTTTGTTCATCGTGGTACAGAAAGTTTTCAAATCGCAGCTTTAGACCTAAGAACTAGAGAATTTGAAATTCTGACCTCAACAAAAAATGATGAAAGTCCATGCATTGCCCCAAATGGAAATGTTATAATTTACTCAACTAAAGAAGGAGAGTTGAGTTATTTGGCTGGAGTAAATATTAGCAGTGGAGTGAGGTTTAAACTTCCAGCTATTTATTCTGAGCTAAAAGAACCTGCTTGGTCACCATTTTTGAGGTAAATATGAAAAATTTCTTAATCTTTATAATAACTGTAATTTTTCTCTATTCTTGTGCATCAACTAATGTCGTTGAAGTAGAAAATAGGGAAGCAACTACTGTTGACATAACACAAAGTGAAATTTCTAACAGAATATCGAATGTTGGGCTGGATTTAGGTGAGCCTGAAATAAAAATTTTTTTTGACTATGACGAAGATGCTTTAAGTGAGAAATCTTTGGTAGATCTTTTAGAAATTTCAAGGGTTTTAAAAGATAATGAGAGGTATACTTTGCTTGTTGAAGGCCATGCTGATGAAAGGGGTACACGAGAGTATAACCTTGCTTTGAGTGAAAGGCGTGCCAAAGCAGTTGAAGATTTTCTGGTGAGTGCTGGGATAATTCCAGTAAGAATTGAAGTTGTTGGATATGGAGAAGAACAACCTTCTGATATCTCTTCAAATGAAAATGCTTGGTCAAAAAATCGTAGAGCAGAATTATTCTTCGTTAGGTAGTGAAAAACTTTTTTATTCCCTTTATTTTATTTACAGCCTTGTTGTATATTCGTGCAGATGATGAAGAATTTATTGAGTTGTACCTTAAAATACAAGAGCTTGAACAAGAAATTGCATTAATGAGAAATCAAATTGAGATCCTAAACACAAAACAAGATTTTTTTGAAAGACAAAATGAAAAGAGTTTTAATGATTTAGAATTAAAAATCTTATCTTATAAAAATTTAGAGGATCTAGAGTTAATTGATGGTGAATTTTCTACTGAAAACACAAATCCACTCAATTCTTATGAAGAGGGGATAGTTCTTATTAAAAAAGGGGATTTTGTAAATGCTTTAATAGCCCTAAAAAATTTTATAAATCTTTCTGAAAAAAATGAACAAACGCCTCTAGCATATTTTTGGCATGGGGAATTGAGCCTTAACCTTGGAGATTATGAACAATCAATCCAAGATTTCAATACTTTGATAGGACTTTATCCAGGTCATTGGAGAACTCCACTTGCAAAATATAAGCTTGGGGTTATATATCTTGAAGAAGGCGATTCAGAGCGAGCAGAAGAACAATTTAAGTTAGTAATAGATGAGTTCCCTGAAAGCTCAGCTGCTGAAGCTTCACGTGTAGCTTTAGATGGTCTAGAATAGCCTATTTTATGATTGGGTCGTTAGCTCAGCTGGTAGAGCACCGGGCTTTTAACCCGTTGGTCATAGGTTCGAATCCTATACGACCCACCAATTTTAGGAAGCAATTGATATAATTAATTTTATGAATAAAAGGGCAAATATCTTTTTTACCGTTTTTTTTACAGTGCTTTTATCTGGATGTGGAGGAGGCTCCTCGGGAACGACTTTAGTACCTGACCCCACACCAGCACCAACCCCAGCACCAACCCCAGCACCACTTGAAATATCGTCAATTAATACTTGCTTTGATGGGACATGTCATGATGTGATTCAAATATCGGGATCTGAACCTGTTTCAACTTCTGGTGGATCAGCAACAGCTGAAAGAAGGACTATTTATGCTTACTCAAATGACGAAGAGGGACAAGGGAGCTATGAAGGATCGTCTTGGCCGTGGGTAATTACAAATCAAGATATTACAACCGTAGAGGTGCCAAGCGACATTACTGCTAGTTTTTCAGTGAATGAAACTGACGGACAAATCTTAGTTAACAATAAACCAGCTTATCAATACTCAGGGGATGAAAATGATTCAGATGCAAATGGAAATGGAGTTGGAAATATTTGGTATGTCTTTAAGGTTGATGGGGAAACACTAGCCCCAGCACCAACACCAGCCCCTGCTGCTTCTTCGATTGGAGCTGATATTGAAGTAAAAGGACCATTTGCGCTAGATTCAGATGTAAACAATCCAGAATATATCAATATTTCTAATAATTTCACTAATAGGGCACAATTTCTTGAAGATTACTCCACTGTTTTAGGCTGGATGGGAAATGATGATGATATTGAACTTTTCCAAGTTATTGGTCTAGAAGATAGTATAGGATTAGAGCTTGAAATCATTGGACATAATACTGATAACAATAATACGGATGACAATCCTGACCTAGATATTTACGTTATAAATACTGATCTTGAGACAATTTCTTCTGGGGCAGGTTTAGGAAGGGTTGAAACAGCTCAAATACCTGCAGGACCAAGTACTATTTTTTACATTATTATCGACCATTACAGAGGATATAATGAAGTTCCTTCAAGTTATATCTTGAGACAACTTCCAGCTTCATCAGTGACAGAATCTATGCGTACTAAAATGCATAAATCAAATTCAGATATAAATATTGGGAAGATTTTAATAAAAAAAGAACCTTCTAGTACAGAAATTCCCTCTGAAGTAAAAATAATCACCGAGTCCTTGGGCAGTAGACCTGCTGGAGTTGTAGAGGTAAATACAGAAACTATCTTTTCTATTGTTAACCTACCAATTCAAAAGCTTTCGGAATCAAGCTTGTTAGAACGATTTAAAAGTACTTATGAAATAGGAAAATGGAGAAAAGCTATTGATCTGTTGAAAATGAAGTTTCCTAATTATGTTTTTGAACTAGATTATAAAATGATACAGCATGCAGATCAGTTTGTAAGGGACCCTCTATACGACCAATACCAATGGTGGAATTTTGACATAGTTAATCTACCTGAGGGATTGGATATTCTTGGCCAGGAGTTAAAGCCAGTAAATGTTGCGGTTCTTGATTCTGGTAGCCCTGATGCTGCAGATCAAGCAGCTACATATTCAGTGTTTGATGATAACAGAGGTTGGGATATGGTTGATGAAGATTCTCTTGCATATGATCTTGAATTTGGTGAAGGATCTTTCAGTCATGGCACACATGTTGGCAGTACGATATCAATGCTCAATGATGGTTATCACGGTAATGGTTTTGGTGCCAGAGTATCTCCTGTCAGAGTCTGTTACCAAAGTGGTTGTGGCCCAACCTACGAGGCATATCTATATATTAATGGAGATGACAATGTCTCTGAAACAAGTTGGCGACAAAGAGCTGCTGATAGCAATGGAGTAGCAGTAGAAGATCTTCAGGAAAAATTACATTCAATGAATATGAGCTATGGGGGTGGTGGTAGTGCTGACTCGTCTTCGTGTCAAAAGCTCAGAGAAATTTCTGAATCAGGAGTTTTAATTGCATCCTCTTCAGGTAATGGCGGCATAAACTCCACAAGCTATCCTGCAGCATGTCCAACAGTTTTTTCAGTTGCTGCAACTAATGGAATTCACAGAAGATCTAGTTACTCCTCAACAAATCAATATGTTGACTTTGCAGCACCAGGTGGTGAGTATTCAGATTGGAATAGTGATGGTATTGATGATCTTGTATATGCTTATGGGCGAAGAGAAGCTAATGTTAATACTGACACCCCTTTAGTTGGGGCACAGGGTACCTCAATGGCATCCCCTCATGGTGCAGGCTTTTTAGGATTACTAAAGTATTATTACGAGGATATTGCTAAACCTTTTGATAGCAATACTTCTCTTCCTTCAATATTAACTTATGCCGAAGTTGAAAAAATGTTAAAGGCAAATCTGCTTACTAATGATGTAAATAAGACTGAAAGAACTTATGACACTGACGTAATGCCTGGACGAGATGATCATTTGGGTTATGGGATTATTGATTTACAGAAAGCAATAAGATCAGTTGATGCTTTTTCAACGGGTTACTTTACAAGCTTTGATGATCTCCCTTATTATAGCGGACCTTCTTTGGTCGAATTAGATCCAGTAAATAAACCGAGTGACACTTTTACACTTATTCCAGGAGGACAGGCAGGCAATGGTTTCAACGATATAACTTTTAGCTACGACCCAACTTTTCTTGAGGTAACAGAAGTCGGCGTTGAAGAATATATGGTGAAAATTCCTGATGGTTATGACGATGCCGGGTGGATAGAGGAGACTATAACATTTGAGTTCCCCATGAAAGATGGGGCAGATTTACCTTTTATTGGTTATGAGCTTCTTGCAGTTGGAGTAGATGTAATTTTTCATAATATTGGCACCTCATATAATGTAGACATTCCACTTTTAAAAGTGAATTTGCTTGATGAAGAAAACAACGTGATTATAACAGATTTTTCTGGCATTACAGATGGTATTGGCAAAATTAATATTTCTGACGTTGCGGCTGGCACCTACTCTTTGCAGATTTGCTCTGATATTGATGGAGACGATGCTTGGTGTGGTCCTGGAGAACTGAACTCTCTTTCGTCACCCTTTGAAGTGACTTCAGAAAATGGAGCATCATTGAATCTTGCAATGGAGCCAGTTGGCGGAGGTGTGCCAAATAATGCCCCTACCATAACGTCGGAACCAGTTGATTATGCTGATGTTGGAGAGGATTATACATACAGAGTTATAGCTACTGATGAGGATGGAGATGATTTGAGTTATTCAATAGAAGTGCTTGATGAAGGTGGCGAACAAGATACATCCTTCTTGAATATTGATGCTACTGGAGTTGTGAATGGTGAAGTAAAATCAAAGCATGTTGGCCTCTGGAATATTACGATAATGGTGAGTGACGGGATTGATACAACTTCGCAAGAATATGTTTTAGAAGTGTTTGGAGACTAGAGAAAGTAGTTGAAAGATTTTTTCGATAACATTACACCAGATGTTGATTTCATCGAAGATCAAGTACCTAAACAACCTGATTATGAACAAATAAAAAATTGGGCTGCACTCCCTTCTTTGTTAAATGAGGCAACAATTTCACCCGAAAAAAAAATAAGAATCAATAAAAGAGCTAATTGTTTTTACATCCATCCAACAGGATTTTTTTTAAGGAAGTGGAATTCAAGAGTTTTTTTAAAAAGTGCTGCAAAGGAGAGAACAAACTTAATGCTGGCAACGCAAGCTTCTGCCTTCAATCAATCATGTGATATATTTGCTCCACTCTATCGCCAAGCAACATACGCAGCAATTGCATCCAATCAATCAACAAATAGCATTAGGGCTTTTGAGGTTGCATATTCTGATATTAAAGAATCATTTAGATATTTTATAAAGTTCTTAAATGATTCAAAACCAATAATTCTTGCAGCGCATAGTCAAGGTTCATTTCACTCACAGCGACTTTTGCAAGAACCGGAATTTCAAGATTTTTTCTCTGAGAAACTAATCTCAGCATATTTGATTGGATACCCTTTAGAAGAAAGTTTTTTTGATTATGTGAATCTTGAGCCTTGTGAAGCACCAAGTCAGATTCGATCTATAGTACACTTTGCGACAGTTGGTAAGGGATCATCGAGAACAACTATTGGCGATGGTAGGCCCAGATTAAAATATTGGAAATATAAAAATAATAGGTATTTACTTGAAGAATTAGACAGTTTATCAAGCATTAATCCCATATCATGGAACCAAAAAAATATTTGGGTTCAGGCCAAGAAAAAAAGTTTTATAATTCCAAAAATCTCAGGAAAAAATGTACTCCTACATTTTAATGAAGAGAAGCAGGTTGGAACTATTGTGAATTCAATATCTTTTGTAGAAAACCAGGATTTCAGTGCCCGTTTGAGAGAGGATGGTTTGCTTGAAGCCAAAGGACCAACTATAGATAGGATCCTTAAAAAAGATATCTTAGGATTTGGAGATCTTCATGTCTGGGAGTATCAATTATTCTGGAATTATTTGCGTGAAAACGCTTTACAAAGAACTAATGTATATTTTGAGAAGTATGAATCTTAGTCTGTTACAGCGGGTTTCATTAGGCTTTGGTGGCGGTATAAATTCAATAAAAACTGATTTTTTTGCCTTTTTTCTTGGGTTTTTTTACCTGACTTTTTTAGGTCTGGATCCCTTATTAACTGGTACTGCTCTTTTAATAGCCCTAATTTTTGACGCTTTTTTTGACCCCATCATAGGCATTTTGTCAGATAGGATAAAATCAAAATTCGGCCGCAGGCATGTATTTATGTTCTTATCGATAATTCCATCAGCATTTTTTTACATGATGATTTTTATTCCAAATCCGGATTGGTCTGAAAACCAAATAGGTTTATTCTTTTGGTTGCTCACTTCAGTAATCCTCACAAGATTTTTTGTCAGTATCTTTGATATTCCCCACAGGGCTTTATTTGCAGAATTAGGAAGAAGTTATTTTAACAATGCAAAAGTTATGTCCTCAAGAGAGGGTTATCAGTGGATTATTGCTGCTATTCACTCCTTAGTTGTTTATACATTTTTGGGTTATTACGAAGATGATCCAGATAAATGGAAGTACATTGGACTCTTTGGGGCGGGTTTAATGATCATTTTTGGATTTTTGTCATTCTTTGGTTCTAAGATTCTAATTCCAAAGCTTTATAGTTGGAGTAATAAAGGTGCAAACTACATAAATTTTTCAAAAATTAAAAGTGAGCTTGGTGTTGTTATTCAAAATAAGTCCTTGCTAATTTTCTTGTTAGGCTCACTATTTATACAGGCTTCGTGGGGCTTAGCTAATAGCCTGAGTTTTCTAACATTTACATCCTTTTGGGATCTTACGCCATTAGAAATAAGGTTTTTTATTTACGCATATCTTTTTTCGACGGTTATTAGCTGGCAGCTAACACCAAGACTTATTCAGCATTTAGACAAGGAGAAATTAGTAATTCTATGTTTAATTCTTTTAAGCATCACTCATTCACTTCCATTTCTATTATTTAAACTTAATTACCTCAACAATGATGACCAGTTAGATTTAGTTATATTTTTCTTTGTTATTATCAGTTTGACTGGAATTTTTTCTCTTATCTCGCTTATGACAAGAGAATCAATGATTCCCGATATTATTGACCAGGTGTATTCAGATACTAAATATCGTCAAGAGGGAGCTGTGAGTTCAATAACCTCCTTTTGCTCAAAGTGCATGTCTGGAGTAGGTAAATTTATTTCGATGTTTCTCCTTTGGATTATTGAATTTCCTGCAGGAAATTCCACACCAACACAAGAACAGCTTGATTCGTTGCTTTTTATACATGGACCTTTAGTTTCATTATTCTTTTTAATTCCCATGTTAATTTTTACTCAATATGCTCTTTCAAGAAAGATACATCATCAAATAACTACAAAGTCACTTTAAAAGATTAATTAAATAAACTAACCTGAGATTAGGGAGAAATTTATGTATAAGTTATTTTTATTATTCTTAGTTTTTACTTCACAAGTATTTTCAAAAGGTCTTGCTCCAGAAAATTATTGGGATATTCAATCTATTTCAAATCCAAAAATTAATAATTCTGGCGATTACATTATTTTTTCAAAAAGATATATTGATAAAAAGAATGATAGCTTTGAATCTGAAATATGGATCATGGATGTCAACGGAGAGGGGAAAAGATTTTTTAGTAAGGGCACAAATTACGAGTGGTCTTATGATGGCACTAGAGTTGCCTTCCTAAAAAAAGACCAAAATGATGTAAATCAAATTTTTGTCAAACAACTTGAAGGAGGATCAGAGACTAAAATTACAAATTTTGACTATGATATTAAAGATTTTGCTTGGTCAAGAAACGACGATTTTTTTGCCTTTAGCTCATTTAATGAGTACGAAGATGATTGGGTTGTAGAAGTGCCTGGTGAAAAAAAAGGTGAAGACTACAACTGGACAGATGATCCAAAAGTTGTAACTACCCTGCATTGGAGGTATGACGGACAAGGAGAGCTAGAAAGTGGGGAAAATCATTTGTATATTGTTAGTACAAGTGGGGGCTCTGCAGCTAAAGTATCAGACTGGGGCTTAGACTTCACGGGAGACCTTCAGTGGGATCTTGATGACAATTTAATTTTTACAGGAAATAACACTCTTAACGATCTTGAAACTCCTTGGAAACAATCTGCGGTTTTTAAATTAAATACAAAATCTGGGGACCTAAAAAAAATATCGCCTGAAGGAGTGTTTTCAACTCCAAAATTGTCATTGGATGGTAAATCAATTGCATTTATAGGATATCCAAGCAAGGATTTTTCTTCGGTCGCCTATGACGTTTACTTATATGTAGACGGATTTGTTGAGCGATATACAGAAAATTTAAGCGACTCTCCAGAAAATTTATTTTGGTTATCTAAGAATGAATTAGCTTTTCAAATTGATGAGAGAGGGTCGTCTAAGGTAAAGATCTTAAATATTCTTAATAAGTCACTAAGAGAAGCGATCAGGGGCTTCAATGAACAGTTTTATCTTTCTTCAGCTGTTGATTCTGAGCTTTTTGGAACTTATGCTTCAGCATCAAGGCCTGCAGAAATCGCAACTATTTCGGGTGGAAAAATTTCAAAACTATCTAATTTTAATGAAGTTGTTTTAGGCCAATTTAATCTTGGGGAGACTTTTGAAATTAATTATAGCGCTCCAGATGGAACAGATGTTCAGGGTTGGTATATTCTTCCTCCAGAGTTTGATGAAAGTAAAAAATACCCTCTAATCTTAATAATTCATGGAGGCCCACATGCAATGTATAGACCACAGTTCAATTACTTATGGCATCAATTTGCGAGTGATGGTTACATTGTTCTTTTCACTAATCCAAGAGGAAGCACAGGCTATGGAAGTGACTTTGCAAATGTCATTGATAACGACTACCCTGGGCCTGGAGATCTTTCAGACCTACTGGCTGGTGTCGATTATGTAACAAATCTAGGTATTGTTGATGAGAGAAATATGTTTGTTCAAGGTTGTAGTGGTGGTGGTGTTTTGACTGCATGGGTAGTTGGTCACGATGACAGATTTGCTGCAGCAGCATCATTGTGCCCAGTAACAAATTGGATATCAATGGTCGGTACTACAGATATACCTGCTTGGACATTTGATTGGTTTGATGTGCCCTTTTGGGAGGACCCAAAGGATTGGCTAGACAGATCACCAATAATGAGAACCGGATACATCAAAACCCCAACTTTATTTATGACAGGAGTTTTAGATATAAGAACACCAATGCCTCAAACTGAGGAAATGTATGTTGCTCTTAAAGAGGCAGGAGTTGACACTGTCCTGGTTAGAATGAATGGTGAATGGCACGGTACAGGTAGAAGGAAGCCTACCAACTGGTTTAGAACTTATGGATACCTTTCTGAGTGGTATGAAAGATATACAGAATAAAATTAATGAGGGATAGAAAGTGAATGTTTTAGATGCAATAAAAAAAAGGCACTCTGTTAGAGCGTACCTTGATAAAGAGGTTCCAGAAAAAGTAGTTAAAGAGATTATTGAGATTGCAAAACAATCACCCTCTGGTGTGAATTCGCAGCCTTGGAAAGTCTATGCACTAATGGGCAAGGCGAAAGATAATTTGGTCAAGGATGCTTGCAAAAAATTTGATGCTGGCGAAACTGAATCAGGCGAGTATGTTGTGTATCCATCAAAAGAAAATATGCCAGACTGGTACAAAGCGAGGAGAGCGGCATGTGGTTTTGGTCTTTACGGCACCCTAGGGATTGAGCGAGATGATATGCCAAGGAGAATTGCTCAAGCAAGGAAAAACTACCAATTCTTTGGTGCACCTGTTGGAATATTTATTACAGTAAATAAAGTATTAGGACCCAATGGTTGGGGACATGTAGGTCACTACATTCAATCGTTATGTTTGGCTGCAGTTGGTAAGGGTCTTGGAACTTGCCTACAGGAGGCATGGGCTGGATATCCAAACCTTCTAAGAAAACATTTAAATTATGGAGACGATGAAGTGTTATGGTGTGGCATCTCACTAGGCTACGAAGATGTAAATGAGGTGGTAAATACTTTTGTTCCTGATAGAGAAGAATTTGATGTATTCGCCAAAATTCTAAAATAAGCATGATTGAGCTAAATTTCAAAAGCTCGATTGGAACATTAAGGGGTGCTTGTTGGAATAAAGTAGAGAAACCTTGGGGAACTTTACAAATTTCTCATGGTCTTGGTGAATATCATAAACGCTACCGAGATTTTGCTGAGTATCTAAATAAACAAGGGCTCATTGTATATTGCAATGATCATTTGGGACACGGATTACATGTTATTAACGGTATGAAAAAAGGTTATTTTGGTTCAGACGAAGGTTTCGCTGCTGTAGTAGATCAATTTGGTGAGATGAATGCTTACATACGGAGAGAGCATCTTGGATTAAAACATTACGTTTTTGGACATAGCTTGGGTACCGCAGTACTTCTATCTTTTTTAAAAAGAGGGGTAATTTATGAGAAATGTATTTTGAGTGCTTCTTTCTTAACTAGTAAATTTCTACTATTTTTAAATAGTTTATTTTTATGGCCAGAGCAAAAAACGCTTGGATTAACAGAGGTTAGTAGGCAAATGGAAGAATTTACTACAAAACGTTTTAATAGTAATTTTAAGCCAAATAGAACAACACATGATTGGCTGTCATCTAACAATAAAAGTGTTGATGAATATGTAGAAGACGATCTGTGCGGATTTCCTAATACTGTAAAACTCTGGATGGATCTTAAAGATGGCTTTAAAAATCTGTGGACAAAGGAAACTTTTAAAATGTTTGATACAAATAATAAATTCTTACTTTTGACAGGCACTGAGGATGCAGTTAACTCTAAAGGCAGTCAATCCGAAAAGATTCATAACATTCTTTTAGAAGCTGGACATGCTTCAGAACATAACTACTTTCAGGGAATGCGACACGAAATTTTAAATGAAACCGAGAAAAAAGTAGTCTACAAAAGGATTATTGATTTTCTTAAAACTTCTTAAGACCTAGTTCTTTGACTTCGGACATAACTTTGCAAGATCAGAATTCTCTCGGTAATGATCTCTCTAATTTTAAAATTATTTGTTGAAAGGGCTCTTGCCTGTTGAAGGTCTCTTAAAGCTTCTTCATATCTTCCTGAATAAAATAAATATTCGCTATTCGTCAAATGAAAACCTAATAAATTGTTGCTTTTCAACTGAACTTCGCTTAAATCCTTTAGAAGTGATATATCAACAGGGCGATAGAACTTTATATCCTCAAGTATTTGCTCCGCTGCAATATAATCTTCTTCAAGTATGTATGCATTTGCAAGATTGTAGCTAAGGGGATAGTTTCCTAAAGAAATATCCAATAAATCTTGCGTATACTTTTTGCTTTTGCCCACATTGCCCGATTCAGTATAAATTTCTGCAATTGATGTTTTGATAATAAGATTGTCAGGATATTTTTTTTCAAGTCCCTTAAGTATCTCTAAAGATTTTGTGTAGTTTAATTTTTTCTTTTCCAATAAAGCTGAAAAGTAAATTTCTTCATCCGTTGTGTAATTATTATTCTCAAGTGCTCTTATTGAAAGGTTGTCTGTCATCAGGAATTTTACCCTACTCTTAATGAGTTTGTAATTTAAACTATCAATTGTGCCTTCTTCAGGGGCATTTCTGGCTCTTTCCCTAGATTCAGTAATTCTTCTTGTTGTTATTGGGTGTGTTAATAAGAACTCAGGTATATTATCCCCTGAAAGCCTTCTAATTTCTTGCATATTTTTGAACATCTCAGACATTTCTCTAGTGTCATAGCCTGATTTACCTAAGGTCAAAAATCCTTCTCTATCTGCTTCAGTTTCATACTGCCTGGAGAATCTCAAGCTTTGTGTCGCTATTAAACCTTGTCCACCTATTACTGCCGCAGGGCTTCTAGTTGCAACCGCTACCACTATGGAAGCTAAGATAGTCGCTAAGTTAGCATTACTCCTGTCACTGCTTTCAAGAATTTGTCTAGCAAAATGTCTTTCACTTAAATGCGCTAGTTCATGTGCAATAACACTCGCAAATTGTGCTTCGTTGTCTGCATATTTAAACAAGCCAGCATTTATACCAATAATACCTCCAGGTGCAGCAAAAGCATTTAGAGAATTATCCTCAATTAGAAGTATTTCAAAGCTCTTCTTATTGACTTTACTTACTTCTCCAATCTTGTAGACAAATAGTTCTGACCATTCCTGTACAATAGGGTCGTAAAGGATATTTGACTCTCTTTTTAAATCTCTTAAAAATTGCCTTCCTAAGATTTCCTCTTCTGTCTGAGAAACTGCTCCACTAAGCCTATCTCCAATAAGCGGTAACTCCACACCACTTTCTTGTGAATAAAATTCTTGTGCCAAGATAATGATGTAATAAAAAAGAATTTTTTTTAGTGATCTTATTAACATATAATTATTTGATAAGTATTAAGTATAAAGATTCAATTCGAAATGAGAATTAATTCAATTTTTAAAAACCAACAATTATTGTTCATTAGTTCTCTGATTTTAGGCACACTTGCAGCCTTATGGATTTTGGGAGACCTGGCTTCCCCAATCTTGCTTAGCATTGTTTTGGTGTTTCTGTTTCGCCCTGTCCTTATCTATCTTACACAAATTGGCATACCAAGAAAAATTGGTGTAATAATTACATTTTTTATCATTTTAGGAACGGCGACAGCCTTTTTTCTTATATACGTTCCATTATTTTTTAATGAGGCCCAGAGATATCTATCTGATGTTCCTAGTTTTGAATTTTTAATTGAACCGCTTGAGAGCTTCTTGAGTGGAATAGACGCTCCAGTCGCATCGGTAGATAACTTACAAAGTATTTTTTCAGATGTAACAACATTGCTTTCAGACACAATTTCTTTCGGTATCTCGCAGATACAACAAACAGCAGGTTTTGTAATCGGTATAATTTTAGTGCCAATATTCGTTTTTTTCTGGCTCTGGGATACTGAAACGTTGTCGTCGGGTTTTTTAAAGTTTCTACCCAAAAAAAAGAAGTTTCTTGTGCGGGTATGGAATGAAACAAACGATAATTTTCAGAATTATTTTAGAGGAAAGTTTATTGAAGTTCTCGTAGTCAGCGTTGTGGGAAGTCTTATGTTTTGGATTCTTGGACTCAACACACCGCTACTTGTAGGAACAAGCGTTGGATTGAGTCAGCTTATACCTTTCTTTGGACCAGTATTCATGACAATTCCTATCCTTGTTGTCTCTTTAGCTCAATTTGGATTTGATCCTTATGTGTTAGTAATAATTGCTTGTTTTAGCATTTTGCAGTTCGTGGATGGTAATATCTTTTTACCTTTTTTGATGTCAGGGGTTGTTAAAATACCTGCTGTAGTCGTTTTACTGTCAGTGTTTTTCTTTGGTGCAATCTTTGGAATATGGGGAGTATTTTTTTCAGTGCCTCTTGCAGCATTTGTAAAATCTTTTCTTGATAATTTGAAATATTCTGAATCTTAACTCACAGAAGAAAGAAATTCTAAAACCTCTTCGGCGTGCCCTGGGACCTTAACTTTCCTCCATTCCTTAATTAATATGCCAGCAGGATCAATTAAGAAGGTACTTCTTTCAATACCCATATAAGTTTTTCCATACATTGATTTTTCTTTCATCACTTCGTACGCGTTGCACATTTCTTCATCAGGATCAGAAATTAGGCTAAAGTTTAATGATTCCTTTTCGATAAAACTTTTATGAGACCGCAATGAATCTCTTGAAACGCCAATGATTTCACAATTTAGTTTCAAAAAATCATCTTTTAAATCTCTAAAATTTTGGCTCTCTATTGTGCAGCCGGAGGTCTTATCTTTTGGATAAAAATAAATTAAAAGAAATCTTCCCTTAAAATCGCTCAAAGAAACTGTCTTACCCTCATCTATTAGTCCTGTAAAATTTGGAGCTTTTGATTTATCATTCATCTTTTAAATTATATGATAGATTTTGTGAAATTCTATAAGCCACTTGTAATTTGTTCATTGCTTATATCTTCGTGTTCAACAACAAACCAATTAGTAACAGTTGAATGCTCTGAGGGAAGATGTGAGTTTGAAGGAAGAGAGAACCAAAATGAAAGACTAGATCAGGAAGGGGAAAAACTTGAACTTCCAAATGATAATTCTGCAATTGAAATATCTAACGATTTTCCTATTCCAGAGGAAAGTCAAGCTTTAATTAGGACTGGTGAGGTGCCTAGGCCAAAAAAAATCTTTTCATCGCAGGGATCTGAAACTGTTGAAATTAGAAGACTTGGAGAAATATATTGGATATATGCAGAGTCCTTGCCATCAAAAACTTGGCCCTTGATAAAAGACTTTCTTGCTAATGGATTTTCCTTGGTAGAGGAATCTCCATCTGAGGGAATGATAAGTAGTCAAAACCTCAGCAGTGGAGAGAATTTTTACATTAGGTTAGAACATGGAATAAAAAATAACAGTTCAGAAGTTTACCTAATAGATCAAAATAATAACTCCCTTGATATTTCGTTCTTTGAATCTTTGGCAGGATACATTTCGGAGAATTTACCTGGTTATGAAGGAAATTCTATTGCTGCACAGTCCTTAAATTTAAATAAAAAAGCAAGAATTGTTTATGTTAGAAAGGAAATTGGAATTGAATTTCGTCTAGGTTACGAAAGAGCATGGTCAGCTATATCAAGAGCTGTAGAGAAATCTGATTTTAGAGTTATTGATAGAAATAGAGAGCTTAGATACATTCAATTAAGCCTAAATAATCCAACAACAACAAGATTTTTTAATTTTTTCGGGTCAGCTGAAGAAAATAATGCTGATGTTGATTATGAATTAACATTTACAACAGTTGGAGAAAATACATTGCTTGAATTCAAAAAAGTATCTGATACCGCTGTAAGCGTTAATGAAATTGTAGATGAAATTAACGAAAACCTATCATGACAAAAAAAAGTGAACTCATTTCTGAGGGAAAAGCGAAGTCTCTCTACACTACTTCTAACACAAACGAGTTGCGTATGGTCTACCGTGATGACACCTCTGCTTTTGATGGAAAGAAAAAAGAGGCTCTGCTTGGCAAAGGAGAAGTAAATAATAGATTTAATGCTTTTATAATGAATTATCTCGAAGAGAGGGGAGTTGAAACTCATTTTATTCGCGACCTGTCTGAAACAGAAAGTATAGTTAAAAAATTAGATATGTTACCTGTCGAGTGTGTTGTCAGAAATATTGCAACAGGCTCTCTATGCAGAAGGCTTGGTGTAGAGCAAGGCATAAAATTTGATGAGCCGCTATTTGAGTTCTTTCTAAAAAATGATGATTTAGGAGATCCTTTAATTAATGATAATCACATCACAGCATTTGGCTGGGGAACAGAAGATGAAATAAATTTCATGAAACAAAAAACAAAGGAAATCAATGTTCATTTAAGTGAACTCTTTGATAAAAACAATTTGATATTAGTTGACTACAAAGTGGAATATGGCAGATATGAAGAGAAGTTATTGCTTGGGGATGAATTTACACCTGATGGATGTAGGATTTGGGATAAGACAACTGGAGAAAGTCTTGACAAGGATAGGTTCAGAAAAGATCTTGGAGATGTCGTAGAATCATACCAAATTGTTGCCCATAAATTGGGCATAGATATTTAAAATTTTCTTTAAAATCATAGATTAGGTATAATCCAAGGAATTATGCAAGGAAACCAATTTTATTTTGATTATGCTTCTACAACTCCTGTAGATCCCAGAGTTGCTAAAAGGATGATTGAATTTATGTCAGTTGATGGCCATTTTGGCAATCCTGGATCTCGATCACACTCTTTTGGTTGGAAAGCAGACGAAGCTGTCGAAAAAGCAAGAATGCAGGTTGCTACTCTTGTGGGTGCTGACCCAAGAGAGATTGTTTGGACTTCAGGTGCCACTGAATCTGATAACTTAGCAATTAAGGGTGCTGCTAAATTCTATGAATCAAAAGGCAAACATATTATTACTTCAAAAATTGAACATAAAGCCGTTTTAGACCCATGCAGACAATTAGAAAGGGAGGGTTTCGAGGTAACCTACATTGACCCTGATGAAACAGGAGTTGTTTCCCTTGAAATGCTTAAGAAATATATTCGAAATGACACTATTCTTATTTCACTAATGCATATCAACAATGAATTGGGCTCAGTAAACGACATTGAAAAAATAGGAGCTTATACAAGGAAAAAAGGCATAATCTTTCACGTTGATGCAGCACAAAGTACTGGAAAACTCGATATTGATCTAGCCAATCTAAATGTAGATTTGATGTCATTTTCTGCCCATAAAACTTATGGCCCCAAGGGGGTAGGTGCGTTGTACGTTTGCAGAAAACCAAGAATTCGTCTTGAAGCCCTGATACATGGCGGCGGACAGGAAAGAGGATTTAGAGCAGGTACATTGCCTACACATCAAATTGTTGGAATGGGAGAGGCCTTTGATTTAGCAAAACATGAGATGCAAGAAGACAACAAAAAAATAACAAAGCTTTCTAGATTATTTTGGAATGAAGTTTCTGAAATTGACGAGATCTACTTAAATGGGGACATGAAAAACAAAGTTCCAAATATCATTAATATTAGTTTTGCGTATATTGAGGGAGAGTCGTTGATAATGGGTTTGAAAGATGTTGCGGTATCATCAGGTTCAGCCTGTACTTCTGCAAGTCTCGAGCCATCGTACGTATTGAGAGCCCTTGGAAGAGCTGACGAGCTTGCTCATAGTTCAATTAGATTTTCATTCGGAAGGTTCACGACAGAAGAAGAAGTAAAAGAAGTTGCAAAAACAACTAAGAGAGTTGTTGCACAGTTACGTGAATTATCGCCCCTCTGGGACATGTTTTTGGACGGTGTAGATCTTGAAAAAGTGGAGTGGGCCCCCCATTAATAATTATGGCGTATTCAAAGAAAGTTATTGAAAAATTTGAAAATACACTCAATAATCCATCAGCATTCCATGTTGGTCGACTTGATCCAAAAGCTAAAAATGTCGGCACTGGAATGGTTGGAGCGCCAGCTTGTGGGGATGTAATGCGTCTGCAGATTGAAGTAGATAAGAATAACAAAATCTCGAATTGTAAGTTCAAAACCTATGGATGTGGCTCTGCAATTGCTTCGAGTCAGCAAATGATAGAGATGCTAGTTGGGAAGACTCTCAAAGAGGCAAAAAAAATTAAAGATCGTGATATTGCCGAAATACTTGAGTTGCCAGCAATAAAAATTCATTGCAGTGTTTTGGCTGAAGATAGTATTAAGAAAGCTATTGCAGATTATGAATCCAAAAAAGCATAGACCTCAAATTCTCAACTTTACAACTAAAGCTCTTGCTCACTTTAAGCATAAAGTGTCCTTACAAGGAAAAGAAAATAAAATAAAACTTGGCGTTAAGAAGATGGGTTGCAATGGATATTCGTATTTTTTTGATTTTGTTAACAAACCAAATAAGTCAGATGTAACTATTACTGTAGATGAACTAAATTTCTTGATTCCACCGGATTCTGTTGAGATTCTGAAGGGAAGCCAGGTTGACTACGCTATTGAGGGTCTAAATCAAGGGGTAAGATTCATCAATCCGAACGTAAGTGCAGTTTGTGGTTGTGGAGAAAGTTTTACTGTGGAACCTAATCCCGAAACATCGACAACAAATGGCTTAAAAAAAAAATAAAAATATTACCTCATGAGACCATTTGTCCTGAAGGCATTGAATTCGAGGTAAAAGACAACGAAACAATCCTTGATGCATGCCTAAGAATGGGTCTCAAGATAGAACATGCCTGCGAAATGTCATGCGCATGTACGACTTGCCATGTAATAATAGATGAAGGCTTTCAAGATCTAGACGTTGCATCCGAAGATGAAGAGGATCTGCTTGATAAGGCTTGGGGATTAGAACCTAATTCACGTTTAAGTTGCCAAGTTTTTCCAAAAAAAGAACTTACTGTAATAAGAATTCCCAAATATACTATTAACCAGGTTTCTGAGTTAACATAAAATGCTTAAATGGCTTGATACTTTGGATATATCTCTGGAGCTAATTGAAAAATTTCCAGAAAAAGATCCTCAATGGGTAAGTTTTGTAGATCTAAGACAATTAGTTATAGAGCTAGATGCTTTTGATGACGATCCAGACAAATGTAATGAAAGAATACTCGAATCAATTCAAAGTCATTGGATTAATGAAAAGGATTAAAAAATGGAGAGAACATTATCGATTATTAAACCAGACGCTGTTTCAAAGAATGTAATTGGTAAAATAATACAGAGGTTTGAAGATGCTGGCTTGAAAGTAGTTGGACTGAAAATGCTTCATCTTAATAGAGATGTAGCTGAGGGTTTTTATAAAGAACACAATGGAAGGCCTTTTTTTGCAGACCTTATAAAGTTTATGACCTCAAACCCAGTTGTTGTTCAAGTGCTTGAGGGAGAAAGTGCAGTTAGTTTGAATAGACAGTTAATGGGTGATACTGACCCTCAGACGGCTGCAGAAGGTACTATTAGGTCAGATTTTGCGAAATCAATTGATGCTAATGCAGTTCATGGATCTGACTCTTCAGAAAGTGCTGCAAGAGAGATTGAATATTTTTTCGATAAAAGTGAAATTTTTTCTTAAAATCTAATTCTTGAAAGAAAAAGCAATAGTACGTAAAAAAACAAAAAAGATTTGGGTTGGTGATGTGCCTATAGGAGGAGATGCGCCCATCACAATTCAATCCATGACGAATACTCATACCCAGGATATAAACGCCACAACAACACAAATAAATGCTCTTGCAGACGCAGGCGCAGATATTGTAAGGGTATCAGTGCCGGATATGGCCTCGGCAGAGGCTTTTCAAAAGATTAAACAAAACGTAAATTTACCTTTAGTTGCTGATATCCATTTTGACCATAAAATAGCACTTAAAGTTATAGAGAATGGCGCAGATTGTGTCAGGATAAACCCGGGGAATATAGGGTCTGAGCAAAAAATTAAGGAAGTTATTTTTTCAGCAAAAGACAAAAAAATTCCCATTCGAATCGGTGTAAATGCTGGCTCTTTGGAGAAAGATTTACAACAAAAATATGGAGAGCCAAACTCAGATGCATTAGTCGAGTCAGCATTGAGACATGTTGATATTTTAGATAAAAATAACTTTGACAATTTTAAACTAAGCATAAAGTCATCAGATATTTTTATGGCAGTTGAGAGTTATAGAAAGATTTCAAACCAAATAGTTCAGCCTTTGCATTTAGGGATAACAGAATCAGGATCTTTAAAATCTGGAACAGTAAGGTCTTCTATAGGTTTAGGTATGTTGCTTATGGAAGGCATAGGGGATACTCTCAGAATCTCATTGGCCTCAGATCCTATAGACGAGATAAAGGTGGGCTGGGAAATGCTTAAGGCGCTTAATATCCGCTCAAGGGGAGTAAAAATTATTGCATGCCCATCATGTTCAAGACAAAACTTCCAGGTTATAAATACTGTAAATAAATTAGAAAAAAAACTTTCAGATATAAAGGAAGAGGTAACTTTAGCAGTTATAGGTTGTTATGTTAATGGGCCGGGTGAATCAAAAGTTGCTGACGTTGGAGTAACAGGTGCATCACCAAAACATTTGTTGTATATAAACGGGAAACCTGCATATAAAGTAGAAACATCAAGGTTGGAAGAATGCCTGACCAAAGAAGTTTTAAAAATGGCTAAACAAAAAAGTAATACAATATTAACCAAATGAGAAAGTTAAAAACCATTAGGGGAATGCCTGATATTTTTGGAAACACTCTTCAAAAGATCTCTTTTGTTGAAGAAGTCTGTAGGAAGACTTTTCATGCACATAATTTCCAAGAATTTAGAACACCACTTTTAGAAGATAAAGATATATTTACAAGATCAGTAGGTGAAACATCAGATATTGTTCAAAAACAAATGTACGAGTTCCAAGATAAAAAAGGAGCAACTTTGTGCTTAAGACCAGAGGGAACCGTGGGACTTGCTAGAGCTCTTTTAACGAACGGTCTTGATGACAGTGAGATTAAAAAACTTTTCTACATTGGACCAATGTTCAGATATGAGAGACCACAAAAAGGAAGAAAAAGACAATTCAATCAGGCTGGTATTGAGCTGATTGCTGACGAAAGCTATCACGCTGATTTAGAAGTTATTCAGGTGGGAGTAAGAATTTTAAAAGATCTTAACGTGAAATTTAAGTTAGAAATAAACTATGTTGGAGACGTACAAACACTTTCTGTATATAGAGAGCATTTAAGGGATTTCCTTTTAAAAAATAAGACAAAAATTGCTGAAGAATTCTATCAAAGACTCCAAAGAAACCCGCTGAGAGGCTTAGACTCAAAAGACGAAAATATAAAAGCAATTTTCTCTAAAACGAAAAAACTATCGGATTTTTTAGATAGCAATCAGGAACAAAAATTTAAATCTGTTATAAATGGTCTTGAGGCCCTTGGTATTGAGTATACAATCAACCAGGATCTAGTTAGGGGTCTTGATTATTATACAGGCACAGTATTTGAATTTATAACAGACAAACTTGGAACGCAGAATGCTCTTATTGGTGGAGGCAGATACGATACACTACTCATGGATTTGGGTGGCAAAAAGCTTCCAGCAGTTGGTTTTGCTCTTGGAGTTGATAGGCTTGCTGAACTTGTCAATCCTTCTCACAATGATAAGTTTTTATTTATTGGTAGTTTAACTTCAGAGAGCAAGGAGTATGGACAAAAAATTGGATCAATTTTAAGAGAGTTACGACCAGATGTTGTTATTGAAAATTATCTTGGGGAAGCAAATGTTAGTAAACAATTAAAGAAAGCAAGTTCTTTGGGATTTAAATTTGTTATGATAATCGGCCAAGAAGAGTTAAAGAGTAAAAGTTTTAAAGTAAAAGATTTAAACAACAGTAATGCTGATTTCTTGATTGAAGAAAATAATCTAGCGGAGATTTTTAATGATTGACCAACTTTTAAGGTACCTACAAAATAAATATTTTTTGTCAATTCTAGGTATTTTTTTTGCTGTAATTTTAATCTTTAATATTGCAAATTACTTCTCTGAGAGGAGTAAGGAGCAAGACTTTTTCCAATTTATCAAATTGGGGGAACTGATATCTTCTGATGCTTCGATTAGTCAAATTGAAGAGAACGAGAATTGGGAATTTCGAAATTTTGGATACTCCCTGCTTTCAAAATCAATTGTTGCAAAAAAAGCTCTTGATCAAGAAAATTATATAGAGGCTTCGCGACTTTATAGTGAGATAATAAATTTACTCAAAAGCAGCAATACTGACGAGGGTACCAAGCTTATTCTTCTCGACCAATTTCTTTCTAATTACCTGAGAGTATTAATACAACTTGAAGATTTTGAAACAGGGTCGTTAATGATAAAAGAAAGTGATAATGAATCAGTTGTTTTTTTTGAGGTGGCAGGGGATTTTTATAGTCATTTTAATGAGAGTATTATTGCAAACGAATTTTACGATAAGGCTATAAATCTTGCAGAAGATGAAGCCAGCAGAAATATTTTGAAACTGAAGAAGCTATGAAACAAGTCTTTTTAATATCAATAATTATAACGATACTTTCTGCTTGTCAGACCCTTGGTTTCATTGAAGATAATCCAAGAGAACCAACAAAGCTTAATAAAAATTATGATAATTTTGCAGAGGACTTGTGGAGCAAATCAAAAGCAAGGTCATATATCAGTCTCGATAATATTAGAGGCAAAGATCTTATTGTAAATAACTTTGTTACAGCTGGTGGAAAAGTTTATAGAACAGTCAATGGTGTCTTAGAGATTTTAAATTCAGAAAATGGTGCTGTTGAGCAGGAATTCGTACTTGAAGTAAGCGATACTTCTTTGGGACTTGCTGTTGGATACAACACTTTTACCTACAGTGACCAAAAAGGAAATTTTTATGTTCATGATTTAGAAAGTGGTTATTTAAGGTGGAAAAAATCCTTGAATGATTTGGTAATTACAAAATCTCTTATAACTCCAAGGTCTATCTTTGTACAGACAACCTCAGATAAGTTATACGCACTTAATTTTCGATCGGGCGAGACAATTTGGTCAAAATCAGCTCAGGCACCTTTGCTTTCAATTAGAGGAACCGCAGAACCTTTTTTCTATGAAGGAATAATTTTTGCAACTTTTTCAAATGGAAGGCTCGCAGCTATAAGAGCAAATGATGGTATACAAATTTGGGAAAAACCCATTTCTTTTTTGAAAGGAACAACTGAACTTGAAAAGCTTATGGATTCAGACAGTTCTGCAGTAGCTTTTGGTGAATCAGTCTATGCAGCAAATTACAATGGATCTATATCAAAATTTCAAATAAGAACTGGTGAGAAAGATTTTTCAATTGATTTTTCAACTTCAAAACCAATAGTTTTGTATAGAGAAAAAATTATTGGTACAACAAATGACGATCAAATTGTCGCATTCGACGCTGTGAACGGAAATATCCTATGGCAGCTTGATAATTTTAAATTTAGAAAGATTTCCAATCTTGTTGAGGATAGTGGTGAGCTTTTTTTTGGAGATATTGAGGGTTTCATTCACAGAATTGACGCTGAAGATGGCAAAATTTTAGGTATAGAGAATGCCAGAATGGGACATATCAAACAATTAAGCTTAAGTTCAAGAAAAATTTTCGTGCTTGATTTCCAAGGCCGATTAAAGGCATTCGAGATTGATTAATGAAAAAAATAGTCAGTTTAATTGGCAGAACGAATGTCGGCAAATCAACTATTTTCAACAGACTGGTTGGAAAAAATAAAGCTATTGTTTCAGAGCTTGAGGGATTAACAAGGGATAGAAAAATTTCTGAAATATCCTTCAATAATAAAAAACTTGATTTAGTAGATACCGGTGGATTCTTCTCCTCAAAAAAAAATAATTTTGAAGACTTAATACTTCTGCAAGCACATGAAGCTTTGAATTCATCCGATCTCATTCTTTTTGTTGTGGATAGCAAAACTGGCTTAACTCCATACGATAAAGACCTTGCTTTAATGCTAAGAAAATCAGGTAAGCTAGTTAAGCTGATTATCAATAAAATTGACGTTAAAGATAAAGGGAATATATCTACATTTAACGAACTAGGGTTCAAAGAATCCATAGCAGTTAGCGCGGAACATAATATAAATTTTGATTTGCTAAAAAGATATTTGTCTAGCTTTGCAGACTCAATCGAATCTGTAAGTGAAGAATTAATAAATGTTTGTGTTTTAGGTAAACCAAATGTTGGCAAATCTTCGACTATAAATAGCTTACTTGATCAGAATAGATTAATTGTTTCAGATATATCAGGAACAACCATTGATTCTACTGATGTACAAATTAAGTGGAAGAAAAAGACGTATTGTTTTATCGATACTGCAGGTGTAAGAAAAAAAAATAAAACCTCTGAAAAAGAGGAAAAAATTTCTGTTATTAAATCCCTGGAATCTCTTCAAAGAGCAGATATATGTTTATTGCTACTGGATCCTACAAGTTTTATGAAAGATCAAGATATGACTCTTATAAGTCAGGCAAAAAGCGTAGGTAAAGCCCTTGTAATAGGCATTAACAAATCTGATTTAATTAATAAGGAGAAAGGAAAAGAAATTAAGCAAATAATTGATAATGATCCTTTGGTTAAAAAAATTCCTTATTTTTTCTTTTCTGCTAAAAATAAAACTGGACTCTCTAAAGTTATGAAATTTATAGAATCCTTAGAGAGAAAAATTTCATTAAATTTTTCTACAAACAAATTAAATCAGATTTTGAAAAAGAGTCTTGAAAAAAAATCCATTCCATTCAGAGGAAAATTTAAGCCGAAGATCCGTTATGTCCATCAGGGTGGAAAAAACCCACACATCATAATTATTCATGGAAACTCATTAGATAAACTTGATAAATCTTATCTACGCTTTTTAGAGAACAGATTTACTTCAGAAATTTGTCCCCCAGGAATTCAGACAAAGCTCAAGCTTGTGAGCTCCAAAAACCCCTACAATTAACTCAAAACTGAAGAATAATTAAGCCAACTTCTTTATAATATGCGCATAAATGAATCGGCGTCCTACCTTTATCAATTTGTTATTAATAAGATTGCCTGTAACGGCTCTTTCGTCTATAACACACCGATTAGCAGGTATTGCAAATTTCTTTATTGCCATTCCAACATTTGTCATCTTATTTCTCACTAGTGCTTTGATTACCGAACAAGAGACCTGGGCTTTTGAAATGTTTACATTTGAGATTAAACTTTTAATTTCAATTTCAATCCTTTCGGTAACTTACCACTTATTTTCTGGTTTAAGGCATCTTTTAATTGATTTCACAAATTATGGACATGAACTTCCTGAGGCAAAAAATTCGGCAATTATAGCCTTTATTTTGACTGTCGTTACCTCAGCTACTCTATTTATGGAGGTTTGGTAAGTGGGTACAGGGTTATGGTATTTGCAGCGAGTGAGTTCTTTAATAATTCTGGCTTATTTAACTTTCCTTCTTTTTAGTTACTACATAAAACCTTATGAGACTTATGCTGCATTATGGCTCACAGATATTAATAGCTTAAATATGAAGATTTTTACCGTTGCTTTTGTATTGTCGATGTTTATTCATGCTGTTCAGGGTTTAAAAGCAATAGAGGATGATTATTTTTCAGAGAGAACACTTGGGTTTATTTCGCATGAACTTGGGAATTTGGCATCATTTTTTAGATTTCTTTATAGATTCTTTATTGCATTAGTAATTTTAGTTATTAGTTATATAGTAGTTTTTGAGTATATTTTTAAAGGGTGACATGAAAATAGGAAAGATAGAGTTAACACAAAAAGATTTTGATGTTCTTATTATTGGAGGTGGTGGATCAGGGCTTAGAGCGTCTTTAGAAATTTCAAAGACTGGCCTTAATGTAGCTGTTGTTTCAAAAGTTTTTCCTACTCGTTCTCACACTGTTGCAGCTCAAGGTGGTATAACTTGTGCAATTGCAAGCGCTGACCCCAATGATGATTGGAGATGGCACATGTTCGACACTATAAAGGGATCAGACTATATAGGAGATCAAAATGCTATTGAGTATATGTGCTCCGAGGGCCCTGAAGCAGTTTTTGAATTAGAACACTTAGGCTTGCCCTTTTCAAGATTTGAGAATGGGCGAATTTATCAAAGACCTTTTGGAGGCCAATCTAAAGAATTTGGTGAAGGAGGCCAGGCAGCACGAACATGTGCAGCAGCCGATAGAACAGGACATGCTCTTTTGCACACTCTTTACCAAGCTAACTTAAAAGAAGGCACAAAATTTTTTAACGAGTGGTTTGCAGTAGATCTAGTAAAAGATGCTAAAGGGAATGTGAATGGTGTAAGTTGTTTTGATATGGAGACGGGAGAAGTTTCTATATTGAAAGCAAACGCAGTCGTACTTGCGACAGGAGGTGCTGGACAAGTTTATGAACAAAATACAACTTCTTTGATATGTACAGGTGATGGTTTGGGGATGGTTTCAAGAAGTGAATTACCACTACAAGATATGGAAATGTGGCAATTTCACCCAACAGGGTTATATGGAAATGGCTCTTTAATGACTGAGGGTTGTAGGGGTGAAGGTGGCTACTTAATTAATTCTGAAGGTGATAGATTTATGCCGAATTATGCACCAAAGGCTAAGGATCTTGCTTCCAGAGACGTAGTCTCAAGATGTATTGTTCAGGAAATTTTAGCGGGAAGAGGGTGTGGAGACAAAAAAGATCATGTATTGCTAAAGATTGACCATCTTGGCGCAGACGCAATCAAGCAGAAACTTCCAGAAATAAGGGAAATATCAATGACTTTTGCAAATGTTGATCCTATAAAGGAGCCAATACCCGTGGTGCCAACCTGTCACTACATGATGGGGGGAATACCTACTAATGTTAACGGCCAAGTTTTAAAAACAGATGATCTTGGAAAAGACATTGTTGTTGGAGGGCTTTATTCAATTGGAGAAGCAGCAAACGTTTCAGTGCATGGGGCTAATAGGTTAGGCGGAAACTCGCTTCTTGATTTAGTAGTCTTTGGAAGGGCAGCTGGAAGACATATTAATGAATCAATTACGAAGAATGAAGAATCAATTCTTGACCGCGATAGTGTCGAAAACTCTGTTGAAATTTTAAATAGACTTCTAGAGAGCAAGAAAGGCGAAAATGTGTTTGATTTAAGAAAGAAAATGCAAAACGTAATGCAAACCTATTTTGGTGTTTACAGAAATGAAAAATTAATGCAAGAAGGCATAAATAAATTGCAAGAGATAAATAGACTTTCAAAAGATATTCATCTTAGGGACAAATCTAATCAATTTAATTCAGAGAGAGTCGAAATTTTAGAATTTTTAAATTTGCTGGAAACTGCGAATGCTACAGCCTACTCCGCTCTTGAGAGGAAAGAAAGCAGAGGAGCACATGCAAGAGAAGATTTCCCCAACAGAGACGATAATAATTGGCTATGTCACTCCCTTTATCAAAAAAATGGTAATAAAGTTTCAAAGAGAGATGTAAATCTTAAACCAATAAGTGTTGATGCTTTTAAACCCAAAGCTAGGGTTTACTAAAATGAAAAACCTAATTCTTAGTCTTTACAGATATGATCCTGAGAAAGACGCCAAACCTTACATGGCAGACTATAAGATACCTTTTAATAACGATAAAGGCATGATGGTAATTGATGCGATTAGGGCTGCTCAGGAAATTGATCCAACAATTACCTTTAGAAGATCCTGTTCGCAAGGGGTTTGTGGTTCTGATGGAGTAAATATGAATGGTCAAAATGGGCTGGCATGCATAAGTTCAGTTGCTAATTATGCGAATTCAGGAAGATTAGAAATAAGACCTCTACCAGGATTGCCAGTAATAAAAGACTTAATTGTTGATATGAAACCGTTTTATGAGCAGTATGAGAAAATTAAGCCATTTTTAGATAATAATGAAAATATCGACACAGGACATGAAAGATACCAGTCCCCAGAAGAAAGACAAAAACTTGACGGCTTATATGAGTGTGTTCTATGTGCTTGCTGTTCAACAAGTTGTCCCTCGTTTTGGTGGAATCCCGAGAAATTTGTAGGTCCTGCTGCTTTATTGCAGGCTTATAGGTTTATTGCAGATACTAGAGATAAGCAAAAGATTAAAAGGCTCAAAGAGCTTAATGATGCTTTTAGCGTCTATAGATGTCATGGAATAATGAATTGTACCTCTGTTTGCCCTAAAGGTCTTAATCCCTCAAAAGCAATTAATGAAATTAAGAAGGAGTTACGAAAAATAGGATAGTGTCTAAGTCGTTAGAGGAGAGATTAAGCGAGAGTTTTAAATATGGGGGAAGCTCAGAATATTTGGACAACCTATATGAAGAATATCTTGAAGATTCTTCAAAAGTAACATACGAATGGAGAGAATTTTTTGATTCTATTCAAAACAGTGAACTAGACAAAACACATTCTGAATTAAAAGAGTTTTTTAGAAAATCAAAAAACCAAGCAAAGCATGAGAGCAACCTTAATGATACTTCAGGTGCCTCTGATGTTATGAATCTTGTTGATGCTTACAGAAGAAGGGGTCATGAAGTAGCAAAAACCAATCCGTTAAAGTTTCAAGAAGAAAAATCTGTTCCAAATTTAAATCTATCTTTTCAGAATTTATCTGAGAAGGATCTAAATAAAACTTTTGCTTTGAGAAACTTTATGATGGGTGAATCTTTAAAGCTTTCGGAAATAATTTCCTCTCTCAAAAAGACTTATACCGAAAGCATCGGGTATGAGTTTATGCACATAATGGATAGTGAAGTGAGAACTTGGTTCTATAGAAAAATTGAAGGCAAAGAAAACCCATATATTTTTTCAGATCAAGAGAAAGAACATATATTGAAAAGAATTGTTGACTCTGAGGGATTGGAGAAGTTTTTAGCATCAAAATATCCAGGAGCAAAGAGATTTGGCCTTGAAGGAGGTGAGTCCTTAATTCCACTTCTGGATACTTTAATAGAAGATTTTGGATCAAATGGCGTTAAAGAGATAGTTCTTGGGATGTCACATAGAGGAAGGCTTAATGTTCTTATCAATGTTATGGGGAAAAAACCCAGTGAGCTTTTCACAGAGTTTGATGAGGACTTTGAAGAAGATGATGCGCATACAGGAGACGTAAAATATCATCTAGGGTTCTCTTCGAATATTCTTACAAGTGGCGGTCAAGTGCATCTTGCCCTTGGATCAAATCCTTCCCATCTTGAAATCGTTAATCCTGTAATTCTTGGCTCTGTTAGAGCAAGACAAGATAGAAGACTAGATACAGATCATGAAAAGGTTGTTCCAATTTTAATGCATGGTGATGCTTCTTTTTCTGGGCAGGGCGTTGTGATGGAGATATTACAGCTTTCTCAAACCAGAGGCTATAAAGTTGGAGGGACAGTGCATATTGTTGTTAACAACCAGATTGGTTTTACCACGAGCTTGAAAGATGATGCACGTTCTACAGATTACTGTACTGATGTTGCAAAGATGATTGATGCGCCAATAATTCATGTAAATGGAGATGATCCGGAGGCATGTGTGATGGCAGCTAAGCTTGCTGTAGATTTTAGAAACCATTTTAAAAAAGACATCATTTTAGACTTTATTTGCTACAGAAGGAGAGGACATAATGAAAGTGACGAGCCATTCGCTACTCAGCCATTAATGTATAAGGAAATTTCCTCGAAAGATACAGTTACAGATCTATATTCTCAAAAATTAATTAAATCTGGCAGTGTCAATTCTGAGACAGTAAACGTCTTCAAGTCAGAGTATCGTAAGCATATGCAGAGAGGTGAAATGGTTGCAGAGTCAATGGCTACAGACCCCGACCATTCGATCTATTTTGATTGGACGCCTTATTTAAAGCCAAATTTATCTTTAACATATCAGACTTCAGTAAATTCTGAGCTTCTGCGTGAAGTAATGAAAGTTGGATTTGACTTTGGTAAAGATATTGAATTGCAAAGACAGGTTAGGAAGCTTTATGAAGAAAGAAAATTAATGCTTGAAGGAGGCTCAAGGATCAATTGGGGTTTTGCTGAGATGGCAGCTTATGCAACACTTTTAAGACAAGGCTATCCAGTACGCATGACAGGTCAAGATTCTAGAAGAGGCACGTTCTCTCATAGACATTTAGTTATAAAAGATCAGAACACAGGTCTTGGGAGTGTTCCTTTGTCCAATTTAAATAAAGGAAATAAGAAATTCGAAATTTATGATTCTCTACTTTCAGAAGAAGCTGTATTAGGTTTTGAATATGGGTATGCCTCTACTTGGCCAGAAGGATTGGTAATTTGGGAAGCTCAATTTGGTGATTTTGTTAATGTTGCACAGGTTGTAATTGATCAGTTTATAGTAAGTGCTGAAACGAAATGGAGCCGATTATCAGGACTTATAATGTTTTTGCCTCATGGATATGAGGGTCAAGGACCTGAGCATAGCAGTTGTCGATTGGAAAGATTTCTGCAACTATGTGCCCACGATAATATACAAGTTTGCATTCCAACGATGCCAGCTCAAATTTTCCATTTATTAAGAAGACAGGCTATAAGACCAATAAGAAAGCCCCTGGTAGTTTTGACACCAAAAAGCTTACTAAGAAATCCTATGGCAACTTCGACCCTAGAAGATTTGCACACAGGGGCTTTTAAAAATTTAATAATTGATAATACACAGACACAACCTAAAAAAGTTATTTTATGTTCTGGAAAGATATATTTTGATCTTAAAGCAGAATTAGACTCAAGAAAAATTAAAAACATTCAGATTTTAAGAATTGAGCAACTTTATCCTTTTCCAGAAAATGAACTAATTAGCTTTACAAAAAGCACGAAATGTAAAGAGTTTGTGTGGGTTCAAGAGGAACCAAAAAATATGGGTGCATGGTTGATGATTAGGCACCGTTTGGAGAGAGTACTTAACGCTACAAAAAAAGGATATAAGTTAAATGTAGTGGCTCGTCATGCTTCAGCTGCTCCTGCAGGTGGATATCAAAAATATCATCACAAACGTCAAAAAGAGATAGTTACAAAAGCTCTTGAGATATAGAATATTAGTATGGCCGAAGATATTAAATCACCACAATTTCCAGAATCAATTTTTGAGGGAACTCTGTCATCATGGCTTAAAAAGGAGGGAGATTCTATTCAGCAAGACGAAGTACTTGCAGAAATTGAAACAGATAAAGTGGTTATCGAGGTTACAGCAATGAAGGATGGTGTAATGGAAAAGATTATTGCACCTGAGGGTTCAACAATCAAAAGCTCTGAAGTAATAGCCACTTTCGCTGAAGGAAGTGAAAAATCAAAAGTATTAGCTAAAAATAATAAAGAAAATCCAAAAAAACATAAAGTTTTATCAAAAAAAGATAAAGTTGAGGAAAAAAAATCAAAAGATACTGAGAAAAATATTATAACTTTGGAAGAAACAAATACTACTGTTGATAATTCAAGCATTTCGAAAGGGTTGAGAATGGGGCCAGCGGCAAAAAAATTACTTCTTGAAAAGGACATAGATCCTGAGTTTATAAAGGCAACTTCAAAAAAAGGCTTAGTAACAAAAAATGATGTCTTAAATGCTCAAACTATTGCAGAGGACACAACAAAAACAAATGACACTAAAATAAATGCTGGTTTAGATTCTAAACGGGTTCCTATGACTAGGTTACGTTCTGTAGTTGCAAAAAGGTTGGTTGAATCACAGCAACAAACAGCTTCGCTTACAACATTTAATGAGGTTGATTTGATGGAGGTAAAAAATCTGCGAGAAAAATACAAAGAATCTTTTCAAAAAAAGTACGATGTAAAACTTGGTTTTATGGGGTTGTTTCTTAAGGCTGCCAGTATTGCTTTGCAAGATATGCCAATAGTAAATGCATCACTAGATGAAGATGAAGTTATTTACCATGGATTTCAGGATATTGGTGTTGCTGTTTCAACAGAACGTGGTCTTGTTGTACCAGTTGTTAGAGGTGTGCAAAATAAAAATATAGCTGAAATAGAACAAAGTATTTTGGAGCTATCAAATAAGGCAAGAGAGGGAAATCTTTCTATCGAAGAGATGACTGGCGGGACATTTACAGTTTCTAATGGTGGTGTTTTTGGATCTCTAATATCTACTCCAATTTTAAATCCTCCCCAATCAGCTATTTTAGGTATGCATAAAATTCAAGACAGACCTGTAGCAATAAATGGTACCGTGGTAATTAGGCCAATGATGTATCTTGCGTTAACATACGATCATCGTTTGCTAGATGGCAAAGATGCTGTAACATTTCTAGTAAAAATGAAAGAGTCTTTAGAATCACCAGAGTCAATGATTTTAGGAGTATAGATGGATTATGATGTTCTTGTAATTGGAGGTGGTCCAGGGGGATATGTAGCAGCTATTAAGGCCTCCCAACTGGGTTTAAAATCGGCATGTGTTGAGTTTGACTCAACAAAAGACAATAAAGTCAAACTTGGTGGTACATGTTTAAACGTTGGATGCATACCTTCAAAATCTTTGCTTGATTCTTCGTACAAATTTTATCAATTGAAAAAAGAGCTTTTAGTACATGGAATCAAAACAGGGAAAGCGTCAATTGATCTTGACGTCATGATGCATAGAAAGGACCAAATTATTGAGAAGCTTACAGGAGGTGTAGGACAACTTTTTAAGCACAACAAAGTTGAATCAATCCATGGTAAAGGCACCTTAGTGGACCAACACACCGTTGAGGTAACCAATGCTAAAGGTAAGAAAAAAATATATAAATCTAAAAACATTATACTTGCCACTGGATCACGACCAACATATATCCCTTCTGTGCCTTGGAATGGATCAACAATTATTGGAAGTTATGGCGCTTTAGAGTTCACAGAGATACCAAAAAGGTTGGCGATTATAGGTGGAGGTGTAATAGGGCTGGAGCTTGGAAGTGTATGGACAAGACTCGGCGCTGAGGTAAAAGTTTTTGAAGCAGAGGAAACATTGCTGCCTATGCTTGATAATGACGTTCTGCGTGTTATACAAAGAGAATTTTTAAATCAAGGAATTAATATAAATCTTGGAGCAAAAGTGACAGGATCAAAAAAGAGCAGGAACGGCGTGGAATTAACTATTTCGGTTGATGGGAAAGAGGAACTACAAAGTTTTGATAAGGTAGTTGTTGCAGTTGGAAGAAAGCCTTTTACAGAAAACCTTCTGCATAAAGATTGTGGTTTAAAGACAGACGAAAATGGTTTTGTCGAGGTAAACGATTTTTGTCAAACAAAAATAAAAAATATTTACGCAGTAGGTGATATTGTTAGAGGTCCAATGCTTGCGCACAAAGCAATGGAAGAGGGGGTAATGGTCGCTGAAAGAATTGCTGGAAAAAAAATGGAGGTTAATTATAACTTGGTACCATCAGTAATTTATACGCATCCGGAAATTGCATGGGTAGGAAAAACTGAGAAACAAGCAAAGCAAGAGGGTACCATAGTTAAGAAGGGAAGCTTTCCATTTGCAGCAAGTGGCAGAGCACTCGCCTCAGGAGATTCAGTTGGACTTGTAAAAGTAGTATCAGATCAAGATACAGATGAAGTGGTTGGTATTCAAGTATTTGGTCCATCAGCTTCAGAAATTCTTCAACAAGGGCTTATTGGTATGGAATTCTCTGCAAGTTCAGAGGATTTTGGTTTAACAATGTTTAGCCATCCTACAGTTTCTGAGGCTTTACATGAAGCAGCTCTTGCTGTGAACAAGCAAGCTATTCATATAGGTAATTAATGAACCTGCATGAGTTTCAGGCTAAAGATCTTTTAGAGCAATACGAAATTAGTGTTTCAAAAAGATCCCTGATTCGTAAGAGAGATGATATAGAAATTGCAGCAAGGGCAATAAATGCTGGAGCAGGATGTGTAGCAAAAGTACAAGCTCATACTGGTGGCAGAGGCAAGGTGGGAGGTGTAAAGATTTGTAAAGGAATTTCTGATATTAATGCTTTCGTAGATCAATGGTTGGGAAAGAGAGTTGTCACTGTCCAAACTGGTGATGAAGGCCTTCCGGTAAATATTATTTCACTTGAAACCCTTACTGATATTTCAAAGGAGCTCTATTTAAGCTTTATTGTGGATAGAGTAAATAAGTCTGTTTCGATAATATTATCTCCCTCTGGAGGGATGAATATAGAGGAGGTTGCAAAAAAAACACCAGATAAAATCTTCAATATTCAGCTGGATCACAATTTTGAGTGTTCAGATATGGAAATACAGAAGCTTGCTCCCAAACTTGGTTTAAATAATTCACAAACCCTACAATTAAGATCAATTCTTCAAAAGTGTTCCAAACTTTTTATAGAGAAAGATTTGAGCCTTCTCGAGATAAATCCATTGGTTGTAAATAAGTTTGGGGACTTAATATGCTTGGATGCAAAAATTAATGTAGATGATAATGCCCTATTTAGGCATGAAGATATTCTGAGATTGAAAGATATCTCACAGGAGGACGATAGAGAGAATGAAGCAAATGAAAATGATCTGAGTTACGTATCTTTAGAGGGGAACATTGGTTGCATGGTTAATGGTGCAGGCTTAGCAATGGGTACTATGGATACGATAAAGCTTTATGATGGAAGTCCAGCAAATTTTTTGGATGTCGGAGGCACGGCAACAAAAGAAAGAGTATCTAAAGCCTTTAAACTTATACTCTCTGATTCAAGTGTAAAAGCAATTCTTGTAAATATTTTTGGGGGAATAGTGAGGTGTGACTTAATAGCACAAGGAATAATTGAAGCTATTAGTGAGATATCTGTAGCAGTTCCAATCGTGGTAAGGCTTCAAGGAAATAAATCGAGTGAGGGGAAAGAAATTTTAAATGCATCAAATTTAAATGTAATTGGAGAAGATTCATTGGAAGATGCTGCAAAAAAGGTAATAGGTTTAGTGAAATGAGTGTCCTAATCGATGAAAATACAAAAGCTATTTTTCAAGGCTTTACTGGTTCACAAGCTACTATGCACGCAGAGCAATGCCTTGAATATGGGTCAAATATTGTTGGTGGTGTGACTCCAAGGAAAGGTGGTAGCATTCATCTTGGAAAGCCTGTTTTTGAAAATGTAAGGGAAGCAGTTGATGAAACGTCTGCTTGCACAAGTGTTATTTTTGTTCCTGCAAGATTTACTAAGGCTGCCATAATCGAGGCCATTGAAGCTAAAATAGAATTGATAATTTGCATCACAGAGGGCGTTCCTGTTCTTGATATGATTAGTGTTACAAACTTATTGAGCAAGAATCCCGGAACAAGATTAATAGGTCCAAATTGCCCCGGAGTAATTTCGCCTGGAAAATGTAAACTTGGGATAATGCCAGGTTCCATCCATATGCAAGGTAGTGTTGGTATTGTCTCAAGATCTGGAACCTTGACCTATGAGGCGGTCAAGCAAACAACTGATGTAGGCTTAGGTCAAAGCACCTGCATAGGAATCGGTGGGGATCCAATAAATGGAACTACGTTTATTGATTGTTTAAAAATGTTTCAAGATGATCCTGAGACAGAATCTATCGTAATGGTTGGGGAGATTGGTGGCTCTGCTGAAGAACAAGCTGCAGTGTACATAAAAGATCATGTAACCAAACCAGTTGTGTCTTATATAGCAGGTGTTACTGCACCAAAAGGAAAAAGAATGGGTCATGCTGGGGCGATTATTTCAGGAGGAAAAGGAACGGCCGAAGATAAATTTAAAGCTCTCGAAGCAGCGGGAGTAACTGTTGTTACAGATTTAAATAGCATTGGCTCAAAACTCCTAAATTGTCTTTAACTTCGTCTTTTTATATTTCAAGCGCAACAAGTTTAAAATAGCGCTCAGAGAGATCCCTAAAATCATGCCAAGCCATATTCCCCATGCTTCAGTGGGCAGCCCAAAAGTTTTGTTAAATGCGAGATAGACTCCTACAGGCATTGCAAAAAACCAATACGAGATAATCATAATTACCATAGTGGCAAATGTATCTTTGTGACCTCTTAAAGATCCGATTGCACTAAAGCCTATTGCGTCGGGAATTTGAAAAATAGCAGCAAAAATTAATAGAGATGATGCTATAACTGCAACAGCTTCATCTCTTGAATACATGCTAATAAGAAATTCTTTAAAAATAATAATTAGACACAGGGTAAATATTGCCAAAAATAAAGAGATACGAATTGAAATATTTGATGCATAATTCGCCTTAAGAAAGTTTCCTTCACCAATTAAATTCCCAACTCTTACTGCAGTACATAAACCTAACGATAGAGGTATCATAAAAAACAATCCAGCTAAATTTATAGAGATTGCATGAGCTGCTAACATTTTTGAACCAAAAAAAGATATTATCAAAGCTGCTCCGCTAAACATGCTGAGCTCAACAAAAATACCAAAACTTATAGGCATACCGATTTTAAATAATTCTAAATTACTTTTAAGATCTGGCCAGATGAACTTTCCATAAATACTAAATTTTGAATACATCTTCGAAAAGCCTGTTATTAGAGAAAATAATAACACTCCAATCCAAGCAACAATTGCTGTAGCAATGCCACAACCAACCCCACCGAAGTCAAAGTAAAATATAAACAAATAATTTAATGGGATATTAATTACAAAACCAAAAGCATTTAAAAAGAAAACAACTTTTGTTTGAGTTATTCCCTCACTGTAACCCCTCAATGCCTGAAATATTGTTAAGGGTACAGCCCCAAAAGAAATAGCATAGAGATATCCAAGACTTATTTGTTTAACATTCACTTCAGTATCTAGAAAGTTAAAGATAAATCCAGAGTTTTGCAGGAACAAAAAAAAGACTATCCCTACAAGCAAACCTGTCCACAAAAATTTACGCGACTTTATGGTTACCTCATCTTTCTCATTTGCACCAAAATGTTGAGCAATAATTGGCGTTATACCAAACATTAATCCTGCAGATAAAAAGAAAATGGGATTAAATATTGCTGCAGCTAAGCCAACACCAGCAAGGTCATCTGAACTTGAATAACCTGCCATTATGTAGTCAGTCGTTGTCATTCCATACATTACGAGTTGGCTTCCAAGGATTGGCAGACCCAGTTTCAAAAAAATCTTTCCTTCTTGAATAAAGTTTTTAAAGTTAAGGGTTATCATCACAAGTTGGTATTCTATCTTATAATTACCAGACTAAAAGATTATGAATAAAGACAATAGACCATATTGGTTAAAAAAGCTTTTCACAGCAATAAGCGCTTTTTATATCCATCACTTTTTGAAACCAAGGTTCAAAAATTTTGGAAAAAACGTAATGATTCTAAAGCCAATCCATTTAAAAACATTTGGCGTGAATATAAGCTTGGGTGACTATGTGACCCTGATATGTTCATCTAATAAAAAGATTGAACTCTCTACCTGGCAAACAGATAAATTAGATGGTGAGATTGAAATAGGCAACTATGTATTGATATCGCCTGGCTCAGTTATAAGAGCAGCAGAAAAGATAGTAATAAAAGAATCTTCCATGATAGCCTCTGATGTAATTATCACTGATTCCGACTGGCATGGAATTTATGACAGAACTGATTATGTAGCTACTCCCAAACCAGTAGTTATCGATGAAAACGTTTGGATTGGAGATCGAGCGGTTATTCTCAAAGGAACAAAGATTGGAAAAAATTCGATCATTGGTGCTGGTTCGATTGTAAGTGGCAATGTTCCAGCAAATGTAGTCTATGCTGGCAACCCTGCAAAAGAAATCAGGAAACTTGATCTAAAAGAGTTTAAAACAAGAAAAGAGTTATTTAGCAGCTCATCAACATATCTTGATGACTTACAAATAATAGAGAAAAATTCACTAAAAGGTAACTCCCTTTTGGGATGGTTGAAATCACTTTTATGGCCAAATAAATGAAGTTACTTATTGATAAAAATATTCCTTACCAAGAATTATTTTTTGGAGGCCTTGGAATGGAAATAGAAAACTTTTCTGATAATTCTTTTAATATTGGAGACATAAATCACGATTCCATAGTGGTTATTAGATCAACCTATAGCACCCATGGCAGACCTATTTCATCCAAAATAAAATTAATTTGTTCTGTATCAACAGGTGAAGACCATATAGATAAGAGCACATTATCTCGTCAAAATATTCCTATAAAATTTTCAACTGGTGCAAATGCAAAAGCAGTTAAGGATTATACGATTTCTTGTCTAGCACTATTGCTGAAATTAAATCTATTTCAGAGAAAAATCGATAAAATTCTTGTTATTGGAGTAGGGAAGATTGGTGGTATGGTTATCGATATTCTTAAAGAATACAACTTTTCCTATGATTCTTATGATCCATATAAAGAGTCTTCTCTTAAAAAACTTGATAATCTTTCAGATTATAAATTAATTACATTTCATGTTCCTTATACAAAAGAAGGAAAAAACAAAACCAAATATTATTTAGACGCAAAATTCTTGAGTAAAGTAAACAGTGATGCAGTTATCATTAATACATCAAGAGGAGGAATAGTTGATGAAAACTACTTCCATCAACAGGATAAATGCAAGCTCATATCAGATGTTTTTATTGATGAACCTAATATCTCAGCAAAGTTTTGTAAAAAAACCTTTTTAGCAACTCCTCACATAGCAGGACACACACAATCATCAAGGTTTGAAATGACAAAGATGGCATATGAGCATGTGATAGAGTTTTTAGGAATTCAAAATAATGTAACAGCTTTGCCAAAAATTTATAAGCTTGAAGTTGATGAAACTCTAGCAAAAGCTGAAATTAATAAGTATGGACTGCCGATAACTTTAATCCTCAACACTTATAATCCTAAAGAAGACTCTTTTTCACCTGTAAGATTTAAGCAAGTTCGTGATGATTACAATAAAAGAATTGGTTTTGATCAGATACAAATAAACAATCTCTCAGATGATGTTTTGGTTAGGAAGATTACAAAATTAGGATTTAATTATCCTCTTTGAAATTTTTATATCAGCTAAAAAAACAAACTAAAAATAGTACAATTAACAAAAACCACTAATGAAGAAAATTAATAAGTCACTGACCAACGAAGAAATTTTCGTTTTGAAAGATAAAGGAACAGAGAGGCCTTTCACAGGTAAATTTGATAGTTTTTTTGAAAAAGGTGTTTATAAGTGCAAGAACTGTGAAGCAGAGTTGTTTAAGTCGGACTCGAAATATGATGCAGGATGCGGATGGCCAAGTTTTTTTGAATCTGTAAATGAAGATGCAATTAAGTACCAGGAAGATAACTCTATTATTGGTAGACCTAGGGTTGAAATTCTTTGTTCAAATTGTGATGGACATCTAGGTCATGTTTTTGAAGATGGGCCAAAAGAAAAAACAGGTCTTAGATATTGTGTTAATTCAATATCACTTGATTTTGACTCAACAAAGGAATAATTGAGAATTTCAAGATTCTGGAAATCAACATTTGGGTTCTCATTTTTAACTCTTCTTTCTAGAATTTTTGGATATCTGAGGGACTTGGTAATTTCCTCATCACTTGGAGCCAGCACTATTCATGACATATTTGTGGTAGTTTTTAGAATCCCGAACGTTTTTAGAAGCTTTTTTGCAGAGGGTGCAATGTCACAATCACTTATTCCAAGCATTGTAGAGGCTAATAAAAACGTAAAAAATCTCCTCGATCAGATCTTTACATTATTACTAGTTTCGTTACTGCTTTTTGTTACTGTAGTTGAGATTTTTCCCGAAAGCTTTGTAAGAGTTTTTGCACCAGGTTTTGTTGCAGACGAACAAAAATTTTCTGACTCAGTAGCTTTCTTAAGGATAATTTTTCCCTATATCTTTCTTATTTCACTGGTTGCTTTCTTTGGAGCTATTCAAAATTCAAAAAAGCATTTTCAAGTCTTCGCAGCAACTCCAATAATTTTTAATCTTAGTCTAATTATTTTTGCATTAAATGCAGAGCAGCTAGATTTACGGATTATCGGAACATCGATTTTAGTTGCAGGGTCACTTCAACTTTTGCTTAATACTGTTTTTTCATTTCAACTTGGGTATTTTCCAAGACTTGTTTTTTTATTGAAGAAAAATCAACTCAGCAGTTTTTTCAATAGATTTGTTCCAGCAATTTTTGCTGCAGGCGTTTACCAGCTCAATATTTTGGTAGATACAGTATTTGCATCTTTCTTGGTAACAGGAAGTCCAACCTGGCTTTATCTCTCAGAGAGACTTGTACAGTTTCCTTTAGGACTATTTGGAGTTGCTATAGCAATTGTTTCCCTTCCTGACTTGGCTGAAACTTTTAGTAAAAGAAATTTTAAAATCTTCAAGGAAAGAAGTAACAGAGCAATCCTAGCCTTAAGCATTATTGGTTTCACGTCACTTATATTTCTAGCTTTCTTTTCACAAGAGGTAATAAGATTATTATTTGAAAGAGGCCAATTTAATGCCTTAGATACTGTAAACACTGCAAACAGCTTGATAGCATATTCAGTTGCATTACCATTTCTAATGTACAACAAATTTTATAACTCTGTTTTTTTTGCAATCTCAAGGACAGACTTAGTATTGAAATTAGGCATATTATCTTTGCTATTAAATCTAATATTTAACTATTTATTTATTTTCGTACTACATTTTTCACATGTAGGGCTTGCACTCGCAACGTCAATAAGTGTTTTTTTAGTATTTTTAACTGCACAAATTTTGGTAAATTTAAATGAGAATCTTAGAGATAAAAAAACACTAAATATAATCTTTACTTCTACTTGCGCAACCTTCGCTGCAGGAGGTTTTTTATTATGAAATATATCCTAACAATAGGAAACTTCGATGGTGTTCATTTAGGCCATAAAGCATTAATAAATGAGGTGATATCACTATCTAAAAAAAGAAAATGTAGTTCAAAGGTTATCACTTTTAATCCTTATCCATTTGAATTTTTTAAGCTCAACAAAAAAAGAATTTTGAATCAGGAAGATAAAGACAATATCATCAAAGGTCTAGGCATAGACATAATAGAATACATTGCATTTGATGAAAAAATTAGAAGTCTAAGTGATCGTAATTTTTTTGATAATTTTTTAAAAGATAGAACTGAAGCGATAATAGTTGGGCGCGATTTTAGATTTGGGAAAGATAGAGTTGGTGATATTCAGAGTTTACTGAAACTTTGCTCAGAAGCTGATATTGATTTAATAGTATTTAACGACTTTGAATATGATCAACAAAGAGTTAGCAGCTCGAGGGTAAGAGAGTGTCTTTCAAATTCCCTCTTTGAAGAAACGAAGAGGCTATTGGGAAGACCATATAAACTTACCGGGTCTGTAAAAGGAGGTAAAAAAATTGGTAGGAAAATTCTTTCACCCACGGCAAACATACAAATTGATAACCATGATTTTTGTTTTAGTGGAGTTTTCCTTTGCAAATGCGGTCTGGAAAAAGAAAAATTTTTTGGTATTGCTAATTTTGGTACAAAACCAACTTTTGACGATCATAGCCAGTCATTAGAAGTAAATTTATTTAATTTCAGCGGAAATCTCTATGATAAGAAGCTAGAAGTTGAGTTCTTATGTAAAATAAGAGATCAAATCAAATTTAATAATATTGAAGATCTTAAAGATCAAATACAAATTGACATAACAACTGCAAAAAGTTTAATTCCAAATTATGAATGAAAAGAAAGATCTAAAGCTGAATCTGCCGAATACAAACATTCCTATGAAAGCAGGTCTCAATAAGAGAGAGCCAGAATTTCTTGAAGACTGGAATGAAAGGAGCCTTTACAAAAAAATAAGACTTAGCAAAAAAGGGAAGCCAAGATTTATTCTTCACGATGGACCACCATATGCAAATGGAAAGATACATATAGGCCATGCCGTCAATAAGGTTCTTAAAGATATAGTCGTAAAATCGAAAAGTTTAGCTGGTTTTGATGCTCCATATACTCCTGGATGGGATTGTCATGGTTTACCAATAGAACAGCAAGTTGAAAAGAAAATCGGAAAAAAAAGAAAGCAACTTTCCAGAAAAGAATTTAGAGATTTATGTAGAGAATATGCAAGTGAGCAAGTTCTCCTGCAAAAAGAGGACTTTATTCGTTTGGGTGTCTTGGGAGATTGGGAAAATCCTTACGTTACCCTAAACCAAGAATTTGAAGGAGATGCAGTAAATGCATTTTCGAGAATTTTTCATAATGGTCATGTTGAAAAGGGTTTTAAGCCTGTGCATTGGTGCCCTGAATGTGGATCATCGCTTGCAGAGGCTGAGGTAGAATATATTGACAAGATTTCAAATTCAATTGATGTAAAGTTTCCTCTTTCAGAAGATTCTAAGAAAACATTCAGCGATAGGATTTCTAAGAAGATAGATGGAGATGTAGAGATAGTAATTTGGACTACAACTCCTTGGACAATTCCTGGCAATCAGGCTATTTGTGTAAATAAAAATCTCAATTATTCGATTTTAAATACGTCAAAGGGACATCTAATAATTGCTGTAGATTTAATTCAAGACTGTATTAATAGATGGAAAACAACAATAATTGAAGATCTTGGCGAATTTAAAGGAGAGCAGCTCTTAGATCTTGATGCTATACATCCTTTGTTTAAAAGGCGATCTAAAATTTTGCACGGGGATCATGTTACAACCGAAACTGGTACAGGATGTGTTCACACTGCTCCAGCCCATGGTGTAGAAGATTTTAATGTATGCAAGCAAAATGGAATTGAGACAATTAATCCCATTGGAAGCAATGGTTGCTACAAAAATGAAGTTGAGTTTTTTTCTGGAATTCATGTAAGAAAAGTCGATGAAGAAGTTATTGCAAAACTTGAAGATACAAACGCTCTCCTAAATCATGAAGCATATCATCACAGTTATCCACATTGTTGGAGACACAAGACACCGTTATTATTCATGGCTACCCCACAGTGGTTTATCTCGATGGAGAAATCTGGCCTAATTGATGGTGTAAATAGAGCGCTTAAGGATGTAGAGTTTTTTCCTTCTTGGGGCAAAGAGAGGATGGAGATCATGCTCAAGGATAGACCAGACTGGTGTATATCAAGACAAAGAGATTGGGGAATCCCAATAACTCTTCTTTACAATAAAGAAACAGGTGATACTCACCCAAAACAAACAGAAATTTTTAATCAAGCAGCAAAACAAATTCAAAGTAATGGTATCGACGCATGGGAAGAATTAGATCTAAAATTCGAAAAAGAAAATTTTGAAAAATCAAAAGATATCTTTGATGTTTGGTTTGACTCAGGGATATCTCACTTTTGTGTCATTGATAATTTGTACGGCCCTAATACGCAATCAGATCTGTATTTAGAGGGGAGTGATCAACACAGGGGTTGGTTTCAATCTTCTTTACTGACTTCAATTGCAATAAAAGGACAATCTCCATATAAATCTGTTTTGACTCATGGCTTTGTTGTAGATAAAGATGGAAAAAAAATGTCTAAATCAATTGGAAATGTAGTTACCCCGCAAGAGGTAATATCCAAATCAGGAGCAGACATATTAAGATTTTGGATTGCATCAAATGATTTCAGAGGTGAGATGTCTTTTTCAGATGACATCTTCAGTAGATCAATGGATGGATTTAGAAGAATAAGAAATACCATGCGTTTTATGGTTTCAAACCTTTATGATTATGATGACGACTTTAACCAAGAAGATATTCTATTCCTTGATAAAGTTCTGCTTGATAAAGTACGACAGCTTCAATTGGAAATCCGCGATAACTATTCCAACTATAACTTTCACTTAATTACTTCAAAACTTTTGAATTTCTGTGTCAATGATCTAGGAGGATCATATCTAGACATAATAAAAGATCGGCTTTATACCATGCAATCTCTTTCGGTTGGGAGGCGGTCAGCGCAATTTACGATTAAGAAGACATTAGACTTTTTGATTAAGGCAATAAGCCCTATTTTATCTTTTACGAGTTATGAATTCTATGAGGAACTTTATCCTAAGAAGGGACATGAAGTTTTCATGTTGGAATGGGATGAAATTAGTTTTGAGCTTAATGAAGAGGAAACTAAACTTTATTCAATCTTGAATAATTTAAGGGAAAAAGCTTATCAGAGGATTGAAATTGAAAGGCAAAAAGGAAAAATAAAAAATGCTCTTGATGCAGACCTTGAGATTTCAATAGTCAAAGAGCATTATGACCTAATCAAGCCACTTGAAGATGAATTAAACAAGTTTTTTATTTGCTCAAATTTAATCTTAAAGGAGGGGAAAGAAAATATTATTGTGGTGAAGTCTGATTTCCAAAAATGTATTCGGTGCTGGCATAAAGTTGAGACTGTAGGTGATGACGGGATATGTGGTAGATGTCATGACAATATGAGTGGAAATGGTGAAACTAGATTTTATTTTTAACAGTGAAGCCAACATACATTTTTCTTACCCTTCTATTTTTTGACTTAGTTTCAAAATTTGCTTTAAATTATTTTGAACCAAGTTCAATGACACTTGTCCCAGGAATCCTTGATTATATCTTGATAAAAAATACCGGCATTGCTTTGAGTTTACTCAGCTCAGATAGCCTAGCATTAAAGTATCTGTTATTAATTATCATCTTTTTTGCATTACTTTTTTTGTTCAATGAATATAAGAAGTCTGTGTCGTACAGACAAAAAATTGGCTTCTTATTCATACTCTCTGGTGGTTTAGGGAATTTTATTGAGAGGATATTCTTCGGTTCTGTGACTGATTTTCTTCATCTAAGATTTCTAGACACATCTTTATTTGTCTTTAATTTAGCAGATCTCATAATTACAATAGGAGCTATAATTCTAATCTTTGAGTGGATATTAAATACAAGTGAAAAGTAAAGAAATAATTTTAGCTAATCCAAGAGGTTTCTGTGCGGGAGTTGAAAGAGCAATTGATATAGTTGAGAGATCTTTGGATCGCTACAGCGATCCAGTATACGTGAGACATCATGTAGTTCACAACAAAAATGTCGTCGAAAAATTAGAATCAAAAGGTGTAAGATTTGTAAAGGAAGTAAAGGAAATCCCAGATAATGCAATTGCAATTTTTAGCGCTCATGGTGTGAGTAAAGATGTTGAGGATTCAGCAATTGCAAGAGACTTTAAATACTTTGATGCAACTTGCCCTCTTGTGACTAAAGTTCACCTCGAGGTAAAAAAACATGCCGAAAAAGGAAGAGATATTATTCTAATTGGACACAAAGGACACCCTGAAGTAATCGGTACTCTTGGAAGACATCCGAAAGGAAAAAAATCAAAAATTTTTCTGGTTGAATCTGCCAGTGATATAGAAAAGCTGTCCATTCGTAACACGAAAATTGCATTTGTAACTCAAACAACTTTATCTGTTGATGAGACTGCAGAATTAATTGGACTATTAAAAGAAAAATTTCCAAATATTATTGGTCCAAGTGCTGATGATATATGCTACGCAACACAGAATCGACAAGATGCCGTTAAGCAACTATCACTTGAGTGTGATTGTGTAATAGTCATTGGCTCAGAAACAAGTTCAAATTCAAATCGTTTGAAAGAATTAGCGGAAAAATGTGGTGCACAAGCATGGCTTGTAGACAGCGAAGAAAACCTTGAGAAAAGTTTTTTTAAAAATGTTCATAAAATAGGAATAACAGCAGGTGCCTCTGCTCCCGAATACATTGTTCAAGATGTAATAAAATATTTAAAGAAGCTAGGATACAAATCTTTGAGAAATCTTTCAGATAATAAGGAAACAATTAGCTTTAAACTTCCAAAAGAACTAGCATGACAAAAAAAGTGGCTGTTATAGGAGCAGGGATATTAGGTATCAATACTGCTTATTTTCTTGCAAAGAAAGGTATGCATGTTTCTGTCTATGATTCAAATAGGTACGCAGGGATGGAGACGAGCTATTCAAATGGAGCACAAATAAGTGTCTGCAACTCAGAGACCTGGACGCAGTGGGAAAATGTATCTAAAGGTATTCAGTGGATGTTTAAAGATGATGCACCACTGCTATTTAACCCAATTCCAAATTTGCTTGATCCAAAGGGAACTTATAGCAAATACATGTGGATCTTAAATTTCTTTCTTACGACAGCTCTTGGTAGGTATAAAAAAAATTCTGAAAATGCATTTTTAATTTCTTTAAAATCTAGAGATCTTTATTTCAAGATTGCAGATGAGGAGGGAATTGAATTTGATCTTTTGAAAAAAGGAATTATCCATTTTTATAATTCACAAAATGATTTAAAGAAAGCAATCTCAAAAAAGAGGTGGATAGAGAGTATGGGCTGTGAATGGGAAGTTCTTAGCCAGGATAAGATTTTTGAGATTGAACCTTCTCTGAGGGGCAATAATGGAATAGTGGGTGGCATTTATACTAAATCTGATGCTACAGGAGACATTCATAAATATTGCATTAACCTATCGGAAGTTCTTAAAAAAAAATATGAAGTAAACTTTCATTTTCAAGAAGAGGTTCAAGATATTATAGGCGATAAAGTAAAAACAGTTGTGACTAAAGAAGGAAATCAAGATTTCGATTCAGTGATTATTTGTGCTGGAGTGGAAACACAGAGATTTGCAAATAAATTTGGAGACAACTTTCGAATCTATCCTGTGAAGGGCTACTCAGTAACTATAGATTTAAAAGATGATCTTTCCAGATCAGCTGCACCATTTGTATCATTACTTGACGATCCAAATAAGCTTGTCGCATCAAGACTTGGCAATAAGCTTAGAATTGCTGGAACTGCGGAATTAGCAGGATATAACAAAGATATTAGGGCTAATAGAATTAAGCCACTTCTTAATTGGGTAGAAAAACTTTTTCCAGAGGTAAAAATTGATAATTACACTCCTTGGGCTGGATTAAGGCCAATGTCTTCAGATATGGTGCCTATTATAAGAGAATCAAAAAAACAAAATATCTTCTATAATTCTGGTCATGGGCATCTTGGTTGGACCATGGGGACATACTCAGGAAAATTAGCAGCAGATTTAATAGAAACCTAGCCTTGCATTAGAATATAAAAATGCATTTGAATTTTGAAAGTGGGCGTTTAACAGATGTCGTATTCCATGCCTCACCAAATCACTCAAAGAGGAGCTCTCAAGTAGAGCTAGTTGTAATCCATTGCATAAGTTTACCTCAGGGAGAGTACAATAACGACAACGTTGAAAAACTTTTTCTAAATTCTCTAGATTCAAGACATCATAAATCTTTCCTAGGTTTAAAGAAGCTAAATGTCTCATCACATATCTATATAAAACGTACTGGGGAAATTTTACAGTTTGTGCCCTTTAATCGAGTTGCTTGGCATGCTGGAGTATCATCATTTAATGGAAGAGAAAATTGTAATGAGTTTTCCATCGGCATAGAGCTGCAAGGGAGTGTAGATCAATCATTTGAAGAAGCACAATATAAGGCATTAAATGAAATTATTAAAATTCTTAAAAGCTCATTTCCCTTGAAAGCAATTGTTGGACACTCAGATATTGCACCCACCAGAAAGACTGATCCAGGCCCTTGGTTTGATTGGGAAAAAATTATAAAAATATGATCGATGTACTTAAAAAGACCCCAATAAACTTCATCTTTTTAGGAATTTCTGCTTCATTGCCGTACTTTGTTACTGGAGCTGGTCTGACGAGATGGTTAAGAACAGAAGAAATTGGACTTGCCGAGATTGGATGGTTATCTCTAGGTGGTTTAATCGTGGCGATCAATTTTGTTTGGGCGCCGTTTATTAACTCATTTAAAATACCAATTCTTTATGATTTATTAGGCTTAAGAAGAAGCTGGTTAGTATTTTCACAATGGATTCTGGCTATTCTAGTCTTTTCACTATCATTAATTGATCTAAAGGTCGACTTCAGCGCGCTCATCCTATTTATTATGTTAATTTTTTTCTTTGGATCAGTTCAAGATATTTCACTTGATGCGTACAGAGTTGAATATGATAAGTTTAATGAAGTATCAACACTAGCAAGTTCATATATCATAGGCTGGAGGATTGGTTCGTATCTTTTAGGAAGCTTAATTTTCTCTCAAGAAGGAATTCTTTCTTGGCTAGAAATTTTTAGAGTAATAGCTCTTTTATTGATTTTGCTTTCAAGTATTTCATTTTTATCAAAAAGAGTTGATGAAGTTGCCATAAATAAATTTAATTACAGTGAGTTTTTTGATGCAATGAAAAATTTAATTTTGCGAAAGGATTTTGTGATTGTTCTAATTTTTATTGCTTTTTATAGGGTCTCAGATACGGTTCTTGGCTACATGGCTTATCCTTTATACACCGATTTAGGTTTTTCGGGAGCAGAACTCGCCTACAAAAATCTTGGAAATTTTATTGCAACTTTCTTTGGGGCTTTTTTAGCTGTAAAAGTAATTCAAAAAACAACTGTAATTAGAGCCTTATTTTTTGGTTCAATTTTGATTCTTTCCACAAATGTTCTTTTTAGTTATTTATTTCTATACCCATCGTTTACCAATCTAATTACAATTAATTTTGCAGATACCATTGCACAGGCGTTTGCTACCGCTTGTTTTTTAGCGTATCTGGTATCTCTAATCGATAGAAGCTTTACGGCAACTCAACATGCATTATTTACATCCTTAATGTTAATTCCAGGATACCTATTTAGGGGATACTCTGGTGTATTAGTAGAACAAGTTGATTATTATAATTTCTTTATAATTTGTGGCTTCATTGGAATACCTTCAGTGATAATTTCATTTTATTTTCACCGAGGCTCAGCAAGAGATACTAAATCTATACTTAAATTGATTACGATTGCTTTTGCAATTTCTATTGGATTACTTTCACTGTTTTCTTTTGAAGGGCAAGTTTTTGTTAACGACAGTTTATTACATTTGGGGACATATTTTGCGTTGACTTTGGTTGCCCTTGTCTCAAGATCACAAACAAATATTTTTTTAATATGTACTACTATTTTTATATTTAGCTTTGGCCTTGAAACAGCACAGTTTTTCACAAATTTTAGAAGTTTTGAGTTTTTTGATATTTTCGCAAACTTTTTGGGAATCGTTTTAGCATACTTTTGTTTTTATTTTTTTCAAAAAAACTTGAAAAATACACTCTAAATACTAGATAATCTCTAAGTTATTGGAGGGTACTCAAATGAAACTTAGACCTTTACAGGATAGAGTAGTAGTAAAAAGACAAGATGAGGAAACAACCTCAGCCGGAGGTATTGTTTTACCTGGATCCGCTACAGAGAAACCACAACAGGGAGAAGTTGTTGCTGTTGGGCCAGGAAAAAAAGCAGATGATGGTAAAGTGACACCAGTTGATTTAAAAGTTGGTGATCATGTTGTATTTGGACAATATGGTGGAAACACTGTCAAAATTGAAGGCGATGAGTTCTTAATTTTGAATGAGAGTGAAATCTACGGAGTAGTTGAATAGGAGGAAATATGTCAGCAAAAGATGTCAAATTTGGAGAAATCGCAAGAGCGAAATTACTTGATGGTGTTAACGTTTTAGCAGATGCAGTTAAAGTAACACTTGGCCCTAAAGGAAGAAACGTAATTTTAGATAAATCGTTTGGTTCACCAACTGTTACAAAAGATGGTGTTTCCGTAGCCAAGGAAGTAGAGCTAGAGGATAAATTTGAAAATATGGGCGCGCAAATGGTAAAGGAAGTTGCATCTCAAACAAGCGATCAGGCAGGAGATGGTACAACCACAGCAACTGTTTTAGCACAAGCCATAGTCAACGAAGGCTTAAAATCTGTTGCCGCTGGAATGAATCCGATGGATTTAAAGAGAGGTATCGATAAAGCAATACATGCGGCTGTTGGAGAAGTAAAGAAGCTCTCAACACCCTGTAAAGATAGTTCTGCAATAGCTCAAGTTGGTTCAATTTCTGCTAATGGAGACACAGATGTTGGTGAAATTATTTCAGAGGCAATGGATAAGGTTGGTAAAGAAGGGGTTATTACAGTTGAGGAAGGCTCAGGTATTGACAATGAATTAGACGTCGTAGAGGGAATGCAATTTGACAGAGGCTATCTCTCACCTTATTTCATAAACAATCAGGACAAAATGAATGTTGTTTTGGAGGATCCTTTTGTATTGCTTTTTGATAAGAAGATTTCAAATATTAAAGATTTAATACCATTGCTTGAATCAGTGGCAAAAGCTGGAAAAGCACTTTTAATAATAGCAGAGGATGTTGAGGGCGAAGCTCTTGCAACACTTGTTGTAAACAATATGAGAGGTATTGTGAAAGTAGCTGCTTGTAAAGCGCCTGGGTTTGGTGATAGGAGAAAAGCTATGCTCGAGGATATAGCAGTTTTAACTGGAGGAAAAGTTATTTCTGATGAAGTTGGACTTTCGCTTGAGACAACAACTATAGAGGATCTTGGTACAGCGAAAAAAGTTGTCTTGGACAAAGAAAATACTACTATTGTTGACGGTGCAGGTTCACAACAAACTATTTCAGGACGAGTGCAACAAATCAGAACTCAGATCGAAGAAACAACATCAGATTACGACCGTGAAAAGCTGCAAGAAAGAGTTGCAAAATTGGCTGGTGGTGTTGCAGTTATTAAAGTAGGAGCAGGTTCAGAGGTAGAGATGAAAGAAAAGAAAGCTAGAGTTGAAGATGCTTTGCATTCCACACGAGCTGCTGTTGAAGAAGGTGTGGTTCCTGGAGGCGGTGTTGCACTAATAAGATCATTGCAAAAAATTGGCACGCTAAAGGGAGACAATGAAGATCAACAAGCAGGTATAAACATTGCTTTGAGAGCTTTTGAGTATCCACTTAAAACGATTGCCAGTAATGCAGGAGAAGAGGCTTCAGTTGTCGCAGAAAATGTTAAAAATTCCAAAGGGACCGAGGGTTTTAACGCAGCTACAGGGGAGTATGGAGATATGCTAAAGATGGGAATAATTGATCCTGCAAAAGTTACAAGAACAGCTTTGCAAGCAGCAGGCTCTGTCGGCGGCATGATGATTACTACAGAATGCATGGTCTCGGAGCTTCCAACAAAAGATTCCCCACCAGTAGGTGGTATGCCTCCTGGAGGAATGCCTGATATGGGTGGAATGATGTAAGAAAAAAAAACGCATTTAAAGGGAGCTTTTTGCTCCCTTTTTTTTGGTTCTGAACTAGAATATGTCCATAGGGAGAAGTAAATGGAATATTTCGAATATTGGTCTCAAGTCAGTCGTTTCTTACATGTTCTTTTTGGTATTACATGGATTGGATTGCTTTATTATTTTAATTTTGTTGGTTCTGGTTATTTAAAATTAGCAACCCCCGATGCAAAAAAAGATGTTTTACAAAAACATCAACCAAATGCACTTTGGTATTTTAGGTGGGCAGCTATGTTCACTTTTGTTACTGGCCTTTATCTACTTTGGTACGTTTCTGAAATTCCACTTGCTTATAATGTAGGAATATCGCTAGGCGCAACAATGGCAACTATTATGTTTTTGAATGTCTGGCTCATTATCTGGCCTAATCAAAAAAAAGTTATTGCAGGAACAGATGATGCTGCTGCTGCAGGGGCAAAAGCAGCATTAGCGTCAAGAACTAATACATTATTTTCTTTTCCAATGCTTTACTTCATGATCTATTCCGCACATATAAATTATGGAAATGACCCATTGCTTGTAGGAGGAAATTTTGGACCTGGTTGGTTCTCCTATTCCCTTTGGGTTGGAACAGCGCTGATTGTTTTAATAGAGCTTAATGTTCTTTTTGGCAAAATGAATAAATGGATTGAATCTGTAAAGGCAGTTATTCATTCTGGAGTTGCACTCACAATATTTTATGCTTTATTGGTGTATTACTTCTAATTAGACTCTACTAACTTTGACCTGTTTGATAATATTTTTATCAATTTTTGTCGTTTCGATTTTATAGCTATCAAGAACGATGCATACATCCCCTTTTGGTATTTCATCAAGGTGCTCTACTATGAGACCACTTAATGTCTTAGCCTTACCCTCCTGCATGTTCCAAGACATAAACTTATTTAACTCTCTCACACTCATAGAGCCTTCAACTAATACAGAAAAATCATCATTCATTACTATTCCATCGCCATCATCCTCTTGTTTTAATCTTCCTACTATTTGCTCAATCAGATCTTCCAGAAAAACCATCCCTGTAATTGACCCGTACTCATCAACAACCATGGCTGCTTGACTGCCATTTTTTTGAAATTTTTTTAGTTGTGAAAATAATTGAGTTGATTCAGGTACAAAATATGGAGGTATAAGAAAATCTTCGATATTGTCATTATCCTTTGAAAGTTTATCTATGTTTGCCGAATCTAAAAACCCAATAATTTCTTCGTTATTTCTATAAACTGGTAAAAGAATATCTGACTCTATTTCATTTTTGACGTAATCTTCCATTAGTTTTATTGATTTCACTTCATTAATTGGGATTAAAATATCTTCTACAGATAAGTCACGCAATTCTAGCAACGATTTAAGAGCATTCATTTCATCTTTGTCAACTTCTTCTGTATCTTCATCTAAAACCGATCTTAACTCTTCTCTATTAAGCCCTTTTGAAAAATAATTCTCTTCACTTTTTGTCCCAGTTAAAGAGTTGCTAAAGTTTGTGAGTATTTTTGAAAACCAACCAAGAATATTTGTTAAAACTTCTAAGGGTCTACTAGCAGGATAAGCAATGGCCTCTGGCTTTTTTGCAGCGAAGTTTTTGGGTGCAATTTCTGCAAAAATAATTATGAATAGTGTAAGTATCAAAGTACCTATCCATACGTACTCATCACCAAACCTTCTTATTATCAAAACTGTTAATAAAGCAGAAGCTGAGATATTCACAAGGTTGTTTCCTATTAGTATCACTCCAAGGACCTCATTTATCTTTTCTCTAAGTTTATTGACTCTTGTAGCACCTTTGTGTCCTTTTTTTTCAGCAGCATTTAATTTGATTTGATTAAGTGCCATGAGCGATGTTTCAGAACTAGAAAAAAATGCAGACAAGATAAGCAAAACTATTAAAATAACAAGTATCCCTATTAAAAAGCTATCCATATTTGTAAATTAAGAAATTAATCAAGAAAAACAGAAATAAACTGTGAATATTTTATAGAAAAGTTGTAAAATTCCATTTCAAATATTATACAACATAAATGGTAGTAATCAGACTTTCAAGGGCAGGGGCAAAAAAGCGTCCTTTTTACCATATTTGTGTTTCTGACAAAAGAAGAAAAAGAGATGGTAATCATATTGAAAAAATTGGATTTTATAACCCGATTGCCAATTCAAAAGAACAAGCTTTAAAACTTGATAAAGAGAGATATGATTACTGGAAATCAGTTGGAGCAAAATCAAGTGAGACAGTAGAGATGTTAGTGAAGCGGTCATTAATGACTCCAGAGGAAATCGAACAAATTGAAAACAAAAAATCTGAGGAACGTAATAAGAGAAAAGCAAAATTGCTTCTTAAAGAAAAAGACAAATTAGAAGCCGAAGCACCAGCCGAAGCACCAGCCGAAGCCGAAGCACCAGCCGAAGCACCAGCAGACGAATCAAAGAAGGACTAAAAATAGACTTAATACCTATAGGTAAATTTGGGAAAACTCATGGTTTGAATGGGGAAATTAACTTAATTTCTTACTGTGATCCTCAAGAAAATATAGAGAATTTCAATGAATATTATCTAGAGAATGGTAATTGTATTGTCCTAAACTTTAAGCGAATTCACAAAAAAAACTTTTTATGCCTAATAGGCAACATCAGAAACGTCGATTCTGTTAAAAATTTTATTAATAAAGAGATTTTTGCAAAAAAAGATGACTTCCCTATATTAGATCATCAGGAGTACTATTGGCATGAATTGATAGGACTTAATGTGATAAATGCAGACAATAATATTGGAAAAGTTACAAAATTAGAAAATCATGGTGCATCAGACCTCCTGTTTGTAGAGAGTAATACTGGGGAGGAAATCATACCTTTTGAAAATATGTATATTAAGAGTATTGATCTAAATCAAAAACAAATAATTGTGGATTGGGAAAAGGATGAATATTAATCTAATTGGAGTATTTCCAGAGATTTATGATGCTCTTAATTACGGCGTAGTTGGCAGAGCAATTAAGGAAAAAATAATCTCAATTAATAAAGTTGACCTTAAAAAATTTTCTACTAACAAGCATAAAACTTTAGATGATAAGCCATATGGTGGAGGAGAGGGAATGCTGATGTCTCCTATACCCCTTACAAATGCTGTTAAATCACTTGATAAAAAAGGAACTTTGATTCTACTTTCACCACAAGGAAGTAGGTTTAATCACAAGAAAGCCAAGGAACTTTCTGAACATAACAATCTAACTATTATTTCAGGTAGATATGAAGGGATAGATCAAAGATTTATAGACAATGAAGTTGATGAGGAAATTTCTCTTGGGGATTATGTAATTAGTGGAGGGGAAATTGCAGGATGTGTTTTAGTTGACGCTATTTCAAGAGCAAAAAATGGTGTTTTGGGGAATTCAAAATCTTTCGAAAAAGATAGTTTTGCCAATGGTATGTTAAAACACCATAGTTACACAAAACCAGAAAATTTTTTAGGAAAAAAAGTCCCTAAAGTCTTACTTTCAGGAAATCATAAAAAGATACAAGAGTGGAAATATATTAATAGTTTGTGGGTTACCAAGCAAAAACGTCCAGATTTATTTAATGAACTACAACTTTCAGATGAAGAAATGGTATTATTAGAGCAATACATTTCTAGTATCAAAGCTTTAGAGGGAGACAATGACTGACAATCTAATTGAAAAAATTGAAAAAGATCAATTAAAGGATGTGCCTAGTTTCAGAACAGGTGATACAGTTGAAGTTCAAGTCAAAGTCACTGAAGGACAAAGAACAAGGCTGCAAGCATTTGAAGGGTTGGTTATAGGGAGAAGAAATAAGGGACTAAATTCCTCTTTTATAGTAAGAAAAATATCGAATGGAGTTGGGGTAGAGCGGACCTTTCAAACTCATAGCCCCTTGATTGAATCAATTAAAGTTAAAAGAAAAGGTTTAGTCAGACAATCAAAGCTATTTTATATTCGTGAAAGATCTGGAAAATCAGCTAGAATTAAAGAAAAAGTCGGCTAGTGCAGATCAATTCAAAACTTTTAATCGAGAGCTTTCTCGATAATTCTTGGCTTGAGAAAAATTTATCTGAAAATACTTTAAGTTCATACAAAAACGACCTTTTAAATTTTTACGATTTTTTAAAAAAAATTAATAAAGAAGTTATCGACGTTGATCATTTTCTAATTATCTCTTTTCTAAGTCATTTGCTTGATAAAGGAAGGTCATCAAAGACAATTTCTCGTAATATTTCGGCTCTTAAGAGCTTTTACAAGTATTTAATTTCAATTGATCAAATTGATTTAAACCCAACAAGCAAAGTAGAGACACCAAAATCAGGACTTTATTTGCCAACGACTCTAACTAATTTTGAAACTGATGCTTTACTAGACTCCCCAAGAGATGGTCACTATATTGAGCAAAGAGACAAATCAATGTTGTTTACCCTATATGCGACAGGTATGAGGGTTTCTGAGCTTGTTGGGATTAAATTAAATAATCTAGATCTCAATAGAGGCTCTGTTCAAATAATTGGAAAGGGAAATAAAGAACGGTTAATTCCTTTAAGCGACATAGCAATAAAGTATCTAAAGATTTACTTATCTGATTATAGAGAAATACTCTCAAAAGGTAGAGACCAAGTTTTTGTATATTTATCTACGCATGGTAGAAAAATGACACGTCAAAGTTTTTGGCACAGAATAAAGATTTACGTAAAAAGAGCTGGTATCGATAAAGAAATCTTTCCACATACATTAAGGCATGCATTTGCAACACATATGATAAACAATGGGGCGGATTTGAGGTCTGTTCAGCTTCTTCTTGGACATTCTGATCTTTCAACAACACAAATCTATACTCATGTTGCACAAAGTAAACTTAAAATCCTTCACAAAAAGCATCATCCAAGGGGGTAATATGAAATTTTTACTATTTTTTCTGCTTTGCAATATACTTTGTTCTTATGAGGAAGAAATTGAAAAGAGAGTTTCAGAACTTCTTCCACCAGAAGTTAAGTTAAATTTTGTTACAGAATCACCGCTTGAAAATTTTTATGCATTGAATGTATCAAGTAATAACATTCTCTATGTGTCCAAAGATTTCAAGTTCGTTTTTACTGGCGAGCTTATCGACCTAAGCGGAAGTTACCCAATAAGCATTAATGAACAATACTCTAAGAGACTTATTAATAATTTACTATCGGACATAAATGAAGAAGATGTAATTGAATTTCAATCTAAAGGAGAAAAATACAAGTTAAAAGTATTCACAGACGTTGAATGTGCTTATTGCAGAATGTTTCATAGTGAAATTAGCAATTTGATGGACAATGGAGTGACCATTCAATATTTAGCATTTCCAAGAGACGGTGTGCTTGGTAAGAGCTATGAGAAAATGGTTAGTGCTTGGTGTAGCCAAGATAGACAAGCAACTATAACGAAATTGAAAAATTCTGAAACTGTCGATACTTTGACATGTCAAAATCCAGTTGAGGATCAATTTATTTTAGGTCGTACACTTGGTGTTACGGGGACACCTACTATTTTTCTAGAGAATGGATTAAAAATTGGGGGCTACATTCCTGCAAAAGAATTAATTAAAATATTGAATAATGGATAAAAGCGAAATATACATCAAACTTAGGAAAACTGAAACTAGAATAAACGACCTTAGGGGGTTCCTTTGACCCTGAATCTATCATTGTGAAAATAAATGAAATTTCAAAGACACTTGAAGATCCTGTCATTTGGAAAGACCATAAAAAATTAAATTCACTTAATAAAGAAAAGAATTCATTACAAAAAAAAATTGATGAGTTCAATAAGTTGGAAAGCTCATTTAAGGACATTGAAGAATTAATTAAAATTTCTGAAGAACTTAATGATGAAAAAGAACTTTTAGATCAGTCACTGGAACTTCAGAGCCTTGATAAAGACATAGATAATCTAGAAACAAAAAGGTATTTTTCTAAAGAAAAGGATTTTAGTAATGCATTTCTAGATATACAGGCAGGATCAGGTGGAACAGAGGCACAAGATTGGGCAGAAATGCTGTTAAGGATGTATTCTAGATGGGCAGAAGATATGGGTTTTGCAATAAAGGTTGAACAGCAGTCACCTGGGGATGTTGCTGGTATCAAAAGTTCAAGTTTATTTATTTCAGGTGATTACGCCTATGGTTGGTTAAGATCCGAAACAGGTATACATAGACTTGTTAGAAAATCTCCTTTTGATTCTGGTAACAGAAGACATACTTCTTTTGCAGCAGTATTTGCATCTCCTGAATTAGATGAAGATATTGAAATTAAACTGGATATGACTGAGGTAAGAATTGACACTTATCGTGCATCAGGAGCTGGTGGTCAACATGTTAACAAAACTGACTCTGCAGTAAGGTTAACTCATATTCCGACAGGTCTTGTTGTTCAATGTCAGTCACAACGTTCACAACATCAAAATAAAGATCGTGCGATTAAACAGCTAAAATCAAAACTATTTGAACTTGAACAACAAAAGAAAGACGATGAGATTCAAAAATTAGAGGACCAGAAAACAGACATTGGTTGGGGAAATCAGATAAGATCCTATGTTCTAGATCAATCTAGGATTAAAGATATTCGTACAAAGTATGAAGAAACAAATACTCAGGCAGTTTTAGATGGTAAGATTAATAACTTCATAAAGGCGTCTCTAAAGAATGGATACTAAAGATCTATCAAAAGTACAAAAAGACAGAGAAGAAAAGCTTATAAAATTACGTAAAGCTGGCTATAGATTCCCAAATAATTTTGATAAAAAGGATCAAATTAGTCATATCATCAAAAAGTACGATTCTGAAAAAAAAGAAAGTCTAGAAAAAGCCAAATGTATAGTACAAACCGCAGGTAGAATCGTATTGAAGAGAGTAATGGGTAAGATTGCATTCATGACCCTTGAAGATAGCGGTGGAAGGCTACAGGCTTATTTCTCTTTGGATAATTTGAGAGATGAACTAGAAGAAGCGAAAGACTTAGACTTGGGTGACATCGTTGGTATTTCAGGTGATTTATTTCGTACTAAAACTGACGAGTTAACAATTAATGTTAAGACATTTGTTTTACTCACGAAGTCATTGAATCCAATGCCAGAAAAGCATAAAGGTATTGTTGATATTGAGACGATATACAGGCAAAGATACCTTGATTTAATGAGTAATAAAGAATCAAGAGACCTTTTTATAAATAGAAATAAAATTATCCAGGTACTAAGAGAGAATCTTGAAAAAGAAGAATTTTTAGAGGTAGAAACACCAATGATGCACTCAATTCCGGGTGGTGCAAATGCAAGACCCTTTGAAACATTTCACAATGCTTTAGATAAAAAATTATATCTACGGATCGCACCAGAACTCTATCTAAAGAGATTGCTGGTAGGAGGGTTTGAAAAGGTTTTTGAAATTAATAGGAACTTTAGGAATGAAGGTATTTCAACAATACACAATCCAGAATTTACAATGCTTGAATTTTATGAGGCTTACGGAAATTTAGATAAAACAACTAAATTTATTCAAAAGCTTGTGCAAGATGCAGTGTTTGCAGTAAATTCAACGCTTAATATTCAATACGAAAACAAACCTTTAGACCTGTCAGCTAATTTCAGGATCATTACATTGAAAGAGCTGGTAAGGGAAGAACTTAATGCAGATAGCCTAGAAAATCCTGACCAGATTATGGAGGTTGCAAAAGAAAGTGGACTAAAAATTAAAGATGGTTGGGGCTGGGGTAAGATTCTTCTTGAGCTTTTTGAAGCAAATGTTGAAAAAGGGTTATGGGAGCCAACCTTTGTTACTGACTATCCGTATGAGGTATCACCCTTATCAAGAAAAAAAGATTACGATGAGGGTTATACAGATAGAGTTGAATTATTTATTGCTGGAAGGGAATTCGCAAATTTCTTTTGTGAATTAAATGACCCAATCGACCAAGAAGAACGTTTTGACGATCAATTAAAACAAAAAGATTTAGGAGATATTGAAGCTATGTTTTTTGATGATGACTACATTGAAGCCCTAAAACATGGCATGCCTCCTGCAGTTGGTGTAGGAATAGGGATCGATAGGTTAGTAATGTTGGCAACCAATAAATCTTCCATTAGAGATGTAGTCTTATTTCCAACCTTAAAGTAGGTCCCCTACAAGGTTTCTTTCTTCATCAAGTTCACGTGATGTTATGGAAATTTTCGATTTTGCAAAATCACTTAAACTAAAGTCTCTTACTATTTCGATATTGCCCTCTCCATCGGAGATTAAAGGAAAACCGGAGAAAACGCCTTCGTTTATGCCATATGATCCATCACTAATTACTGCCGCGTTGAATATATCTCCATCTCTTGTCTTGTGTTCAACTGCTTTTACCGTTTCACATGCTGCTCTTGCAGCCGAAGAAGCAGAAGAGGCACCTCTAGCATGAATTATTTCCGCACCTCTTTGTTGGATTTTCGGCAGAAATTGTTTTTCGACCCAATCTTGGTCATCCATGAGGGTCGATACTTTAGAGCCGTTAATGACTGCATTCTCAAGATCGGGATACATTGTTGGGCTATGATTTCCAAAAACAGCAAGACGGTAAATGTCATCCACATGACAGCCAATCTTTAAAGCAAGCTGAGCCTTAGCTCTTAGAGCATCCAACATTGTCATAGCCATCCAGGTTTGCCTTGGGTTGCGAGCATTTTTTTGACCTATTAAAGCATTGGTATTCGCAGGGTTGCCTACAACCAAAATTTTACAAGTATCTTTTGACCTTTCACCTATAGCTTGACCTTGTTTAGTAAAAATACCACCATTTATTTGTAGCAAATCTGCTCTTTCTTTTATCTCTTTTCCTTTAAAAACAATCCCTCTTGGTATTGATCCAACAAGAAGACACCAATCTGCGTCTTCAACAGCTAGCGATATGTCATCAAAGGTTAAAATTTTGTTTACATTTGAGTATGCAGAATCTTCAAGTTCCTTGACTACTCCTTCAAGCCTTTGCATTGCCTGAGGTATTTCAACTAAATTCAGATCAATTTTGCTGGAACAATTGAAAACACCCTTTTCACAAAGAAAAGGGATTAGCGAATAAGATATTTGTCCAGCAGCTCCAGTTACAACAATTTTCATTAGTATGAACAGAAATTATGTATATTCTATGTTTACTTGTTATACATTTCCATTAGAATTTAAACACAAATCAAATTTAAGGAGAAAAATATGTCATTAGATTTTAAAGATAAAGTTGCAATAGTAACTGGTTCTGGTGGAGGCATTGGAAAAGGCTATGCTCTGGAACTTGCAAGGAGAGGTGCAAAGGTTGTCGTGAACGACTTAGGGGGCTCTGTTGATGGAACAGGAAATTCTACTAATGCAGCACAAAGGGTTGTAGATGAAATACTAGACGAAGGCGGTGAAGCTATTTCAAACGGAGCAAATGTTGGTGATGAGATTCAGGTTCAAGAAATGGTAGAGACCGCTTTAGATAAATGGGGAAGAATAGATATCTTAATAAATAATGCAGGTATTTTGAGAGATAAGTCGTTTGCAAAAATGGAATGGAGTGATTTTGTTGCAGTTGTTAATGTTCATCTTTTGGGTTCAGCCCTATGTTCCCATAAAGTTTTCCCTATTATGAAAGAGCAGGAATATGGAAGGATAATTATGACGAGCTCTTCATCAGGCTTATTTGGTAATTTCGGACAAACTAACTATGGTGCAGCAAAGATGGGCGTAGTTGGATTAATGAATACATTAAAACTTGAAGGTGCAAAATACAATGTTCACGCAAATTCTGTGGCTCCAACCGCAACCACAAGGATGACAGAAGCTTTATTACCTCCTGAATTTAAAGAAAAGCTTGATCCAAAGTTTATAATTCCAGCTGTAATATTTTTAGCAAGCGAAAAAGCTCCAAACGGAGAAATTTTAGAGGTGGGAGCTGGGGTTGTTGCTAACACGTACATAATGGAAACCATGGGTAAGTATTTTGGAACTGATGATACCTTTACAGCAGAATCAGTTTCGGAAAGTTGGGAACAAATAATAGATACGTCTGAAGCAAGACGTCCTTTTCAAGGCGGTGATATAGCCATTAAACACTTCGAAACAATTCAAAAAGCAGAAAGTTAGTTGAGAATTTTTTTAATTATACTTCCTCTATTTTTGTTTTCTCAAGAGGAGGAAAATCCAAAAATTAGTGAGGTTACAGTGGAAGATCTTACAAGAATTGTAAGAACAATTGTTCAAGATACTTTGGATGATTGCTCTGTTACTGGGGAAATGAAAGGTCGTGCAAAACTCAATTTAGATGTAGAAGGTGAAGTTGTCGCAAGGATTGTATGTAATAAGGACATAGCTATCGATGAAGATACTAAAGCAGAAAATTCTAGATTAGTACTTCCACAGACACAAGATAACCAATACCCCTTTTCTGACGTTGTCAGAGTAGGAAACATTCTTTATATATCTGGAATTATTGGGGTTAATGAAAATGATAATCTAGTTATGGGGGGGCTTGTTGAAGAGAGTCACCAAATCTTTAGAAATCTAAAAAAAATTCTTGATATATACGAAATAAATTTCAGTAATATTTTTAAATGTACTGTATTTATTGATGACATTGATAAATGGGGTGAATTTAATTCTGTCTATACAAAGTATTTCCAAAAACCTTATCCTGCAAGAAGTGCGTTAGGTGCCGATGGTTTAGCTCTTGGAGCCGAAGTTGAACTTGAATGTAATGCTACTTTAGTAAGTTAGAGCACCGCCATAGTTGCAGACCTACGACGATGCAAACACACTAATCAAATTGTAGAGAACCACCAACTTGATATTCTATAACTCTTGTTTCAAAGAAGTTTTTCTCTTTCCTTAGGTCCATAATTTCCGACATCCAAGGGAAAGGGTTCTTAACTCCAGAGAATTCTTCAGGAAGACCAATTTGTACAAGCCGTCTGTTGCAAATAAATTTTAAATACTCCTCCATCATAGCTGCATTCATTCCAAGCACTCCTCGAGGCATTGAATCACGAGCATAGTCTATTTCATACTGCGTGCCCTCTAGAATCATATTTCTGGCTCTTGTCTTCATATCCTCATCCCAGATATTTGGATTTTCGTTAACAATGCTGTTAATCACATCAATACCAAAATTTACATGCATTGACTCATCTCTAAGAATGTATTGAAATTGTTCTGAAACACCTGTCATTTTATTTAGCCTTCCCATAGATAAAACTTGAGTAAAACCACAGTAAAAGAACATACCTTCCAGAACACAATAGTAAGCAATTAGATTTGCTAAAAATGCTTTATCATTCTCTGGTGTTCCTGTCTGGAAATTAGGGTCAGAAAGTTCTTTGGTATACTTTAATCCCCATGCAGCCTTTCTTTCAACTGATGGAACTTCTCTATACATATTAAATATTTCACCTTCTTCCATACCGAGTGACTCAACGCAGTATTGATAAGCGTGTGTATGTATAGCCTCTTCAAATGCCTGTCTCAAGAGGTACTGCCTACATTCAGGATTAGTTATATTTCTATAAACTGCTAGTACAAGATTATTTGCAACCAAAGAATCCGCGGTCGAAAAAAATCCAAGGCTTCTTTTTACAATTCTTCTCTCATCCTCTGAAAGGCCATCATTGCTTTTCCAAAGGGCAATATCAGCTGTCATATTAATCTCTTGTGGCATCCAATGATTTGCACAGCCATCCAGATATTTTTTCCATGCCCATTCGTATTTAAAGGGAACTAGTTGGTTAACATCAGCTCTAGAATTAATCATTGCTTTTTGGTCAACTTGTACGCGACCATCTAGAGCTTCTAAATCCTCCCTTCCTACGTTTAGATCTTCCTCAGTTAAGGTAGATTTTGCTATTTGCTCAAGAGCAGAGTCCTTTGCTATCTCAACTTTTCTCTCTTTAGTAACTTCTTTCTTTTGTGCTTCTGACACAATTTTTTTCTTATTCTCCTTTACCGGAGCACCTTCGCTATAGAATTCATCCCAATTTAACATCTTTCCTCCTATTTATTGGCATGCCTCACAATCAGGATCCAAAATGCTGCATGCACTTGGAGCTGATCCTGAAACAATATTTTTTTCATCTACTTTTTTAACTGCATTAAGGTTGCTTTTTTCAACAGTCGATTTCTCCGTTGAAGTAGCACCCATCGATCTGAGATAGTATGTTGTCTTCAATCCTTTCAACCATGCCATCCTGTATGTAATATCAAGCTTTTTGCCATCCACATTAGCTATATATAGGTTTAATGATTGGGCCTGATCAATCCACTTTTGTCTTCTGCTTGCAGACTCAACTATAAATTTTGGTTCTACTTCAAAAGCTGTTTTGAACTTATCTTTAATTTTCTCTGGAACCCTGTTTATATTTGCAAGAGAACCTTCGTAATATTTTAGATCACTAAGCATAACGTCGTCCCACAAGTCTTCTTTTTTGAGTTCTTGAATTAAGTAAGGGTTCACAACGGTAAACTCCCCAGACAAGTTAGACTTTACAAAAAGGTTTTGATATGTTGGTTCAATTGACTGAGAAACACCTGTAATATTTGCAATCGTTGCTGTTGGCGCTATTGCCATAACATTTGAATTTCTCATTCCATTTTTTTTGACCTTCTCTTTGAGAATTTCCCAATCTAAGGTTGTGGTTGTATCTTGATCAAGAAATTCTGCTCCTCTTTGCTTTGATAAAAGCTCTATTGAATCAAGCGGAAATATGCCTTTGTCCCATAAGGAATTTTTGTAAGTCTCGTATTTGCCGCGTTCTTGTGCAAGGCTGGATGAGGCCTCAATTGCAAAATAGCTTATCAGCTCCATTGATCTGTCAGCAAACTCAACGGCATCCTCAGAGTTATAAGAAAGATTGAGCTTATATAATGCATCTTGAAATCCCATAACTCCAAGGCCAACAGGCCTATGCTTTACATTTGAATTTTGTGCTTGTGGCACAGGATAATAATTAATATCAATAACATTATCCAACATTCTTAACGCTGTCTTTACTGTGTTCTTCAATTGCTCGACATTAATTTTCCCATCTTGAATGTGTTGGGGCAGATTTATACTTCCAAGGTTACAAACTGCAATCTCATCTTCATTGGTGTTCAATGTTATTTCTGTGCATAGATTAGAGGAGTGAACAGCCCCTACATGTCCTTGTGGTGAGCGTATATTGCAAGGATCCTTAAAGGTTATCCATGGGTGGCCAGTTTCAAAAAGCATTGAAAGCATTTTTCTCCAGAGAGCTTTTGCTTCTACTTTTTTGTAGTGTTTAATTTCACCTTTTTCTGCCTTTAATTCGTACTCTTCATACCTTTTTTCAAATTCTGCGCCATAAATATCGTGCAAGTCCTCAACATCGGAAGGGGAGAATAAAGTCCATTCTTTTTGTTCTTGAAGACGTTTCATAAATAAATCAGGAATCCAATTTGCGGTGTTCATATCATGTGTTCTTCTTCTGTCATCTCCTGTATTTTTTCTTAGTTCAAGAAATTCTTCTACATCTAGGTGCCAACACTCTAAATAAGCACAAAAGGCTCCTTTTCTTTTGCCTCCTTGATTTACAGCAACTGCAGTATCATTTGATACTTTCAAAAAAGGAACAATACCTTGGCTCTTTCCATTTGTCCCTTTGATTTTCGAGCCTAAAGCACGGACATTAGTCCAGTCATTTCCAAGCCCTCCTGCCCACTTTGAAAGAAGTGCGTTATCTCGTATGGCTCCATATATGCCTGAGAGGTCGTCAGGTACGGTTGTTAGGTAGCAAGAGGAAAGCTGCGGTCTATTTGTTCCAGAATTGAAGAGAGTTGGGGTGGAGCTCATATAATCAAAACTGGAGAGGAGCGAGTAAAACTCAATTGCCCTTTCGTTCTTCTGCTCCTCATTGATTGCTAACCCCATGGAAACCCTCATTAAAAAAACCTGAGGTAACTCATACCTTGTTTCTTCTGAAGTAATGAAGTATCTGTCGTAAAGAGTTTGTAAACCCAAGTATGTGAAGTTTTGATCTCTTTGCGGGATGATAGCTTTACCAAGTTTTGCAAGGTCGAAGGTATTCAATTTTTCGTCAACAAAACCTAATTCATTACCTTTCTTTATCATTGCCTCGAGTGCCTCTTCATACATAGTCTGACGATCACTTTTTAGATTTAAATCCAGGCCTAAAAAGGACAACACTTCATCCTCGATATTGTTTAAAAGAATTCTTGCGGTTACAAAAGAATAGTTTGGTTCTTTTTCAACCATGGTTCTGCTTGTTATCACCATGCAATCAGCAAGGTCTTTTGCTGTCATTCCATCATAGGATGCAGCGTTAATTTCTTTAATTAGTTGATCAACATCAACATCACTAAGACCATCACAAGCTTTTTTCACAATTGCTGATACATCACTTTCACCTTCAGCTTTTTGTTCTTTTTTTGCTTCTGGTTGTGGCCTTTCCCTTTTTCTTTCTTCCCTGTACAGGACATAACTTCTTGCAACTTTATGGTGTTCGCTTCTCATTAGTTGCAGCTCAACTTGATCTTGTATTTCTTCAATGTGGATAGTTCCACCCGAAGGCATCCTTCTCTCAAACACCTCAATTACATTTGAAGTAAGCTCTTCAACATTTTCATGAATCCGCGAAGAACCCGCAGCAGCTCCACCTTCAACAGCAAGGAAAGCCTTCATAATAGCTATTTTTATTTTCTCATTTTCAAAACCAACTACTTTTCCGTTTCTTTTTATTACCCTCATTTTTCCTGGGCTAAGTGCATTGTCCATGATTTCTTGTGAGGACTCTTTTGTTGTTTGTATTTCCATTGACACAAGTTATTCTTAAATATTAACCCGACACAATCAAGCTTTTTAACACAATATCTTGTGTTTATTTGAGAAAAATTCACAATATGCTGGGTTTTTCTTGTTGATAACTTCTTAATAACTTGGTGGTAATATTGATGAATTTTTATTAAATTGATGTATTATCAAATTCCCATGAAACTTCAAATACTAAATAATATTGCAAAAGAAGGTCTCGAAACTTTTGAAAATGATGGTTTTCATCTACATACAACCGATGTGGAAGACGATTACTTAGGAATTGTTTTAAGAAGCTTTAACTTGAGAGACCTCCAGCTGAGAAAATCACTTTTGGGCATCGCGCGTGCTGGAGCAGGGACTAATAATATTAATGTAGAAGAATGCTCTAAACATGGGGTTGTTGTTTTCAATACTCCGGGCGCAAATGCCAATGCGGTTAAGGAGCTTGTAATTTGTTCTTTGATTCTTTCAAAAAGAGATATCCTTAACGGCAACACTTCGGTTAATGCAATGCAAGCCGAGGATATATCAGAAGAAGAGTTAAACATAAAAGTTGAGACTGCGAAGAAACAATTTGTTGGGAATGAAATTAAAGGGAAAAGCATTGGTATTATTGGTCTGGGTGCAATAGGTTCGTTGGTTGCTGAACAAGCTCTTGCACTTGGGCTAAAGGTAAAGGGTTTTGATCCTGGCCTCACTGTAGAAACAGCAATACGTTTGCCAGGATCTATAACACATAATTCAAAAATCGAAGATACAGTGAAGGATGTTGACTACGTATCTCTTCACTTACCTCTTAATGAAAGTACTAGCGGTTTTTTTAACGAAAAGATCCTTGCAACTGTTTCGCAAGGAACAACTCTAATAAACTTTTCTCGTGGGGGCATAATTAACGAGGAAGATGTATTGTCTGCCCTAGACAGTGGAAAGTTAGAAAAATATGTTACCGATTTTCCCACCAAAAAATTAATAAGTCGTCTTAGAAATCAAAATGACGTATTAATCTTCCCACACCTTGGAGCAAGCACAAAGGAGAGTGAAGTAAATTGTGCAGTCATGGCTTGCAATCAGCTTAAGAACTTTATAAAAGAAGGACAGATAGAAAACAGTGTAAATTTTCCAAATATTTCCTCTTTAAAGATATGCAAGCATAGGCTTTTTATTGCAAATGTAAATGAACCTGGAATCATAAGCTTAATTACCGAAACCATAGCAAAAGAAAAAATTAATATTTCAGAATTTGTTAACAAAAGTAGACAAGATGTTGCGTGCAACATCATTGATACTGATGATGAAATAAGCGTTGAATGTCTTACAAAACTACAAGATATAAAGGGTGTAACGAAAGTAAGAATTTGCTACTAAAAAAAGCTGCTTTTTTTGTAACAAAGTCTTGCTTTTCTCACAACCCACTAATTTTCTGCACTTAGAGGATATAACTATCTTTTTGGAAAGTCATTTTTTTAATATATATCTTAAATGACTGATTTTTAAAGGGTTTAGATTATATTGTATATTTTTTGATCAATGCTCTTAAAACATTTGTGTATCAGGCTTAATTTAATTTTTATAGTTTTTTCCCCAAACTTATCCACAGTTTCTGTGGATAAAAAAATTGTGTTATTTTTAGTGTATGAAATTATGCAATTCCTGGGAAAAAATTATCCATTTTGAGGTAAAAAAAAATTACTTTAAAATGATTAAACAACGGCTCCTTGAAGACAATGAAAAGGGTTTAGAAATTTACCCAAATCCTTCTTTGTTCTTCAAAGCTTTTGGATTTTGTGATTTAGAAAAAACTAAAGTTATTATCGTTGGACAAGATCCATATCATACTCCTGGAATTGCAGATGGATTAGCTTTTTCGTCAGCAAAAAGAAACTTTATCCCACCGTCATTAAAAAATATCTTTAGGGAGCTTGAAGAAGATTTGGGAATAATCAATGAGTTTGGAGCTCTTGATTATTGGGCACAACAGGGAGTTCTTCTTTTAAATACATCCTTATCAGTTGTTAAAGGCATGCCTAGCTCTCATTCAAACATTGGTTGGGAGTTGTTTACTGATTCTATTTTAAGCTTACTTGGCAAAGGCTCTGATAGAGTTTTTGTGCTCTGGGGAAATCATGCAAAAGCGAAAAGAAATCTGTTTAACACAAAAAAGAATTTGATTCTTGAGTCTGCTCATCCCTCGCCACTCTCTGCATCTAAAGGATTTTTTGGGTGTAAACATTTCTCAAAAATAAACGACTTTCTTGCGTCAAAGGGGCTAAGTACTATTGATTGGCAGCTAGATTCAAACTCTTAATATCAGGACCCCTTTTTTTAATTGAATATTGGCTGTAAGTATTTCCTTTAATGACTTTTGTAAAAATTATTTTTTCATGATCCAATCTAATTTTTTTTATTTCTTCATTTTGCAGGTCTTTAAAAATATATAAAGATTTATTTTTTTTACTTAAAAAATTATATCTTGCTATAAGTTCCTGACCTGTATAACAGCCTTTATCAAACGAAATATATTTTTTTGGATCATATCCAATTTCAAAATAACGTAATTTTGCTGAGTCTTCACCATCAATGTCATAATCAAAGCTGAGAAGTTTCTCTAGATCCCAATCCTCTTGGGGAAGCCCACCAATTTTTTTCCCTAAATTGATGTTAAAGCAACCCTTGTTTTCTATGCCATGCACCCCAATTTCAGCGACTGACAGACCACACTTATAAAACTTAACAAATCTTTCTAGGTGGTTTTGCAAGAATTTAATTGTCGAAGTCTTTGTTACTATAATTAAATCTTTCTCGTTAAAGATTGTAGCTTTTGCAATAACAAAACCTTTTTCATCGCAAAAAAGAGTTTCTTTTTTTTTAAAATCTACCAGTAAGTTTGACGTAGCTTGCCCCTGTAGAAACTGAACACTTCTTTCTCCAGATACATGAAGAGCGCTATAATTGGTTAGGGAGTAATGTTTTTCCATGGATAAAGAGCTGCTCATAAAGAAACTACATTTTAAATCAAGAAGAGGTTTCAAGGAAACTTCAGATATTATTAAGAACTTTTTAAAAAATATTTACGATATGGATTTAAACGCATTAAATGAACTTGAAAAACTCCTTAATCTAGATGAGCAAGAGATTTATGACCTTCTAATTTTAGATAAAGAGAGATTCAGAGAGGAATTTTCAAATTTAAAAAATTTTTCTTAAGCTGGAACTTTTTTATATACAATTAATCAAAGCATTATGAAAAAAGATAACGTATCAGAACTAGTAGAATTATCAAAAAAAGGCGATGATACTGCTTTTGAATTGTTATTTACCTCTTTCAAATCTCGACTTCATAATTCACTCTTTAAGATCTTAAGAAATTTCCATGAGACAGAAGATATAGTCCAGCAAGCATTTATAAGAGCCTGGGAAAAAATTGATACATTTAAAGGAGACTCACACTTTTTTACTTGGCTTTATAGAATTGGCTTTAATCTGGCAATTAGTAAAATTAATAGAAATAAAGAGGACCAGATTGATGAAGGATTTGAACAGACATTAAAATCTAGCAGCAACGTTCATATAGATGCAGAAAAAAATGAACTTTATAAGAAAGTTGAGGGTCTAATTCGTTTGCTACCTGAAGAACAGAGAACAGCTTATATTTTATGTGAAATTGACTCCAAAAATTATGATGAAATTTCAATCATTACGAGCGTACCGGTTGGAACAGTCAGATCAAGAATTTTCAGAGCTAGGAAATTTTTGTTGGATGGCTTAAAGGAACAAATATGAATATTAATGATTACTATTTAAGACAGCTATCTTCTTTTATAGATGGTGAGCTCAGTCAAAAAGAAACAAGGGATTTGATTAATAAAATGAAGGAAAACCAGAATATTAAAGAAACTTATTTTCAAATGATTGCTCTTAAGGAGGATGCTGCAAAACTCAAAAGTCTTGGTATAAAGAAAAGACTTTTTGATTTCTCTTTCTCAAATCTACTGAGGTTTCTTGCTAATAAAGTTGTTATGCCCATAAGTATTTTTTCCGTTGGTGTGGTATTAAGCTATGGAATTATTTCAACCTCTTTATCTGACGACAGAAGAGAAAACGAGACTACAACTCTAATTAATGATGCTATTTCCTCGTCAGAGGCAAGAGAAACACTCGAAATGGCACAAAATGAAGAAATAATAAATTATGCCTCAATGCATTATTCAGACACAAACCAAACAGGTGTGAATATTTTGCCTGTTCAATACTCTCCTAGATGGGTTCCCACAGGATATCAAACTGCTAGAAATTCAAGAAATAAATTCATAAACACTACAAACAGAAAAGGTTTTTCGATCTATATTTCAAATCCGGAAAGTAGTCGTCTTCCAGATGGCGTTTACATGAAAGAAAACTTTGTTCTCATCAAAAAAACACACATCAATAAAAGCGCAAGACGCACTTTGACTGTTTTTGGTGATATTGATGTTGAATCTGCCCAAAAGGTCCTTAACTCTATTGAAGTAAATTAACTTATAATATGCACAATTTTTTAATTACACTATTAACAATTTCCTTCACATTATTTTCACATCAATTAGATTTCAGTGAACTGGTAAAAAAACAAACAAATTCAGTTGTTAATATCGAAGCCACTAGGATTATATCTTCTTCTCGACAATCATTTGGATCGTTCCCAGAGGAGCTTTTCAGAGAGTTTGGACTTCCTATGCCAGATTATAATGAACCTAGAGGTCAACAGAGAGAGGCAGTAAGCACTGGTTCTGGTTTTGTTTTTGAAAATGAAGGATATGTAGTTACGAATTTTCATGTGGTGCAAGATGCTGTAGAAGTAGTTGTGAAATTTCATGACCGGCAAGAGTTTCGAGCTGAAATAATTGGGCTTGACGAATTGTCGGATATTGCACTTTTAAAAATAAAAAGATCAGATCTTAGTCCAGTATCAGTAGGGAATTCAGATTTAGTTGAACAAGGGGATGGAGTTATTGCTATAGGATCTCCTTACAACTATGATTTTTCTGTTACTTTCGGAATTATTAGTGCCACGGGTAGGGGAATTAATTCAGGAAGGGGTATTGGTGACTACGTGCCTTATCTTCAAACAGATGCTGCGGTGAACAGAGGGAACTCTGGTGGACCACTTTTCAATACAAATGGAGAGGTTATTGGGATAAACAGTCAAATTTACTCTAGATCGGGAGGTAATGAAGGACTTGCCTTTGCTATTCCTATGAATTTTGCTGTTGAGGTAATTGATCAACTCAAAAGCGATGGTAGGGTATCAAGAGGTTATCTTGGAGTTCAAGGTGGAGAAGTTTCAAGTGACCTTGCAAAAGCTCTAGGTATGAAAAAACCTGTTGGAGCTCATATTAGATCAGTTTTGGATGGAGGTGCTGCAGATAAAAGTGGCATTCTTCCGGGAGATGTTATCCTTGCAATTGATGATGATGAGGTTGTATATTTTAAAGATCTCCAGCATACTATTGGCCGTACAAAGCCGAATACTGAAGTAGTTGCTCAGCTATTTAGGGAGGGCTCCCTTCTTTACCTTGATGTTACGGTAGGAGAATTGCCAGTTGAAGAAACTCAAGTTGACACCTCAATTAAAGAGCAGGAATCAGCTTTTCCATTAGGTTTGCGCTTGGAAGAGCTTGAAACAGGTGAACAAAAAAGAGATATCTCTCAGGGAGGATTGAGAGTTACGCAAGTTTTTCCAAACTCTCCAGCATTCGGACAAATTTTCAGAGGCGATGTGATAAATAAAATTGTGTTTAAACAAACAACTTTTAATCTCAAAACTGTTGGAGACTTCACAGATGCCATAAATTCTTTTAATACAGGCGATATAATTCTTATAATTGGTACTCGAGAGGGAGCCAATATATTTGAGCCTGTAGAAATTGAGTAATATAAGAAACTTTTCAATAATCGCGCATATCGACCACGGTAAATCAACTCTTTCTGATAGGTTAATAGAAGAATGTGGTGGATTAGCTAAACGTGAAATGAAATCACAAGTCCTTGATACACTCGAACTTGAGCGTGAGAGAGGCATTACAATAAAAGCACAATCAGTTGCATTAAGACATAACTTCGAGGGCAACGATTGTTTATTTAATCTTATTGATACTCCAGGGCATGTTGATTTTGCATATGAGGTTTCGAGATCACTCGCAGCTTGTGAGGGTGCATTATTGGTTGTTGATGGCTCTCAGGGTGTAGAGGCTCAAACACTTTCAACGTGCTACAAAGCAATTGATCTTGGTCTAGAGGTTATTCCAGTTATAAATAAAATTGATCTTGATCAAGCTGAACCAGAGAGAGTAAAAAATGAGATCGAAGAGATTATTGGGATTGATGCAAAAGATGCCATTGAAGTTAGCGCAAAGGATGGGACTGGAATTAAAAGCCTTATCAAGGAGATAATCAATAAAATTCCTGCCCCCAAAAATAGTGCCAACCAAAAGCTTAAGGCCTTAATAGTTGACTCATGGTACGATAACTTTCTTGGAGTGATTTCATTGGTCCGAGTTTTTAGCGGATCATTAAAAGTCGGAGATAAATTTATAGTTAAATCAACTGGGTTATCATTTAATGTTGAATCTTTGGGTATTTTTACACCTAAAAAAGTGAATAAATCAGAGATTGTATCTGGTGAGGTTGGCTTTCTAGTTGCTAATGTTAAAGACCTTAAATCAGTACCAGTTGGTGATACAATTATCTCATATAAGGCACCAGAAACACCTGCTTTAGAGGGTTTTAAAAAAGCAAATCCTCAAGTATTTGCCTCGTTTTTTCCTGTAGATTCAAATGAATATCAGTCATTTAGAGAAGCACTATTAAAATTAAATCTAAATGACTCATCTTTAGTATTTGAGCCTGAGAATTCGGAAATATTGGGAAGTGGCTTTAGGTGTGGGTTTTTAGGTACTCTTCATATGGAAGTAGTAAAAGAACGCCTTGAGCGTGAATATAATCTTAGTCTAATAACTACTGCGCCAAGTGTTGGGTATAAGATTTTAAAGACCAATGGAGAAGAGGTTTCAATATCATCTCCTTCTGAACTTCCTACAAGAAACGAGGTTGCAGAAATTAAAGAACCAATTATCAGATCTACAATCTTGTGTCCTGACAAGTACGTAGGAGATGTTATGGAGTTGGCAATGTCAAAAAGAGGGGTACAAAAAGATTTGCAGTATCTTGGTGGACAAGTTTCACTAATATTTGAAATGCCTCTCTCAGAAATCGTTGTAGATTTTTTTGATTTATTGAAATCAAAAAGCCAGGGATATGCATCAGTTGATTTTTCATTTTTAAAATTTTCAAAAAGCGAACTAGTTAAAATCGATGTAGTCATAAATGGACTGATGGTAGATTCTTTGTCCACAATAACGCACAGAAGTTTTATTGAAAGAAGGGGCAGGGAAATGGCAAAACGCCTGAAAGAAGTTATACCCAGACAAATGTTTGAAATCCCAATTCAAGTAATGGTTGGAAGCAAGATCATTGCAAGAGAAAGTGTAAGGGCGTTCAGAAAAAACGTTACAGCAAAATTGTACGGAGGGGATGTAACAAGGAAAAAAAAGTTACTTGAAAAGCAAAAGGCTGGTAAGAAAAAAATGAAACAAATTGGTAAGGTTGCTCTCCCTCAAGAAGCGTTTATGTCTTTTTTGTCAACTGAGAGGAAATAATGGAAAGACTTCTAGCCTTAATTTCACCATTTGCTTCACTACCAATTTTTTTGGCTTTAAATGCAATTATTTGCCTGATATCTATTTATTGGGTATTTGCAAACGTAAAATATGAAAAAAATCCAAAATATCACAAAACAATACAGGCAATTGGATTGGTGGTATCTTTGTTTGTCATTGCAATACTTTGGATTAAGCAATGGAATATTGGAGATCTTCTGGCATTTTACGTGTTATTTGCATCAATAATTTTCATAGCCTCACTTTTTTTAAATAATAAATTGGTAAGGAAAGAGTCAAGGGGCTGGTTCTTGAGTATAGTGCTTGTATTTCTAATTAGAGGGTATTTTTACGAACCTTGGCAAATTCCATCAGGATCTATGAAACCAAATATGGAAATTGGAGATTTTGTTTTGGTAAATAGGTATAAGTATGGATTGGAGGTCCCTTTTACAGGTCGCACTAAGATTTTTTCAGCCCCTCCTGAAATTGGAGAAGTAGTAGTCTTTTATCCACCACACAAACCGAATGTTCCTTTTGTGAAAAGGGTTATAGCAAAAGGAGGGGATGAGGTTTCATACGTAAACAAAAGGTTTTTTATTAATGGAGAAGAGATATTAAAAAACTTCCTTTCTGATGGTGAGCTAGGAGAAAAAATATTCTATGAAGAATTAAATGGAAAAAGATATGTTGTGAGAAATCTTGATAGACCCGCTCGAAACAAAACTTGGAGGGTGCCAGAGGGGATGTTTTTTGTTGTTGGAGATAATAGAGATAACTCAAGCGATAGCAGATCTTGGGGGTTTATCTCTGAGGATGATATTTGGGGAAGGGCAGACTTCATTTGGCTCTCATGGGAAAGCGGTGAATTTCCATCGATTTCTAGAGCAGGAGAAATTAAGTAAATTTTTCATGAAAAAATGCGGTTTAATTAGCATCATAGGAAAAACAAATGTTGGAAAATCAACTTTTCTGAATAATTTTATTGGAAAAAAAATTTCAATAACCTCAAAAACAGTTCAAACAACTCGGTCAAATATTTTTGCAGTTGAAACAAGAGGACAAAATCAAATGGTTTTTATTGATACTCCCGGTGTGCACGGGAACATTAACAAAACTGTTAACAGATATTTAAGAAAAAAAACACTAGAAAATCTGGATGATATTGATGTAATTATTTTTATGATCAGTGGATCAATGTTTACTCAGGTCGACCAAAAAGCTCTTAATTTAATTAAAAGATCAAAAGCAAAGAAGTTATTTGTAATGAACAAGATTGATCTTGTCAAAAATAAAGGGGATTTATTCCAGTTTGTTGATGATTTTAAACACAAAGACGTATTTGAGGCTTTTCTGCCAATATCAGCAGAACAGATTGATGGATTTCAAGCTGTTGAAGAGGAAATAATCAAAGTTCTGCCTAATTCTGATTTTCTTTTTCCAGAGGAAGGCTATAAATTTCAAACTATAAATTTTGAGATTACAGAAATTATTAGAGAGAAAGTTATAAGAAATTTAGGGGACGAATTACCTCATGAAACAGCAGTACATGTTGAGAGGATAGATCACAAAAAAGACATTGTGGAAATTGAAGCTGAAATTTTTGTCTCTAAAGAGGGCCAAAAGAAGATTGTCATTGGTAGCAATGGAGAAAAAATTAAAATAATTGGAACTTCTGCTAGGAGGGAGTTAGAGCAAAAATTCGCTTCAAAAGTTTTTCTTAAGCTATGGTGTAAAGTGAAAAAAAAATGGATAGATAACCAAGATTACTTAGAAAGTCTAGGTATTAAAAATTGAAGAATACACAAGACGCTTTTGTTATTCATGCTCGAGCATATAAAGAAACAAGCCTACTTCTAAATATCTTTACTAGAAATGATGGGCTTATTAACGCAATTGCTAAAGGCGCAAAACGTAAAAAATCCAAATTTTCGGGGTATCTTGAACCCTTTCAGCTTATTGAGATTTCTTACTTGGGAAAATCAGACTTGAAAACATTAATAGCTGCTGAACCGAAGGAAGTATTTCAAGAATTTCTAAGCAAGGAAAATTTATTTTCCGCATTTTATGTCAATGAACTAATTAACTGTCTTTTTAAAAAAGGTACCGCATCGAAGGAATATTTTGATTTGTATGATAACTGCATTAAAAAACTTAAATTTAAAAATAATGTTGAAGAAATATTAAGAAATTTTGAGCTCGACACTTTGATAGAGATGGGCTACGAAATCAATTTTATATCAGATTGCAGAAGCGGTTTAGAAATTACCATAGACAAAAAGTATGATTATCAACCAGAGTCTGGTTTCTATGAATCGGCTAAAGGAATACATGGAAATACCATAAAGAAAATGGCAGATAGAAATTTCGATAGAGCAACACTTGATGCGTGCAAAGTTGTGACCAGGAAGACCATAGAGTATTATTTTCAGGAACTAAATGTAAACAGTCGGCTTTTTTTTAAATGATTATAGGTATAGGCACGGATTTTATCGATTTAAAGCGTGTTAAACGATTATTAGATAAATATCAGAATAATTTTGCGAAAAAAATTCTATCAAAATCAGAGATGAGATTATTTAAGGATAAGACTTACCATCAAAAAATCAGCTTCCTAGCATCTTCATTTAGTGCTAAGGAGTCATTTGTGAAAGCGTTAGGAACAGGATTTTGTGGAATTTACCCTAAAGATATTTCACTACATAAGGATAAAAAAGGGAAACCATTTCTTAAGTCTGAAGTACTTAAAGTGAGACAGCTTTTTCATCATCTATCCATAACAAATACAAAAAAATATACACTATCAGTGGTTGTGCTTGAAAAATGAAAATCATACTGCTGGGAATGCCTGGTTCTGGTAAAGGCACTCAATCTGAAATACTTAAACAAAAATTCTCCATCGCCAATATTTCAACTGGAGCTATTTTAAGACAGGCCAGTAGAGAACAAGGAAAACAAGCAGAACTAATTAGATCATTTATTGATAAGGGGCAATTAGTACCAGATAAAATTATTATTCAAATGCTTGTAAATAGAATTCACCAAAAGGATTGTTCTAAAGGATATATTCTTGACGGCTTTCCAAGAAATTTAGCACAGGGTGAATCCCTAGATAATACAGGAATTAAGGTTGATTTCGTAATTTACTTAGAAATATCTGAACAGGCAATAATATCTAGAATGGCCGGAAGAAGAATACACCCAGCATCTGGGAGAAGTTATCATTTGCAACATAATCCTCCTCAAAAAGATGGTCTTGATGATATAAGTGGAGAACCACTTATCCAAAGGGATGACGATACTCCAGAAGTAATAAAGAAAAGAGTTGCAAGTTTTAACAAGGAAACAAGACCACTTTTAGAATTTTATAAAACTAAAAAGGTTAAATTCGTGGAGGTAGACGCCTCAAAGGAACTAAATGATGTAAGCTGTTCAATCTTAGGGCAAATAAATTGAACTTTTTATCAATTGACTTAACCCAAAAGGATCATTTTTTATCAATAATTTATGAAGGCAAAAACCTTGATTTAAAATTCAATAATCCCTCAAGACAGAATAGCAATAATTGGGATACAAAGATCGACAGAATCCTTGAAGAGTTCAAAGGTTTTGATTTTAAAAAGTTAGATTTTAATTTTTATGCTGCAGGGCCTGGCTCATATACAGGCGCTAGATTAGCTTTTACTTTCTTAGATACGCTTAAATACATACATTCTATTCCTTTCGTTGGCTTCTCAAATCTTTTAATAATGCAAAGGTTGTACCCCAGGTGCATCCCTGTAATTCAGGGTACAAGAAAGGATTTCTTTTTCAGATACAATGATGAGGATCTTTACACTACAGATAAACAATATTTATCAAGTTTGGGAGATAACTTTAGCACCCTTGAGAACCAGCATTTATTTTCTCAATCAGAAAAAATATCTTTAGAAAGAGTTGCTAAAGAAATGTTAGAGTTGGGAGCACGAGAAAATGGCTTTAAAGCCGGGAATATTTTTCCAAATTATATAAAACCTCTGGAATATAAAAAGATCCATGAATGAATTGAGCCTGTTTCAGGTGATTGTTTTATCTTTAATTCAGGCATTCACAGAGTTTTTGCCTATTTCTAGTTCTGCTCACTTATTGCTCCCTAATAAATTATTTGGATGGCCTGACCAAGGATTATTCTTTGATATAGTTGTCCATTTAGCAACCCTATTGGCTGTATTAATATACTTCAGACATTATTTTTTAAAATTGGATTTTTATATATCAAAGACCTTTTTTTTAATTGTACTAGCAACTGTTCCAATAGTCTTTATCGTTCTCTTATTTGAGAGTCTTGGAAACACAAGATGGACTTTGAGGACTATAGCATTAGCTAACATATTTTTTGCAGTAATATTACTTATCGCAGATAAAGTATCCACTCAGGATAAGCACATTAAAAAAATGAGTAGCTTCCAGGCTTTGACAATAGGATTCGTACAAGCATTTAGTGTAATATCTGGTGCATCCAGATCAGGTACGGCAATCTCAGCTGCCCTAATTTTAGGTTTTTCTAGAAGAGAGGCAGCAAGATTTGCTTTAATGCTATCAATACCAACAATCCTTGGCGCCGTTCTATATAGTTTTCTTGATTATAGACTTTTAGCAGAAGATGTGATCATATTGTATACATTTAGTGCATTTTTAGTAACATTTATAGCTTCGTATTTTTCAATTTCAATTTTTTTGAAGTTAATAAACACATTAGGATATACCCCATTTGTAATTTATAGAGTTCTTTTAGGAGTCTTACTACTTTGTCTGATATAAAATCGATAATTTTTAGAGATAATAAATTCAAAGAATTGTCAAAGCATTATGGAGAAAAATACCAAATCGAAGTGTCTGACAAACCTGGACACAATAATTTTGTATTAATAGATGATAATACTAAACTTTTTCACAAAGGCAGCTTTATTACAAACTCTTTTAATTATGGGCCTTTTTTGAACAGAATTAAAAATTTTGAAAGAGAACATCAATTAAAAAAAGCTATTTCATATAAGTCAATAAAACCCAAGAGAATTTTAGATGCCACAGCTGGACTTGGTCACGATGCTTTTATGTTTGCTTTACTAGGACAATCAGTTACATGTATAGAGAGAAACAAAGGGATTTTAATTCTTTTCGAAGAAGCATTAAGAATGCTTCCAAAAGAGACATATTACAAAAATGCAAAACGTAGAATAGAAATCATTAATAAGGATGCAAGCGAATACACACATAATCCCCAAGGGCATGATCTAGTTTATATTGACCCTATGTTTGAGGTCTCTAAAAAGCTTAGACGAAATAAATCATTAAGTTTTATTAATTCATATTTGGGTAAAGAGGATGATGTCACAGCCGATTTTGTAAAAAAAAATTCTTTCAGAAGAATAGTCGTTAAAAGACCAAAAAACTTTAAAGATTTTGCTTTTAAAGAATCCTTTGTTGTTTCTGGAAGTTCAGTTGACTTCAAAGTGCTGGTAAATAGCTAGTACTGAACATAAATTCTGATAAAATAACATCATGAATTTTGGCGAAGCATTAGATTCAACTTTAATAAAGAAATACGCAGTCTTCAGTGGAAGAGCGTGTAGGGCTGAGTGGTTCTATTTTCTTTTATTTTCGGTTCTTTTAACTTTTATTGTTTCCATGGTTGGAGCTTTTTTCTCTGTATCAACCATAGATGTAGAATACCTCGCTACTCTGAGTGAAGAGGAGGCACAGAGCTATATCCTCGAATCAGGCTCTCTTGCTTACCTGAAATGGATAAGTTTAGCTATCGGGGTTGTTCTATTAATACCATCTTTTTCAGTAACTGTTAGAAGGCTGCAAGACCTAAACCTTTCTTATTTCTGGGTAATACCATTTGTAATTGGATCAATTCTTTCTTTATATACTCTTATTGATATGGCAGGAACTCAAAATGCGCGGCTTAGTTCAATTTCGATGTTAATAAGCATAATTTACATAATAGGTTTTCTTAGGAAAGGAGATGCAGGGAAAAATAGATTTGGAAACGATCCCCTTGAGCCAAAGACGGATTCTGATACCTATTAAATCTCTGTAATTACTGCTGTACCGTAGGCAACAACTTCTGAAGCTCCTTGAGCAATAGTGCTTGATTGAATTCTAAAACATACAATTGCATTTGCCCCAAGTCTCTCAGCATCTTTTTCCATTCTTTGAATTGCCTGATCACGAGTCTGCTGAAGCAGACGCGAGTATTCTTCAACTTCACCCCCGAAAATATTTTTAATTGACGCAGTAAGGTCGAGTGCTGCATTTCTTGCCCTCGCTGAGCTCCCTTTGACTAAACCTAGTGATTTAACAATTTTTTTTCCTTCAATGTGTTCTGAAGTACAAATTAACATTAAGTTATTATTGTTTATATTCCTTCCAATTCAAATATAAAAACATTAAAATTTTCAACTTATGGCTGTACAAAAAAGCAAAAAAACAAGAAGCAGGATAGGAATGCGAAGATCTCATGATAATGTTACGTCTGGATCGCTGTCTGTCGATGATGTGTCAGGAGAAAAACACCTTCGCCATAATATGACTTCTGATGGGTTCTATAAAGGACGTCTCATTAAAGATTTAAAGAAAAAGTCAAAAGATTCTGACGAACAAGAAAATCAGGTTTAGATCAAGTGAATATTGGTTTTTTGTTTCCTGGTCAAGGATCTCAATATAGTGGAATGTTCGTTGAACACTTTGAAGAATACCCAGAATTTAATGAGATCTTTGGATTAGGTAGTGAATTCTACAAAGAGAATTTAAAAGAAGTTATTTTTTCCGATGACGGAAGACTTGACGACACATACTATACTCAGCCAATATTGATGTTGGCAAGTTTTTCCTTATTTAAAATATGGCACAAAAGAGGTTGCGCTCTGCCAAAGGTGTCGTGTGGACATAGTCTTGGCGAAATTTCTTCTCTTCTATGTGCAGGTATTATCAGCCTTGCAGATGCACTGAAATTTATCAAGTTTAGAGCTTCCTTCATGATTGAGTCAAAAGGTGAAAAAAAAACAAAAATGACAGCAGTACTTGGTCTAAATCAATCACAAGTAGAAGAGGTTATTAAAGAACTCAAAAATTCATTTTTAGAGGTGGTAAATATAAATTCGCCACAACAGGTTGTAATTGCTGGAAATGCTGATGAAATTGAGCTTGTTAAACCCAAACTTTCTGAGATTGGATCTAGAAGACAGATTGATTTAACAGTTTCTGTGCCCTCACATTCAAGTCTAATGAATTTAGCCTCGGCTAAGCTTAAAGTTGCTATAGAAGAAATATCATTAGAAGAGCCTTCATTTCCTACAATTCATAATATAGATGGAAAAGTTTCACAAAAGATTGAAGATATTCCTGAAAAACTCTCTCAGCAAATATCAAAACCAGTACAGTGGGCAGAATCAATGCGAAGATTAAAAAAATATGGTCTAGATGCATTTGTCGAATTTGGTCCAGGTAAGATATTGACTGGTCTAGCCAAGCAGAACAAAATTAAATCAGATTTTTTTCAATCTGATAGTGTAGAGGCGTTTAATAAACTTTTGTCAATGTATGGAAAGTAGAAGAGTATTAGTGACTGGAGCAAGTAGAGGCATTGGAGAAGCCATAGCTAAGACTTTTGCAGATGACGGATTTAATGTTTTGGGAACTTGCAGAAATAAAAAAAAATCCATCCCTAAAGAATCTAAAACGTTAAATTTTGAGGAATTAGACCTCTCGTCCTCATCCTCTTTGGATAAATTTAAAAAAATTGTTGAAGACTTTAAACCAGAAATTCTGGTAAATAATGCAGGAATTACTCGAGATAATTTATTTCTGAGAATGACTGATGAAGAATGGAGCTCTGTTATTGACACAAACTTGAATGGAGTTTTCAAAGTCACAAAATCCGTTGCAAAATACATGTTGAAATCAAGATGGGGCAGAATTATAAACATGAGCTCTGTTTCCGGTATTATGGGTAATGCGGGTCAAGCTAATTATTCAGCTTCTAAAGCAGCTTTGGAGGCATTTTCAAAATCTCTTGCTAAAGAGCTTGGATCTAGAAATATTACTGTAAATACCATTGCTCCAGGTTATATACAAACGGATATGACAAAAGACATTGATAACACAGAGTTAATTAAGAGAATTCCTCTTGGAAGAGTAGGTGATGTTAGCGAAATTGCATCTTTGGTAAAATTTTTAGCCTCGGAGAGTGCAAACTACATTACTGGGCAAACTTTAGTGGTTGATGGCGGGCTATTTATGAGATAATGTAATATAAAATTTATTTGGGAGTAAATATGAGTGAAGTTCTTAATAAAGTAGTTAACATAGTGTGTGAACAGCTTTCTGTTGATAAAGATGATGTAAATCCAGAGTCATCATTTGTTGAAGATTTAGGAGCTGATTCTTTAGATACTGTCGAGCTTGTAATGGCTTTAGAGGAAGAATTTGAAGTTGAGATTCCTGATGATCAAGCTGAAGAAATTACCACCATTCAAACCGCAGTAGAGTGGATTGAAAGCAATTCCTAAAAAGTATCCAATAGCGCTTGGACTGGGTTTTTTTATTTACTGTCTGCTTGAATTTGCTACCGCACTCAATCAAAAAATAGATTCAAATGATCCCAGTACTCTTTTTGAGGTACAAAAGGGTGAGGGACTTAACGAAATTATTCAAAATTTAGATGAAACATTTAATCTTAGGGATAAGTTTTGGGTAAGGCTTAACATCAAATTTTTTTGGGACGAAAAAGTTTTTTCAGGCAGGTACAACATTAAACCTGACGAATCACTTAGAGAGTTATTAAGTCGTATATCTTCAGGTGATATAAAGAAATTTAGATTCACAATAATTGAAGGCACTACTTCTAAAACGGCTTTGGAAAAATTAATAAAAATAATAACAGATGAAAAACTTGAAATAAGCCTTTCAAATGAAGTTAAAAATATCTTCAACTCTGAAGCAAATATTTTACCTGATACATATTATTTTTCAGGTGGAGACGATCTTAATATCTTAATTCAAAATTCAAAAAGAGTTCTCAAAAACTATTTGCTTGAAACTTGGAGAAACAAACCGAAGGATAATCCATTGAAGACAATTGAAGAAGCTCTGGTGCTTGCATCAATAATCGAAAGAGAAGCATTCTTAAACGAAGAAAGACAACAGATTGCTAGTGTATTCCTAAAGAGACTTTCTATTGGAATGCGTTTGCAGTCTGATCCTACCTCTTCGTATGGTTTTTATGGAGGGTACGGTAAAAAAATTGGGAAAGATGTATTGCGAGACAATAACGCCTATAACACATATAGGATTCAGGGGTTGCCGCCAGAACCTATTTGCTTCCCCTCCAAAGAATCAATATTGGCTGCAATAACGTCTTCACCTGGTCAGTATCTCTTTTTTGTCGCCAAGGGTGATGGCTCTCATGCTTTTTCAAAAAATTATGACGATCATAATAAAGCTGTGAAAAAATACATTTACAGTAAATAATATAGATGTGTTTATAACGTTTGAAGGAATTGAAGGCTCAGGAAAGTCTACACAAATTAAGTTACTCGGTGAGAATCTTACTCAAAGAGGCCATAAAGTTAAAATAGTCCGGGAGCCTGGCGGGACTGAACTTGGAGAAAAGATAAGAAATATATTTTTGAGTTCGTCAGAAGAAAAAATTGACCCATTTTCAGAAGTAATGTTGCTGTATGCCTCAAGAAAAAATCTTGATGTGAATGTTATTAGACCAAATTTACAAGCAAATAACATAGTTATTGCAGATAGGTATAGTGACGCAACTATTGCCTATCAATCGTATGGTAAAGGTTTGGATGCGCAGGTCATTAAAGATATTCATAATTTTTCAAGCATTTCTACCCCAAATTTAACGTTTTTTATCGACATAAACGAAAATTTATCTAAACAAAGGATTTCAGGTAGAGAAATTGATCGAATGGAGAAAGAATCCCTAGAGTTTTTTAGCAGAGTCAGGACTGGATACTTAGAAATTTCAAGAAATAACAATAGAGTGCATATTATTGATGGTGAAAAAAGCATCGATCAAATTAGCATTGATATATTAAAAATTGTAGAAGGCGCAATAAATGCTTCCATGGGATAAAAAGTTCATAAATCAGTATATCCCCAGGAGCCCTAAAACTATCTTCTATTCAGATGGATCTTGTGATGTGCAAAATGTTTGCGAAAATATCATTAGAAATTTGCTAGATCAAATACTTAATCCTGGCTTAAAAAATAAAGATCTGTATCAACTAAGTTCGCCAAACCTTCTTTGCCTTAAATGTGAAGATGACGAGAAATTTATTCCAATTGAAAAACTCAGAAAAGCAAAGGAGTTTATGCAAGTCAAGTCCATGAATGTGAAAGTTTTATATATTTCAGAGAGTGAAAAGATTCGAGTTGATGGATTTAATACACTTTTAAAACTGACAGAGGAAACAGATGAAAAACAATTTATCTGGATTGCTGCTAAAAATTTAACAGTAATTCCGAAAACTATTCTGAGTCGCTTTTCAAAAGTAAAATTGCCTCACCCAAGCAGGAAAGAAATCATGGAGCACATCTCACAATATTCATTTAAAGACAGCCAAATAGAGGAGTTTTTGATCGAGAATCCATCTTACTTTCAAAAAGAGAATTTTGAAAAGGATATTCTCAATTTTACTCAGTGGCTTAAGACCAAGCAGATATCAAGTCTTGATAAAGAACAGTTCACTGATTTTGTAGACTTTTTAATATTTATTCACAAAAAATCAGTGCTTCAAAATGGTTTAAAATTCAAACAAAAAATCTTTAAACTTCAAGAAATTAAAAAGGAGTTAATGCTTCCTAATAATTTAAACCTTGATATTTTGAAACTTAAAGTTAATTCTTGTCTTTAGGGCGTGGATAAAAACTATTTTGTTCTTCGAACGAATAAGCCATATTTATTAACTTAGCCTCTTCCCAAGCACTTGCTAGAAAAGAAACACCAACTGGAAAGCCATTAACCAAGTCCAGTGGTATAGTGATGTGAGGGTAGCCTGCAACCGCAGAGAGCCCTCCTGTCGCCCAAACTTCTTCGTCACCTCTAGAATCACCATTTTTTAAATCAGTTTTCCATGCAGGGTTCCTGGTTAGCCCTACCAATGCATCTAAACCCTTGTTGTCTAGCAAGCTGTCTATTTGATTTCTGGAGCGGTTAGTTATGATCTCTAATGCTTGTAGATACTTTTCTTCATCTTGAGCCTGTTGGCTCTCTAGGAAGATTTCATGGCCAAAATGTTGAAGTACCGTTTTTGAATTTTCCTCGTTAAATTCTATGAGCTGATCTAAATTCTTCATTCTTGAATTTGCAGTTCTCAAATAATTATTTAAACCCTCTCTAAACTGATAAAGTAAAACATAGTACTCGTTATCCCATTTATAATTGCTGGAAATTTCAAATGAGACATCAAGAACGATTGCCCCTTTAGTTGTTAATACAGCTTCAACTTTTGAAAGTAATTTTTGTTGTACCTCAGATTCTTCTCCATTTCTAAGCAGTCCAATTCTCTTTCCATTCAAATAAGTACTATCAAGCTCAATAAGTGCTTGATAGTTATAGTTTTTAGGAATGTTTGCTGTGGCACTGTCTTTAACATCTTTTCCAGAAATAGCATGTAGAACTTGAGCAGCATCATGGACGTTTCTTGCCATAGGTCCAGCTGTATCTTGAGTTTCAGATATTGGAATTATACCATCTCTACTTACAAGACCGACAGTTGGCTTTATACCTACTACACCATTGATTGCTGCTGGACAGCTTATTGAACCATTTGTTTCAGTACCTATTGAGACGGGAACTATTCCAAGAGCAACAGCTGCAGCACTGCCAGAACTTGATCCGCACGGATTGTACTTAGAATTGTAAGCATTTGTGGTTTGGCCACCATAACTTGACCATCCACTTGTTGATGGGTTCCCTCTAAAATTTGCCCACTCTGAAAGATTTGCCTTACCCACTACTAAGAAACCTGCTCTTTTTAATAGCTTTACAATATGTGCATCATCCCGTGGAAAATTGTCAGTGAGTGCTAATGAACCAGCTGTATTTGCAAGGCCTGCAGAATCAATATTATCTTTTATTACTATTGGTACTCCTTGCCAAGGTGATCTTCGCGCATAAATGAAATCTCTGTAAAGTTTGTTGGCGTCATAAAGAGAGATAATGGAATTAACTTCTCCATCTTCTTCAACTATGAATTCAAGGTATTCTTGCAAAAGTAATTTTTTATTGGCGGAATTTTCAAATAGGTGTTTAAATTCGTCTAGACTTAAATCACTAAAGTTTTTTGGATATAAAAAAAATATTAAAAAAAGAAATAAGATGGTTTTAATTTTCATAAAACCATCTTAAGGGAAATTTGCTTATTCAGCGAGTAATTTGGGAGAGAAGGGGAGAGAAAAGATGAAAAAAAACAAAGGGCATTAAGATTAAATTCAGTTTTCTCTCCACGATCAATTACTTAAACTCCGGATAAGCTTCTACACCAATTTCCTCAGCATCAAGACCAGACTTCTGGATAGCATCTGAAGCCCTGACAGGACTGATTAAATTTATAAGGTATAAGAATGCATAGGTTAATACAAATCCCCAAACAAATATTGATACCACTCCTAGAGCTTGAGCTCCTAAAGTTGCACCCTCTGTAGTTAAAGGAACTACCATTACTCCAAATATTCCAGCAGCACCGTGTGCAGATATTGCGCCGACCGGATCATCAACCTTAGCTACTTGCTCAAAGAACACTAGGGATCCATAACAAATAAGACCTCCAACTGCTCCAATAAGAACTGCCTCATAGCCAGTAGGCGTATCTGGAGCTGCTGTAATAGCAACTAAACCTGATATTGCACCATTAAGAGCATAAATTATATTTGTCTTTCCAAAGAAAATTCTTGAGACAAGCAAACATGCTATTACGCCACCTCCAGCTGCCATATTGGTATTTAAGAAGACTTGGGCTACAGCATTAGCATTGCTAGCATCATTTACTGCTAACTGAGATCCACCATTGAACCCAAACCAGCCGAGCCAAAGAATAAATGTTCCAAGTGCAGCTATTGGGATATTAGCGCCATAAAGTTTTTTCACTTCACCCTTATCAGAATACTTTCCAATTCTAGGTCCTATAAACAATGCTGCTGCAAGAGCACAGGAGGCACCAAGAAGGTGAACAACACCAGAACCTGCAAAATCTGCATAGCCAGCGGCATCTAAGAAACCACCTCCCCATTTCCAAAAACCTTGGATTGGGTAAATAACTCCAGAAATGAAAGCAGCTAAGGCAAAGAATGGCCATTGATTCATTCTTTCAGCAACCGCGCCAGAAACTATTGATACTGCAGTTGCAACAAAAACAACTTGAAAGAAGAAATCAGCTGCGTCTGCATAACCAAGATCTTCATTCATTCCAAAATCTTCTGTACCTTTACTGCCAAAATCAAAGGTGTATGGGGGGAAATAACCACCTTCGTTGACGCCTGGATACATCACCATGAATCCACATAAAAGATACATGAAGCAAGCTATCGAATATAAACCAATATTCTTAGTAACAATTTCTGCAGTGTTTCTTCTTTGAACAAATCCTGCTTCAAGCATTGTAAAGCCTGCTGCCATCCACATTACTAATGCTCCAGACACAAGCAAGTAAAAGGTATTTAACGCATAATCTATTTCAGCCATTATATATTCCTCCTAAAACGAAGCACCGACTGTAAAGAACAGTCCATCTTCATCTTCAAGTCCAGACGCATCTTCAGCAGTAAACGAGCTATATCCAACCGAGGCATCATAATCACCAAGCGAAAACCCATAACTCAGCAAGATGTTTGAGCCTGTGTCCTCGTAATCACCGTAAGAAACTGAAACGTCTCCAAAACCATACGAGATATCATAGTAATCACCAAATTCATCACCTACATAGTATGTAAAACCAAGGCCAGCATATGACAATCCTAAATAAATCTCTGAAAAATCTGCACTTGGTTCAACTTCAGGATAAGCATAGTTGATATATCCAATATCAAATCCAAGCCCACCCTCTGTTTCACCTGCATAACCGAGGTACGTATCTAATTCAAGTCCAGCACCACCAAAGGATACATTTGATCCCCAAGTACCAGCATAAAAACCAGATTCACTACTGTAGTCAAACCCACCACTGTATCCTGGCGCATCTGCGGATTGTGTCATCCCTCGCCAAAAATAATTAGATGAGAAGGTAAAGTTTGAAGAGACTTCTCCAAACGTGTATAGAGTCAGAAACATGACGGCAGTCATCATTCCTTTTTTCATAAACATCTCCTTAAAAATTAAGTGTGTTAAGAACAAAAAGGGTCAAACCTTCATAGTTGTTAGGCGCGTTCCTTCGACTCTCGTCTACTTCCGTCCCTAATGGGATGAACGATTAAGGCGCTGCTCCTTTTTAGCCATGGAGTATGGTTTAACTTTTAACCCATGTTAAATGGGCTCCTTTTAACCCATGGAGTATGGGGCCCTTTATAAACACTATTTATAAATTAACATCCTCAAGGTTAATAATAATATCCGCCTGTGTCAATGCAAAAAAATGAAATTTTTAGTAGAATAACCTTCAAAGGCAAATAAAGATGACTCAAAAATTAACTCACAAAGACAGTTGTGGGACTGGGATAGTTTTCAATAAAAATAATACTCCTAGCCATTCAATAATAAAAAGATCAATTTTATCACTTAATAATATGAAGCATCGCGGCGCACTAAGCTACGATGGTAAGACCCCCGATGGGTGTGGAATTTTAATCGATTTAGACAGAGATTTCTTTAGAAAAAAAGTTCTTTCTGAGCAAAAAGTTATTCTTCCATCTAACTTCTCTATTGGTATGTTTTTTTGTAATGAAAATTTTAATTACCATAAAGAACTTAAAGGATTATTTGATGAACATGATGTGGAGATACTAGCTGAAAGATTTCCATTTTCAAAAGGAAGCTTTCTAGGTGATGTAGCTAATAAATCTTGTCCAAAAATTGTACAACTATTTGTCAGTTCAAAAACTAAAAATGAAGAATTTTTTGAAGCCAAGTTATATAAAGTAAAGAAATTTATTGATAATAATTTTCATCCTGAAAAAGAGATATATTGTTTGTCACTATCTGGTTCAACAGTTGTCTACAAGGGACTTGTAATGCCTGAAAATTTTGGTGATTTTTACTCCGATCTAAATGACAAAGAATATAAAACTGCTGCTGCTACTTTTCACATAAGGTTTTCAACAAATACTTCACCAAAATGGCATTTAGCACAACCCTACAGAGTCTTAGCTCATAATGGAGAGATAAATACCATTTCAGGCAATAGAAATTGGGCTCTTGCTCGTACTTCCGAATTCCATTCAGAAATTCTTGGAGATATTTCAAGTTATCAGCCGCTTGTTAGCCAAGATGGCTCCGACTCCTCAAGTTTAGATCATATGCTAGATCTTCTAACAATTGGTGGTGTAAATATCGCTCGTGCTGCAAGAATGTTAATTCCTCCCTCTTGGCAAAATACAGATTTGATGGATTCTGATGAAAAAGCATTTCATGAGTTTAATTCAATGCATATGGAAGCTTGGGACGGACCAGCTTTAATATGCTTTCATAATAAAGAATTTATCTCCTGTTTTCTGGATAGAAATGGTTTGAGACCTGCAAGAATAGAATATTTTGATGATGACTCGGTGTCAGTTTCCTCAGAGTTTGGTTCCAATATTGGTGGCTTAAAGCTATTAAGTACTGATAGATTAGGACCAGGTGGCCTTTTTATGTTTGATAGAAATAGTAGAGAGGTCTTAAAGGACCAGGAGGTTGATGCAGTTCTTTCTAAACAATTTCCTTATTTAGAGTGGTTGAAAGATTCCTCAAAACATTTAGAGGCAAATTTACACGAATACTCTGGTCCTCAGATGCGAGAGGTATCAGATAGATATTTCGAAGACTCCATTAAAACATTCTCCTTAACTGACGAAGAAAAAGTTCTTTTAGAAAAATATGCAGTTCAAGGCGCAGAACCAACAGGATCTATGGGTGATGATGTTCCAATTGCCCCCATAAGCAGTAAGTTTCGCTCCTTATATGATCATTGCAGGCAAAAATTTGCACAGGTTACAAATCCACCGATTGATTCTTTAAGAGAAAAATCTGTAATGTCACTAGAAACATGTATTGGCCCAGAACTAAATATTTTTAGCGAGACAGCTGCTCATGCTAATCGGATAGTTGTGAATTCCCCAATTCTTTCCCACAAAAAGTTTAATTTACTTATTAAAAATACAAAGTTTAAGGTTGATCGACTTGCATTAGAGTATTCTAGAGAATTTGAACTCAAGGAAGCTCTGGATTCTTTTTTGCAGGAATTAGAAAGAAAAATTCATAGAGGCTCATCAATTATTGTGCTTGATGAGAAACAATCAGCATCTAAAAATCCTGTAATACCTGCACTTCTTGCTACTTCAGCAGCACATCGATTCTTAATTAAAAAAAGTTTAAGAACAAAATGTAATTTAATCGTAAATTCTGCATCTGCAAGAGATACCCATCAAGTCGCTTGTTTAATTGGTTTTGGTGCAACCTGTGTTCATCCATGGCTTGGATTGCAATGCATATTAAAGGTTGCTTCAAAAAATAAGAGTTCTAGAGCATCAAATGAACTTTGTGCAACTTACAGAAAATCTCTAAACAATGGCCTTTTAAAAATTATGTCAAAGATGGGGATATCAAATGTTTCAAGTTACAGAGGAGCTTGTTTGTTTGAGGTAATTGGATTCTCTAAAGAAGTAAATGATCTATGCTTTCCTACAAATAATACCTTAATTTTCGGAGATTCTTTTAATGATATACATAATAAAAATTTAAAGGTTATAGATTCGTCATTTGATGATAATTTCGTTGCTAACGGATTACATAAATACGTTCATGATGGCGAAAGGCATGCGTTCCAGCCTGATGTTGTTATGAATCTTCAGAATTCACTTAAACGTGGATCTTTTGAAGACTTCAAAGGCTTTACAAGTTTAGTGAATCAACGTAAACCATTGGCAATAAGAGACTTTTTTGATTTAAGTTCGAATAGAAAACCAATTGATATAGCAAATACTGAAGATGAAAGTCAGATTCTGAGAAGGTTTGATTCTGCAGGTATGAGTTTAGGCTCTTTATCTCCACTTGCACATGAAACACTTGCTACCGCTATGAATCAATTGGGCTGCAGATCAAATTCAGGTGAAGGAGGAGAAGACCCGGCTCGATATGGTACTGAAAGAATGTCAAAAATCAAACAGATTGCATCAGGCCGTTTTGGGGTAACCCCCAATTATCTGGTTAACGCAGAAGTGCTTCAAATAAAAATTGCACAAGGAGCAAAACCTGGAGAAGGAGGTCAGTTACCTGGCACTAAGGTTGATGACTATATAGCAAAACTAAGGCACTCTAAATCAGGAATTACTTTAATTTCACCGCCACCGCACCATGATATTTATTCTATAGAGGATTTAGCTCAACTCATATATGATCTTAAGCAAATCAACAAGAATGCTTTGGTTTCAGTAAAGCTAGTTTCAGAACCCGGCGTGGGAATTGTAGCAGCCGGTGTGGTTAAGGCAAATGCAGACTTTATAACAATTTCTGGGCACGATGGTGGTACCGGTGCAAGCCCAATTTCATCAATTAGATATGCCGGTTCACCTTGGGAGACTGGACTTTTTGAAACTCAAAATTTATTGCTTCAAAGTAACCTAAGATCGAGAGTAAAGTTACAAACAGACGGAGGGCTCAAGACTGGGCTTGATGTTGTGAAAGCAGCTATATTTGGTGCAGACTCTTTTGGGTTTGGAACTGTCCCTATGATTGCAATGGGATGTAAATATTTAAGAATTTGCCATCTCAATAATTGCGCTACCGGTGTAGCAACCCAAAAACTCAGAATAATTAATGAGCACTTCTTGGGAGAAGTAGAAAAAGTTAAGAAATACTTTGAATTTGTGTCTTTTGAGGTCAGAGAAATATTAGCAAAACTTGGCTATGAGAGACTTGACGATATTATAGGAAAAACAGAGCTTCTAAAATGCAAAATAGGGTTTGAGGAGGATTTTGACAAGATGTCCTTAGAAAGTCTAACCAAAAGATATAGACCAAATAAAAGCCAGATAAATACAGAAAAAAATAATATAAATGCTCCACTTAATGATGAAAGCTTAGCAAAAGAATTCCTAAAAAAACTTTCCCCATCAATTAAAAAGGGTAAGGGAGGCTCCTTTGAATTTAGAATTAAAAATACTAACAGATCAATTGGTGCGAATGTGTCGGGTTTGATTGCTGAAAATTATGGTGAGCAAGGATTTCCAGAAAAATTAATTGTAAATCTAAATGGGTATGCAGGACAGAGTTTTGGTTGTTGGAATGCGAAAGGTCTTGAACTTAGATTAAGAGGATTGGCAAATGATTATGTTGGAAAAGGTATGAACGGTGGGAAAATAACAATTATGAAAAATAAGACTATTAAGCAAGATCGATCTGTTGTATGCGGAAATACATGCTTATTTGGTGCAACTGGAGGGGAATTTTATGCGAATGGTACTGCAGGAGAACGTTTTGGTGTAAGGAATTCAGGGGCTAGGGCAATAATTGAGGGAGCAGGAGATCATTGTTGTGAATACATGACTGGAGGGGAAGTGATTGTTCTTGGTCCAGTTGGTGATAATTTTGGAGCTGGGATGACAGGCGGGTTTGCTTATGTTTTTGATGAAGATAGAAGTTTTGTTGATAAATGCAATAAAGATCTGGTTTCATTTAATCGAATTACCAGTCAAGAAATGGAGGCACACAGAAGCTATTTGAAAGATAGAATTAATGACTTTATTAGAGAAACTGATAGTTCTATTGGAAAAAAGCTGTTAAATGATTTTGAAAGATATAAAAGCCTTTTTTGGATTGTTACTCCATATGCAGAAAATTTAGAAAAAATTATAAAAAATACAAGAGAGGAAGCTGCCTAATGTCTGAAAAAAACTTTGAATTTATTGATGTGAAGAGAATAGAGCCTGAATATAAAGAATTAGAGGTTAGGAAAGTTGATTTTTCTGAGATTTACAAGAATCAAGATATCTCGAAGGCTAAAGAACAAGCGAGTAGGTGCCTAGATTGTGGAAATCCATATTGTGAATGGAAATGCCCTCTACATAATTACATCCCAAATTGGCTGGGATTGTTGCAGGAGGAAAAAATAGAGGAGGCTGCTGAGCTTTGCCATGAAACAAATGCTTTCCCTGAGATATGTGGGAGGATTTGTCCACAAGAAAAACTTTGTGAAGGCGCATGCACCCTCAACACAGGATATGAAGCGGTAACGATTGGTCAAATAGAAAAGTTCATTACTGATGAAGCATTAAGTAGGGGCTGGACCCCAAAAAAGTACATCGATACAACAAGCAAAAAAAAGGTTGCTGTAATTGGAGCTGGGCCTGCAGGTTTAGCTTGTGCTGAAACATTAATTAGAAGAGGAATAAAATGTGTTGTTTTTGATAAATACCCAAAAATTGGTGGGCTACTTACTTATGGTATTCCTGAATTTAAACTTGAAAAAAAGATAGTTCACAAACGTAGAGAAATTTTGGAAAACCTCGGAGTAAAATTTGTATTGAATTTTGAAGTCCAAGCTAAAGAGCTCTCAGAAATTGAAGATAAGTATGATGCTATTTTTCTCGGATTAGGCACATATGAATCGATAAAGGGTGATTACAAGGGGTTTGAAAAAGATGGTGTTGTCGAAGCATTACCCTACCTTACAGAAAATACAAAATATCTTATGAATGAAAATGATGCCTTATCTATGGATTTTAAGAATCAAAAAGTAGTTGTTTTAGGTGGTGGAGATACTGCAATGGATTGTGTAAGAACAGCTTTGAGGCAGGATGCCAAAAAAGTTACATGTGTCTACAGGCGTGATTTTGAAAATATGCCTGGTTCAAGAAAAGAAGTTAAACATGCAATGGAGGAGGGTGTCGAATTCCTTTTTAATCATCAGATAGTTGAGGCTAAGGGAGATGATAAATTATCAGAACTTATTGCTGAAGAAACTGAATTGTTTGGTAATGATGGGTCGGGAAGGAAAAAACCAAAAGTTAAGGAAGGCACACAAAAGAAGATTGAGTTAGATAAACTAGTTATTGCCTTCGGTTATCAGGCTAGCCCCCAAGAATTCTTTACAAATAAAAAAATCAATGTTGATGATTGGGGTTTAATACAGCTAAACAATGACAAATTTAAGTACCAAACATCAAATGAAAAATATTTTGCAGGGGGGGATATGATAATTGGTTCAAGCCTTGCTGTCTATGCAATTGCTCATGGAAGAGATGCAGCAAAAGAAATAATTAAATACCTTAATTCATAATTAATCTGTTTTTCTTGAGAGGACAAGCAACCCAGCAAAAATTCCTAAGTTTTTTATAAAGTTTTGAGTTTCATGGGCTTGGCCTGAATCACCGCTCATATTCCAAAAATCGTGTAAATAAAAATTAATTAATAACGTTACAAGAGCTAAAGCTAGTGAACTTGTATGGACAAATTTTCCAATAATTAGCATTAAACCGAAAAAGATTTGGACTGTTGCTGCAGTGATCATTGAAAATATTGGGAGTGGCACATCATTTAAGGTTACTACCTCTAAGTTTTCCTCAAAAAGAAAGATTTTTGATAAGCCAGGAAGTAAAAAATAAAGACCTAAGAGAAATCTGCCAGCAGGGTAAAAATATTTGACGGAAAGGTTTTTAGTCATTTAGAATAATGCTAGTTCTTCAAGAATAAAAAAAGGCTTCTCTTTAGAAGCCTTTTTCAATATTTCTGCAGATTACTCAGGTTTTTTAATCCAAGTTCTTGCAAGTTGCATTACAAGAATTAAGACGCTAAAAAATACACCTAAAAGTTTTCCTGGTCCCAAAGGATTATCTGCAAATTCAGCAATTCTTTCTCCAGAAGCTGCTCCAATTTCAACAAGTTGCGCTGAATAACTCGAGAGTATACTTCCAGCAACTTGTCCATTAAAAAAAAAGAATAATGCAACACATAAAAAATATAATGAAGCAAATACCTTTGATATTAGCGGTGCATTACCTTCTTCATAGATTGCATTAGCAAATCTAAAACCAAGCCATGTAAATAAAACAAGACCCACAAAATACATTGCATTACTGATAAAAGACACATTCATTAAATTAAGAATTTGATATTCTTCCATAATTTTCTCCTCAATGTAAGTTTAATCTTATTATGTGACAAACCAATATCTTTCTTGTAATTACTTAGTAAATTTAAGGATTTATTGCTTTTCTTGCTCCTAAACCTGCACCGTATATTACTGCGTTCAGCCAAAGCCTATTTGTGCCAAGAGCAGCAGCCCTAAAGTTTGGTTCACCAGCAAATAAGATTAACTGGCCTCTTCCATATCTTTCTTGAGTCAGATATGCAGAGTTGGCAATTCTTTGAGCTGCCTCAGGCCAAACCAAACCACTCATTCTTACATTAAGATCGTTTCCAGGAGGGATGTCAGACCAGTTTATTGTTCTATAAGCATCGACTTGTGTATTTTGAGAAAGTTCTCCAATCCTCACTGCTGCCTTCGATCCTCCTCCTGTCATTAACACAGGATAATTGCTATAAAGAACGGGGAGGGTGCTTGGAGATCCAAACGTCAGCCAATGCTGGTTGTCAGTTCTTCCAGCCACAATTGCTCCAGATGGCATAAATAATGATTGCCATTTATCTCTACTGGAAAGTTCAAGCTGATTATATTTTCCTTGTCTTGATTCCCAAGGGTAACTTAACTCTATATTTGCTTTGTTGCTAAGAACAGCATCAATATTAATCCGATTGTTAAGAGCAAGTATTTCTCTTTGTAGATCTATATTATATTCCTCACTTTTTTCAAAGGTCTGCTGAACTTGCCTTACAGAACCCATACCAAATTCAGATGCAAGCATCCTTGAGCTGCTATTATGAGCAATTAAAGTCCCACCTTCGTTAACCCAATCTTTAAGGTTTGCTATATCAGCTTCATCTAAACCATATCCACTTGGCATTATAATAGTATTGTATCTACGTAAATCACCATAACTAAGCAAGGATGAGTTTAATTGACTGTGACGAATACCAAGATGATGATCTAAAGACCACCAACTAACTCCAACATCATAGGAGCTAAAACTTTCATGACTAAGAATTGCAATTTGTGGTCGCGTCAAAAGTTGAAAATGTCTACCGCCCCAATCTGGAAGCTCACCTGGACCAAAGCCAGATTCTATTGAAACCACTGAAATGCCCAAATCTACAGCTACAGACTCAACTTTTTCAGAGAGCTTCTCAACTTTTGGATTATCCATTGCAAGCACCACAACACTTCCACGAGGCAACGTATGATTTGAAAGAACAGCCTCTTTATCGATAATCCTTACTTCAGCTTCCAGTTCCATTAATCTAGCAGCAAAAGCGACTGAAAGGTCATCTTCACCGTCTACAGCCCACATAACTGCGTCGTTATTCACCTCAAAGGTCGGGGAGTAAGGTTGCCAGTTTTTAAGTCCATCGTTGAGATGTTCAGGAACTGTTACTGCAGGAAGGCCGTACATCATTGTCAGGTTAAATGCTGTAGTATCATACATAATAGAGGATCCATCCCTCAGAGTAGCTTGCCTTTCTTTCACTAAAACGGACTCTAAAATTTCAGCATCAAACTCAAGTATTGCTGAAATTAAAGGAGCTTCTGGTTGTCGATTTGGAATAACCATGCTTCCGGCTGGGATGGTAAATTCCGGCTTTATTTCTCCAGTTTGAGTCAAAGCATCTTTTACGCTTAATGTTTTTTCATTGGTAAAGATCTCTATACCTTGTGCATTAAGCTTTTCTGCAAGCGTATTCATTCTTCCGTGATTATTATTTGCAAGAACAACGAAAGTCTGATTTGCATATTTACCGTCCTTAGACACGTTGTATTTTCTACCATCCCAATAATCTTTGTACATTGCTTTACTATTTCTTGAGAGTGTTTCAAGGTTTGCTATTGAGCTTACAAATTGATGATGAACAGATTCTTTGTAAGATTGAATTGTGCCCTCAGGCCTACGAACTCCATCTTCTGCCATTCTTGATTGCTCGTACAGAATTCCCATTGATCCACGAAAATTTACATAAAAGGAATATCCTGGATACAAATCCTCATGCCATTCACCAGTATAAAATCTCCAATTTTTTTCATCAAAAGCACTAGCTTGTTCTTGGGCAAACAAATTTCCCCATTTAATAAGATCTCTATCCATATTCGTATTAATTGGTTCTCTAGCTGGCCCAGTCATAAACGTATCTTGAGCCCCCATTTCATGTGCATCAACAAATATTTGTGGTGTCCATTTATTGATTAATGGAACCCGCCCTTGTGTTTCTGGTTGCGTTAAGTAAAACCAGTCTCTATTTAAATCAAAGAAATAATGATTAGTACGACCAGACGGCCAATCACCGGTATGTAATAGTGATTGATCATCATAATTTGGTGCAGTTCCTCTATATTGTTCAAGTGATTTTGCAAATCTTGCACGGCCATCTGGATTCATCAAAGGATCAACAATTACAATCATATCATCAAGCATCGAGGTAACTTCCAGATCAGTGCTTGCAATAAGATGATAAATTAACCCTAAAGCAGCATCAGCTCCTGATGTTTCATTTCCGTGAATTGAATACGCCATCCATGCTACTGCAGGTAATGAGTTAATAATAGATCTTGCTTTATTATCGTTAGTTTTTCTTGCATCTGATAAGTCCGCTAAAGATTGTTGAAATTTATCAAGATTATCTATGTTTGAGGGAGATGAGATGAAAACTGCATACAAAGACCTTCCTTCATGGGTTTTACCATATTCAACAACTTTTATACGGTCTGATTGCTTTGCGTAATTTATGACAGAATTTTCTATTTGAGCAGGACTGGCAACTCTAGTGCCGTATTCGAAATCTAAAAAAACATCAGGATGTGAGATGTTTTCGTTGTAATTACCATTTAGAATTTTGATATCATATAAGTCCTTTGAAAGTGAAGTGGGTTTCATAAGTGGTTCTGAAAAAATAATATTTGTTAAAAGTAGGGTGGAAAAAAATAAAAAAAATTTGTACATGGATAAATCCTTAAAAATTGATTAATTTAAATATTAATACAAAAAAAAGCCAAACAAAGCTCAAATATCACATATAACGCAAAATTTATATTTTTAAGGTATTGGCTCGACTTATAGGGACCAAAAAGCCATATAGAGCATAAAATAGGGTGTATTAGTCAGGTTTTGGAAACCAAATCATAGCCATTTGAAAAATAACTATAAATAAATGAAATGTATAGATAATTATTGAAGATATAAAATTTAATGATAGATGTGCATATAAAAATAGTAATGCAACAAAAATACAAAAAATAGAACAAAAGACCTTGGCTACATTTCTAACAGTTTGTCCATTATTTATTGCAGACCTCAATGATTGGGCAAGATAAAAAGACATTAAAGTCAAAATTGCCATACTCAAAAAATAAATATCCATAAAATACAAATTACTAAGTTAAGAATAGGGTATATAAAAATTTTTTGCACTAAGAAATTATTACAATTAAGACTATATATTTAACTACGCATAATATATATTATGTTAAATATATAGTAAAGATATCAAAGGTCGTAAAAAGTTGTAGTATGTTGATTTTAAGTATCTTTCGGGGTGTCTATTTATGTATATGCTTTAATTATTTAACATAATATCTGAAGGTATTCAGAAATATTATTAATATCTGCTTTTTTATGATTTTTTTTTATTAGATAGCTTTTTTCTATGTTATGAGAACCAACTGTGTTTACCAAATTGATTTGATTGTACTTTTTTACCTGTATTCATAAAATATTCAAATCCTCTTACAACACTATTTATATATGATTTGAGGAGATATTTTGAATAAAAATGCCATAAGAACCATCTTATAACTTTATTTTTCGTGATGAAATCTGGATTTATTCTTACCCTCAAGGATGAGTGAACTTTATCTCCTTCAACTACCCAGTTAACAGTTGTTTCTCTCCTTCGTCCACCGATTTTAAGGTCGTATCCGTCCTCTGTCCAATTGTAAAACCTTCTTTTGTATGTAATTCCGTTTAGATATATTAATTCATCTACAGCCCCTTCACCAGGCCACTTTAAAGCTTTGTTGCTTTTACAAAATGGATGAAAATCTTCTAGGTTTCCAGGTTTTCTTATTTGTTCAAGGATTGATGATTTCGGTATATTTAATTCGGCCTTTGCTTCAACATAATACATATTCCAAATTTAGTTAATCAGTTCAAAATATGCAACTTCGTTGTAAATATTTAGCTGTTTTTTTTCAACTAATTTGAAACCTATTTTTTTATGGAAATTGATTGATGGAAGATTCTCTGGCTTGGTATTCACCTCAGCACATAATATTAACTCTTTAGAATTATCACTGTGAATAAGTTTATTGTACATATAAGCTCCAAGCCCCATATTTAAGAAGTCTTGTTTTACTCCAACTCTGTCAATGTAAAGAAAGTGTTTATGCCTTTTTTTAAAGTATTGATAATTAGTTGACTTGTGGGCCCTTCCCTCTCTCATGCATATAATAAAACCAATTATTTCACCATCTATCTCTAAAAAAGAATTATAAGACGACATTGCTATAAGTTCCTTTAAAACATCTAGATTATTCAATGAGCTTAGATGTGGATAGTGACTCTCATTAAGCCTTAAAACCTGGTTTAAGGTTAGATTATCTACACCTTTAAATGAATGCTCTTGGAACTTAATCATTCTGGTAATATTCTATATTCCCAAAGTCAACAGCGTCTTCAATACTGTTATTAGGGATATTCCATCCATTTGGTGCGAACGAGGTATCAATTTCTTCCCAATTTGAGGACCGCATTATTTGATTAAATTCGTCATAAAATTCTTGCTCTGAGAGCCCTAAATTAAGCTCTAGAGCTCCCCAAAAGCCATATTCATAATAATCTTCGGGAATTTTTTTTAAAACCACCTCCCATGATGATCTATGAGCCATAAAATGAATTGGAGCAAAAGGTGCCAAATCATTCTCACAGTCATCGTTATTATGCCCACTCTCTGGATATCCATCAGAATGCTCAAACCCTAACTCCCAATTGCTACAATCATTTAGGTTATGATTAGTATGACCTTGCAAGTCCGTATATGGCCCAGGCGATTGGATCCTTTGAGAAAACCACCAGAAAGAAGAGTTTCTTTCATTCATTTGATATGAAATAATATTTTCTATTGCTTCCGAGTCGTATTGATCAAAAAAGGTTAGGTTGGACCAGTTTGACCTTATCCACCAAAATTCTGCAGCCATCGCAGCCCCCTCTATCCACCACCAAGGAGCATTGACACTTTGATTTGGATCATCAGCAGGAGCACTTTGGTAGTCTAAACCCCTATCTAAAGCATGCGCTCTTTGATAATGATGAAAATATTCATGTTGCATGTGTTGAACAATTTCTAGTTCAATTTCAAAATCCTCTGGTGTGTAATTTGGGTCATTTGCTGAATGACTTTCAAGAAGAAAACTTTTCCATACCATACACGTTGAGTGTTGTTCATAATTTTCATCTTTTTCCCAGCCATTTGGATTTGCACCAGCCAAACAACTTGAAACATTCATAAGCTCTTCTGTGGTATAGCCCCCTTCCCAACCGTTGTAGCGCAGTTCAACAAGCCTGTTCATAACTGGTTGATTAATTTCATCAGGACCTTCTTCATTGAAAACCATGTAGTTGTAGTTCATATATCCACCAAAGGACTTATTGAGTGCATTCTGAACTAGCTCCTCTCGATCAATGTAATATTCCTCAATATCAGTGCTGAAGACTGCCCATTGTTCTGGATCTGGTTTGGGCTGATTGAATCCCTCTGAAATAAGTTTCGCAGTTGCTGCATTTGGAATTGCACTGACAGAAGGAGATGTTGTATCAGCAATGAGCCCACTAGTATCAAAACGCGAAAGAAAATTCCAGATTTCCAATGAACCATTAATGTCACTGTTGCTATACGAACCTTCCTGGTATATTGGCCAATAGTGATCAAATCCCTCAAGAGCAATCCATTCTACCTCAACATCATTTAGGCAATCTGTATGGGAGGTACTTGCCCAGGTAAGCCCATCAGAATTATTGTCATTACCATAACTAATATCTGTCTGCTCGCAGCTATTAAAATCTTTCCAAAAATTTATTACATCTTCAATTGACTCATGGTATTCACTGCCATCCGGGGAAATCGAACCGTCGTTTTCACCGTGTATATGTATTACAGGCATAGGATGCACCGATTGACAAGTAGCAATGGTTCCAATATCCATTGAGCCCGATACCGGTGCTACTGCGGCAATCTTTTCACTTAAGTTACAGGCTAGACTATAGGCCATGAAAGCACCATTGGAAAATCCAGTTACATAGACTCGCTCTAGGTTTATATTTAAATCAAGATCGTCTGAGAGAGAGTCTATTAAGAAACCTATAAAATCATTATCACAAACATCTAAAGTTCCACATTGCCCAGAAAACCAACCAGTAGAGCCTTTATTTTCGGCAACAGTCCCTTGAGGAAATACAACGGCAAAATCCCTTTCTTCAGCTAAATCTACAAAGCCGGTATATGAGAGATTTGCATCTGCGGTATCATCTCCACCGTGAAGACTTATTAACAGAGGAAGGTCGTCTATTATTGACAAGTAACCTGAGGGTAAATAATAAGAGAATTCTCTATTCAATTCATCATGAGTGATGTTGCAATCAATTACAACTCCATAATCTACTGAACTTGAGCATTGCGGTCCCTCAGGCGCTGGTGTGGGTGCAGGAGTTGGTGCAGGAGTTGGTGCAGGAGTTGGTGCAGGAGTAGGACTTGGCAATGGTTCTAAAGAGCCGCCGCCTCCACTACAAGCTGTAACTAATGTTAATCCTAATAATGTTAAAAAATATCTCATGTGGTCAAATAAGTTGAATTTAACATCATAGAAACTTTTTACAAATAAGTGACATTTTGCTTTCAAGGAGTACAATAGCCCACTTATGGCAGGAAAAGATAGTATTGAGATGCAAGGGACAGTGATTGAGGTCCTTCCAAATACAGTCTTTAGAGTAAAGCTTGAAAATGATCATATTATTACTGCTCACATTTCTGGAAAAATGAGAAAAAATTACATAAGGATATTGAATGGAGACAATGTAACTGTTGAGTTATCACCATACGATCTATCTAAAGGCAGAATAACTTTCAGAACTAAGTAATTTTGACTCTTTTCTCAACAGAGAAATCCAAACCCTTTTTCTTAACTTTTATTCTTATGGTGTCTCCCCGTTTTGCTTGGTCCTCAATTAACATCGTTGAAATCGGTTTTTTAACAAGTTTATCCACGGATCTTGATAGTGGGCGTGCACCTAATTTTTGATCATAACCCTCATCTAATATTTTTTGTATGACATCTTCGTTGTATTCAATATCAATGCCTTTTTGATTAAGTTTCGCCTGTATTTCAATGAGAAGTTTATCAACTACAGAATTAAGGTTTTCTTGATTAAGGCTATTAAAATTTACAATTCCATCTAATCTATTTCTAAACTCTGGTGTAAAGGATTTTGAAACAGCTTTCTCAAATTTATCTTTTGTGCCTTGCTCTATAAATCCTACTGCATCGCTGTCAGCCTCAATAGCTCCAGTATTTGAGGTCATTACTATTACAGTATTTTTGAAGTTTATATTTCTACCATTGCTGTCAGTTAGCGTTCCATAATCAAGAACTTGCAGCAAAATATTATAAATGTCTGGATGAGCTTTCTCTATTTCATCTAAAAGCAATACCGAATGTGGTTTCTTATTAATTTCTTCGGTTAAATATCCTCCTTGATCATAACCTACATAACCAGGGGGGGAGCCTATAAGTTTGGAGACTGTATGTTTTTCCATAAACTCTGACATATCTATCCTCACGAAATCAATTCCAAGAAAATGTGCAAGCTGTTTTGTAAGTTCGGTTTTCCCAACTCCTGTGGGCCCTGTAAATAGAAATGAAGATATTGGTTTTTCGTCGTTTCCAATGCCTGCTTTTGCTGTTTTTATCGAAGAAACTACTGCCTCTACAGCATGATCTTGTCCAAATATTACTGATTTTAAGTTGCCTTCAAGGCTATTAAGATTCTCTTTATTACTTGCATTGAGCTGCATTGTAGGAATTTTTGTAATCTTTGAAATTAAATTCTCTATGTCAGATTTTCTAATTGTTCTACCAGTATGATTAGATAATTTTTTTTGCGAACCAGCCTCATCAATTAGGTCAATTGCTTTATCAGGAAGTTTAGAATCTTGTAAATATTTATTGGATAGCTCTACTGCAGCTTTCAATGATTCTTTTGAATAGCTTATGCCGTGATATTCCTCAAACTTTGCTTTTAAACCCTCTAAAATTGATATAGTTTCGTCAATAGAGGGCTCGTCAATAGCAATTTGTTGAAATCTTCTTGAGAGGGAATTATTTTTCTCAAAAATTTGTCTGTATTCCTTATAAGTAGTGGCACCTACGCATTTAATATCGCCTTTTGCCAAAGCAGGTTTAAGTAAATTTGAGGCATCAAGAGCACCGCCAGATGCTGAGCCAGCACCAATAATAGTATGAATTTCATCAACAAAAAGAATGACCTTTCTCTCTTTTTCTAAATAATTTGTAAGCATTTTCATCTTTTTCTCAAAATCACCGCGGTATTTAGTTCCAGCAACAAGACCTCCAACATCTAGGGCCAATACCCGATAATCTTTGAAAATTTCTGGTGCATTTCCCTCGAAAATTGCTTTTGCCAATCCCTCTGCGATTGCAGTTTTACCAACACCAGATTCCCCTACCAAAACAGGACTATTTTTTCTCCTACGTCCAAGCACTTGAAAAATTCTAGTAAGAGTCTCTGAGCGGCCAATTAAAGGATCTATCTTCCCTTGACGTGCATCTTCATTAAGATTAACCAAAAAGTCTGGTAGAGACTCATTCGTTTTTGGTGCTTCTTCTTTGCTACCCTCAGGCTGAAGTTCTGCAGTTTTCTCATGTGAAATATACTCAACAACATCAAGTCTAGAGATATTCCTTCTATTTAACATATAAACAGCGTAACTTTCCTTTTCTGAAAATAATGCTGCAAGTAAGTTCTCACCATGTACTTCGGTTTTGCCACTCGATTGAACATGAAAAATAGCTCTTTGCAGTACTCGTTGAAATGCTAAAGTTGGCTGAATTTCTTTTTTTTCCACTGTTTTTGGTACATTCTTTTTGATGTATTCTTTTATTTCTTTTTCTAAGCTTGCAATATCAACTGACAAATGTTCGAAAATTTTCCTAGAGGATTCTTCTTTGGTAAGAACTAGCAGCAGATGCTCAATAGTTACAAATTCTTGTAAGTCCTCTGAGCATTCCCTGAATAATTCGTTAAGTGCGTTTTCTAAATCTTTTGAAAGCATATACTAACTATATCTAATCTTTTGGTAATTCTTCAATATCTGTTTTCAATGGATGATCATTTTGTTTTGCCAAAGCATTAATTTGCTGAGACCTTGTTTCAGCTATCTCCTGTGAAAATGCCCCACATCTACCAGATCCTTCATTATGGATTTGAAGCATCACTTCTGTTGCTTTTGCGTGATCATATCCAAAAAAATGTTGTATTGCATAAACAACAAATTCCATTGGCGTATAGTCGTCGTTAAAAAAAACTACAGTAAACAAAGGGGGCTTATCAAATTCAACTTCAGCTTCATCAAGCTGAATATTTCCTGAAGTGTATTCTTCCGTTGGCATTGAAACTTATATTAAAAGTTTTGAACTAAAAGTTCACCAAATTTTGAGCAACTAACTTCTTCGGCATCATCAATGAGTCGGGCAAAATCATAAGTTACTTGGCGTTTTTGTATAGTTTTCTCCATTGCATCTAAGATATTATCAGCAGCTTCAATCCAACCTAAATGTCTTAACATCATCTCAGCTGATAGTATTAAAGAGCCTGGATTTACCCTATCTTGTCCTGCATATTTTGGAGCAGTGCCATGCGTTGCCTCAAAGACTGCTATTTTATCACCTAAATTTGCTCCTGGAGCAATTCCAATGCCCCCAACCTGAGCAGCTAAGGCATCAGAAATATAATCACCATTTAAGTTTGGTGACGCAAGCACGTCATATTCTGCAGGCCTGTGTAAAATCTGCTGCAGAAAAGCATCACATATTACATCTTTTATTATAATTTCTTCATTAGTATTTGGATTAGGCATCTTCATCCATGGGCCGCCATCAAGCAATTCTGCATTAAACTCGTCTTTTGCAAGCTCATAGCCCCAGTCTCTAAATGCCCCTTCAGTAAATTTTTGTATATTTCCCTTATGTATCAAGGAAACAGATTTTCTATTATTTGCAATTGCATACTCAAAAGATTTTCTTACTAGACGCTTGCTTCCTTCCTCAGAAATTGGTTTTATTCCTAAACCGCAGTTGTCAGAGAATCTTACCTTAGTAACACCAAAATCCTCCTTAAGAACCTGTAATAATCTTTGTGCCTCTGGCGAGTTGGATTTAAATTCTACACCAGCATAAATATCTTCTGAGTTTTCCCTGAAAATCACCATATTTACAAGGTCAGGTCGTTTAACAGGACTGGGAGTGCCCTTGAAATATTTCACTGGTCTGAGACAAACATAAAGATCTAACACTTGACGTAAAGCAACATTTAATGATCTTATCCCGCCTCCAACTGGTGTTGTTAGTGGGCCTTTGATTGAAACAACATAATCCTCACATGCCTTCAAAGTTTCGTCAGGCATCCAATGGCCTTTTCCATAAACTTCAACAGATTTTTCTCCGCAGTAGATTTCCATCCAACTAATTTTTCTTTTTCCGGAATATGCTTTTTCGACAGCAGCATCGACAACTGCTTTCATTACCGGAGTAATATCTATTCCGATTCCGTCTCCTTCAATAAATGGAATTATTGGATTATCAGGAACTTCAAGTTTTCCTTGGTTATGAGTAATTTTGTCTCCAGAAGATGGAATTTTAATTTTTGACGATGCCATACAAGATTTTTGTGGCTTGATTATACTTACATTTACATTAAATATTAAGCATATAAATAAAATTAATTGAATAATAAAAAAGTAATTGTTGGGATTTCCGGGGGTGTTGATTCATCAGTTTCTGCCCTTCTATTGAAATCAGCAGGTTTTGCTGTCCAAGGAATATTCATGCAAAATTGGACCAATAACTCGCCAAACATTACGTGTACCTCTGAGCAAGATTTCCTTGATGCAGAAAAAGTTTGTGATCAAATTGATATACCATTGCACAAAGCAAATTTTGCAACAGACTATTGGGAGAAAGTTTTTTCAAAATTCTTGTCTGACCATGAACAAGGATTAACACCTAATCCTGACATTTTATGTAACAAAGAAATTAAATTTCGTGCATTCCTAGATTACTGTTTGGATGTTGGAGCAGATTATGTTGCAACTGGACATTATGTAAGATCACCCTCGTTACAAGGCAAAACTAAGCTATTAAGAGGACTAGATTCAGCCAAAGATCAATCGTATTTTCTTCATCAGGTTTCGGGGAAAGATCTGGAAAAATCAGTTTTTCCTTTGGGAGAGCTTACTAAAAAGCAAGTACGGCAAATTGCATCAGATAATGGTCTCGTTAACGCTTATAGGAAAGATTCAGTTGGAATCTGTTTTATAGGCAAAAATAAACACAACGAATTCTTGAACCATTTTTTTGGTAAAAATCCTGGAGCTATTCTTGATGAAGATGGAAAAAAGATTGGAAACCATAATGGTTTAATGTACTTTACTCTTGGTCAGCGCCAAGGCATTGGAATCGGTGGCGTAAAAGGAAAACAACAAGACTCTTGGTATGTAGCACATAAAGATCTCCAGTCAAATGACTTAACTGTAGTTCAAGGTGAAAAACACCCTTTACTTTACAGTTCTGGCTGTTATCTAGAAGAGCTACACCTCATTAATAATGTGGGTTTTGAACATTTAAATTGTGAAGTCCAAATCCGCTATCAGTCAAAAGCCGTTAGTTGTGTTGTTAAAAAAATTAATAACAGCTATAAAATTGAATTTAATCATCCCCAACTGGCAGTAACCCCAGGACAGTCGGCTGTCATCTATGTTGGAGAAGAGTGTATAGGAGGTGGAGTAATTACAGAAAGAATTTCAGAAAAATATTTCGATTGGGCTGATAAACGAGGGTATAATTACCGAACCTATGAATGACCATGAATTGAGGAGCCTCTCTCCTCTTGATGGAAGATATCACGATAAAACAAAAGTATCTCGTGATCATTTCTCTGAGCTTGCGCTCATAAAAACAAGATTCAAGACAGAGTTGTACTGGTTAAGATACCTACTTGATAACATACTAGAGATCGAGATTGATGAGGAGACAAAAAAGCTTTTTGATCACTTGGCCTTAGACATACCAGATGATGTAGCTTCAAGAGCAAAAGAGATTGAAAAGAAAACAAATCATGATGTGAAAGCAGTTGAGCTTTCTTTAGCAGAGTTGCTAAACGGAAAATTCAAAAGCTTGGTGCATTTTTTATTGACCTCAGAAGATGTAAACAGCCTAAGCTATGCGTTGATCATAAAAGAGGCAAATAAACAATTTGCTGAAAAAATTAATTCTTTTTTGGAGTCTTTGAATACTCTTAAAAATCAAACGTCAGGACTTCCAATGCTTGCAAAAACACATGGCCAGCCTGCTTCGCCAACAACTTTAGGAAAAGAATTAAACGTTTTCTATACTAGACTTAACCGTCAAAAAGCACAATTAGAAGATCAAAAATATTTTGCAAAATGGGCTGGGGCCACTGGAAATTACAATGCACATGTGGTTGCACTTAACAATGTTGACTGGACAAATGAAACTAAAAATTTTCTATCCAAGTTTGGAATTGAACATTCCAACGTCTCAACACAGATAGAATCACATGATTTTTTAGCAGAAACTTTTCAAAATGTTATAAGAATTAATAATATTCTTTTAGATTTTTCCCAGGATATTTGGATGTATATATCTTTGGAATATTTCTCTCTAAAAAAAAATGACAACGAAGTTGGATCATCAACGATGCCCCACAAAGTAAACCCTATTGATTTTGAGAATGCAGAGGGGAATTTAGGACTTTCAACAGCTATATTTAATCATCTTGCAAATAAATTACCTGTTTCAAGGTTGCAGAGGGATCTCTCCGATTCCACGGTGATGAGAAATATTGGTGTTGCTTATGGACATCTTGAAATTGCCTTAAATTCGCTAGAAAAAGGTGTTTCAAAGCTCAAACCTAATGAAGACAAAATAAAACTAGATTTGGTTAGCAAGTATGAGATCTTAGGCGAAGCAATTCAAAGCTTTCTCAGATTAGAGGGAAATCCTAATGGCTATGAGGAAGTAAAAAAAATTACCCGAGGAAAAGCACTCAACAAAGATTCTTATATTGAAGTTGTAAATAATCTTATTCAGTCCAAAAAGTACAAATCAATACTGCTCGAATTAACACCAGAGAAATATATTGGTCTTGCTGAAAAGCTGGCTAAGGAGAATTAAGCATGAGTGTAAAATTAAGGTTTGACATACCTAAAGACACAGAATTAATTTTTAACGAAGAGGCATTAAAATTTCTTGAAATTCTTCACAACAAATTTGATGGCGATATAAAAAACACTCTTAGCGCGCGTATCAAGAAGCAAAAATCTTTCGATGAGGGTGAGTTACCAAATTTTTTGAGCAATACTGAAGAAATAAGGTCTACTGATTGGAAGGTAAGATCAATTCCGGAGGATTTGCTTGATCGAAGGGTTGAGATAACTGGGCCTGTTGACAGGAAGATGATTATTAATGCTCTGAATGCCGATGTGAGGGTTTTCATGGCTGATTTCGAGGATTCACTTAGTCCAACTTGGGAGAATGTAGCAAAGGGCCAATTAAACCTTTATGACGCAGTGAGAAAAACAATAAGTTTTGAAAATAAAGACACAGGAAAAAAATATCAACTTAATGAGGAAATAGCGGTACTTATGTGTCGAGTAAGAGGCCTTCATCTGCAAGAAAAGGGCTTAGACATAAATGGTGATATGCCTTATGGCTGCTTGTGTGATTTCGGACTCTACCTTTTTCATAATGCTAAGGAGCTTATGAATCGAAATACTGGGCCTTATTTTTATATTCCTAAGCTTCAATCCCATCTTGAGGCACGTCTTTGGAACAATATCATTAATTTTTCTGAGGATTATCTAAATCTGCCAAGAGGAACAGTTAGGGTTACTTGTTTAATTGAGACATTGCCAGCAGTTTTTGAAATGGATGAAATTCTTTATGAATTGAAGGATCACATTGTAGGGCTGAATTGTGGTCGATGGGATTACATATTCAGCTACATTAAAACTTTTCAGAACGATCCCGAAAAGTTACTTCCTGATCGTTATCAGGTAGGTATGAGCCAACCATTTCTTAACGCATATTCCAGATTGTTAATTAAAACATGCCACAAACGTGGAGCTTTTGCTATGGGTGGAATGGCTGCTTTTATTCCTTCAAAAGATCCACAGGAAAATGAGAAGGTATCTGAGAAAGTATTTGCTGATAAAATGCTTGAGACAAAAAATGGACATGACGGCACTTGGATTGCGCACCCTGGGTTATCTGACATTGCAAACAACGTTTTTTCAAATTCGTTTGAAGCAGGCAATACAAATCAATTGCATATAATGAGAGAAGATGATCTTATTACTCAAGCAGATCTTATTGAGCCCTGTAAAGGTGAATACACTGAAGAGTGTTTTCGTTCAAATATAAGAGTTTGTTTAAGATATATTGAGGCATGGCTTCGAGGTATTGGGTGCGTCCCAATCTATGGTCTTATGGAAGATGCAGCAACTGCAGAAATTTCAAGAAGCTCATTATGGCAATGGGTAAAGCATTCGGTTGAGATGGATACAGGTATAGTCGCATCCAAGGAATCGTTTGAAAAAATTCTTGATGAAGAATATAATGTTGTGCAAGAAGAGGTTGGGCAAAACTCTTTGGATTCGGGTAAGTTTCTTGAGGCTAGACAACTACTTGTAGATTTAGTTTTAAGCGAGAAATTAACTGATTTCCTCACTTTGCCTGCTTACAGGAGCATATAAATGGATTTCAAGGATCAAGTCTCAACTCTAGATTTATATTGGAAGAGCAACCCCCGATGGAAGAATGTAAAAAGACCTTACTCAGCTGAGGAGGTTATTCGATTAAGAGGCTCTTTACAGCCTGAGTATACCTTAGCTAGGAAAGGTGCGGAAAAGCTTTGGGATTACCTAAATAGTGAGGATTATATTAATTGTTTGGGTACCCTTTCTGGAGGACAGGCTGTGCAGCAAGTGAAAGCCGGTGTTAAAGCAATTTATTGTTCTGGTTGGCAAGTAGCTGCTGATAATAACACTGCAGATACAATGTACCCTGATCAGTCTTTATACCCGGTCGATTCAGTGCCACAACTTATACGAAGAATTAATAATTCTTTCAGAAGAGCAGACCAGATTGAGTGGATGAGGACAAATGGTAAACCCAACTTTGATTTTTTTGCACCCATTATTGCTGACGCTGAAGCTGGCTTTGGTGGAGTTTTAAATGCATTTGAATTAATGAAGAGGATGATTTTAGCTGGTGCATCAGGAGTTCATTTCGAAGATCAACTTGCAAGTGTTAAGAAATGTGGTCATTTAGGTGGCAAGGTATTAGTGCCTACTAAAGAAGCCGTACAAAAATTGATTGCTGCAAGACTTGCTGCAGACGTATCCAACACTCCTACAATACTAGTGGCCAGAACAGATGCTGATGCTGCAGACCTAGTTACTTCAGATGTAGATGAAAATGATGCGCCTTTCATGACTGGAGAGAGGACACCTGAAGGATTTTTTAGAACAAAAGCAGGGATTGACCAAGCAATCTCAAGAGGTCTGGCTTACGCACCCTACTCCGATCTTGTTTGGTGCGAAACCTCGAAACCAGACCTCGATCAAGCAAAGAAGTTTGCAGAGGCTATTAAGAAAGAAAATCCTGAAATTCTTCTTGCTTACAATTGCTCACCCTCATTTAACTGGAAGAAAAACTTAGATGATGAAACCATTGCAAAGTTCCAAAAAGAACTAGGCGCTATGGGATATAAATTTCAATTCATTACGCTTGCGGGAATCCACTCTATGTGGCACGGAATGTTTAGTCTTGCCAAAGACTATGTTGATGAGGGTATGACAGCCTATGTAAAGCTTCAGGAAAGGGAATTTAAAGATGCCGACAAGGGATATTCATTTGTTTCTCATCAACAAGAAGTTGGTACTGGCTATTTTGATGCTGTTAATGAATGTATTGAGGGTGGCCAAAGTTCCACATCAGCTTTAAAAGGTTCCACTGAAGAAGATCAATTTTAATTAGATTTCACTCTTTGATTTTTCCACAAACTTGACACATATCGCCCTTAGAGAGGTAAATGCCACCACAGCTTGGTTGTAAAGGTTTTTTCTTTAGAATTAGACCTATAGACATTCCTAAAATAGCTAAAGTAGCTATAATTAGACCTAAAACAATATTGATCATGGATATATATTACTCCATTCTGTTGAATTTATAGTAGCTCCATCCTTTTTGATAAAAAAAACCGCAATTTGCTCACTTTCTGCAAGTTTTAAACCTTTTTCTGAACCTAAGACATACATTGCAGTGGCCCAGGCATCTGCACTAGCTGCATTTGCGTGTAATACTGTGACATTAGCAATATCTCTTGGTCCATCTCCCCCAAATATGTCCAGGATTTTTATACTCTCCAGAAGTTGCTATAGAGAGACCCTCTGAAGGTATTAAAAAAGATTTGAAGGCCTTTGGATTAAAACTAAAAGGATCCTCTATAGCCCACCTCCAATTACCCTGATGATGAGCTAAACCTTTAGCTTTAATTTCACCACCTATTTCTATAAAGTAATTTAAAATTCCATTCCTTATCATAATTTCTGCGACTTTATCGACTGCATAGCCTTTTGCTATTGCAGAGAAATCAAGTTCACTATTTTTGATTGGGTTGAAAGCATTCTCACTTTTTTTAGTAACATTTAAAGAAAGATCATATAAATATTTTAAGTCCTCAGACCATGTATCCATCTCTTCTATTGAAGTATTTAGAACTTCAGAGTCATTTTTATATGTAGAGAATATTAAGTCGATACGTTTAAGTTCATTATTAATTTTATCGACTATTAGAGGATCTAGTCCTTCATTTTTTGGATGTACGATGTGGTATTTGTAAGTAGTGCCGTATATTTCGCCATCAGCACTTGTGTATGTAACTTGTTGGCATCCAACTAGTAAGAAAATTAATAAAAGGGATCTAACCACCAAAATCATCAAGCATTATATTTTCTTCTTCAACACCAAGATCTGTGAGCATTTTGATACAAGAAGAATTCATCATGGGAGGACCACAAAGGTAATACTCGCAGTCTTCAGGAGCATGATGTTTAGCCAGGTACTCATCTTGAGTTACTTGATGAATGAAACCTGTTAGTCCCTTCCATTTGTCTTCAGGAAGCGCGTCAGACAAAGCAATATTGAAAGTAAAGTTTTCATGTTCTCTTGCAAGCTTTTCAAACTCTTCTTTGTAGAAAATTTCTTTCATGCTTCTTGCTCCATACCAGAATGAAATTTTTCTGTTGGAATTAAGTCTAATTAGTTGATCAAAAATATGTGACCTTAAAGGAGCCATACCAGCACCTCCTCCAATAAAAACCATTTCATTTTCTGTTTCCCGTGCAAAAAACTCACCAAATGGCCCAAAAACCTTAACTTTATCACCAGGTTTTAAGCTAAATACATAGGATGACATAACGCCTGGAGGAAAAGATGAACCAGGTGGTGGCGAGGCAACTCTTATATTAAACTTTAAAACACCTTCTTCAAGAGGATAATTTGCCATTGAATATGCTCTTATTATTGGTTCGGGGTTGGTAGCAACATTATCCCAAATTTTAAATCTATTCCAGTCTTCATGGTACTCTTCGGCGATATCGAAATCTTGATATTTTATAGCTTTAAAAGCTGGTGCTTCAAGCTGAACATAACCCCCAGCTTTAAATTTCACATTTTCTCCTTCGGGAAGCTTTAAAATCAATTCTTTTATAAATGTTGCAACATTTTCATTAGAAACTACTTCACATTCCCATTCTTTTACTCCAAATACTTCTTCAGGCACTTGGATCTTCATATCTCTTTTAACAGGAACCTGACATGATAAACGCCAGTTATTACTTTGTTGTTTATAATTAAAATGTGATTTTTCTGTAGTTAAGATATCACCGCCCCCCTCTTTTACTTGGCATTTGCATTCTGCACAAGTGCCTCCACCTCCACAGGCCGAGGCTAAGTAAATATTTTTTGACGCAAGTGTGCTCAATAGCTTGCCGCCTGTTGGCACCACTATTTTCTTTTCAGGATCACCATTTATTTCAATTGTGACATTGCCACTGGCAACAAGTTGTGATCTGGCGAACATCACAAACGCTACAAGCATGCTTACAATTGTTGTAAATGCAATTATTCCAAGGTAAAGATCCATTTATAAAATTATTCCTCCAAATGACATAAATCCAAAACTCATTAATCCAACAATAATGAAAGTACCTCCTAATCCTCTTAGTCCTTTAGGCAAATCGCTATATTTTAACTTTTCTCTAATGCCTGCTAGTAATACTATCGCAAGTGCCCAACCAAATCCTGCACCAAGACCGTAAGTAACACTCTCGATAAAGTTATAGTTCTTTTCTACCATAATTAAAGAGGCTCCTAGAATGGCACAATTTACAGTTATTAATGGCAAGAATATACCAAGCTGGTTATATAAAACTGGAACATATTTATCTAAAAACATCTCTAAAATCTGCACTGCAGCTGCTATAACACCAATATATGTAATTAGCTCGACAAACTCTAAGTTTGTATTCTCTAGTCCTGCCCAAGATAATGCCCCCTCTTTAAGAACGTATGTATAAATTATATTATTAAGTGGTACAGTAATTGCTAAAACAACAACTACAGCAATTCCCAGGCCAAATGCAGCCTTAACTTCTTTAGAAATAGCAAAAAATGTGCACATTCCTAGGAATAAAGAAAGCGCTATATTCTCTATAAATACTGTTCTCACAAATAAACTTAATAAGTCAGCCATCGATAACCTCTTTTTTAGCAGTTAATGGCTTATAGGTATGTGCTTTAAGTGGGAATTCATTTTCATCAACTTGTTCATCATCAAAAGATCTTATAACCCAAATCATTAGCCCGATTATTATGAATGAGCTGGGAGGTAAAAGTAGGAAATTATTAGTTGGGTAAAAATCTGGCATAACTTGTACGCCAAAAAAAGTACCACTCCCAAAAACCTCACGTATGGTAGCGACAATAATTAAGATAAAGCTGTAACCCAAACCATTCCCGAAGCCATCGATTAAGCTTTTAAGTGGTGGATTTTTCATTGCAAAAGCCTCTGCTCGCCCCATGACAATGCAATTTGTAATAATTAGACCTACAAATACAGACAACTCTTTGCTTGCTTCATAGGCATAGGCCTTTAAAATCTCGTCTACCATAATAACCAACGAGGAAATAATAGTCATTTGGACTATTATCCTGATGCTATCAGGGATATAGAGTCTAATAATTGAAATAAAGAAATTAGATAATGTAACCACAGATGTGAGTGCTATACACATAATCATGGTTACATCCATCTTAACTGTAACTGCTAAAGCAGAACAAATCCCAAGAATCTGTAATGCAATAGGATTGTTTTTAACTATGGGGTCAAATAACAGAGCTCTAATTTCTTTCATTGCATTGCTACCTGTGGACCATAAAGTGATTTGATTTTTTTAAGGGCTGGGCCGTAACCATCACTACCAAGCCAATAATTAATCATATTTGATACTCCATTGCTGGTTAAGGTTGCTCCTGACAGGCCATTTATTTGATACTTTCCTTTAGCTGAACCTTTGACTACTTTAAGTTGAACACCACCATGACTTCCGTAAAGAAGTTTTCCTTCCCATAAGTCTTTCCAATCTTGATTTTCAACTTCCGCTCCAAGACCAGGAGTTTCCTTATGATCATAAAACTCAATACCTCTAACGGTATTTAAGTCTGAATCCAGGGATAAATATCCATAAAGCGTTCCCCACAAACCATATCCACGTATTGGAACAACTACTTTATCAATGCTATTTTTGTCATTTAGCCATAAATATACTGGTCCTATATTTTCTCTTCTTTTCAAAATTGCAATGTCTTTTTCTTTTGGTACTAACGTGGATGTATTTTGGTTAAAAGTTGCTTTTATTGGGTCATAACTATCTTCCATTTCGACGAGTTCATTGTTTTTAAAGTCGATATAAAGTGTCGTAATGTTTGTAAATTCTTCGTCTATGTTTTCTGCAATAATCCCTGCAGCAAGAAGGATCTTGGTTTTTTTATCGTATTCAAGGTTCTCATTTTGTTTTTCTCGTACTGATACGGCAGTAACAGAAACTATCACGGCGCATGCAATGCAGGCCAAAAGAGGAATTAGTAAACTTCTCATGAATTATAACGCTCCATTCTTCTTGAAGTATTGGCTGTAGTCACAGCAAAATCAATAGCAGGTGCGAGTAAATTTGCAAATAGTATTGCTAGCATCATTCCCTCAGGAAAAGCAGGATTAACCACTCTTATCAATACCACAACGACCCCTATTGATAGCCCATATATCCATCTACCCATGTTAGTATTCGCAGCTGTTACGGGTTCAGTTGCCATAAAAATCAGTCCAAAAGCAAAGCTTCCAATAGTTAGATGCCAATACCAAGGCACTGAAAACATTGGATTTGAATCTGACCCTACAAAATTCAGCAATGAGGAAGTGGCTATCATGCCTAAGAGGGTCGCCATAATAATTCGCCAAGATGCAATTTTTGTGTAAACCATATAAATTCCAGCTAATAGTATTAAAAGCGTTGAGGTTTCACCAATAGAGCCTGGAATCTGTCCGAGGAATGATTGCATCCAGCTAAAATTTGCTTGTATTCCGTTTATCCCCTCTAATGCTCCTACTCCAAGTGCTGTCGCTCCGGAGTATCCATCAATAGCACCATTGTCCGCTAATCCTGCAACCCACACCATATCACCTGATAGCTCACTTGGATATGCAAAGTAAATGAATGCTCGACCTGTAAGAGCTGGATTGAGGAAGTTTTTTCCGGTGCCCCCAAAAAGCTCTTTTCCAACCACAATTCCAAAGGCAATTCCTGTAGCTGCTTGCCACAGTGGAATGTCAGGAGGACAGCTCAAACTAAAAAGGACTGTTGAGACAAATGCACCTTCATTGACCTCATGACGTCTTATAGTTGAGAAGACCACTTCACACGCAATGCCAGTCACAAAAACAGTCAAATAAATTGGAATAAAATAGATCATTCCAAACCAAACTCTATGAAGATGATTTTCAGGATCTGTCCCTACAAGTTGTACCAACGAATTATGCCAGTCACCAGTTGTCTTAAATCCTCCAGTCTGCAAATAATCAAGGCCAAACGTGCCCATGTTGTACATTCCCCAAAACATCGCTGGAAATGTCGCAAGCCAAACAATAACCATGACTCTTTGTATATCAAGTTTGTCTCTTATGTGAGTCTTACCTGTTGTTGCAACTTTAGATGAAAAGAAGAAGTTTTGAATTACTTCGTATAAATAATAGAAGGTGTGCTTTTCGCTTGGCCTATTTTTATCAAAAAAACGCTCTAAAAATTTCAACTGCTTTCCTCCTTCCAGATTTCCTCAATACAGTCATTAAATAGTGCCACATAGTCGTATTTACTAGGGCAAACATACGAAAAGATGCCCATATCTTCGCTTGTAAGATCAAAAATACCTAACTCTCTAAGTGCCACTAGGTCACCAATTGCTAAAGACTTTAATAGTAATGTTGGATCTATATTAAAGGGATTAATTTCATCAAAGACCCCAATTGGTACGACTGCTCTGTAACCACCATTTATATTTGTATCAAAATGAAACTCTTTGGGTTTTAGCATGCTAGATAAAAAGACGTTCGTAACACTGTGATCCTGTTGCCCTAGCTTTAACCAGTTAAACAACGTTGAATCTGCTTTATCCGATATGATTGAGATTTGGTTTGTATAGCGAGACAAAAAATTCACATAACTATCTCCACTTGTACCATAAATAGCATTGCCAGATATTAATCTGGAATTCTCATGTACATTTCCTGCAGTTAATTCTTCCAAACTTCCACCAAATAATGTTCTGACAACTTTAGGCTCATAACAGGCTGGACCAGTAATGCTGACAAACCTTTGGAATGAGTGTTTATTTGTGGATAGAAAATTTCCTAATCTGATAACATCCTGAGAGTCAATAGTCCATGTCTTCTCACTCTTTCTAAGTGGCTTTATTTCTTGGATATGAAAAGATGAGCTTCCAGATGGTTGTTTGCCTTCAACTAATACAACCTCAGAATTGTTGGTTTGAAGATCAACCAACTCATTTAATGTAATGTAAACTTTTTTGTTAGCTAACTCCTCTAACGCCGCTAACCCCCTATTGAAATTTTTAATTTCTAAAGAAAGTATTTTTGACGGACAGATTTCGAGTACATCTTTTTTGCAACCATTTACAAATATGTAGTCAGGCTCTGTCCCAATTCTGGGAACTCTTCCATATGGCCTTTCTCTAAAAGAGTCCCACAAGCCTGCGGATATAATATCTTCTTTAAATACTCCAGATAGTCTCAATTCTACGGATTTATAAGTCTTATCATTTTCAATGATAACTGAAATAAGTGCTCTTTTATCGCCTCTATTAATCGCATGTATTTTTCCGCTTACTTGCGAAGTAACATAAAAACCCTCATTGGTTTTGTCCTCAAAAATTGGATCTCCAACCCTCACATTATCTCCTTCAGAAACTACAAATCTTGGTTTCAAGCCAAAGTAGTCTTCAGCTAAAATCCCTACAAATTTTGGTTCCAAAAGGTCTTTAGAGCTTATTATTGAGTCTTTTATAGCGCCATGCAGGGGAATATTTAGGCCCCTCTTTGATTTTATCCTCTTCATTTATAATTTTGGGTACCTTGTTAGATTTACCCCTAAAACTTTTTTCAGTAGTCTTACCACCTGCTTAGAGTAACCATATTCATTGTCGTACCAACAATAAATTGTAATATTGTTAAAATTTGTTGTTGCTGCTTGAGAGTCATAGATAAGAGCAAAAGCATTGCTGTAAAAGTCTGATGAAACAGCATCAATCGAATTTGTATAATCCATTGTTTCTCTCAAATTTGAACGAAAAGCCGCCTTTCTAAAACAATCATTTAAGTCTTCAACCGATACACCCTTCTTAACAGTAAGGTGCATTATGGCAAGACTAACGTTAGGAGTTGGAACTCTTATCGCATTTGCAGTCATCTTCCCCTTCAACTGAGGTAATACCTCTGATACCGCTTTAGCTGCTCCTGTATTCGTAATAACTAGGTTAAGTGCTGCAGACCTACCCCTTCTATCCGAAGGATGGTAATTATCAATGAGATTCTGATCGTTTGTATATGCATGAACAGTTTCAATGTGACCATTTAAAATTTTGAAATTTTCATCAACAACATTTAAAGCAGGCACAATTGCATTTGTTGTGCAAGATGCTGCACCTAAAATATTATCATTTTGGTTAACTCTGTTTTCATTAATCCCATAAACTATATTTTTAATTTTTCCTCTGGCTGGAGCTGTTAGAATTACTTTTTCTATTGAAGGATTCTTGAGATGTTGGGATAGCCCCTCCTCATCCGTCCAAACACCTGTATTATCAATGAGAGTTGCTCTTTTAATTCCGAACTGTTTATAGTTTGTTTTTCTAGGATTCTCAGAGGAAATTATAAATATTTCATTTCCATTTACTATAAGAGAATTATTTGATTTATTAACGCGAATTGTTCCTGGGAATTCTCCATGTATTGAATCATTTCTCAAGAGACTAGCCCTTTTAATTAAATCATCTTTTCCTTTTCCAGGTCTTATTACAATAGCGCGTAATCTCCATTTTGAACCTGCACCCGTATCTTCAACTAAAATTCTTGTTAGTATTCGTCCAATTCTTCCAAAACCATATAACACAACATCTTTTGGTCTTAATGGATAAGAGCGTTTTGTACGAATTTGATCTTTAAGAAGATCCTTAACAAATAAATTAGTCTCTAATTTAGGATTTTCTAACAATTGGGTGACAATTTCTCCTAGATCTATCTCACATGGAAGAAGTTTCATTTTGGAGATTTGCTCAAGAATTGGATATGTCTCTATTTCACTGAGTTCGTTTCCTTCAATCTCTCTTACAAAACGATGAAGCTTCATGATTTCGATTGCAGAACAATTTGATAGAGCTCTGCCATACATCAAAATTCTTACCCCATTTCTAAAAAGTTTTCCAACAATTGGAACCATGGATTCGGCAAGACCCTCTCTCCATTTCCAATCACCAAAATAGTCATCGACTTTAGGTCTACGACGTTTATCTGGGTTGAACCTCTTAACCAAAATTATTTTTCAATATATTTAGAAAGGTAGTAGTCTGCACTACCAAAGATATTTGCAATAACCATAAGTCTTTTTAAATAATGACCAATGGACATTTCTTCTGTAACTCCCATACCACCATGCAATTGAACAGCCTCTTCGCCTACTTGTTTTCCGGCTTTTGATATTTGATTTTTCAGTCCATAAGTAAGTTTTACTTTCTCATTGTCATCTTCTGTGGCAAGAACTTTAATCAAAAATGATTTTGCGTATTCTGTTTCCATAAACATATCAACCATTCTATGTTGTAGTGCTTGAAATTTTGAAAGTGACTGCCCAAATTGCTCTCTTTGTTTTGTATATTCAATTGTTAGTTGATAGGATTTCTCCATCGCTCCTATTGCCTCAGAGCAAATACATACAAGCGCATCAAGAATAACATTCTCAAGAACTTCAAGACTATTTTCATCACTAATTAAAGCTTCTGGCTTACAATTCTTAAAGACAAGTTCTCCAGAAACAAATCCATCGTATGTTTTGTAGCCCTTTACCTCAATACCTTCGGCATCTTTTGGAACCAATGCAAAAGCATAGCTATCAATATTTTTAGTAAAAACTAGAAAGTAATCGGCATTGGTAGCATTTAAGACAGTTGATTTACTACCATTCAGATTTCCATCTGCATCAATAGCAGTATCAATGTTACTTAGGTTGTAACCCTTTTGAGGCTCATAATTTGCAAGAGAAATTTGCTTAGAACCTGAAACCAAGTCTTCAATAAATGTACCTTTCTCAGCCCAATTTATTCGTCTCAGAACACCACCAGCAAGCACGATATTTGATAGGTAAGGCTCTACCACCAGTGACTTACCAAATTCTTCAAAAACAACGCTAAGGTCAACTTGATCACCATCAAGACCGCCATACTCCTCAGAGAAAGGAACAGCAAGCCAACCCAATTCAGCGAACATACGCCAATGTTCTGGGCTATATCCTTTTTCGGAGTTAACTGACTTCATCCTACTCTCAAAGTCATAATCGGTGGAGCAAAACTTTGAGATACTATCTTTCAGTAATATTTGCTCTTCAGTAAAGCTTAAATTCATTACTAAATTCCTAATACTGCTTTAGCAATAATATTTTTTTGAATTTCATTTGTTCCACCATAGATAGTGACTTTTCGGAAATTCAAATATTTAGCAGCAGATATTTGTGCAATCTTAGGGGATGATATTTCTTCATTTTTAAACCCATATGGACCACCAAATGGAAGTGCTTCATGTCCAGCTGCCTCTAGAGCAAGTGTTGTTATTCTTTGCTGAAGCTCTGTTCCTTTAATTTTAAGCAATGAGGATTCTGGACCAGGGCCCTTCCCCTCTCTCTCTGCGGCTAAACCTCTTAGTTCAGTCATTTCAAGGGCATCTAAATCTAAATTAAACTGAGCAATTTTTGACTTGAAAGAAGGATCATCTGAAAGCGGATTGTCACCATGATATATTTTTTCAGCTCTCTTCATTAATGCATTTACTGCTCTTCTCATTTGTGGAGCGCCAGCAATTGAACTCCTTTCATGAAAAAGTAAAAATTTTGCGTAAGTCCAACCTTGTCCTTCTTCACCAACAACATTCTCTGCTGGAACACGAACATCATTGAAAAAGACATAATTAACCTCATGGTCTCCATCAATAGTTATTATGGGTTTAACTTCTACTCCTGGAGTATTCATATCAACTAATATGAATGTAATTCCCTCTTGTTTCTTGCCAGTATCTTGTGTTCTAACTAGAACAAATATCCAGTCTGCATGTTGTGCAAGTGTCGTCCAAATTTTAGCACCATTTATTACATACTCGTCACCAACTCTTTCAGCCTTACATTTCAATGAAGCTAAGTCCGAACCTGACCCAGGTTCTGAGTAACCTTGGCACCACCAATCATCAAAATTTAGTATTCTCGGTAGATAATGTTCTTTTTGTTTTTGCGAACCAAAAGTCCAAATTACTGGTGCCACCATTTGCAGACCAAAGGGAATGAAAAGAGGACAACCATTCATGGCTAATTCACGAAGGTAGATATACCTTTTGGTTGCGTCCCATCCGGTGCCGCCGTGCTCAACAGGCCATGAGTGTCCCATCCAGCCTTTTTTTGCGACAATCTTATGCCATTCAACTATTTCCTCTCTGGTGAGGTCATCACCATTATCCATCTTTTCGCGTATGTGTTGTGGATACTCTTTGTCTAGGAAGTCTTTCACCTCTTCCTGAAATGCCATATCCTCTTTTGAAAAATTAAGATCCATTTTTACCCAACTCCCGATTCATTTTTTGTTTTAGATACCAATGTATAATTTAGTGGTATATTGGTTTCAATCAATGGTATTAAAAACTTTATGAGTAATTTTTTCAAGTTTCTATATCTTTTTATTGGTTTTTCTTTTCAGCTTCATTCCCAAGAAGATTTAAGCACTATCAAAGTAGAAGTTGCCACAATCATTTGGGAGAATCAGCAAACTTCTGAAACATTTAAAACACTCCCACCTGATGAGTACTTTTTTGATGAAGTTTTGGTTCTTGAAAACTACCCTGCACCAGTTATTAATGACGACATTTTAAAAGAGAACACATTTAAATTTGATATGGACTTTCTCGAGCAAATTCCTAAAAATCTGTACGATGAAGATAATGAGCTTGAACAGGTTATAGTTCCACCATTTTACAGGATATTGGAAACGGAGAAGAACGAGTTAAATGAGACCATGAGAAGGATTTCGCAGATTGATGGTCTTTTTTTAAGTGACCACAAAGCTTGGTATCAACCTCTTCAGGAAGAAAATTTAACCCCCTTTGTTCTTGTGTCTGAGGGAGACAATCAATGTGCAGTTAAAGTGTTTAAATCAAGATATCCTCGGATGCATGTGAAGTGCATTTTGGGTGAGGACATGGTTTCTAGATCTGTGCTTTTGAGTAAGTCAGATCTAAGGATTGCAGATATGATCTCTTTTGAATACAAGAGAAAAAAAATTGATTTAACTGAGGGCAGATATAAGCAAAGCCAGCTTTTCTTTATTGACAACCAAAGAAGGGTTGATTATGACGAGCTACAATATTTTGATCACCCTAAAATTGGAGTTCTTGTAGCAATCTACAAGTATTCAGCTGAAGAATAGTTACTTATAGTACGCGTTTTCATCTTTTGTATGATCTGTAATATCTCTGACGCCTCTGATTTCAGGTATATTCTCTACAAGAGTTTTTTCAATTCCCTCTTTTAATGTAACATCAACCATTCCACAGCCTTGGCACCCACCCCCAAATTGTAAAACTACATAATTATCATTTGTAATTTCATGTAGCGTCACATTCCCTCCATGTGAAGCTAGCTGTGGGTTAATTTCGCCGTAAATAAGATGATTTACTTTATCCTCTAAAGAGGCGTTCTTACCAAGTCTTGGTACTCTTGAGCTTGGAGCTTTGATGGTCAATTGTCCACCAAAATTGTCTTTATCATAATTTACCTCTGCATCATCAAGATAAGACAAGCTTTTTTGTTCTATAAATAAATTAAACCCTTTAAATTTTATTATTTCGTCTGTTGGTTCTGAATCTTCTTTATTACAAAATGCAAGACATGTTTCGGCAATAGGTGTCCCTGGATCAGAGACAAATATCCTAATATCGCAGGGACTATCCTTTTTCTCGATAAGTTCAGTTAAGTATTTCTCACCACTTTTAGTAACTTTAATCATAATTTATTATTAACCATTAAATGAGAATCCTGAAGAAAGCATTTTCTCTGTTTATAGGTGTTGGAAAAGAAAAAGACCTTTCAGAAGATTTTGCCGATATAAAAAGCTTGATTTTAGCATTGGTTTTGATGTTCTTTTCGTTTGTAGTTGTCATTGCTTTAATTGTTTTTTTACTAACAAATTAAAGTTTTGATTCCAGTTCTGGTAGTAGTTCAAAAAGATCACCTACAAGCCCGTAATCTGCCACTTTAAATATTGGTGCCTCTTCATCTTTATTTATAGCTACAATTGTTTTTGAATCTTTCATTCCAGCTAAATGTTGAATTGCTCCAGATATGCCAACTGCAATGTAAAGATTTGGAGCAACAGATTTTCCTGTTTGCCCTACTTGATAATCATTAGGTGCAAAACCTGAGTCAACTGCTGCTCTGGAAGCTCCAACAGCTGCATTTAACTTTCCTGCTATACCATCTAGTAGTGCAAAATTATCAGCATTTTGCATCCCTCTTCCACCTGAAACTATAATATCCGCCGCCGTTAATTCTGGTCTATCAGAAACTGTTAGTTCATTTTTAACAAAGTCTGTTCTTCGAGATGAGAAATTTGGACAGTTTTTGGTTTCGACAACTGCAGAACCTGAACCTAATTCTGCTTTATCGAAGGAAGTTGTTCTTATAGTCAAAGCATTCTTTTTCTGTGATGTGCTTACAGTAGCAATGCAAGAGCCTGCATAAATTGGCTTCTTGAATGTTTTTGGGTCTATTATTTCTATAATTTCTGAGATTTGCTGTATATCAAGTTTTGCTGCGATTCTTGGCAAGATATTCTTTCCTGTTGTGCTAGAGCTTGTAAGGAAAAAGTCATAATCATCTGAAATCGATAAAGCACATTCAGCGACATCCTCACCAACAATATTTTGAAATCTTTCATTACTAAAATGCAAGACTTTAGAAACGCTATCTATTTTAGATGCCTGATTTACAACTTTGTCTGATGCGTTTGTCGTTAACATTATATCAATTTCACCACCAAGTTTTTTAGCTGCATCAACAACGCAAAGCGTTGCTTGTTGAATTTCATTTTCATTATGTTCGCCTAAAACTAAAATTTTCATATCACTTTGGCCTCATTTTTAAGTTTCTCTACAAGTTGATCTACACTTTCAACTTTCACACCCTCTTCCCTTTCTGGAGGTGACTCAACCTTCAATAATTTTACTTTCTCGTTTACATCGATGCCTAAATCATCAATATTTATTTCTTCAAGAGGCTTTCTCTTTGCTTTCATTATGTTTGGTAGAGAGGCGTATCTTGGTTCATTTAATCTTAGATCGGTCGTAACAACTGCCGGCAGATCTGTAGATAAAGTTTCAAGACCTCCATCTATTTCCCTTGTAACTTCAATCTTATTGCCCTCAACTTTGAGTTCGGAGGCAAATGTAGCTTGTGGTAATTCCAATAGAGATGCAAACATTTGTCCAGTTTGATTATGATCGCCATCTATCCCAACTTTACCCATTATTACAAGTTCAGGGGTTTCTTTCTCATAAACTTTCGCAAGTGCTTTTGCTACATCTAGTGGTTGAAGATTGTGTTCGGTTTTAACGTGGACTGCCCTATCAACTCCAAGCGCCAATGCTGTTCGTAATTGCTCCTGATGTTTACTATCTCCAATAGTTACAACAACTATTTCAGTAGCTTTTCCAGACTCTTTTAATCTTATTGCTTCTTCTACTGCAATTTCGCAGAAGGGATTAATTGCCATCTTAACGTTGTTAAGCTCAACATCTGTATTAGATTGATTTGGTCTAACCTTGACGTTGTAATCATTTACCCTTTTAATTGGAACCAAGATTTTCATATTTAAATTTGATCAATAAGTAATATATAGGATTTAACTAAAATTTAAATAGCTGGGTGAATATTGTGGAAAGAGAATCAATGGATTACGACGTTGTTATCGTGGGCGCTGGACCATCAGGCTTAGCAACTGCGATGAAATTAGCTCAAATTTTTAAGGAAAAAAATCAAGATAAGACAATTTGCATATTAGAGAAAAGTGCAGAAATTGGTGGACATATACTTTCTGGAAATGTCTTTGAAACCACTGCACTTGATGAGCTAATTCCTGACTGGAAGGAAAAAAATGCGCCACTTAATGTAGAGGTTACTAAAGACAGTTTAAAGTTTTTTATTAACGATAAAATTTCTTTACCAGTACCATCTTTCTTTTTGCCACCAATGCAAAACCATGGAAACTACATAATTAGTTTGGCGAATCTTTGTAGGTGGCTTGCAGAGCAAGCAGAGGGAATGGGTATAGACATTTTTCCAGGTTTTCCAGCAGCAGATTTAATATATGAGGATGGAAAAGTGAAAGGTGTTATCACTGGTGATATGGGAGTCAATTCAAAAGGCGATCAAAAGGATTCATTCCAACCTGGTATGGAAATTAGAGCAAATGAAGCAACTGTTTTTGCTGAAGGATGCAGAGGCCATTTAGGAAAAGAACTTATCAGAAGGTTTGAGCTTGATAAGGGTAAAGACCCTCAACATTATGGCATCGGTTTTAAAGAGATATGGGAAGTTGCTCCTGAAAAACATGATGAGGGACATGTTATTCACACAAATGGGTGGCCTCTACCAAATGATACGCCAGGTGGTTCATACATGTATCATGCTGAGAATAACCAGATTCTATTAGGATTAGTAGTGCCACTTGACTATGATAATCCTCATCTTAGCCCCTTTGATGAATTTCAAAAATGGAAAACTCACCCTGCAGTAAAAAAATATCTTAAAGGAGGCAAAAGGTTAAGCTACGGAGCAAGAGCTTTAATTAAAGGTGGCTTACAAAGCTTGCCAAGCATGGAATTTCCTGGTGGATATATTGTTGGTTGTAATGCAGGCACATTAAACTTCGCAAAAATTAAAGGATCACACACTGCTATGAAATCAGGCATTGAAGCTGCAAAAGTAATCGCAGCAAACATTAATGGTGAAAGCAGAAGTTTAAACGAAGAAATTAAAAAAACATGGCTTTATGAAGAGCTCTATAAATCCAGAAACTTTGGGCCGTTTTTTCATAAATTTGGTGGGCTTATAGGAGCTGCATTTAATGTTTTAGATCAATTAATTTTTAGAGGAAAATTGCCTTTTACGCTAAACCATAGGAAAGCTGATCACGAATATATGAAGCTTGCTAAGGATGCAAAAAAAATAGATTATCCCAAGTACGATAATGAAATCACCTTTGATAAGTTGAGTTCAGTTTATTTGTCAAACACATATCATGAGGAAGATCAGCAATGTCATTTAGTACTTAAGGATGCATCATTACCCATATCTAAGAACCTAGATTTGTATGATGAGCCAGCACAAAGGTATTGTCCTGCTGGTGTATATGAAATTGTTGAAGAAGATGGAAAAAAACGTTTTCAGATTAACTCACAAAATTGTATCCATTGTAAAACTTGCGATATTAAAGAACCGTCACAAAACATAAATTGGGTCTCTCCTGAAGGTGGAGGCGGACCAAATTATCCAAATATGTAATAATTGGCACATGCGTTTCAGATTTTTTTTGAGTGTAGTAGTGCTTTCTGCATTTGTCGGTGTAATGGCAAATATTGGTTACACTTATTTGACTTCTGATCGACCTAACTCTGAAGAGCTAAAGTTCAAAAAATTTCTAGATAATGATTGGGAATTTTCATTAAAGCAGAATCCAATCTTTGCTTCTTTGATTGGAGATGATAGATATGCTGACAAAATTTCTTCCAATGCTGCAGAGGAATTTGAAAATAATAAAATCTATGAGATATCTGCTTTAGACCAGATTAAATCAATAGATTACAAGAAATTAAATAATGCAGATCAACTCAATTATAGACTAATAAAATTGAGTTATGAAACGAGTGTAGAGGGAAGAAAATATCCTAGTTATTTAATGAGGCTTAACCAAAGGGGTGGTGTTCAAGACTACTATGACATTGGAAACAGGCTTAATTTCAGTTCAAAGGATGACTATGAAAATTGGTTTAAAAGGATAGAAAGTTTTTCTCAGAACATAAAAAATTCATTGCAAAACAACAAAATTGGACTCGACTTGGGCTATACACAACCAAAGTTAGTTTCACTGGCAGTATCAGAACAGATTAGTGCAATTTTAGAAAAAGAGATTGATGAGCATCCGTACCTTTCTATTTTTTATTCAGCTCAAGATGTTATGCCAGAGAATGAAGCTAATTTGCTAATACAAAGAGTAAAAAATTTAATCGAAAATGAAATAAACCCTGCTTATGAAGACCTTAATAACTTTCTTATTAATGAATACATCCCAAACTCAAGAAATTCAATTGGTATAAGTGATGTTCCGAATGGTAGAGAGTGGTATGAGTATTTAGCAAGATATCATACAACAACAAAACTAACGCCTGATGAAATTCATGAAATAGGACTTGAGGAGGTTGCTAGAATTAGATCAGAAATGGAGGCAGTAATTGAAAGCGTGGGTTGGAAAGGAGATTTTCAATCCTTTCTTGAATTTCTGAGAACAGATCCAAGATTTTACTACGACACAGGCGATGAGCTTCTAAAGGCATATAGAGCAATGTCTAAAAAAATTGATGCATTTATGCCTACACTTTTCAAAAAATTTCCTAGAGCACCTTACGGAGTAATCCCAATACCTATGGAATCTGCACCGTATACAACAACAGCCTACTATAATGCCCCAAGTGATGGTCGTCCAGGATATTATTACGCAAATTTATATAAGCCAGAGACAAGGCCAAAATATGAAATTCCAGTCTTATCTGTGCACGAAGCTGTACCAGGACATCATCATCAAATAGCTCTGGCACAAGAGCTTGAAAATGTACCAATGTTTAGAAAATACTTGAGTTTTACGTCTTTTGTAGAGGGATGGGGGCTTTATAGTGAGCAATTAGGAGAGTCTATGGGACTTTATGACGACCCTTATGACAAATTTGGCCAACTTACTTATGATATGTGGAGAGCAATACGACTTGTTGTGGATACAGGCATTCATTATAAAGGATGGTCACGGGAAGAAGCAGAAAATCTTTTTATAGAAAATACTGCCAAAACTCCTTTGGATATAAGCAATGAAATTGATAGATATATAGCTTGGCCAGGACAGGCTCTCGCTTACAAAATTGGCCAATTAAAGATTATAGAATTAAGAGATAAAGCTATGTCTGAACTTGGTGATAAGTTTGACATTAGAGATTTCCACGATCATATTCTGAGTTTTGGATCTATTCCCCTGAACATCTTGGAAGAAAAGGTTGAAGAGTTTATAGAAGTTAGGAAATAATCTTGAGATTTTTAATAATATTAATTATTTTTTGTAGCTTTAATAAGGCTCAAGCTTGGTGGGAGGAGCCTCACAGGGCACTATGTAAAGCAGGAATAAATTTCATCTCCACTGAAGAAAAAAGAGAAGAAATTCTTGAGCTTATTGAGGACGAAGAGGAATGGTGTATCTGGGCGGATGATATAAAGAATGACAGGCCTAAAACAAGACCCTGGCATTATGTAAATCTTGCTAAGGGTGACCTGACTTACTCTTCTTCAGATTGCCCTAGATATGGATGTATCGTAAGCGCGCTGTTAGAACAAATCTCTATTTACCAAAATCCAAAAACACCTCTTTGGAAGAAAAAAGAAGCATTAAAGTTTATTGGCCATTTTGTAGGCGATATTCATCAACCTTTTCATGTTGCCGATGTAGGAGATGTAGGCGGAAACAGGATGTTTTTAGAATTATGGGATGGAACAAAAACAAATTTTCACGCACTATGGGATGGAATACTTCCTGGATATGCACTGCAGTTCCCTCTTCAAAAATTAGATCTTAATCAGATCTCAGCTGAAGAAAGGATTTTAACACCGGAAGAAAGGATATCTATTTGGATAAGAGAATCGAGAGAATTATTGCAAGAAGAACAGATTGGTTACGTCCAAAGACTCAAGTCAGTAGATAGAGAATATGTTTTAGAGAATACTAAAGTTGCATATTACCAATTAAGTTTAGGAGCGACACGACTTGCGGCCCTTCTTGAGGATATTTAATTTAAGTAGAAGTAGACACCATCTGAAATTAAGAAAAGCTTATCTCCATTTTGATCTGCTTCAGATATAATTTTGTAGAAGATATTCCTACTTAATAGACCCCATATATGTTTTTTAACTCTTATCCTTGGGTAAGGTTGTCCATCAACCATACTCACATTTAATTCGTTCTCCCTAGTAAGTTTCACCCATTCCTCTGTATTCGTTTTAAAAAAATAATCACCGTCTATCCTTTTAAAATCAATGATATAAAAGATCTCTTTTTCAAAATTTAAACTTATTTTTTCTGAGGGAGTTACTACAAAATATTTACCTCCTTCATATTTAATAAGCTTTGAGAAAAGTTTCACCATAGCAATTCTTTTAATCTCTGACTCGTTATAAAACCATTTCCCTTCACCATTTATGCGAAATGATACATTCTGACACAACTTAGGGTTCCATTTATCTAAAGGATAAGATTCAAGATCGATAACAGATTTTTCAATTTGGTCTAAATCCATATATAAAATCCTATACTAAGTCCAATAAGAACTATACAGATTGAACTTAGTCTTGTAACAATATTTTGAACTTCAGCACGGAGAAAGTATTCCCCTCCAAAAGACAAACTTATTGTCAAGAATGTAAACCAAAGTGCAGTTGCACCAAAGAAGTAAAAGGAGATTAATATCTGAAATATAATACTAATTTTCCCTATTAATCCTCCAAAAAGAGCTGCAAAAAAAATAAACGCCTTAACATTTAAAATATTTACCATTAATCCCCCGGCAAAACTTCTCCAAAAATTTAACTTTTCAAGTCCCTTTTTAGTGGTGGAATCAGCTTTTTTTGTTGAACCAAAAAGACCACTTACCCCCAGATAAACAAGATATACAGCTCCCAATGTACCAATGAAAAGATAGAGTTTTGGAAAAAGTTCATAAAGCACAGAAAGGCCAAGAATACTAAATAAACATTGAAGAAAGACTCCAAAACCTATGCCAAGTGACGCTATAACTGAATTTTTTACACCCTTTTCAAAGAAATTTCTAATTGTATAGAAGAAATCAGGTCCAGGAGAAATAACTGCGACAAGATGGGCAAAAGCAAGACTCAAGAAAAGGGTTATGCTCATAAATAACTGGGCTCAGTTTCCAGAGAGATATTATATGTTTCCTTAATTATTCTTCTAATTTTGTTATCAAATTCATGTATGTCTTTAAATGAGCTAATGCCTCTATTTACAAGAACAAGACCATGGTTATTTGAAATTCCAACATTCGCAATACAAGATCCTTTAAAACCTAATGATTCAATTAGAGATGCAGCAGAAATCTTCCAATTGTTTCCATGTTGATACTTTTTTATTTTGTTTAGTGATCGAATTTTTATATATTTTTCGTTCGAAATAATTGGATTTTTATAGAAACTTCCAACATTAGGAAAACATTTGGGATCAGGTATTTTTTTAGATCTTATTTTTCTTATTTTATTTACAAGCTCATTTGCTGTAAGTAGCTTAGATTTCATTAGATTTTCATGGTTTAGGTTTGGGGTGAATGAAAGCTTTAATTTTAACTTAATGGAACTTATTACAAAATCTCTCATCTTTTTAAAAATACTATTCCTATAGCTAAAAGCACATTCTTTATTACTAAATTTCTTAATCTCATTTGATGGAAAACTAAAGAATTCAACCTCATCAATAAACTCTGATATTTCAACCCCATAAGCACCTATATTTTGTATTGGGGCAGCTCCAGCAGAACCTGGTATCCCAGCTAAATTTTCAAGGCCATAGAACTGGTTCTCTATACAAAAGTCTATGAGATTTTCCCAATTTACACCTGAATCTACTTTAATTTCCACAGTCTCCCTTGTTTTGTTTATAACCTCAATTTTTTTACCAGAATGTTTAAGCACTAGACCATTGAATTTACGGGGGAAAATTGAATTTGTTCCATCACCAATAACGTAAATTTTAATACTTTGAAGAAAATAATTATTTCTTATAGATTTCAATTCATCAGGCTTTGTAAACTCAATATAATTTTTTGCCACTGACCTAAGTTTAAGAGAGTTTTGTTCTGTGAGGTCTACATCAAAGTTATTTTCCATTTAAGTATTCTTTAAACTTTTCAAGATCCTCGATAGTATCAATACCAAATGACTCACAATTATCTATCTCGAAAAGATTGATTTTAAAGCCATTCTCAATTGCTCGTAGTTGCTCAAGTTTTCTCTTAACCTCAAGGGGAGAGCTTTTTAGATCTGTAAAAACCTCTAAAAAACTTTTTGTATATGCATAAACGCCTACATGATGATAATTTTTTTGGCCTTTAATCTCCTCTCTTGAGAAATCTATTGCGTAATTATGCTTGTCTAAGGCAACTTTAACTTTATTTCTGTCAGAAAGAAATCCATTTGAAGTGGGCAACTTACAAACACTTCCATAGTTGTGATTATTTACTTTAATATGTTCAGCAAAACTATCAATTGTTTGTGGCTCAAACATTGGTTCATCACCTTGTACATTAATGATTATATCTTTTTGAGGGATAGTTGAATTCTGAACATATTCTGCAATTCTATCTGTTCCACTTTCATGTTCCGAAAGAGACATAAATGCATTACCACCTCTTGAACTAATTAGTGCAAAGATCTCTTTGCTATCGGTCACAACTACGACTGACTTTGCTGAGGTTTTGATGCTGTTATCCCATGTTCTTTCAATAAGTGCCTTACCATCTATTCCAATTAACAGTTTTCTTTCTAGACGCGACGAATTCAACCTAGCAGGGATAACGATATGATAGTTAGACATTTTTAATTTTTTCTACAATTTTCTTTGCAACATTTACGTTTGATTTTACTTTCATTCTTAAATACCACATTTCATAATTTGATGAAAAATCTTTGAGCCTCATTGCGTCTTTTTCAGTTGTCACTAGAGGCCTTTTGTTATCAAAAATTAAATCTTCTTTTCTATAGATGTGGTGATCTCCAAAGATACGTTCATTGAATATTAGTCCAATAGATTTTGCAGTATTAATGAAACGATTGGGATTAGCAATACCGCATATTAAATTGACTCGTTTATCAAAAGGGAACTCATCAAAATTATAACTTTGACTTGTTCTCAAGTTCACCCATGATTCTGGTTCAAGCTCAAAGAAGTTCCCCCCTTTCTTCCTTCCAGACCAAAGGAACATATCAACACTATTTTTTCTGCTAATGCTGTCCCTTAGAGGACCAGCTGGTAAAAAGAGTTTATTTCCGAAATTGTTCTCTGAATCCTCAAGAACAATCTCATAATCTCTTCTCATTGAATGATGTTGCAAACCATCATCTGAAATAACAATATCACAATTTGTTTTTTCATTAATATATGAAAGTCCACGTGATCTATTTCTGTCGACAACAACCGTAAATCCACGTTCATAATGAAGAAGGGCCTCATCCCCTACTTCTTTAGCGTTTGATTGATCGTTTAGTAATTTCGTTCCAGAATAATTTCCTTTGTAACCTCTCATTATAATACCAGGGGTAAATCCTAAATTTTTTAGGTCTAAAGCTAGCTGAGAGGTAAAGGGGGTTTTACCATTTCCACCGACAGTTAAATTTCCAACGACAACAACAGGCAGCTCATCAGGCTGAGATTTTTTTGGTTTAAAAAAATTATTTTTGATAAAACTGTTGAACCAGTAAAAAAAGCTTATTGGTATTAAAGCAATATTTCCAAAACCCAACTTTGTAAAAAAGTTTTTACTTTGAGGTTCTATATGACTTGGAGACTTAATGATCTCAACTACTGGTTTTTCCTGTTCCAGGATTTCAGGCCTTCCTTGAAGAACATTATAAAGCCCCTCTTCTTTCAGAAGCTCTTCGTGCGTTCCTGATTGAGTTATCTCCCCATTTTCAAGTACAAAAATTTTATCTGCTTTTTCTACAGTGCTTAATCTGTGTGCAATTATAAAGGTTGTCTTATTTTTAGCAGCATTTTGTATAGCAGTCTGGATTTCTTTTTCAGATTCATTATCAAGTGCCGAAGTTGCTTCATCAAAGATTAATATTGAAGAATTCTTTAGAAAAGCTCTAGCAATGGCAATTCTTTGTTTTTCTCCACCCGATAAAAGAATTCCGTCATCTCCTAGATAAGTATCAAAACCATCTGGTAGCTTATTTATAAAATCAAGAGCATGTGCCTCTTTTGCTGCCCTTATAATAGCCTCATCAGTTACCTCTTTAATTCCGTATGAGATATTATTTCTCACAGTATCATTGAAAAGTGTTGGGTCTTGAGATACATATGATATTGATTTTCTTAAATCAATTAGTTTTAGCTTCCTAATATCGTACCCATCAATTTTTATTGAGCCATCATAATCTTCATAAAATCTATTCATCAAATTTACAATTGTAGATTTGCCACTTCCCGATCTTCCAACGAGTGCTATTGTCTCCCCTTTATTTGCAGCAATAGATATATTTTTTAAAACAGAATTTTCGTTACCATCATAAGAGAAAGTAACATTTTCTATTGATACCTCACCAGTAATTTTATTTTTTAATTCAATACCACTTTCGTAATCCTCTGGTTGTTGGTCCATTGAAGCAAAAATGTCTTCAGCTGCAGCTAAACCTCGTTGTATAACTGCATTTAGACTCGATAGCTGTCTTATTGGCCTTGCCATAAGCCCAGCTGCTGTAAAAAAAGCTACAAACGATTCAGAGGGTAAATTTAGTTCAGTTAGATTGCTTAGTGCAAGATAACTCATCAGAGCTAATGCAAAAGCTACAAATATTTGTATGAGTGGAGTGGCTAGATTAGAAGTGCTTTCCATCTTCAAGTTTTGCTTTAAGTTTTCATCATTTGATTTTTTAAACCTCTCCTCTTCCACATTTTCACTGCTATAAGACTTAATTTCTCTTGCTCCACTAGCTATTTCGTCGCTTATTTGTGTAACAATGCCCATAGCGTTTTGGATTCTTTTCGCAACTCGCCTTAGTCTCTTTCCTGCTACAGAAACAATTAATGCAATAAATGGAGTGATAATTAATATAACTATTGTAAGTTTCCAGCTTAGGTATAAAAGATATCCAAAAAGGCCAATTAAAAGAAAACCTTCTTTTGCAAGGATCTTCAATGCATTTGTTGCAGCTCCAGTAATTTGATTTGTTGTAAAAATTATTCTGTTAACAATTTCGCCTTTCGATGCTTGATCAAAGAAACTTATTGGTTGGTAAAGAAGGCTTTTAATTAAATCTTCACGTAAATCATGTACTACCTTTAAACCAATATTTGACATAAAAAAGTTTCCAATATAAAAACCTATTCCCCTCATCACAGCTATAAACATTAGCAATGTTGCAAGATTAAATGGATTGAAAGCATTAGTTGGAGAATTTATAAAACCTATGACTTGTTTTAACCACTCAACAGCGAAAATATCCGCTGCAGCAAACAGGAAGAAGCCCGATATACTCAGTATAAATAAACCTTTGTACCGGAAAGTATAATTTAAGATTCTTTGGTACAGATTAAGCTTCACTTGTAATCCTTAGAGTATAGTCAGCTTTATTAGCGAATGCTTCGTCGTGAGTAGCGAAAATCAATAAAGATTTATTTTGTTTTGCATGCTCAAGTAAAAATTCTTGTATTTGAAGACTATTTTCTTGATCTAAGTTTCCTGTTGGCTCATCCAGAAGCAAAATAGGTGGTTTTGAGCATACAGCTCTAGCAATTGCTGCTCTTTGTTTTTCACCTCCAGATAAATTTCTTGGATAATTATCTGATTTAGCTGATATACCTAATTCCTCAAATAAACTATCTAAAGCTTTAATCTCCTTACCAAAATTCGCTGCTAAGCAGTTCTCTTTTACTGTCAATCCCTCAAGTAAATAGTGAAATTGAAAACCAAAACCAAAGTATTTTTTCCTTAATTGATCAAGCGAGGTTTCATCAAGATTTTTTAATTCACTGTCATTAACTTTTATAGACCCATTTTCGAATTTATCTAAACCACACAACAAGTTTAATAGTGTAGTTTTGCCTGAACCAGATGGCCCTACTACGCTGTAAACCCTAGATCCCTCAAAGACATAGCTAAAATTATTAAATACTTTGGTTTTTTTTTCAGCTTCAAAGTAGGCTTTATTTAGTTTCGAAATAGTAATCATTTCTATCTAATTACTTGACCTGGTTTGGTGCTAGCCCCTTTAAGCGCTGGGAATAGTCCAAAAAATACAATCAGCACTAAAGCACATACATTTACAATTAAAACCTGTAGAGGGTTAATGATTGATGGGAAGTAATCTACATAGTAAACACTCATCATTGAGATCCCAAAGACAGAAGAGAGGATTTGAAAGAATTCTGTTATATTTGATGAGAATAGTACCCCAAGAAGATTCCCAAGCAATATTCCAACTATCCCTAAAATAAAGACCATTCCTAAAAAGATTTGTAGGATATTATTTTTTGAGTATCCCATTGTTCTTAATATCGCAATTTCTCTCCTTTTGTCTGAGACAAACATATTTATAGACATCATCATGCTAAATATTGCTGTTAGAAGTATTAACCCCATCAGAAGTGAGACCATAATTTTTTCCAACTGTGTTGCTCTGAAAAGCCCACCATATTTTTCTTTCCAAGTTGTGGTTTTGATGTAAAAATCAGAATTTATTATTTCCTTTAAATCTTTGACAGTATCATCAACTCTAAAAACATCTTTAAGCTTAACTTCAATTCCCTGTCCATATTCTTTCATAAATAACTTTCGGAACGACTTCTTACCAATGAGAACATAGTTTTGATCAATTTCAGATCCAACGGAAAATGTACCAGAGACATTGAAAACTACAAGTTTTGGTATATTTGTGAAGTTATTGATCTGATTTGCATTTATTACATTAACCCGCTCAGCAGGAAAGGATCCAAGGCTAAGAGAAAGGGAGTCACCAAGAATAGCATTTGTATTATCATCTAATGTTTTTAAACTACCATCTAGAATGTTTTCTGAAAAAATTGATATCTCTGTAGTATCAGTGCCTCTAAAGATTGCACCTAAAGTGTTTTGACCAGCGTTAATAACACCTTCACCCTCAAGATATTCCTTAGCAAGTTCCACATTTGGATGGATTTCAATTAAATTTAAAATATTTTCAAAATCTTTAAAAGCGGTTGGTTGTTCAAAGACTATGTGAGGAATCGCACCAAGAATCCTTTTTTTTAGTTCTTCTTGGAAACCATTCATTACAGACAAAACAATTATTATTACTGCAGTTCCTAGTGCAATTCCTAATGTCGTCAAAATTGTCATCATGGATAAATTTCTTTTTCCAGATGTAAAAAGGTAGCTATAAGAAAGCTTATTAATGATATTGATCAAGGGATTTTTTTCATTATCTTGGATAATAATTCAAATCCTTTTCCTCTTGGGGGCCTTAGAAAAGAGAAAATTTTATCAAATTTTGTTTGGTAATAAACTCCCCTTAAGTTTGAAAAGTTCAAGAAACCTTCGTATCCATGATAATGACCGTAGCCAGAAGCACCAACTCCTCCAAAAGGCAGCTGTGCTTGCATAAGATGAAACATCACATCATTAACAGTAACACCACCAGAACGCGTATTATTAATAACAAATTCTTGTTCTTTTTTACTGTCTCCAAAGAAGTAGAGCCCAAGAGGATGGTCATGACAATTTATATAATCAACTGCCTCTGACAAATGATCATATGACATAACAGGAAGTAGTGGACCAAAAATTTCATTTCTCATTACATCCATTTGATCATTCACATTAAACAGAACTTTTGTCGAGAGGGTATGATTTTTATCTGAATCAAGATCTCCAAGACTCTCAATTCTAGCTCCCTTGCTTTTAGCATCCTCTAAGTAATCAATCATTCGTTTATAGTGGCTTTGATTTACCATCGAGGTATAGTCACTAGCATTTTCTTTTGGATAAAATTTTGAAAAAGTCTCTCGCAGTAGACCTAGAAATTTATCTTCTAATCCCCGCTTAATAAAAACATAGTCTGGTGATAAGCAAATTTGTCCTGAGTTTAGTGTCTTTACAAACATTATTCTTTCAGCTGCTTGTTTCAAATTCACATCATCTGAAATGATTGTTGGGCTTTTTCCACCTAACTCCATCGTAGTGGGTACAAGGTTTTCGGCTGTTTTCGAAAGTACTTTTTTACCGACCCTGCCGCTTCCAGTGTAAAGAAGGTGGTCAAAAGGTAAGCTTGAAAATTGTTCTCCAATATCTGGGCCACCTATTACTACAGCAAATTCACTTTTATCAAAATACTTTTCTACTGCACTCTTAATTAGATTTGCAGTATTTGGAGTAAACTCTGACGGTTTTGCAATGATTCTGTTACCTGCAGCAAATATTGACGCTGCAGGGTAAAAAACCATACCAACAGGAAAATTCCATGGTGCAATGACCCCTACACTGCCTAATGGAGAAGGCAGCATATATGATCGTGCACCTAGAGTATCAGCCATGAATGAAGAGGATCTTCTTTGAGGCTTCATCCACTTCTTTAGGTTCTTAATACTGAAATTTAAATTTCTGATTGTCTGAGAAATTTCAGAAGTAATTATTTCAGTTCTAGAACGATTTTGAAAATCTTGGTTTAGAGCTTCAATAATTTGCTCGTCATGAGTCTCAATCAAGGCAATACATCTTTTTAAGACATCTACTCTGTCGTTGTAGCTTGGAATGCCATTCTTAACAAATTCAGTTTTTTGTAACTCTAACAAATCTTTCATCTAGCACTCTGTACCAATTCTACTATACATTCTACCCATTTATCACTTGAATTTAGTGAGGGGACATAGTCAAGTTTTTGACCTCCATGATTCTTGAAAAGTTCATCATATTCATCCCCTATTTCAATTATTGTCTCAAGACAGTCACCCGTAAATGAAGGAGATACCACTAAAATCTTTTTCGCTCCCGATTTTCCAAGTTGTTCTATAACTTTATCGCTAAAGGGTTCAACCCACTTAGAATCCAATCTAGATTGAAATGAAGTTGTGACTTTAGAACTTTCAAGTTTTAGTTTCTTCATTAATAGTTTTGTTGTCTCATAGCAAGTTGCTTTATAACAGTGATGATTATCACCTGTAACACCTTGTTCACAAATCCTATCACTGCACTTCCCTTCACTATAGACACTGTCCAACTGACTCACAGGAAGACCATGATAACTAAAAATTACCTGGTCATATTCAGACATTTCAAATTGATTGATATTGTCAACGAAAGCATCTAAATACATTTCATTATCATAAAATTGATCGATAGTTCTAATGCTTGGAATTACTTCCCATTTTGAAATAATTTTAAGTGACTCCTCGATAAATGAACCATGTGTTGCGGATGAGTATTGTGGAAAAACAGGAAGAAGAACAATTTCGTCATACCCTTTTTGCTCAATAATTTTAAGTTGATTTTTAATTGATGGATTTTGATACCTCATTGCATAAAAAACATCGTGTGTATTTTTCATTTGCTTCGCTACTTTTTCTGTGAGGTCTTCCATATGATACTTGAGAGGGGAACCACGATCTGTCCAAACTTGTTTATAAGCTTTAGATGATGAGTAAGATCTAAATGGAACAATAATTAAATTCACAAGGATGAATCTTAGTATCGCTGGTATATTAACTATCCTTCTATCACCAAGAAATTGACTTAAATATCTTGCAACACTAAAAAAACTGGCCTTATCAGGCGTACCTAAACTAATTAAAAGTAGTGCTTTATTATTCATATGCTGATGATTTTAATATATGCGGGTGAAAGAATGTAAATGCAATGGATATAAAACACATAAAAGCAGAAAGGTAATATACCAAGGAAAAATCATAAACATAAAGAGAAATAAACAGTGGTGCAATCATATGTCCAATAGGGTAAGTGCTTCCCAAAAGCCCAGCAGCTGAGCTCTGGAAAATCTTTTTATGGCTCAATGATAATGCTGTAGCATAACTAGGTCTTGTAATTCCGTACCCAATTCCATTTAGTATTAGAGCCCCAGTTAAAGAAAATATATCATTTGCAAATGTAATAAAAATGAAAGATGACATGCAAAGAATAGGCCCAACTAACATCATTAATTTAATTGAATTAAATAAGGGATTCAGGAAGGTTTGCGTGATTACAACAGAAGTTGAATAAATCCCAAAGGAAATACTCACATAAACTGCTGCATCAATGACATTATAATTAAGTTTATCAAAAATAAAAAAACCTAATGTTTGAAAAATAATTGCTTGCGTAATGCTGAAAATAGATGAAACAAATACATATGGCCAGACTTTGCTGTCATGCATTTTTAAGCGCATAGGTTTTTTATGACTAAGTTTAAAATCTTTTTCATTTCTTAGCCGTATATTCAATTGTGTGGCAATTATTAACCCTAATAATCCAAATAAAATAAAAGGAAGCTCATTATTCACGTATCTAAAGAAGAAGGCTCCAATTATTGGCCCTAACACTGTTCCAATAACAAAACCTGACTCAAGGTTTGAAAAAATATTTGCTCTCTCTTCTGGAGATGAAATTTTTCCTGCGTAACCAAATAGTGCTGGTCTAGTTGCTGAGCCAAATATTCCATAGGATATTCGACTTAGAATTAAGAGAGGTAAAAGCATTGATCCTGCCAAAACTCCATTTTCAAACAGATAAATCGGTAAAATTATCAGAATCATATTTGTTGAATAGCCGAGACAGCCAATAATTGCGATAATTCGAGGTCCATATTTGTCGCTGTACCTTCCCCAAAGTGGTGATGTAATAAACCAAGCAGTCGCTGAAATACTAAATACCAATGATACCTGAACTTCAGTTAAGCCATTTTCACGGGCAAGAATAGGTATTGATGTAAATACTAGCGATTGTCCTAAACCAATAGAAAGCATGGTAAAAAAAATCCATAAGTAGTTTTTTTCTTTTTTGGAGCTGTACATTCTAAAGGGACTTAATGCCAATCTTAGAACGAATTTCGTCAAGAAAAGGCATGGTAAATTCCCTTACTTTGATAGAGTTTTCTTTAAGGATATCCTCAACTTCAGATTTTTTGTTCTGTAACTGATAAAATTTCTCCCTTATGGGTTCTAATGTTTCGTTTAAGTCCTTATACACAATTTTTTTTGCTTCCCCCCAGCCTATACCCTCATCAAATTTCTGCCTCATGTCAGCAATTTGTGGAGCAGAGGCAAATGAAGAATAAATATCAAAAAGTATATTATTTACATAATCTTTCTTTTCACCAGGTTCTTGGGAATTAGTAACGATCTTCATTATTGTGCTTTCAAGTTCTTTTTCTGTTGAAAGTAAGGGAATAACATTGTTGTAGCTTTTAGACATTTTCCTTCCGTCTGTACCTAAAACAGTTTTTTCTGCACCTATTACGCCCTCAGGGATATTAAATGTTTCACCATATATTCTGTTGAATTTGCCTGCAATATCCCTTGTCATTTCAAGATGTTGCTGTTGATCACTGCCAACAGGCACGTGCGTAGCATTGAGTGCAAGAATATCACAAGCCATCAACACAGGATATGAGAAAAGCCCCAAAGATATACCTTCTTCAAGCTCTTTGGTGTTTGAAACTTTATTTACATCAATAGCAGCTTTATAAGCGTGAGCCCTGTTCATCAAGCCCTTTTCAGTTAAACAACTTAAAACCCAGTTTAATTCAACTATTTCTGGAATATCTGATTGTCTGTAAAAAAAAGTTTTTTTTGGGTTAAGGCCTGATGCTAACCAAGCTAGAGCAATCTGAAATGTAAGATCATTTAGCAGTTTTGCATCCTTTACTTTAATAAGTGCGTGAAAATCAGCTATGAAGAGAAATGATTCACATTTTTCGTCCAAAAGGTCTAGAGATGGCTTAATAGCTCCTATATAATTTCCTAAGTGAGGATAGCCACTGGGTGTAATACCTGTTAAAATCCGTTTCATTCAAAAGTGTTAGATTGGATTATAAATAAAAATCAACTGAATTTGTGGAAGATAAAGTAATAAATCTTAATGAACAACTTAATGGCATTGAGAAGCTTTTTGCTTCAGGCCAAATTAAGAAAGCACAAAAAGATTTACGAAAATTAAATTCTCAATTCGGCAGAGAAAAACCAATTCCTCAAAAATTTCGACACAAATTTCAAAGGTTAAATTTCACGGCAAAAGAGTACGATGACTGGGCTGAATTTGCGACTTCAGATAAAAGGACAGAATTAATTCAAGAAGTAAGCAATTTAGCTACCTCAAAACTTGAACCTAGAAGACTAGCAGAAAAAATTCACTCCGTGCAAAGGCAATGGCAGAATCTTGACCAGCATGGCAAAACAGCTAGTAAAGAAAAATGGTCAACATTTAAAGAGGCATGTGAAAAGGCATGGCTCCCATGTAGAGAGTACTTTGAGGTCCTTGATAGTAAAAAAGACGAAAATAAATTAAAAAAACTCCAGCTGATTAATCAGATTGAGTCTTTTCCTATTGGAAAATCCCCAGAGCAAATAACAGTTATTCAAATAGTTAACTTTCTTAAATCAATGCATGCAAAATGGAAAGACTGCTCACCTGTACCCGATGCCGACTTTCAGGAGTTAAACAAAAAATTTAGAGATTCGAGAGAAGCCGTAAACGAGCTTTTATTGAGTGTTGAACAATATAATAAAAGTTTAAAGGAAGAGATTATAAGTGAGGTTGAAGCATTAGACTTTGATGATTTAGATAATTCTGTTCTGAAGATTAAAGAGCTTCAGGAAAAATGGAGAACATTAGGTCCCGCAGGCAAGAAACTTGATCCTGAAATAAATAAAAATTTTGATCTAGTTTGTAGTAAATTTTTACTTGAAAAAGATAAAGAGCTCGACGAATCAAGAGGGATTCTTGAAACAATAATTAAAGATGTAAGGGATGAAAGTATTTCAACATCGGAGGCAGAGGAAAAATTTAAAGAATTAACAAATCTACATGGAACCTTAGAAGAGAAAAAATTTAAGAAAGCTATTAAAGATTTTGTTGTTATTAAGAAAAATGAGAAGACCCAAGAAAAGCTTAAAGGTTACCAAGACCTCTTTAAGATAATTTTCCAAGACGGACCTGAGGCTCTACAAAAAAAGCAAATTCCTGATTTCATAGATGAGCAACCAGAAAACCAAATGGATGTAAGTGAAGCATTAATACGTTTTCAAATGTTTGCTGGGTTAGATCCGGTGGGACCAAAAGAGATGGTTTCAAAAATTAAATTTGAAGAGCTAAAAAACAGATTTTCTGAAAAAACCATTGATCAGAGCGAATATTTGATTAAACATTTCACGAACATCTTTTATTCAAAAAAACCATCAAATAAACAGAAAAATTCTGACATGGAGAAAGCAACTCTAAAAGCTCTAAAAAAGGTTGAAAATCTTTTGCCCTAAAAAACAGTTAAATGGTTTCCAATGATCAATTTTTTTGCTATTTTTCTTAAGTTAATATGCATACATCAAATTTAATAGCATACGCAGCACCAATATTTACATTTTTAATTATCTGTGAATTTATTTATGGCTATTTAAGAAACAAGAATACTTATAGGCTGAATGATACTTTTACAAGCATAAGCCTTGGAATGATAAGCAGATTTCCATCGTACCTAAGGTTTGGAGTACAAGTGTTAGTCTATGCGTGGATTCATCAAAACTTTAACTTAGGAATTTTAAATAGTTACGACGCTTGGGTATGGGTACTAGCATTCGTTCTTTATGATTTAAGTTACTATTGGCTTCATAGATGCCACCATGAAATAAAAATTTTATGGGCATCGCACGTCGTTCATCATCATGGTGAGGAGTTTAATCTCTCAACTGCTTTGAGACAGACGGGTACAGATTTCTTATTTAAATGGGTTTTTTACGCACCTCTTCTGCTTTTAGGTATACCGCCTGAGGTATTTGCAACTGTTGCAGCGGTAAATCTTATCTATCAATTTTGGGTACATACAGAGCATATCGATCGACTTGGAATTTTTGATTATATTTTTGTAACTCCTTCAAATCATAGAATTCATCATGCACAAAACAAAGAGTATATCGATGCAAATTATGGTGGGGTATTTATTATTTGGGATAGATTATTTGGTACTTTTATAGATGAAAGAAAAGATTTAAAACCAATTTATGGGACATCTAAACCACTCAAATCATGGAATCCATTTTGGGCAAATTTCGAGGTGTGGGCAGAAATGCTTAAAGATGTGTGGAGAACAGAAAAAATTTCAGATAAATTCAAAGTCCTTTTTTCCCCCCCTAGATGGCGACCAAAAGACGTGGAAGAAAAGTTTCCTCTCGTTAAGAATGACTTATCCTCTTTCAGAAAGTATGACCCTAAAATTGGTTTAGTTTCAAAAATTTTTGGTCTTTCTCAGTTAATACTTGCTTCAGTGTTTTCTCAAATTGTTTTCTTCCAGTATGCGCAAATAGCGTACTTAGATTTATTTCTTATAGGGTTTACCGTAACTTCAGTATTAGTCTTCGCATCTTTTGTATTTGAGAATAACTTTTACGGTTATCATTTTGAGGCTGTAAGGTCATTTTTTACACTTGGTTTAATAGCTCTTGGAAATCTGAATTTTATGCAAGAGGCATTGGTTATGCATTCATTTATCTCAGGATTATTTTGCATAGGTGTGATCCTACGAAAACCAAAGCTTAAAACTCCTATCGAAGCTCACTAGGTTTTTTGAAGTGCTCCAAATCGGTGCATCTTGATCCAAGCTCTGCCCATTTATCCGAGAAATTCATTATTGCAAGCCCACATGTAGGATATTTTTCAATGAAAGTCCCAGTAAGATATTCACATAACTCATGCATGGATGGGTTGTGACCAATGATCATGACATTTTTAACATTCTCATCTAAGACATTTAGTTCGTTGATGATGCTGTCAATGTCAGCGTGATAAAAAGACTCTATCAGCTTCTTCTGTATACTGCCAGATGAGAAAAAATGTTGAAATGTTTCCTGTGTTCGTTGAGAGGGACTCAAAAGAACAGTATCTAATGTAATCTTCTTGGATTTAAAATAATTTCCCATAAGGTCTGCATCCTGAATGCCTCTTGTAGATAAGGGCCTTTCAAAATCTTTAAGCATAAAGTCATCCCAACTTGATTTTGCATGCCTTAGTAAAATAACTTTTTTCATAATTAAATTTGATTAAGTGCAGTTAATCTTAATATTATACAAATTACCATATGTCTAAAAAAAAATGTTTGATCAAACTTTCTGGACCAGTCCCCCATGGGCTGGAGCATTAAAAAAATACAGACTTGGACTTAAACCAATTCCAAAAAATGAGTGGTTCTCTTTGCCACTTGATGAAAAACTACTGCAACATAAAACCGAACTGCTAAATAACGATTATCATAGTGTTGTTCAAACAATTGATGAATCACAAGCTGCACAACAAATTCTCTTAGACCATATAAAGCCAAAAAAAAATACTTACCCAGATTTAATTGCAAACATGTCATTAGAAGTTGCAGATGATTTATGTGTTATTGAGGCTAGCGGAAAACAGAGGCTAATAGCTGCATCGATTTGTTCTCCAAGTTATTGGAACCTTAAAACTAAAATTGGCAAGCCACTAAGAGATATACATAAGCCTGTTACAACATTAAACGAAAAAATTGGTTCACCTATTGAAAAATTCATTGAAAATGCCCCACTACATCAACCATTTAAAAGAGAGAACTGGTTTATTCACAGTGATGATAAAAGGTTTCATACCAAACCAGAGTCAATTCTAAGATTTAATGTTGAGAGCTGCTTTGTGAGGAGTGAGAGAGAAACTTTATGCAAATATCATGAAAAATATACTTTGTTCACTATCAATGTAAGATTCCAGCCTCTTGCAGCTATCAAAGATTTTGATAGCGCTAGAAAAAGTCTTTTAGATGTTATTATGAGTTTAGATAATGAAGAAATGAGGTATTTCGGGGGTGAAAGGAAAGTTCATATCCTTACAAAATATCTTAATTCTTTATCGTAGAAAAATACTCTTGGGATTTTTTTAATACTTTTGGTGCAAGCCATATGGCGGAAACCAAGGTTGGTATAGCCATCATTGCAAAAGCACCATCAATAATATTTAAAGCAAATTCAATAGAAACTACAGAAAATACCCCTGTTGCAAGTATTACAAGGTAACGATAGTAAGATACTGCACTGTCTCCAAAAAGGTACCTTGCACAAACACTTCCATAATGGGCTTGCGTGAATATTGTGCTACTTCCAAAGCATAATACGCTTAAGAATAAGACGATCGATCCAAATATACCTAAAGTACTGTTAAACGCTTCTGCAGTTAATGTAACGCCTTCACTTGATGAGGATTCCCAAACACCAGTTGTAAGTATTAATAAAGCAGTTAAAGTACACATGATTAATGTATCGAATATTGGGCCAATCATAGCAACTAACCCTTGTTTAACAGGATGTGATGTTTTCGCAGCACCATGTATCATTGCTTCAGTGCCAATGCCTGCTTCATTGCTGAACGCACCTCTTCTGACACCAGTTATTATGACGCCACCTAAAAGACCTCCACTAACAGCAGTATTACTATTGAAAGCTTCGGAGAAAATTAACCCTAAGGATGGAAGAAATTGGTCATAATTTATAGATACTGCAACCAAAACTGACAAAAAATATATTCCCGACATCAACGGAACTAAAAATGCTGATATTTCAGCAATTCTTGTTAATCCTCCAAGAATTACTAAAGCTGTAACAATCATTAAGAAAACTGCTGCAAAATACTGAAAGTTTTCAATATCTGAAAAAAAGAGATCTTTTGTAATTTGAACCATTTGGTTTGGTTGAAGTGCAGATAGACAACCTATCATTCCAAACAGTGAAAAAAAAGTTGCCAGAGGAAACATGAAACTAGGCAAACCATTTTTTATAACGTACATTGGGCCAGCTTTTACTTCACCCTGAGCATTTACTTCTCTAAAAAGTACTGATAACGAACATGTAAAAAATTTTGTAGCAATTCCAAAAATTGCAGTGGCCCACATCCAAAAAATTGCTCCTGGACCCCCAATTTGTATCGCAACTGCAACCCCCGCAATATTTCCTAGGCCAATCGTGCCAGAGAGAGACGCAGCGAGTGCTTTATAGCTACTCACCTCACCAACATCAGATTTAGATTGATGTTTTCCTCTTAGTACACTAAAGGCATGAGGAATATATCGAAAAGGAGTAAAACGTGAACAAATCAAGAAAAAAGCACCAGATCCAAGCAGCAACGCAACAAGCCATTCGCTCCATGCAAATGTGGCAAAGTCTGCAGCAATTTGATTAAGGAAGGCCATACAGAGTTTAGAAGATCTCTATATTTTTTATTAGTAAGTCAACTTCAAAATCTCTTCCATAACCAGCAAAAGAAAGCTCTCTAAAGTTTTCTGGGCTAAATTTTTTCATCGAAAATCCGTATGTTTCAAAATCTGAAAAAAAGATTTTATATTCTTGCCACTCTTCAGAAATATAAAATTTTGTGAAAAAAAATGACCAAGGAGGCATTTTCATTCCTGAAAGTGAAATATGTATATCATAGGTTTGATTATTTGCTTTTGCCAAAAATTTAATTCCCTCAGCTTTTGCAGAAATTGATTCAGCATTTGTAGCAAATCTTATAAAACCTCCATTATTTCTGGTTGATACGTTACCTAAAATGTGAAAAGTCTCTCCATCTTTAATAGTTTCAATACTTGAGTCACCACCCATTACCTGATCTGTATAGCTGTACCATTTTATAGTCGACTCACCTCCCATTACCTCATCAGTATATCCATACCATTCATTGAGACTAAATAGGGAGAAATTCGAAAGAACAAGTAAAAAAAATAATTTATACATCTATTTAATTTAGGTTGTAAAAAATAAATAGCAACAAATAAGAGAAACTTATTTAATTTTTGATAGTCTTAGATAAAGGAGATTTTATGAAAAATATTTTTTTACTGGTAGCGCTTCTAGGTGCTTCTGTAATCTTTGCAGATAATCATAAAGGTAAAGACCCCCTTAATGATCTTAATAGAATGAATGCTGTTTGGTCTGCCGAAGACTGTGCAAACGTATCAAGCGGAGCTGCTATTTGGCTTTATGCAGCTGGAGAAGCTCTCAAAGAAGCTGAAGAATCTGATAAAGAAGGTGATGAGGAAGGTGCACTTGGAGCATTAGATGTGGCTTCAAAATTTTCTGCTATGTCTTCAGACTATACCCACGCTTTTGCAGTTTTTTGCAAGGGGCCCCGAATGGAGAGAATGAAAGCAGGAATGGAAAAAAGAATGAAGCGAATGAAAGAAATGAAAAAGGAAAAAGCAAAAGATAATTAATTTTGAATTAAGTTAGCGACTTTTTTCCCTAGGCTTAAACCTGAGGTCCATTTGCCTCCAAATACGTTTATTAGCTTTCCATTAAGTTCAATTGCAGAATCTCTATTAATTGAGCTTAAATTTTTTTCTCCTTGAGAAACTAAAGCTCGAACTCCAGAATAATTGGATATTACATTACCTGCATCTAAGGGTTCTTGGATGAAATTATTTGCATTATCTATAAGGTATTTCTGTTCAGCTTTAGAGCACTCAATTGGTTTTGCTAGATCATGTTTTATTTCTGTCGTTCCAATTAATGTACCTTCTTTGATTGGAAGCATAAAAATTATTCTTTTATCTGATGGGTTTTGAAGGACTAGTGGATTAGAAATTTTTTTGTTAACAATAATGTGGCTTCCTCTAACATGTTCAATTTCATATTTAGTGTTTATCTTATTTTTATCTAATGAGGCTTTTACCCACGGACCGCACGCATTAACTATAAAGTCGTATTTTATCGAGTGACTATCAGTTTCGACTTTTCCTGCTAAGTCAAAGTTGGTAACCTCAGTATTGTCAATAATTTTTACTCCCATTCTTTCGGCCTTTGCTAGCAATTGAGAAGAGATAGCTTCATCATCCATTTGTACATCAACATAACTGACGGAACCAATAAGCCCTTCAGATCTCAAAGATTTATTTAGTTGGAGAGTATTTTTTCTTCCATGAAATTTACTTTTTCCTAAAGAAAATTTTCCGGCTAGAAATTCATATAATTTTACTCCGGCAAAAAGTATAAAAATATTTCTTGAAAGGTTCTGATAAACAGGTATAAAAAACCTATTAATCTTTGTATGATCAGGCATTTGTTTTACCCATGCAGCCCTCTCCTGCAACGATTCTCTAACTAAATTTAAATGTCCGTTTTCAAGATATCTTATACCACCATGAAGGAGTTTTGATGATTTAGCGCTTGTTTCAGAGAAAGGTTTTTTTTTGTCAAAAATGTGAACATCATATCCACTTTCTGCAAGTGCAATTGCACACCCTATTCCATTAATGCCACAGCCTATTATTGCTATCTTTCTCATATGATAAAATTGTTCTTAATAATATAATTGGAGAATATATTTTAACGTTGAAGTTTATTTAAGAAAGAACAATATGATCTATATAGATTTAATTTTTGGACTAGTAGGAGTTATTTACGGTCCTTATTTATTCTTAAAGGGCAAAGGTAAACGGTCAAAACCAGTGGGTATCATTATATTTTTACTAGGCTTAAGCTTTTTATTTAGGTTCTTTACACAAACTGTCTAGATATAATGCAGAACAAAGAAGACTTAAGAACTGAACTTAAAGAATGGATTGAGGCACTCGAAAATGTAATTCTGTCCGATGGAAAAGATTATACAAAAGAACTTTTAGAGGGACTGTATGCTCAGGCTAAACTCAAAGGAATATCAATTGAATCCTTGGATGACCCCTCTTTTAAGAATACTGTTCACTCTGATGAAGAATTGCCCTATCCCGGAAATTGGAAATACGAAGAAAAAATAAGACACTTTATCAGATGGAATAGTCTGCTAATGGTCCTCAGGGCAAATATTGATGAAGATCTTGGAGGACATATTTCAACTTATTCCTCTGCTGCTGTGCTTTATGAGGTTGGGTTTAATCATTTTTTTAGGGGTTCTAATAAGCAGCTAGGTGACTTGATTTATTTTCAAGGACATTCATCGCCTGGAATCTATGCGCGTTCTTTTCTAGAGGGTAATATTTCTAAGAGTCAAATAGAAAATTTTCGTAAAGAAATAAATGGTAAAGGCTTATCTTCTTACCCACATCCATGGTTGATGCCAAATTATTGGCAATTTCCTACAGTTTCAATGGGTTTAGGGCCAATTTTTGGAATCTACCAAGCTCACATAATGAAATATCTTGAAAAGAGGAGTCTCATTACAAATATACCAGACAGAAAAGTATGGGTTTTCTGTGGTGATGGAGAAATGGATGAACCCGAATCAACTGGTGCAATAGGCCTTGCTGGTCGAGAAAATCTTAATAATCTAGTATTTGTAATTAACTGTAATTTACAAAGATTAGATGGACCAGTACGTGGAAACTCAAAAATTGTGACAGAGCTTGCTAAACAATTTTATAGCGCAGGTTGGAACGTAGTAAACCTAATATGGGGAAGGCACTGGGATGATCTTGTAAATGCAGATAAAGATGGATTATTACAAAAAGTCATGGACGAGACTGTTGATGGCGAGTACCAAAATTTTAAAGCCAAAGGTGGAAAATATACCCGAGATAATTTTTTTGCAAAAGATATGAGAGTATTGAATATGGTTGATCATATGTCTGATGAGGAAGTTGAGAATCTCAATCGTGGCGGCCACGATCCAATTAAAGTTTTCAATGCCTATAAACAAGCTTATGAAGAAAAGAATAAACCTACTGTTATATTGGCTTTTACAATTAAGGGTTACGGTATAGGCTCAAGACAAGCTGACAACACTACCCATCAAGTTAAGAAACTTACCAATGAAAACCTGAAAAACTTTATTGATAAATTTGATTTACCAATTGATAAAAATAATTTGGATGATCCTGATTTTTTAACATTAGAAGACTTTCCTGATATTCAAGAATATTTAATAACAAGAAGAAATGAGTTAGGAGGCTATCTTCCAAAAAGATATGTATCAAATGAAAAGCTAATTCCTGATGCTGAAGCTTTTAGTGAATTTGAGGGTGGATCTGAACGTGAGCAGTCTTCTACAATGATTTTTGTTCGTCTCTTAACAAAACTGCTGAGAGATAAAAAAATTGGTAGTAGAGTTGTTCCAATTGTTCCAGATGAGGCACGTACATTCGGAATGGATGCCCTGTTTCGACAATTTGGTATTTACTCTTCTGAGGGGCAAAAATATGAGCCTGAGGATGCAGATAAGGTTATGTATTACAGAGAAAGTGAATCTGGCATTATGTTGGAAGAAGGAATTAATGAAGCTGGTGCATTTTCAGCATGGTTGGCCCTAGCCACAAGCTATAGTAATAACAAATTTCCTATGATTCCCTTTTACATTTTTTACTCAATGTTTGGTTTTCAAAGAGTTCATGATTTAGCTTATGCAGCTGGTGATTCTCGAGCAAGAGGATTTCTTCTAGGTGCAACTTCGGGCAGAACAACACTTAACGGAGAGGGCCTACAACATCAGGACGGCCACAGCCATATATTAGCTTCAACTATTCCAAATTGTCGTGCTTACGATCCTGCATTTGGCTATGAATTAGCAGCAATAATTCAAAATGGAATTAAAGAGATGTATGAGCAACACAAAGATTGTTTTTACTATCTGACAGTAATGAATGAAAATTATAAACATCCTGAAAAACCTAAAGATGCTACGCATGAAAATATTGTAAAAGGTTGTTATCGGTTCAAAATAAATAAAAAATCAAAGATTAGACTCCTTGCCTCTGGACTGACTTTAAATTTTGCAATTGAAGCTGAAGCCGAACTTGCTAAATTTGGTATAAATGCTGATATTTGGTCAATAACGAGCTTTAATGAATTATATCGAGGTGGCATTGAGACGGAAAGAGCAAAACGATTAGAAATAAATTCTGAGGACTCTTACGTAGAGCAATGCTTTCAAAGCCCTCTTCCTACAATTGGCGTGTCTGAATATCAACGGGCATATCCTAATCAAATTAGGCAATGGATTAATGGAGAATTTATTGTTTTAGGAACTGATGGTTTTGGTCGAAGCGATACTAGAGATGCATTAAGAAATTATTTCGAGATTAATAAAGAACATATTGTTTACAATTCGTTGTTGATGCTAAATATGAAAACTGAAGCTAATCAATATGCCAAGAAAATGAAGATGAAAATAGACAAAGTTGCACCATGGCAGAAGTAGAAACAATTGATATAAAAATACCAAACCTTGGAGAGGCAGAATCTACTGAAATTATTGAAGTAAATATCAAAGCTGGAGATAAGGTAAATATTAATGATCCTCTAATCGTTCTTGAGTCAGAAAAAGCTGCAATGGAGGTGCCATCGGATTTCAATGGAGAGATCACAGAAGTATTTGTAAAAGAGGGAGATAGCGTTGATGAAGGAATGCTTTTTGCACAAATTAAAGCAGAACCAAAAAAAAAGTCAAAAGCCCAACCAAAAGAAATTCAAAGTAGCAATATAGAAGAAAATGATGTTAAGCCACAGAAGACTTTAAATGAAATAATTGATATTTCTGGAGTCAATGCAGGCCCGGCAGTACGAAAGTACGCTCGTGAACTTGAGATTGACCTAACTAAGATCAAAGGCTCAGGAAAAAATCAACGCGTCACCAAAGAAGACCTAAAGAATTTCATCCATTCAGCTAAAAACATAAATAACTTTTTGACGTTTTCTAAGGACGATTTTAAGGATCAAGGATCTTATTCGATAGAAAAGCTTTCAAAAATTAGAGCACTAGGAGCAAAAAATCTTCATAATTCTTGGGTTTCAATTCCACATGTTACCCATTTCGAAGATGTAAATTTAAAGGCTTTAAACGATGTAAGAGCTGAAACAAAATATTCATTATTGGCATACTTTGTTTGTGCTCTTAGCCAAACTCTAAAAGAATTTCCGTATTTTAATGCTTCTTTAATAAGTAAAGATGAGGTATTGCTCAAGGACTATATTAATATTGGCATTGCAGTAGATACTGAAATGGGTTTAGTGGTGCCTGTTCTTAAAGATGCTGATAAGAAAAATGTTCAACAAATCTCAGAAGAAATTAATTTTTTAGCAGAAAAAGCAAGAGAACGTAAATTATTTGAAAAGGACTTAGTAGGTTCAACATTTACCATATCTAGCCTTGGTAAAATTGGAGGCACAGGCTTTACCCCAATAATTAATCCGCCTGAAGTGGCCATAGTATCTTTGTCGAGATCTAAGAAAATCTTACAATTAGTTGATAATATTCCAGTTGAAATAGAGATTTTACCGTTTGGGCTGTCATATGATCACAGGGTCATAAATGGAGCAGATGCAGGGCGGTTTTGCTATCATCTCAAGTCTTTGATTGAAAGTATTAGTTAACCAATAAAGTGAAAAAAAAATATTTTTTATATGTTTTGTTTATTTGCCTCATTCATAGTATCAATGCCAATATTTCGATAATATCGTTTAATGTGGAAAATTTGTTTGATACAAAAAATAATCCATTAAAAAAAGATGATACTTACATTCCCCTCAATCAAAAAGGTAATGCTTTACACATTAAGAATTGCAAGTCTATTCAGGTAAAGAAATGGCGTGATGATTGTTTATATCTTGATTGGAACAACGTTGCTGTTAATCAAAAAATTAGGAATATCGTAAAAATAATCTCATCACAAAACAGCGATATTATTAGCCTCCAAGAGGTTGAGAATTTAGAGATTTTAAAATTAATTCAAAGTGGTCTTGATGAAAAAAAATACAGATATGTAGGTTTAATTGAGGGACAGGATGATAGAGGCATTAATCTTGGTATTATCTCAAAATATCCTATTTCAAACTCTAAGCTTCATCCTATTAAATTTGTTGGTGTTTCTGATGCTGTTCAAGATGATACCAGAGGAATCTTAGAAACTGTTATTAAATACCAAAACAACTTGTTAAGAATTTATTCAGTGCACTTTCCTGCCGGCTATCATCCTACTTCGATGCGAAAATATGCATTTAACGAGTTAGAAAAACTTACCAAAAAGCACACTGATATAGTTGTTGCTTTGGGTGATTTTAATGTAAATATTACTGAAGACAAAAAAGAAAATATATATGCTAAAGTGGCGGAAACATGGGATATTGCTCATCTTGTAGGCTGCTTTGAGTGCAAAGGTACTTCATTCTATAGCAGAAATAAAACCTGGTCATTTCTGGATAACATTATGGTTCTTAAAGGAAGAGGTGCATATTTTGATTATGATTCTATTGAAGTTATAAAACATCCAATTCATATTGATGAAAAAGGAATCCCCAGAAGTTTTAACTTAACAAACGGATCAGGTGTTTCTGATCATTTTCCAATAGTTGCCAGTGTAAAATTTAATATGGCGGAGAGACAGGGATTCGAACCCTGGAAGCCCTATTAAGGCTTGCTGGTTTTCAAGACCAGTGCATTCAACCGCTCTGCCATCTCTCCTAACGGCGTTATTATAAGTTATTTTAGTGTACGAAAAATAGAGACTATAATTATTCGAAATGAAAAGATTACAAATTTTCGGTTCAACACCATCTCCTTATACTCAAAAAATTCTTTCGTTACTAAGATATCGCCGCATACCATATGATGTTCATTGGGGTCAAACTCAAAAAAGGCTTGAAGAACAAGGTATAGAGTTGCCTAAGCCTGTGTTGTTGCCTGTTATTCTTTTTGAAAATGAAGATAATAAAATGATTGCCACTACAGATTCAACTCCTATCATCAGAAGACTTGAGAGCGATTACAATGTAAGGCAAGTCGTTCCTAATGACCCTGCTCTATCATTTATTAATTATCTGCTTGAAGATTTTGCTGATGAGTGGCTTACAAAGTATATGTTTCACTATAGATGGCACTTTGATAAAGATATTTCTAAAGCAGGAGATATTCTACCTTTGGTAGAATTCGAAAAACGTCTATCAAAGGAAGAGCATCAGCAAATTAAAGACTTTATTATTGGACGACAAACGAAAAGATTATGGGTGGTTGGCTCGAACAACAAGACTGCTAATTTAATTGACAAGAGTTTTAAAAGATTTATTAAACTATTTAATGAGCATCTACAAAATGCTCCTTTTTTACTTGGCAATAAGCCATCTTCAGCTGATTTTGCCTTTTATGGCCAACTATCGCAACTAGTAAACTTTGACCCAACACCCAGAAAGATATGTCATCAATTAGCTCCAAGAGTAGTAGCATGGGTTGAAGTTATGACCGATTTATCAGGAATTAATTCCGATACTAAAGATTGGATAAATCTAGAGGAAAACCCATCAACATTAAAGGATATATTTTATGAATTTGGGAAAATGTACGCTCCACTTTTAGTAAAAAATGCTGAAGCTGTTGCAAGTGAAATGGATAATTGGGAAGTTGATATTGAGGGCTCTTTATGGAAACAAAAAACTTTTAGCTATCAAGCAAAATGCTTAAATTGGATTCGGGATGAATTTAACACTCTCAACGATAAAGATCAGATTAGAATCAGAGAGTTTCTCAAAGGTACAAATAGTGAACAAATATTGTAGATATGGGTAAAATACCTACATGAGTAAAGTTTTATTAACAGGTATCTCTGGATATATTGCGATGCATTGTGCAAAAGAGCTTCTCGTCAGAGGGTATGAAATTAATGCAACTGTTCGTAATTTGGACAAAGTAGATGCAATTTCTGATGCTTTGGCGCAATATTCTGTGGATCCTTCAAAAATTAATTTCTACAAGACTGATCTATTAAGCAATGAAAACTGGGACAAGGCAATTGAAGGTTGCGATAATGTTTTGCACGTAGCATCACCCTACCCTTTTAAACAACCCAAAGATGAAAATGAACTTATTAAGCCAGCAGTAGAAGGTACTGAGCGAGTAGTATCTTTAGCGCTAAAAAATAATATAAAAAAAATAGTTGTCACGTCTTCTGTTGCAGCAATTTCTTCAGGTCACACAAAAAGCGAGTATAGTGAAAAAGATTGGAGCATGGTGGAAAAAGCAATTCCAGCATACCCAAAAAGCAAAGCACTAGCAGAAAAAAAAGCTTGGGAGCTCATCAAAAGCTCTAAAACGAAAACAGAACTCACAGTACTCAATCCAGCTGGTGTTATTGGACCTTCTTTAACATCTGATATTAGTTCAACTCAGATACTAATTGCTGGATTAATTAATGGAAAAATACCAATTAACCTACCACTTCATTTAGGATATGTGGATGTAAGAGATGTAGCGCTTGCCCACATCATAGCGCTTGAGAATTCCAAATCAAATGGAGAAAGAATTATATTGTCAAATACTGAATTATGGACAAAAGATGTGTCAAAAATACTTCGAGAATCAGGATACAATGCTCCAAAATTTACTGTGTCAATTTTGGGAGCAAGATTAATGTCTTACCTTGTATCTGATTTAAAATCAATTCGAAGGTTTTTAGGTAAAAAAATGACAAAAAATAGCTCAAAGGCTGAAGATATCCTAGGAATAAAGTATCGAGATATAAAGGAATCTATCTTAGATGAAGCAAAAAGCCTGCAAAAATTCGGTTTCGCGTAAACTTTTATTTAAATTCTTTAAGGCTGGGACAAGAACACACTAAATTTCTATCGCCATAAACATTATCAACCCTTCCTATTGGTGGCCAAAATTTATGATTTTTAGTTTGTTTATTTGGGTAATATGCAACATTCTTTGAATATGGATACTGCCATTCTTTTACAAGATCATCAACGCAATGAGGTGCATTTTTTAGGAGATTGTTATCTTTATCACTTGTACCGTTTTCGATATCTGTAATTTCATTTCTTATACCAATCATTGCATCACAAAACCGATTTAACTCCTCTAGAGATTCGCTTTCAGTAGGTTCAATCATTAAGGTTCCTGCGACTGGCCAAGACATTGTTGGAGCATGAAATCCATAATCAATAAGTCTCTTTGCAATATCTTCAGCTTCAATACCACAGCTTTCCTTAAAGGGCCTTACATCAATAATGCATTCATGTGCTACCAGTCCACCTCTTCCTGTGTATAGGATCTTAAAATGGTCTTTAAGTCTTTTTGCAAGATAATTCGTACTCAAAATAGCTACTTGAGTGGCTTTGCGTAAGGATTCTTCCCCCATCATAGCAATATACATCCAGCTTATGGGTAAAATACTAGCACTGCCAAAATGTGTTCCAGAAATAGAATATTCTTGATCAGATTGTTTTAAAGGGTCCGCTGGTAAATAAGGTACAAGTTTGTCAACTACCCCAATGGGTCCAATCCCAGGACCTCCACCACCATGAGGTATACAAAAGGTCTTGTGAAGGTTTAAATGTGAAACATCTCCCCCAAACTCTCCAGGGTAACAAGTACCAACCATGGCATTGAAATTCGCGCCATCAATGTATATGAAACCACCAAAGCTATGAATTAATTCGCAAACATCACGAACTTTTTCTTCAAAAACACCATGCGTGGACGGATAAGTAATCATCATTGCTGCAATGTTTTCTTTATGAACCCTCACTTTATTATTTAGATCCTCAAAATCAATATCACCATTTTCATCACAATCAATAACTACAACCTCATAACCAACCATTTGTGCAGACGCAGGATTTGTACCATGCGCTGACTCGGGTATCAAACAGATGTTTCGATTCAGCTCTCCCTTCGCTTTATGGTAGCCATCAATAGCTAGCAAACCTGCATATTCACCTTGTGAACCAGCATTGGGTTGTAAAGAAATTGCTTCATACCCCGTTAATTGTGAAAGCCAATCTTCGAGGTTATTGATTATTTCTGTATATCCCTGTGTTTGATCACTCGGAGCATGTGGATGCATATTTGCAAAACCATTCCATCCTACAGGTATCATTTCAGAAGTTGCATTTAGTTTCATGGTACAAGAACCTAGAGGAATCATAGATCTATCTAAGGCTAAATCCTTATCACCTAATTTTCTAATGTATCTCATGAGTTGTGTTTCTGAATGATAGCTATTGAACACTTCATGTGTAAGAAAAGTTGAGGTTCTATGAAGATTCTTTGGGATGCATTCTGTGAACTTTTCCAAAGAATTATTTTTATCTATAAATAAATTTAGGAGTGTGTTGATATCTTCATCTTTGGTTAACTCATCAAAGCTAACACCTAAAAGATCAGTTGAAATTTGCCTTAAATTAATTTTATTTTTAACAGCTTGTTGATGAATTTTTCTGGCGTCATCAACTTTTATCACCAATGTATCAAAAAAAGAATTATTTATTACGTTATAACCTCTTTCAAGTAATTTATTAGCAAATTGCTTCGTTTTAGAGTTCACCCTAAGAGCAATTTCTTTCAGACCTTGTGGCCCATGATAAATTGCATAAAAACTTGACATTATTGCAAGTAAAGCCTGGGCTGTGCAGATGTTGCTTGTAGCTTTTTCTCGTCTAATATGTTGTTCTCTAGTTTGCAATGCCAATCGATAGCAAGGCCTGCCTTTGGAGTCTTTTGTTAGACCAATTAATCTTCCTGGTAATGAACGCTTAAATTCATCTTTAATTGCCATAAATCCTGCATGGGGGCCCCCAAACCCCATTGGAACACCAAATCTTTGAGCAGATCCAACGACAATGTCGGCACCAAATTCGCCAGGAGGTTTTAAAAGTGTCAAGGCCAGTAAATCTGATCCTACTATCAAAAGACCTTTATTATCATGCATTTGTTTGGAAATTAATGACAAATCCTCAATAGCGCCATTGGCGTTTGGGTATTGAAAATAACTTCCAAAATAATCTTTAGTTTTATCTGGCAGGCTTCCAACTTCAACATTAACTCCTAGAGGTTTTGCTCTTGATTTGATTATTGATATTGTCTGTTGAAATGTTTTTTCATTTACAAAAAAATTATTGGATTTAGATTTAGCGACTCTTCTTGCAAGCATCATTGCTTCTGCTGCAGAAGTAGGCTCATCTAGAAGAGAAGCATTTGATAAATCCATGCCCGTAAGATCTGAAATCAAGGTTTGATAATTCATTAATGCTTCCAGTCTACCTTGGGCTATTTCTGGTTGATATGGTGTGTAAGATGTATACCAACCAGGATTTTCAAAAACGTTACGCTTAATTACTGCCGGCACATTGCAATTATAGAAACCCTGACCAATAAAGCTTTTAAAAACTTTATTCTTTTTTGAAATTTGTTTTAAGGCTTTAAGTGCTGATGGTTCGTCAAGGGGTTTTGGCAGGTTTAATTTTTTTTTATCGTATATAGAGTCGGGTATCAGACTTGAAAGAAAATCTTCCATGCTTTCATAACCAAGATCATGAAGAATATGTTTGATTTCTGCATCTTTTAGACCGATATGTCTTTTTGCAAATTCTTTTGATTCTAGGCCCATTTTTTTTATGCTTATTCTTGGCTAAATTTTTGGTAAGCCTCTAAATCAAGCATTTCATTTAGTTCATTAATATTTTGTGGCTTAACTTTAAAAAACCAACCTTGATTGTAAGGCGATGAGTTAATAATTTCTGGACTTGAAACTAAATTCTCATTAACTTCCATTACTTCTCCAGATATTGGAGTATAGACGTCAGATGCCGCTTTTACAGATTCTACAACAGCAACACTTGCCTTCATTTCAATGTTGCCACCTACTTCTGGGAGTTCAACAAAGACAATATCACCTAAAAGTTCTTGCGCGTGATTTGAAATACCAACTGTAACCGTACCATCATCTTCGATACGAGCCCATTCATGAGATTCTAAAAATTTCAGGTTTTTTTCATCAATTGACATTTAAGTAAGACTTTTTAAAAAATTGTTATTACAAAAGTTTAAATCAATTTCTTTATCTCTCAAGAACGATGTGCCAATATCCCCATGATTTTTTTCTATTCTACAGAACCCTATATTTTTTTTGAAGGTTGGACTCCAGGTACCGCTTGTTACAATGCCTTTACAATTTTTTGTTCTTACAACTGCCCCACTTCTTAAAACACCTCTTTCTTCTGTATAGAATCCTGTTAACACCTTTGTTTTATCGACATTAGTTAGGGCTTGTTTTCCAATGAAGTCTCTATTTTTGTCGTTTAAGTCAACTGTCCAGGCAATATTTGAATCATAAGGCGAGTTACTCTTTGTCATATCTGCCCCAAATAAATTTAATCCAGCTTCTAGACGTAATGTGTCCCTTGCAGCAAGTCCAATTGGTTTTATTCCATCTGATATAAACTGATCCCAAATTTTAGTACCATTAATTGCATCACTCACAATCTCATATCCATTTTCTCCTGTATACCCAGTACCTGAAATCATCATATCTTGATCATGAGTTAACTCAAATTTTGCTATTTTATTGTTGGTTAGTCTTGTTATATGTTTATGAGCACTAGGACCTTGTAAAGATATAATGGAATGCTCAGGCCTAAAGTTGACATCAACTGCAAATTGTCTCCCCCATTGCCTCAACCAATCATAATTTTGTTCACGTGTTGCACAATTTGAAATTATTCTAAAGTTGTTTTGACCCAGACCATAGACAATCAGATCATCCAATATACCACCATCTTCATCTAAAAGAGGTGAGTATAATGCTTTTGTTTCTCCAGAAATTTTGGCGACATCATTTGGAAGTAGAAATCTTAAAAATTCTTGTTGTTCAGGGCCTGTTAAATCAAATACAGCCATATGTGAAACGTCAAAAATTCCTACATTAGATCTAACTTCTAGGTGTTCAGTTAATTGAGATCCATAGTGTAGCGGCATTTCCCAGCCAGAGAAATCAACCATATAACCACCATGTTCTTTATGAAAATGATTTAGATAAGTTTTCTTCATTTAGAAACAAGAAACTCTATCTCTACACAAGCTCCAAAAGCTAGGTCTGCAACTCCAAATGTACTCCTCACAGGATAGGGTTTAGAAAGATGCTCTAGATATACTGCATTAAAGTCTTGAAACTCACCCATGTTTTTCAGCATTACCAAAGCTTTTACAACATTTGAGTAATTTAGTTGGTAGAAGTCTAAATTCTGTTTAAGGTTTTTAAAAATTTGTCTTGTTTCAGCAATTACACCACCCTTCACAAGACCGTTATCATCCAACCCCATCATTCCAGAAAATTGAATTAAATTACCCATATCTAGTGCATCAGAATAAGGAGTATTTTTTACATCAGAGATAACAGTTTTAAATTTCATAATTTTTCTAAGAGATTTTAACATCAAAAAAAAGGGAAACTAAAAGCTTCCCTAAATAGTTTATAGTCATCGACATATGTGGGGGCATGACTAAGGCATATAAACTAAAGTAATGTTAGATGGGCAATGTTAAAGATAAGTGACTCTTTATCAACTTAATTGTAAAACCATAATCTGCTTGTATGGCTCCAAAAAATATGTAAAATTTGATCATGGCAGCAAACAAGCAACAAAAAGTTTATTTAATTCCTGAAGGTGAATCCAGAGATAGCCATACATACCACTACACTGTTGTTAAGACTAAAAAATTTATCCAGGAGAATGAGAAACTTAAGATTAAGAAATTTAATCCTGTAAAGCGCAAACACGAATGGTTTGTGGAGGCAAAGCTACCACCACATAGCAAAAACTAGTTTTAATAAATTAATATCAAAATGGATCTATGAACAGAGCAAATAAAATTTTTGAATATTTAGAAGATTTTATATTATCGGTAATTGCTTTAATGACTATTGGGGCTGTTGGCTTTGAACTTTATGAGGTTTTTAATCGAGGGACTATTACTCTAGCAGATCTTTTATTAATGTTCATTTATGCTGAGGTCTTAGGTATGGTAGCTGTTTACTTTAGAAGCCATGTACTCCCTGTGATATACCCATTATTTATAGGCATTACAGCACTTGCACGTTTAATTGTGCTTCAAGGGAAAGATTCTGTCCCAGAACAACTAATTTTTGAGGCTGGTTCAATTCTACTTCTTAGTTTTGCTGCTTTGTTGCTCAAAGATGTAAAGGTAAGCCTTTCTCAAAACAACAAAAAATAATAAATTAATTTAATATAACTATCATTAAATTTAACATTAAAGCAAAGCAAATCCAGAGAACATACGGTAAGTAAAGAATAAAGCTAAACCATTTTTCTTTTTTAAAAAGAATATCCAATAAATAAATATTTAGGCCAACAAGAATTAATATATCTAATAATGACAATACGGGATTTTCAAAAACAAAGAATAACCATCCCCATAAGCTATTCAGTATCAGCTGTGATATGAAAATGTAAAAGATTATTTTTGCATTAAGATAGCTGACAACTGCCATGAAAATGTACAAAACTGGCCAAACGATTCCAAAAATGTAAGTGGGAGGATTGAAAAATGGTTTCTCAAGCGCATCATACCAATTTGAATCACCCATACCATTAGCCAAAGCACCAATGTATGCTGCGAAAAAAGTTAAAATTGGAAGCAAGATTTTCAGTTTCATGTATTATATTTTAGCATTTGCCTTCTTAGTTAAATGGATATAACAGCTCCCTCCTAAGGAGTAGTTGCAGGTTCGATTCCTGCAGAGGGCACCAACATTTTATTAGGTTAATTAAAAATAACATTGATAAAAGTAAATCTATAAATATATTATATGTATAACCATAAATAACATTTATAGATGAAAATTCTAGAGGGCACAAAAAACACAAATCTTTCAGATAGTTTTGCAAGAACTATGACATCTTTTTTTAAGTTCATTGCTGACACTTTCTTTGCTGATAGATATGGTCATAGAGCAGTTGTTCTTGAGACTATTGCTGGCGTTCCAGGAATGATAGCAGGAATGTGGATGCATTTTAAAAGCTTAAGATCAATGAAACCAGGTTATGGCCAACACATTCGTAAAATGTTGGAGGAAGCAGAAAACGAAAGAATGCATCTTATGTTCTTCATTGAAATTTCCAAACCAAATATTTTTGAAAGGCTCCTTGTTTTGTGTGCACAAGGATTATTTGGCTTATTTTACTTCTTTGTTTATGTCTTTTTCCCAAGAACAGCCCATCGAATGATTGGTTATTTTGAAGACGAAGCAGTAAAGAGCTATACAGATTATTTAAATCAAATTGAATCTGGTGCTGTTGAGAATGTTAAAGCCCCACAACTAGCAATAGATTACTATGGTCTTGACAAAGATGCATGTCTTTCGGATTTAGTTAAAAGAGTAAGAGAAGACGAACAACATCACAGCGAAACAAATCATAGTTATGCTGATCACAAGGAGGAAATATGAAAAGCCTATTCAATTTGTTAATAATTATGAGCATGTTATTCGTGGCAGAAGAGCATGAAATAAAAATGTTAAATTTTAGTGAATCAGAACCAATGGTATTTGAGCCAGGTTTTTTGAGAATAGAACCAGGCGATACTGTCATTTTTAAACCAGTAGACTTAGCTCACAACACTGAAACTATCTCAACAATGATTCCCGATGGTGGGCAAGAATGGCTTGGCAATATAAATGAAGAAGTAAGAGTTACATTAACTACTGAAGGTGTTTACGTCTATCAATGCACTCCTCACCTAATTCTTGGCATGGTTGGTGTTATTCAAGTGGGTAAGCCATCAAACTTAAATGAAGTAATCGAAGCATCATCCAACATGACATTTGCGGTAAATTCTGAAAGGCTTTCTAATTATCTTGGTCAAGTCATACAGTAGTAGATTTAAAGAGGCAGATAAACCACTGTGTTTGTTGAAAGTATCATGATAAATATTAAGCAAGTTACTATTGGTCCCAAATATATCCTGCCAGTCATTTGAAAAAATATTCTATTAAAGATTGGCAAGACAAACATTATTGGCACAATACCAAATAATAGATTTACACTTAACCAGTTTGTGGTCCAATAAACTTCTCCAGTCATAAAATAAGTTACATACTGAATCATAATAATTAAAATTAGACCAAAGGAATTTGCTAATCCAGCAACAAGTCTCGAATAGACTTCTGGCTGACCCTCAAATCTCATGGCACCATTTACTCTTAGGGAATTAGACATAAAAAATATAAGAAAAAATGGGAAATACATCAGCAAAACCAGCAACATTTCTGGTTGAAATATTCTGACACCAATGAACCAAAATCGATAATCAATATGAAAGACATAATAGATGGAATAAAGAATAGAAAAATAGATTAAAAAAATTATTATTCCAAGAACAAATGTTTTTAAAAGCTCATTAAATTCAATATTAACACCCCATGATGACATTTCCACATTATGTTTCTTGCCAAAAAATTGATATGAAACAAAAAAAATAATTAAACCAACAACACCATTTAATACAGCCCATAGCATTACTGAATTATTCATTCTCTGTGGAAAAAACCATGTTAATTGTCGACTAGAAGCCTCGGGAAAAAGAATTTTAGCTGTATCAACCAATGGAATGAAGGTTACACAAGCAATAGTTGCACTTAATAAAAAAGTAAACCAAAAAATTTTTTTGCCTTCCAAAGTTTGTTTGGGCAGTTTATCTGGAACAGTTTTTTTTAATCCAGAAAAGAAATTCAAATTAAGTAAGGCTTTAGTAATTGGTATTATGAGTAAAAACGAAATAATTAAATTTATTAATGTAAAAAATTCTTTCCATTGCCAAGTTTGATTATTTGGATCCAAGGCAATTGGTGACCCCATCACGTTATCGAAATAACTCAATTGGTTTGCCATGGCTTCTCGGTTATAGGGCTGGAATGGGTGAAGTAATTTTTCGTTGAAGACAACTCTTATAGATCTATCCTCACTCTCACCATAATATCTGCCTAATTCAACTTTAGATATTTGTTCATTTTGATCGTAAATACTATTTACTACCCTGAGTGATTCTGGAGCAATTTCCATGTTCGCAGCATCCCAATTAGATAATTCATTTCTAAATGCACCTTCGTCGTAGAGGGCATAACTCACTCCAATATTTGATCTTACATTTTTAAGAATTTCATCTCTTAGAGTTAAGACATAACCTGAGATAAAAATTGAATGTAATCTACTTTTTTCATTATTTCTTTGTGATCGTTGACCAAATAAATCACCACCTCTTACTGCTGCATTGCCGCCCATAGAATGTCCTGTAGCAGCTATTAGATTTTTATCTATGTAGTCCACAGTGTCGTTATCGTAATAGTGATCAACCAAGTGGAACATTCCATACCCTTGAGTTGTTGCAGCTAAAGTGCTTGAAGATGAACTGGAAAGGCCTTGTGCATAAGGATCAATCAAGGCTACAACATGACCTCTTCTTGAAAGTTCTATTGCAACATTGGACAGTGCTTCTTTAGACCTCTGAAACCCAGGTATAACAGCTATTAGTGGTGCCTTTGAAGTGCTCGTTGCATTTGCTGGCTTATATAGATCGTAATAAAGATATTGATTATTTTCTGTATCTAACCGTTTAAGAGTAATAGAAGTTTGACCCCAATTAGTTTGTACAAGATGCGCAAAGAAACTGCATAGCAGGAGAATTGGCAGCAAAAATTTAATTTTCATAAAAAAACCCATGTCAGTGATCCCAACATGGGTTTAATTTTACACTAAAAATTTATTGCATTTAGCCTTCTTTCAGCCTTTCCCAATACCATACAGAGCTCTTTTGGCATTCTGCATGTTTACGTCTTTCTAGTTCAGCCTCTGAGCCTCTCGATTTAGACCAATATAAATCAATGCCTGCACCTCGTGCTTCAATATCTGGGCTTCCAACACTCACATAAAAGTCTGGAGAATTCACCCTATCTGAACCTGAACCAGGGAAAATATATCTATACCCTCCTCTTGCTCCATTTGCATAATGCTCAAGAGCAAATTTTGCTTGCGCCTCAAACATAGCATCTGGATCAGCATCTTCTGTATAGTTGCACGGATAATATTCGACCATTCCAGAACTACCCAAGTCGTCATCCGAGGATGGTCCAACAAGCTGGTACGCCTCCGATGCATTATCACATTCAAACGGAGCCTTAGGCATGTCATCATCTTCACTCACTAAGTTATACATTTGAAGCATAAATGCGCCTAAAGCTTGTCTTGAAGGTGCATGCCTTACAAACATAAAATCTGCACCAGATCTCATATCGTCATTTGTATAAAACGGATAGACTGCCGATAGTGCAACAGAATTGTCAAATGAACTTGCATGTCCATTCCAAGCTTCTATATAGTCTTCAAATGCCTCATCCCTTCTTTCAGCTGAAAGATTATCATCGACATTACAGTAGAGATAATCAGCATAAACCTCTTCATACATATCCTCATGATCATTAGCCAACAAACCTAGGCTAATAAACAAAATTAGAAATAGTCTCATAGTTTCTCCTATTTAGTTATTATCGCCCTCTGTTGTCTTTTATCACTTAAAATCATATTTATCTGGCATATGCACACCACCATATGATGCTGGTGAATAATGTTGTGTTTTAACAACCCAATTTCCATTTTCATTAACCCAATTCATAGTAACTCTGGTCCTATATGGCCCACTGGAATCTCGTGAACCGTAAATTCCTTCAGCATAAAACCTGACATGAACTACATCCTCAGATAGCTGTATAGCTTCTGGATAATAAACATTAATTATCCCTGTTTGTGGATTATTTGTTCTTTCTTCAAGGGTTTCAAAAAGGACAGGTTTATGAAAACTTCCATCAGAGTTTGTGTTAAAGGTACCAAGACTGCTTTCAAAAGACATTGCTGCTTTATAATCCTGATTATTTCTTGCTTCATAATAGCTTGCAAGACGATCTAAAACTTCTTTTTCAGCTGAACTATGGTTATCAGCTAGAATGAAAAATGACGTAAATAAAAAAATAAGTATTCTCATATCTATACCTTAAGTTATGGATAAACTCTTATAAGGAGTTCATCAGAATGATCTACAACACCAATAGAGTCAAATTGTGATGCTGCTTCACGTAATAAAGGCCCAACAGCCTCATGTTTAGAAGCAAAATCTTCATATCCATCAAAGCCACAGACTAAATAATTAGCCATTTCAGGTCCCCATGCATGGACCCAGCCATCACAACCACCAAATGCTTGACTGTGTGCATTTGCATTAGCATCCATGCGTAAGCCCCATTCTTCCCAGGATATAGCCGGAGATGGCCTCCATTTTCCATACATAATATAATCTGGTGCTCCATCTAATTCGTTGCTAGTCATTTCTACCATATGACTTGTGTGGGATGAAAATAACTGTCTTTGTCGAGCATAATCTGGTTTTGGTTGGGACATAATTTCAGCATATTGATCAAGGTCTTGAAAGAAGCAAGCCATGTAGAACGATCGTTCGGAACCTAACTCATGCCGGTATAGCACGCAATTATCATAGCCATCATTAACGCCTCTTTTTGCTTCTTCAACCAAATACCCCTGTAAATCTCCATATCTTGCACCATATGCAATTTCAAAGGTAGAAAAGACAGCATAACCAAGGCTTTCACTATTTTCAGCTTGTTCTACTTCTTCCACCTGTCCTTCCTCTTGAGAAAAAGCCAAGGAAGTAAAAATTGTGAGTAATATAATTAAAATATTTTTCATTGTTCTCCTATTTAAAATATCCTGTAAATTTTTGACCTTCTATTTAAACGAAAGGGCATCTTATTTATAGCATACAAATAAGTCTTCGTGCAGTTATTTCGTTATTCTTGTTATATTTTTGGACAAAATTATCGTAATCAATTTGATCACTATCAATAGTTTGTTGGTCTCTATTATCTAGATACTCCCCCCAACTAGCCCATGATTCTTGTGAGCCCACAACCATTGTGCTTACACGATGTAATTTCTCAATTGCATCTCCATTTTCATCTCGTCTATATTGACCCATAGGCATCACCAATATATCCATACCTCGAGCTTTATAGTACTGTTGGTGCAAATCAGCCGCTTCAAGCCACCCACTAATAGAGCCATCCTTAGTTATTTTACCAACATAATAATTGGCAATTTTCCCTTTGCAGTCTGAAAATTTTGTAGATTTGACTTCATAGTCACCAAAACTTAAAAGAGAAAGAAATAATAAAATTAATAGTTTCATAGAACCTCCGAATTAAGGTTAAAGAATTTCTGTAACATTTGCATGTTTTTGGAGTAAATTATTATCAACTTCAGATTATATTTCTTCTCTTCAATTCTATTGCAAAAAAAAGGTGGGATTAGATGAAGTTTCTAATTTGTATTGCATCAGCATAGATATCAGAAAAGACTCCTGAAATTACAATGAATTTTTTCTTCCCTTTTATTTTGTATCTATTCTTAAGCAAATCAAAGGCTTGACTAATTGTAGCTTCATGATTTTTTGAAAATCGCAAATAGATATTTTCCACAGTTGAAGTAATAGATAATTTTGATTGAGATGCTCTATTATTCGTAAATGCATAAATTGGCATTTTTGGCTTATACCTGGAGATAATGTTTGCTGTAAAACCACTTCGCGTTAAAACAACTATGGCATCGGCATTAATTTTAGTCGCTAGTTTGACGGAAGTTGCTGCTAGTGTATGCCAATCGGTCTTTTGTCTAAAATTACTTTCAAAGTGTAAAGTCTCTGACTTTTCGGCATTTAAAACAATATCCGAAAGATATTTAACACATTCAATAGGATATTTTCCGACACTTGTTTCACCTGAAAGCATAAGTGCATCTGCCCCTTCGTAAACAGCATTTGCAATATCCGATACTTCGGCTCGAGATGGATGTGGATTATCAATCATAGTCTCAAGCAATTGAGTTGCTACAACTGTTTTCTTACCATACTGAGCTCCAGTTTTAATAAGATTTCTCTGTATGTATGGAAGATTTGTAATATCAGTTTCAATACCTAAATCTCCTCGAGCTACCATGATACCATCTGATGCATTGGCAATTAATTCTGCATTTTTCAATCCTTGTTGATCTTCAATTTTGGCAAAGACTTCAATTTTATTAATCCCTTTTCCTAAAAACTTTTTTAGCTCATCTAAATCTTTTTTTGTTCGACAAAATGACAAGGCAATAAAATCTATTCCTTTTTCGATGCCATACTTAATATCTTTTTTATCTTTTCTTGTTAGCGAAGGAAGACTTAGTCTGGCTCCGGGAAAATTTACATGCTTTCTGTTGGCAATCAATCCCTCATCTTTGGATTCACACTCAATATAATCTTTCGAAATATTTTTAATTTTTAATTCAATAGCACCGTTATCAAGAGAAACTTTTCCTCCTACTTTAATACCTTTTAAATATTCAATATTATCGATGCAGAAAGTTTTAGCACTTTCAATTTTTTTCCTTTGTTTTACAAGAACTATTTTATCTTTTGGACTTATTGGAATAGGGTTTGATATTCCTTTTGTACGAATTTCAGGGCCTTGAGTATCCACCATTATCCCAACAGAATTTATATTAGATCGGTTTAACTTTTTTATAACTCTGATGTACTTACCAAGAGTATTTTGATCTGTATGAGACATATTGACTCTGAAGACATTAGTTCCTTTTTTACAAAGCTTTTCTATCATCATCTCTGAATCACAAGAAGGTCCAAGTGTAGAGATAATTTTTGTCTTCTTTATCATATTTTGTGTTGTTGATTATATATCAAACGAAACTTAATTTGGCAGAACAAAAATGCTTGACTAGCAACCTGACAATCAATTAAGTTTAGATATTACTTAAATTTAAATGGAATTACATAAAAATAAAGGCGAAATAACTGTTGTTATAGATTTATCTTACTCGTCCCCTATTGTTGAGATCAAAGATTTTATTTTGCTTGAACAATGCCCTTTTATAGAGAGTCAAATAGATAAAGGTCTTGTTAAGTTCGAATGGTTTATTGATGAAGCATCAAAGACAGCAACCTTATTGGAAATATTTGAGAGTCCAGAGGCATGGGAAGATCTTGCAAGCAAAGTCATTGGAACACCTGTTAACATAAAATTTGGACAGTTATTTAATATTGAAAAAATGACAATTTTAGGTGAGCCAACTCAAAATCTACAGGACAAACTACAAGCTATGAAACCAACAACCAAGCTTTATGTTGGTGGAATTAACTAAAGCTGAAAAAGTTAGGGATAAATACTGGCGGAGAGAGAGGGATTCGAATCCTACTTATGATTAGCTCATAATCTCTCAAAACCAACCATGATTATAGGACTTTAGGGAACTTGAGGATAGTTGATAATACAGCTATCAGGGGTTCAAACTATCCTGCTCTTGTACAGATTTGTACAGGTAGGCTTTTAGTTATCTTTATAATTTTTTTGACTTAGAATTGCATTTTGCTTCCTGTCAACACCAAGACATTCATTCATTTCCCAAAGGAGATCATTGGAGCAATCTTTTTGACTAAGCTTTACATTTAATCTTTCAAGCTCTTCGATGTCTTCTTTAACGTTATTTTCTTTTATCTCTATTTTTAGATCTTTAATTTGTTCTTTAATATCATCCATGCTTTCTTTGAAATTATCAGAAAAATTTTGGACTATATCAGATATCTCTTCATTGATATGTGATTTAGAAACATCATTTGGCGACATTCCCAATCTTTTAACAATTAATTTAGTGACAGAAGCCTCTTTTAAAAAATCTCTTAGAATTTTTTTTCCTTCTGTGAGTCCAATAGTATCTGAATCTGTAATTAAATCTTTTCTGAGAATAGGTTTATTTGGTGAATGTGTGCTATCTACACTCTTTAAATAAAGATAAGCTGCTGCACCCATTAAAATTAATATTAACCATTCCATATAAACATTTTAGACTTAATATAAAGTTGAGGATTTTAGAAGAAATTACTTTAATGAGGCCGTTGAAATAGCCAAAAATGTAGCTGTAACAACCACCCAATCACTTTTCTTCTTAAACAGAGCTAAACAAAGTGTTAATAAAGACGTATGGGACAATAATCAAATTGAGGTTACTCAGTATTGGGCTATATCTGAATCATCAGATGAGCTCTTAAAGCTTGATTATGTAATAGAGCCAGCGCCTGTATGGATCTCTAATAGTGAATGGAAAAAAGAAGATAAAGAAACTGGTATTTTAATAACTCACTTCCTTGAAAACGGTTCAATCCATCCAACCTATCCTGAATATAAAATTGATGTATATCAAATAAGCAATGAATTTAATTGGTTCACAGGTAAAGCCAGAGTAAAAGGAGATATTTGGTTGAAAAGGATTGATGGAAAAAAAGGCAGAGATCCCAAAATAGAGATTCTTGCAAAAGGTACGTGCGAGAACCAAAAAAGAAAATTTTAATCTTAGAAAATCCATAATATAAAAAAAGGGGGCCTCAGCCCCCTAGAATTTCATGTAACGTTTAAAGCTATCTTCTTAAATTAGAATCTATACCCTATAGAGAAGACTAGACCAGTAGTAAAGTCTCCAAAACCTTCTGATAGCCTAGCTCTCAGAATAATGCCATTACTAAATGAGTAATCACCTTCAACAAATAAAAAGTTTGCATTATCTTCATCGTCACCATTTTCGATAAATGAGTGCGTAGCTCCAACACCATAATTGAAGCCTACGTCATTTATCATTCTATAAACAAACCCAATATCATTTGATGTAGATTCTGCAGAAAAGCTTTGTCCAAATGCTGGTACAGAAAAATCGATATCATATTCTTGAATTTGACCAACAATACCGAGTGCTCCAGAGCTCAATTCGCCTAAAACATAATACTCGCCTCTCAAAATAAAAACTTCGCCTTCATTGTCCCACTCTGGCGTCATTCCAGGAAAATTAGCCCCTGCAACTGGGCCTTTTTGATCAAAATTGCCAAAGGAAATGTCTACCATAAATTTGTCATCAAAAAGGTAAGCTCTTCCACCAAAACCATTACCCTCAACATCAGGATCACCACTTTCTAATTCAAAATTTCTTGAATCAGCATATACTTCATAAGAGTTTTCACTAAATAGTGCAAAACTTAAAAAAATAACTAGAAAAATATTTCTCATAAACCCTCCAGTTTTGATGCTAATTAATATGGAAAATGAATTAAATATAACTTGGGAAAATTTGAAACAATGTTATTTGAAAGTTACTAGAATGTAACCTGTTTAATTTCTGATCGGGCTACTTTAATCGGTAGCCCTTTTTTTATATATTTGTTTTGTGAAGGGTAAGAAGAGATTAAATCCAGATACAGGTAAGCCATTCAAAAGAGGTGACATATCAGATAAAGGCTACTTCAAGCAATTTGATACAAATAATATTGATAAGGAAGGATATTTCTATCTTAGATGGTTCTCATCAAAAGAATCTTATGAAAAAGCCAAGTCTAGAGATATAGAAAAAGAAAATATAAGAAAAAGGAAAACTAAAGAGCTTGGGAATAAAAGATTAAATCCAACTACAGGCAAACCATTCAAAAGAGGAGAAAGAGATAAGGATGGAAGATATTTCATCATGTATGGAGCAAAAGCCGACAAGGATGGATATTTTTATGAGCAGTGGGGAGATTATGAAGCATACAAAAAGAGAATGATTCAAAACAACCTTACACACATTAGGGCAAGAGCTAGAGCTAAAAATATTCTATGCAATATTGATATTGATTACATGATGTCTATTTATCCTAAAGATGATAGATGTCCAGTATTAGGATTTAAATTTGAGTTAGGCTTAGACAACCCACAACACACACACTCTATAGATAGAATCATACCCAAGAAGGGTTATGTTAAAGGCAATGTCATAGTCATATCTAAGAGAGCCAATTTAATTAAATCAGATGCATCAAGTGATGAGCTTGAGAAAGTAGCGACCTTCTTTAAAAACTTAGAAGACAAAGACTAAAAGAGAAGCAATGAGCCTTGTCTAGAGCTTCCAAAGTGGGTCTTATGCATCGCAAGTTTCATTACTAGTGACAGAACTTTTTAGACCACTTACACTTTAGGTTATGGTGAAGTATTAACCACATATATCAGCCCAGTCGCTAGAAATCTTCCTTGCATCAGAATAACCCACAGTGGAAAGTGCTTAAAATTACTTACATCCCCCTCTTCTGAAAGCCTTTATTTTTGTTTATTCTGCTGAAGTGCTTATAGTTATTGATTTATAGCTTAGAATGTACCAATATGTACATGAAGCTCTGAAAGGTGCATGGTTACTGGCGGAGAGAGAGGGATTCGAACCCTCGAGACACTTTCATGCCTACTGATTTTCGAGACCAGCGCTTTCAACCACTCAGCCATCTCTCCTAATTTGGTGGCAGATCAGGTAAAGTAACTTCACTACACTGATTCTCATAACCTTTAATGAAATCAAATTCTTCTCGATCAAAATATAGACCATTTAAGAATTTTATTTCAACCCACTTAAGTAAGTAGATACAATGAAAATCTTCATTTTCAGGCATCCAACCATCATCAGCAACATTGCCAGGTTGTTTGCTACCCTTTGATTGATTTGACGATCCACTAACAGCCATAAATTCATGTGATGTTTCAGGTAAAGTTCCTTCAAGCTTGTCACCAGTATTTGCAAATAGTCTTTGTTCTGAGATTGTAAAATTTCCAGCACCACTCATGTGCGCTTCATACAGTGCAACAAGATGATCAATTTGAATGTCAGAGGCTGAATAATAATACTCGTTATTATAACTATCAAGCCACTTGCCACTTACTACCCTGCAGCCACTTTCGGTGAGTACTAGTGGATATGAAACATCGTCATTTATATGTCTTGCAATTAGGATTTCGTGCCGGTTTGAAATACAGTCATTATCAGTATCATCCCATGTAGGATATTGTGCATCTCTGTCATAGTCAGGATTTGAAATAGTACCAATGAAGACCGCTTTTCCAAATAGTGTTTCTGTAGTTGGCTCTGATGGCAGAGGGTTTCTATCAGCTTCAATGTTAGATGACCCACCACCACATGATATTAAAAAAGATATTAATAGTATTTGCAGAAGGTATTTATAAACTCGCATGTATAAATTTTACTAAAACATTTACAATACTCCTATGGATGGTTTGTATGTCTTACTCATAAGTCTTGCGGTTGTAGGAACCTACATTTTTTTAGAGGCACGTCCAAAAGGTTTTGATTTAAAAAAATTCTTTAAAAAAGATTAAATATTTTGGCCAAAGTTCATTTTTATTATTCAACAATGAATGCAGGTAAATCCACTTCCCTGCTGCAATCCAATCATAATTATGAGATAAGAGGTCATAAAACTTACTTGTTTACTCCTAGAGTTGATGCGGAAATAAATGATGGAAAAATTCATTCCAGAATCGGACTATCCAAATCAGCAGAAATATTTGACGAGGACTTTGATTTTAAAAAGTATTTTTTAAGAAAATCCAAAGAAAATATTGCTTGCATATTGCTTGATGAGGCACAATTCCTAACTGAAATTCAAGTAAGACAATTATGCTTTGTATGCGATGAGTTGAATGTTCCAGTAATGTGTTATGGAATAAGAACAGATTTTAAGGGTAATCTATTTTCAGGTAGTGCCGGCCTTCTCTCTTTGGCAGATAATTTAATTGAGCTAAAAACTATCTGTGAACATGAAAATTGTTCACGTAAAGCAACTATGATTGCTAGAGTTGATCAGAGCGGTAATATTATTACTGCTGGTCAACAAGTTGAGATTGGAAGTGATAACTATAAAGTTTATTGTCGTCGTCACTACCGTGAGCTGACTGGATTAATCTAGACGAATAAACCTGCAATTAATCCTGTAAAACAAGATGCTAATGTTGCACCAACCAAAGCTTTTCCTGATACTTCAATTAAGTCACTCTTTCTATTTTCTGCCATAGCTCCGATACCAGATATTAATATCCCAACACTTGAAAAATTAGCAAATCCACATAACGCATAAAGCATAATTACTTTTGTTTTTTCTGAGAATACATCTGGATCTAGTGATCCAAACTGAATATATGCAACAAATTCATTTGTGGCTAACTTAATACCCAATAATTCCCCTGCACCAATAGCTTCATTCCATGGAATACCCATTAACCAACATATAGGTGCAAAAACGTAGCCTAAAATGCTTTGTAAGGAAAGATTCGCTGAAATCAAACCCAGTACTCCATCAACAATAGAAACAAGTGCTAGTACAGCAATTAAGATAGCTGCAACATTTACAGCAATATTAAGACCATCTCTGGTACCCTTAGTAATGGCATCCATAGAGCCCTTATAGATTTTTTCATCGGTTTCAGTGTTTATAGTATTCGTAACATCATTCGAAGGATACATTATTTCAGCATACATAATCGCTGCAGGCACTGACAGCATTGAGGCTGTAAGAAAATGACGAACAACATTTAGATCAGCGAATTGATTTTCCAGTTGACCTGCGAGTGCAATCATAACCGACCCACTAATAGTAGCCATACCGGCAGTCATTAATATGAGCAACTCTTTTTTTGACATATTTTGTAAATATGGTCTTACAAATAGTGGTGCTTCCACTTGACCAACAAATACATTAGCAGCAGCACCAAATGATACAGGTCCTCCTAAATTAAAAAGTTTTTCACAAACATATGAAAGACCCTTAATGATTAAAGGCAAGATACGCCAATGCCATAATAAGGCACTCAAACATGACATTACGATAATCAAAGGCAAGACGTTTAAAGCAAAAACATAAGGATGAGATTCAAAAAGAGAGCCAAATAAAAAAGAAGTGCCCTCAGCAGTAGCTGATGATAGCTTTGCTACCCCATTACTGATAGCTTCAAAAAATTGGTTTACAAAATTATTTAATAAAATAAAAGCAAATAAAAACATTACTAAGATGGCATACAAAATGTTTTTATAATTAATTGCCTTAAAATTATTTGACAGTGGAAAAGTAAGAGCAATAAGTAATATAGCTCCAAAAAAAACCTGAAGGTATTCGTACATTAATTAAGTTTAATATCTTTTAGTCTTTTTGTTAAAAATTCATCAGCTGAAAGTTGAGTTGTTGGATCAAGAACAACCTCTGGTCTAGGATGAAGAAAAAACGGAATACTATATCTTGATACACTAGAATTGCTTTTAGATACAACTCTGTGGGGTGTGCTTCGAAGTTTTTGTTGAGAAATAATTTCTAACATATCCCCAACATTGCAGATAATTTCATTTTTTCTGCAATTACATTCCACCCAATTACCTGACTTATCTTGAGCCTCAAGCCCAGCAGCATTTCCTCCAACTAATAAAGTAATGAGATTAACGTCATTATGGGCACGTGCTCTTTGACGATTTGTATTTGATTCAACTTTTGGATAGTGGATTAGTCTTAAAATTGAATTTCCATTTCTAGCTATTTCTGTAAGGTCTGCATGATAATCTAAATTGAAGCTTTTAAATGCTTTCAATATATCCATTCCAACGTTCTCAAATTCTTTATACATTTCATCAATAAAATCAAAATCATCAAGTTCTGTTAAGTATTGATTATCAAGAAGATTCTTATTCGTGTTTGAGCCTTGATGCCAAAACTCCTTTTGATCGGGAAGTTTTTCATTGAGTGCTGTTTCTATGCCGTATGGTGTATATCCTCGAGCACCATTAGTGCCTGGTAGATGATACTTGTTTTTAATGTTGATTGGCAGATTAAATAAAGTCTCAGTGATGGAAAAAAGTTTATCAATGGATTTTTCACTTATAGGATGATTTTTAATGATAAAAAAACCTACTTCATTTAAGGTATCCTCAAGTTTTGAAGATATGTTTTTATTGGTTTTTAGATCTTCATATTCAATTGTGGGGATCATATATATTGGAATTATACAATTTACTTAGACCAAAAAAAAAGGGTGGCTAAACCACCCTTTTTATCTCAAGATTAAATTAGAATTTGTAGTCTAATCCAAATCTTATTTCCCATATTGAAGGGGAGCCAAATCTTGCTTCAGCATCACCATCTTCATAATCACCTTGAGTAACACCATAAGGGAATAGAGCTCTTCTATAAACACCCCATTCGTCACTTAAGAAGTTGGTTGCATTTTCAAGCACTACAAAGGCACTGCTTCTATGCGATGGATCCAACCCAGGCAATTGTTGGCTAACTCTTAAGTCAGCTTTTGCCCACGAGCTACCCTCAATATTGTTTCTGGTACCAGGCTCAAGCAAAACATTTTGCTCAAAATCTAAATATGGAGTGAATCCATATGCCAGAACAGTACCACCAAAACCACTGTTTGTAAGACTATAAGGAGCTCCAGTATTTGCCTGTGCAAATAAAGAGAACCTTGTTGAATAGTCACCAAATATATTAGTTTCGTAATTTAAAACACCTGTTACTCTGTGCTTTGTCAGATAGTTAGCTGGTGCCAATTCCTCTGCCTGTGGATCAAAAAATGCTCTGTTGATGTAGTTTGAAAATGCCACAGAAGAGGTCATTGGTTGCACCTCTTTTGCATCAACATAAGCATAACCAAGCCTCATATCCAATCCATTATCAAAATTCTTAGATACACCAAGTGCCATTGATTCTGATTCGTTGTCCAAAGAGCTATTAGTTAGAACGAAACTTGGTTCAAGCACGCTATCGTATTCAGGATAGCCATTATCTCCTACACCCACTTGAACAAGATCACTTCTCATAACTTTTACATTGTCTTGTCCAGTTGTTTTCATTAAATCTAAGGTAACAACGTAGCCGTTAGGGGCATCGTATGTTAATCCAAGAGTTAATTTTCTATCGGCAGGTGCCTTGAAATCTGGATCCAAATGATTCATTTCAAAGTTTGATCCCTCTCTTGCTGCAATATTATCTGCCATTACAGTTGGAATACACCATCCAGGTCCCTCTGGGACACCTGGTTCACAGAATGAATATGCAAGGTCAAAGAGATTTACTCCTCGTAATTGGTCTTGAACACGATCGACATTGGTATTTGAATAAATGTTTGAATACCAAACATTTGGATTTCCTCCTGAGAATAATCCATAACCACCTCTAATACTTAGATTAGGTGAATATTCATAGGTAAATGCTATCCTTGGCATAAGTAGACTTACGCCATCGAGGTTTGCATCATTAGCAAAACCATAGCTTGAAACAAAATCCTGATTAATCATTGGCCTATCATCAGAGTTGTATTGTTCGTATCTTAATCCAAGTGTTACTACAACATCTGCATTAAGCCTAAATTCATCTTCAAGATACATTGTATCAACGTCGTAACCCCAATAATCACCAGACTGGAAAGGATCATTTGACTCATGACTACCGTAATAAATTCTGTCGGCATCACCATTTCTAAAGTTTTCAATACCATCAAATCTTATTTCGGTATCTGCATGCTGATAGAATAAATTATAAATATCTAGAGCTTCATTTTCATAACCGAATGTAATACTGTGATCGCCTACTTCTAAGGTCCCTCTAGCTACAACCTGATCAACTGTGTAGTCCAGATCATTTATTTGTCTTGAATCATCACAACCTAGATAAACGTCAACATCAGATAGCTCAATTCTCATTTCACCAAATGTTGCCCCTTGTAAGCATGCTTGTAAGAAATCAACTTCACTTGAACCAACCCTAACTTCCGTAGAAAAGTTTTCTGACCAGTCTGAATATAATGTAACCTGGTTCGTTATAAGTTCGGCTCCCCTATTGTAGTAATGGGGTAAGAATTCAATCTCGTTAAGATCTCTATCAGAACCGTTAAGATTCATAGAGTCGTTGTATAGATATGTGTAAGACAATCTTTGATTATCTGTTGCATACCAGTCTAATTTTGCTATGTACTTTTCATCTTCATACGGATAAGGTTGAAATGAAACTACACCAGGATCGTAGTTATACACATCTCTAGCAATTTGTGCAATCTCATCAAGTTCTGCCTGTGTAACAGATACTTCATTAAGAGCACCAGAACCAATTGGGCCTCTTCTAAGCTCGTCGGCACTGTCTAAAAATTCGTAAGCTCCATAGAAAAATAGTGTATCTTCGACTATTGCTCCACCAACTTCAAATCCATATCTTGTGGTATCAAATTCTTGGCCAGTTACTTCATCGCCTTCTAGGCTATCACCTTTAAAGTCTGCATTTCCAAAATCAAAGAATACTGAACCAAACAATTCATTGCTACCAGTTTTAGTTACAGCGTTTATATTACATGCAGAAAAGCCACCATATACAACGCTCATTGGTGCAAGCTCTACGGCAACACTTGAAATAGCGTCATAAGGAAATGGCATTCTTTGAGTTGGATATCCATTACTATTTAACCCAAAACCATCATTAAGCCTTACTCCATCAACTGTGAGACTATTGAATCTGGAGTTTGCTCCATTACATTGTATAGCATCAATGTTTCCTCTAGATTGCTCGAGGAATATTCTCGGATCTTGCTGAATAACATCTTTTATATCCCTGTTAACAGCCGGTGAGTTTTGTAAATCTGCTAGACTAAAAACACTGTTAGGACCTATAGCAGTTTCAACTACAGCAAGTCTTGATCCAACTACTTTCACTTCTTCTACTGAGCTCATAACAAAATTAATGACTGCATTTTGCCCGACTGCTAATTGCACACCGTCGCTTGAGGCATCAAGAAGTCCTGAAGCGCTGACTTGAATATTATAAGCAACCCCTGCAGGTAAATTTCTAACATTATAAAAACCTGATGAGTTTGTGCTCACAGATCTACTTAAACCTGTCGAAACGCTAACAACTTGAACATTTGCGTTTACAACAGCATTTCCAGAAGAATCAGAAACTGTTCCTCTGACAACTGATGTAGTTTCTTGCCCAAACGCACTATAAACACTGAATACTGCGATTAAGGTAAAGAGAAGTTTTTTCATAGTGAATATCCTCGTAATAAAAATGGTATATAACCATAATAATATGACATTGCAGTTACATTTCAAGTACAAATAGCTAACCTTGGTTATCAATGAATTTGAATGGCAGATAAGTGTGAAGACATTTTGGAATTAAAAGCCCTTTGTCAACAGAATAATTATTTTCCATTATTGCCACAAGACATCTTCCTACAGCCAATGCAGAGCCATTTAGAGTATGTGGAAAATACTTAACAGTATTTGATTTAACGTGTGCCTTCATCCTTCTGGCTTGAAAATCTCTAAAATTGGAACATGAAGAAATTTCTCTAAAACAGTTTTGACTTGGCAACCAGACTTCAATATCGATAGTTTTTGCTGCACTAAACCCCAAATCACCAGTAGATAACAAAATTGTGCGGTAGGATAATTCAAGCTTATCTAAAATTTGTGTAGCATTAGAAACAAGTTTAGTTAATTCTTGATCTGATTCATTTGGATCAACGAGCTTAACAAGTTCGATTTTATCAAATTGATGTTGTCTAATAATTCCTTTTGTATCCTTTCCATAACTTCCTGCCTCTGCTCTAAAACAAGGAGTATGAGCGCAAACATTTATTGGGAGTTGTTTTGAATTGATTGTACTGTTACTAAAAAAGTTTGTGAGTGGTACCTCTGCCGTAGGAATTAGAAACTTCTCATTGGTTAGTTTAAATTGATCATCTTCAAATTTAGGTAGTTGTCCAGTATTTATGAGCGCATCACGATTTACAATATATGGGACATAATTTTCTTCGTAGCCATTGTCTTTAGCCTCATCTAACATGAAATTAATGAGTGCCCTGTGGAGCTGTGCTAGCCTTCCTTTCAAGATCATAAACCTTGATCCTGAGAGTTTTGAAGCAGTTTCGATATCAAGACACCCTAACCTATTTCCAATTTCAATATGGTCTAACCCTTGGTCTTGATTAAAAATTTTTCTATTTAGTTCAATGTTGTCTTGTTCGCTAGAGCCTTCAGGTACGTCATTATCAGGAATATTTGGTATTTCTAGTAACTTTTGTTTAAACTCCCGCGATATTTGTTCGTAAGATTTTAAAAGGGTTTCTATTTTTTGATTTAATTCTAGAGATAGATTTTTCTTGTCTGAGATATCTCTTCCAGTTTTTGCTAATTTTCCAATAGTATCTGAAAGCTGATTTTTTTCATTTTTAAGAACATCTAGTTCAGCTTGCAATTTATTTTTTTGTTCATTTAAAGTCACCAGCGATGAAATATTAATATTCTTTCCACGTGAATGTATTTTTTGGGCAATTAGATCACCTTGATTTTTAAGTAAATTGAAATCAATCATTGGCTATAAAATCATACGTTTTAGGTGGATTATAACTAATATTAAAGTCACCTTTAACAAAGTTATCAAAGGATATAGTATTTTCAATCTGATTTATATCAGTAAAACTAATTTGCGATATACGTGAATCTAAAAATTTAATGCACAAATCAGTATAGTCGTGATATTCATTTAAACAATAACAAAGCTCATTACATCTTGCTAAAGCAAATTTGCTGTAATCTGTTAGCACATTGAAGATCAGTTTTCTATCGTTTTTTCTTGAAATAACTTGTTTAAAGTCGTCATCCTGAATGAAGATAGATTCATTTATTTTTGCGATAGTCTGATTAATGGGCTTAATTTCACTAATTATAAAGTTGCCCTGAGTAAATCTTATCTTAGCTGAGCTTTGAATCAGATTATTTTGTTCAATTGTTATATCTGCTTGGAATGAATAATTATCTTCCAGTAGTTCTTCAAGTGATTGAGCATTGATAAGATTTATGAAAAAAATTAATAAGTATCGTATCATTAAAGTACTTCTCTGGAGCCATTGGAATTCATAGGTGAAACTATGCCATTTTCTTCCATTGTTTCAATGAGTCTAGCTGCTCTGTTATAACCAATTCTAAATTTTCTTTGAATTGAGGATATTGACGCTCTACGAGATTCAACTACAAATTCGACAGCTTGGTCATATAAATCATCATCCTCACTAGATTCAGAGTTATTTTGCACTGCCTCGAGAGATTTAGTTACATCCTGAACATAATCAGGTTTTCCATTATCCCTTAGAGATTTTGCTATTTTTTGGACTTCATCATCATTAACAAATGATCCATGAATACGTACTGGAATTGATGTTCCGGGTTCCAAAAATAACATATCACCTTTGCCAAGTAACTGTTCAGCGCCCCCTTGATCAAGAATTGTTCGAGAATCAACTTTAGATGACACCAGAAAAGCCATTCGAGAAGGTATGTTAGCCTTAATTAAACCAGTAATGACATCTACTGAGGGTCTTTGCGTTGCTATAACCAAGTGTATTCCTGACGCTCTTGCTTTTTGCGCTAAACGAGCAATTAATTGTTCAACTTTCTTGCCAGTCACCATCATTAGGTCTGCAAGCTCATCAATTACAACAACGATATATGGTAATTGCTCAATATCACCTTCGGCCACTTCATTAAGTTCATCAATTTTAGTAGACTCAATTTTATTAAGGTTTTTAATTTTTTGGTTGTAACTTTCAAGACTTCTTGCGCCAAGGATAGACATTAGTTTATATCTTTTATCCATTTCTTTAACGCACCAATTTAATCCATTTGCTGCTTTTTGCATATCAGTAATCACAGGAGTTATCAGATGTGGAATATCATCATATACAGACAACTCAAGCATTTTTGGATCAATTAAAAGCAGCCGCAAGTCTTTTGGGAAATTTTTTCTTAAAAGGTTTAAAATAATAGTATTCACACCAACTGATTTCCCTGAACCTGTTGTACCTGCAATTAGCAGATGGGGAAGTTGTTGTAAATTAATTTTTGCTAAATTACCTTGTATGTCCATGCCAATACAGAATTCAAGTGGTTTTAATGATTCAAGATTAGTTTCCTCAAGGATCGAATGAAGAGTCACTAATTTTCTTTTTGGATTTGGAATTTCAATTCCAATGGTTGATTTACCTTCAATTACTTCAACAACTCTTACACTTTTGACAGCAAGTGATCTTGCTAAATCGCTTGCAATATTGGTGACCTGATTTACTTTTGTACCAGGAGCAAGATCTACCTCAAACCTTGTGACTACAGGTCCTGGCATATTATCTAAAACCTTTCCTTCAATATTAAATTCTAGTAACTTTTCCTCTAGATTTTTAGAAAGATTGGTTAAATATTCATTTGAGACATCTGTTGATTCATCAGTATTTTTATCTAAATAATCAAGGAAATTTATTTCTCTTTTGTTTTCGTGATCAGGAAGTAATTGTTTTTGTATTGTCTCTTTTTTAACCTCTGTTTTTTCGACTTTTTTTAATATGGGTTTAGTTGAATTGTTTTTCTTTACAGTTTTTACGACACCAACTTTTTCAAGAGTTAATACTTTGTAGAAAATAAAGAATTGCATTAATAAAAAAATTAAGAAACTCAATATGCAAAGAAACAAGAGTGGAGCTTCATTGGGAAGAAGATTGTAAAAGTTAACTCCGACAAAACCACCAAGAGAGGAGATCGCATATCCAGAAAAAAATTGTTCTGTTTCTTGAAAAAGTGTTAATGAGAAACAAAGAGGGTAAAGTGAAATTAATGAAAATATTATTCTTGTTTGTAAGGCAAGAAAACTATATTTTTGTGAATTATTATTTCGCAGAAGGATAATAATACCAAAAACCACCATAACGAACGTTATGTAAAAAGTACCCAATCCGAAATAGTTAATAAAAAACATGGAAAATATTTGTCCTGAAGTACCAAAATAAATATCACCACCAATGATATTTGTGCAGACTGAAAGAAAAGAAAAAATTGATAAAATTATTAAGCTGTAGGACGAAAATTCTCTATATAATCTCGAGGTTGACATGCTAAGATATTGTAACTAAATATACATAAATAAACCCTTTTTTAAAACAATGAATGAAGATTTAATAATACTAGGATCTGGACCTGCTGGTTATACAGCAAGTGTATATGCTGCAAGGGCTAATCTAAACCCAGTTCTAATTGCAGGGAATGAAGTTGGGGGTCAATTAACAACGACAACAGAAGTTGAAAATTGGCCAGGTGATTCAGATGATCTGCAAGGGCCTGACTTAATGGAGCGAATGAAAATACACGCAGAGAAATATAATGTACGTATTATTTACGATCATATAAAGTCTACTGACTTATCTTCAACACCAATTAAATTAATTGGTGAAAGAGATAGTTATGAGTCACAATCGTTAATTATTGCTACTGGTGCGTCTGCTAAATATCTTGGATTAGAGAGTGAAAAAAAATACTTGGGTAAAGGTGTAAGCGCATGCGCAACATGTGATGGATTTTTTTATAAAGACCAACAAGTTGCTGTTATTGGTGGTGGAAATACAGCATTCGAAGAAGCATTATATCTTTCAAATATTTGTTCTAAAGTTTTTTTAATTCATAGACGATCTTCATTTAGAGCTGAAAAGATTTTGCAAGAGAGAGTATTTAAAAAAGTTGAAGAAGATAAAATCGAATTAATATTGGATTCGAATTTAAAAGATATACAGGGTGAAAACGTTGTATCAAAAATAATTGTTGAGAACAATGATGGCGAAGAAACTGAAATTAATCTTGAAGGTGTATTTATTGCGATTGGTCACACGCCAAATACTACAATATTCAACAACCAGCTTGACATGAAAGATGGTTATATTGTCACAAAATCAGGATTTCATATTGGATCGACAGCCACATCTGTTCCTGGTGTTTTTGCAGCTGGAGATGTTGCCGATTTCAATTATAGACAAGCAATAACAAGTGCAGGCTTTGGGTGCATGGCAGCTCTAGATGCTGAATCGTATTTATCAGGTATTTAGGTAGTAGCTACCATTCCACCATCACATGTAATTGTCTCCCCAACTGTATAGGCGCCTGCACGAGAACTTAAATATAGACATAGCCCTGCTATATCTTCAGGTGAGCCAATTCTTTTTCTAGGATTCATTTTGGATATAAATGAATAATCAAAATTAACTGCCTTTCCTAACATATGGCTATCAAAAGGCCCTGGTGCTATTGCATTAACAATAATATTTCTGTCTACAAGAGTTTTAGCTAGGTGTTTAGTTAAATGTATAATTCCAGATTTTGATGCAGAGTACGCATAAGTTTCTGCCATATTTGAAACCCTTATACCATCAATAGAGGCAATGTTAATTACCCTAGATGGATTATCAGAAGTTGCTTTCATTTCAAGCAATGGAGACATTTGTTGTGTAATAAAGAAAGGACTTTTCAAATTTAAGTCAACAACTTTATCCCAACCATCTTCTGGATAAGAGTCAAGATCTGCTCCCCAAGCTGCACCTGCATTGTTTATAAGAAAATCTATGCCGTTAGGTTCTGCTTTCGTAACAAAATCTAAAAACGTTTTTATACCCACGATATCTGATAGATCTACACAGAAAGGTATACAGTCAGTATTAAATTTCTCAGACAGTTCTTTGGCTTTATTTATTAAGGCTTCTTCCTTTCTGGCAGTAACATAGACTTTTGCTCCATTTGATAGATATCCTGAAGCTATCATTTCTCCAATACCTCTTGATCCACCAGTAACAATTGCAATCTTCCCTTTTACTGAGAATAGATCATTAATATTGAGACTCATAATGAACTAACATAAAAAGAGGCGGCTATGACCCCACAAACAATTGCAACAAGCGCTACTAAGGCATCTGAAGAAGAATTATTTTCTTCTTCTTCTGAATCATAAAAATCTTTATTACTCATGTAGTTTTTTCTTATAAGGATTTGCGTAAAACTTCATTATATATTCAACCTCATCATTAGTCATTTCAGATAAGAAGTTATCAAAATATTTTTTTGCTGTTGAAAGATTTGCATTTTCAAGATCACCGTCGTTGGAAAGAAATTTATGAGCATACTCATTAGTATCCCAAAGTTTATATGCATTTTTTATTGATATATCTATTTCTCTAGCTAAATTGTCAGGTGAATAAGAGCCCTTTAATGGTTTACAAATCTCAAGATGAACATTCCCTTTGTTCTGCATTATGCCCTTAAATATATGCTCTACATCTTCGTGTGACTCTTTTTTATTACCTTTTATTGCTTTAGTTGCCTTTTCTTTAATAAGTGGGTCATATTGATACGATATTGAACATGGCACTATATTTATCTCAGAAGTTAAATTATCAAATTTTATTTCTTTTCTCATGGACATATGTATCATTTTTAGGACAGTTGGATCTGTGACATCACTTCCATCCTTTGAACGGCCTTGCTGCTGTGCTATCCAAATAAGATTATTACCCTTTATTTTTTTTCTAATAAAATTCGATGCTTTAAGGAGGTTCAGATAAATTTGTTTTTTATTGTTTCCAGATCTGGTGATAACAAAGCTCTTATTCAATCGTAAGAGATCCCCCATCCAGTTTATGCTGACAAGATTATCACCAATTGCATTATAAGTTGTAGGAAAGCCAACGCTTCGCAAGGCATAATTGCATAAAGCTGAATCAAGAGTTATATCTCTATGATTTCCGATAAATAAATATCCTTCATCTGGATTTAAAGAATCTAGTCCTGAAAAGGTAAATTTTGAGATAGTTTTATTGATTACTGAATCAAGCACAAGGGCAATCTGATCTTGAAAATCTTCTATTGTGTGAATATCTTTAATTTTTGATTTGAATATTTGCTTCGCTAAAAAAGTTGATCCTGGTAAAGACAAAAATTTTGAATTTGTAGCACTTAAAAAAGTATCTAAAAATTTCGTTAATTCCTCATTTTTCACAAGTTCATTAAGAACTTGCTGTACTTCGTTATTAAGATATGGCTCTATACGCACAACATTAAAAAATATAAAATTTATATATGGATGATAAGGCTACACTGAGAAACATACTATATTTTTTTGCAATTATTGGAATAGTTGTTTTAGGCTTGCTTATTGGAGCATATTTATATTAGCCAGGTGGCCAATTAAATGATCTTCCACCAAGTAAATGCACATGTATGTGAAAGACACTCTGCCCCGCTTCTGCCCCATTATTAATTACAAGTCGATAATTATTACTTAGTTTATTTAAATCCGCCAGCTTCTTAGAGATATAAATAAGATGTCCCAATAGTGGTATCTCTTCAAAAGATGCATCAGAAACTTTAGCTACCTCTTTTTTAGGTATGATGAGAATATGTACTGGTGCCTGAGGGTTAATATCATTAATAGCAAAACAATGTTCGTCTTCATATATGATTTTTCCAGGAATTTGGCCTTTATATATTTGTGTGAATAAAGAATCAGTCACTAGAGAATATACCTTATAACTCTAATGAAAAGATAAATGGTAATTATAGTAAGCAGCAAAGCTAAAAATTTTACAAAGAAGTCTCTTAGGGATGATCGATTTTCTTTTTTTTGAAAATAATTAATTAAAAAAATACCAATAACTATTAAGGCTGTAATTATAACTAATTGAATCATTTAAAAAAAGTTAGCTACATATTCCCATAAAACAACCAATAGAACTAGTCCTAAACCCCAGATTGAGCAGGCAAGCAGATCATAAAAAAGAAATTTTTTATAATCTAATCTAAATGACCCCACTAAAAATGGAGCAAATGGCCGTATGCTTGGCGTCATTCTCCCTAATAATATCGCTCTAAATTCGTATTTCTTGAAGAGTTTTTTAGTTTGTTCAACTCTATCAGATCTTTTTTTTATAAAGTTCCAATTTAATACTTTTGTACCAAATATTCTGCCCATTAAATAACTTGATTGATCACCCGTAAATGAACCTAAATAAGCAAACAATGTGATCACTATGATGCTTGATATGCCTTCAAGGTATAAAAAAACTGCAAGCAAATATAAAAATAAGCTGGGAAACAAAACGCCTGATATGACAAAGGACTCTAAAAATCCAAGTGCAGTAAGAATTAAGGGTGCTATAAGTGGATTTTCATAGCTAAATTTCTTTAATCGATCAAGCCAGCTAGAATCAGTTTTTTTTTTAAGATTTCCTCCATATCGACAATTTTAAAATTTTGGTTATTGGGTAGATTCTTCCCATCTTGAGCAACCATAAAACCTTTTGGAAAATGTTTGAACGATTGATTTGTTACATCAATACCATCCGTATCTTCGACGCCATTAATTTTAAATGATCCTAAGTACGAAAATGGATACGAACGGTCATACATATTAAATTTATTGTCCCCTTGAGATGATAAAATTAAGAAGCCATCCTGTTGAGACTGTTTATAGATAGTAACGCCCTCTGGATCACCATTTATATTTCCTTCTCTTGAATCTACCACTTTTATAAGCTCTAAAGTTTCTGCATCGAAAGCTTTAAGGTACCCTCGACTACCCTCTCGAGAAATGAAGATATGACCATTCTCATCATCAATCACACATCCTTCAGCTTCATTGCCTCTTAAAGGAATATTGTCCTCGTCAGCAGTAATATCAATGGTTTGTAACAGTATTTGGTCTAAAAGGTTCCAATACTGAATTTTTACGCCTTCTTCTTCTGTTACAATTGCTCTAAGCTCGCTATTAATAAAACCTATGCAGATACCATAGACAGCCATATTTGTATCAATTACAAAAGTTTCACTAGATAAATTTGTATATTTTACTGTGTTATCAGAACGATCAGTAAATGCAATCCAATCACCCCTTACATCAACATTATTTGGTTCTCCACCCTCTATGTAATATATTTCATTACCTTCATTGTCGTAAATATAGATTCCAGCCCTTTTATCTGTTGCTAGAATAAGTCCTGAGTCTGGTCTTATTGCAGGATCATCAGCAGCGTCGCCCATTGTTCTGACTGGGGGTGTTTGAAATTTATAATCTACCGTGAATGCTTTATCTTGTGGTTCCGAACAAGATGCTAACAAAACGATAAGAACAACAAATATTATTGCTCTTATCATTAAAAAAAATTTTTAGTAGTTAAATCTGACGCCAAATGACAATGAATATCCATACTCATCATATTGTGACAGTCTATTAGAGGTATTCCAATAGTAAAACTCTGGTTGGTTGCCTAAATTTTTACCTTCAAACTTAAATGAAAGATTATCATTATATTTATACCTAGCAGTTAGATCGACAGAATAATAATCATCAGTAAATCTGATATAACCGTATCCAAAATCGTCATTAAACAGTTCCTCGCCTTCATCTCCAAGATAATCAAGATAACTAGATCTGTAGTTTACTGCTAACCTTGATTCAATTTTGCCTTGGTCGTAACCAAGTGAAAAATTAGCATTTTGCTCAGAAAGTTTACGAAATGGGATAGTAAAAGATTGGTTACCAGTATTAAAATCACTTTCACCATCACTGAATGTTCCATTTGCAGAAACGAAAAAACCATCAATTGGAAGATACGGATCCAATTCAGCAAAGAAATTTATTTCTAGCCCAATAATATTTGAATCACCAGCATTAGCAAAAGTTTCTAAGTCTGAAAAAAATAATCCTCCTATATCTTGATTTGCTATGACCCTCGGATAAATTGTATTTTCTATATCTTTGTAAAAAATTCCAAGTGTAAGCAAATATTGTTCTCTATACATCTCAATGCCTAAATCAAAATTATTTGCCATGTATGGATTTAAAGATGGATTTCCCATTGATCCAGAATAATCTCCATCCACACCCTCATTTATATCAGGAATAGGTGCAGTTTCTTTAAAACCTGGTCTTGATAATGATCTAAAGAAAGCAGCTCTTAATTGAACTTCATCATTTATAAAATATTTCATATTGACACTAGGCGCGAAGAAGTTATAAGTTCGTGAAAATTGAATTAAATCACTTGATTCTCCATCGTTGTAACCTTGAGTTGAAAAATCAGTCCGTTCATTTCTAACTCCCATTACAACAACTGCATTTTCATAATTCACAGTAGCCATAATGTAGGCAGCATTGATGTCTTCATATGACTTCCAATAGTCTGCTAAGTCTGTGCTTACATTTGGCCTTACATCAGATTGATATCCGAAAACAATATTAGGATCAGCAAAGAAGGATAGTGGTACTGGAAAATACCAATTTCCTGGAGTGTATGGAGAGTAATTAACTAAGCCCTCTGGCACGTCACCTGCAGCATCATAATTTCCCTCAGAATTAGATTTTACTCGCTTACTAGATTTTAAGCCAAATTCTAATACCATTGGGTTGCCATAAAAACTAAGATTGTCATTTTGTATATCTAGTTTATATGCAACTTCAGAATCTTGAATAACTCCGTAATCAATTTCAAATTCATCCCACTCATACTCATTAACATCATTTAAGATTTGTCCTCTTGGTGCTAAGGATAAACTTATAAATTTAGGGTTGGCCCAGCTGTATGTTCCACATATATCGTCTCCGTCTCTTACACGACATTCAGCTCGAAATTTTGCATCAACATTATTACTATCATCTTCTTCTGCAAATGATTCACTTACTTGAAACTGATAAGTAAAATCCCCCTCTATCGATTCGAAACCCAGAACCTTTGTTTCAATTTGTCTAACTTCAATACGCTTTCTAGTTTCTTTGTCAGAAGTTATTCTTTGGTAAGAAGCTGAGGTTGGCGTTACTGATGATTCAACTAAACTTCTTGCACGATACTCATCTTTATGGCGCAGTTCATCATCTGTGTATTCATTTGATAGGTAATTCAAAAAAAAGTTAGTTTGATCGTCAAGGGCAAAGTCTAAATCAACGGTTAAACCTTCCCTTTGACGAGATAAATCATAAAACCTCATTTCCCAATCCCTTGATAAATATTGATAACCATTATCCGCGATACCCCATGGCTCATAACCGGTTTCATTATTATTCGAAATTATATGTTTGTCTTGATACGTATAACCAAGAACAAGCCCAAAATTTTCGTTGTACTTTTGTCCATATGTTAGAGAGTATTTTGGACTATCAAAGGCATCAACAAAATCGTTATAAAGATTATCAAACTTTAGTTTAAATAAGATGTCATCTAATTCGGTAGCTCTTTTAGTTTTGAACTCTACCCGACCACCAATTCCTTCAGAATCCTGTGAAGGCACTAAAGACTTATATACTTCTATTGAATCTATGAGGTCTGTTGGTAGACCATCTAATAAAACTTTTCTTCCGCCTTCCGGTGCAGGGATTAATGCACCATTCATAGATACAGCATTTAGATCACCAGACATACCTCTCAATGTTATGTATCTGCCCTCTCCTTGATCATTTTCTACATTTACACCTGGTAGTCTTCTTACTGCTTCTGCAGCAGTTTCATCAGGGAATTCTCCAAGTGCATCTGAGTCTACAATAGATACAATTTGATCTGATTCTCTTTGTTTATCAATTGCTGATTTTAAGCTAGCTTTTGTTCCAACTGATATAACTTCTTCAATATTTTCTTCTTGAGAAAAAATTAACGATGTAAACGATGTAAGGGTTATTAAAACTAATATTACTTTATACACAAGTAAATAATGATTTGGATATATTTAAAAAAGACGACATCAATGTGACAATTTGATGTCTTCTACTAAAATCATTATGAATTAATACACTTAATATCTAAAAATATTCTGGAATACTTCTAGAAATATAATTGCAAATAATGCTCCTGCAGGCAAAGTCACTACCCATGATGTAAATATTGTCTGGACAGATTTTATATTAATTGCTCCAGCACCTTCGATTATACCTATTCCAATAACGGCTCCGACTAAAGTATGTGTTGTAGAAACGGGCATATTTAATTGACTTGCAATAATTACCGTCAATGCTGCTGCAAGTTGAGCAGAAAAACCCTTACTTGGTGTAAGCTTTACAATCTTTTCTCCTATTGTCTGCATTACCCTATAACCTAGCGTTGCAAGGCCTATAACTATTCCTACTGCTCCCAGAAACAATATCCATATGGGAGTATCCTGAGAATATTCCTGACCGATTAACTGATAAGATGCTTGATAAACTGCTGCAAGAGGTCCAATTGCGTTTGCGACATCATTTGAACCATGTGCGAATGCTACAGCACATGAGGTAAAGATCATAAGGTAAGCAAATTGTGCTTCTGATTTAATATCTCCGCCTTGAAATTTAGATTTTAGGAACCGATAAAAAACGTATGTAAATACTAAAGCAACAATAAACGATATCTGTGTACTTTGAAAAAACGTTATATCAAAACCTTGTTGTTTAAAAATATTTTTTAATCCTTTTGTAACGGTGATTAGGGCTATAGCAAAACCTGTAAGAAAAATATTTACACTTATGATTAAAACTTCATATTTACTGTTTTTTGCAAGAATAAAATCTCTGCATATCCAATAAAGAAACCCAGCCAATAAAGCTGCACTTAACGGTGATGTAATCCATGATATCGAGATATTGCCAACAACTCCCCAATCAATTTTGTCAGCACCAAGAGAGTAAACACCAAAACCAACAATAGCACCAACAATTGTATGTGTTGTAGAAACGGGCCAACCTCTTAAACTTGCAATTAATAACCAAAGACCTGCGGCAAATAATGATGCTATCATTCCATAAATCAAGGTTTCTAAATTATCGTTAAATAAAGCAGGATCTATGACGCCTTTTCGAATTGTTTGGGTCACACCACCACCAGCTAAAAATGCACCTAAAAATTCAAAAATAGCTGCAATTAAAACAGCTTGAGGTACTGTAAGAACTTTGCTGCCAACAGAGGTTCCCATTGCATTTGCAACATCATTAGCACCAACACCATAAGCAGTGAAAAAACCTAACATAGCTGCTGAGATTAAGATCAACGGTATACCAAATAGTGTTATCTCTACAATACTCATTCTTAGGGGGAAGTAATTTTTTATACTATACTCTGTTTTTCATATTTTTACATGAACGTTATTGAATACAATTTTGAACATTACAACACCTTGGCTCCGAATTTATATCGGAAAGAAAAATATAGATTACAGGTTGAGTTGTTAAAGTTACAAGAAGACGCAATTATTAACAAAAGAAAAATAGCAGTTTGTTTTGAAGGAAGAGATACCGCAGGAAAATCTTCAACAATAAATTTCTTTTCAGAACACCTTATACCTTCAAATTTCAAATATGTTCATTTAGGCATACCTACAGATGAGGAAAAGGCAAATTGGTTTGAAAGGTGGGAAAAACATCTACCAAAAAAAGGTGAATTAGTACTTTTTGATAGATCATGGTACACACGGGCACTTATAGAGCCTACCCTTGGATATTGCACAAAAACAGAGTACAAAAAATTCATGAATAAAGTGAATAAATGGGAAAAAAATCTAATTAAATCTGATATTGAACTTATTAAATTTTACTTCTCTATCGATCAAGATCAACAAAAAAGAAGATTGTCTGCACGAAAAAATAGCAAATTGAAATATTGGAAACTTTCAAAGTCTGATCAAATGATGGTTGATAAATGGGATCTCTTTACTCTTTATAAAAATCAAATGTTTGACATAACATCAACAAAAATTGCCCCATGGGTAGTTGTAAATGCTAATAACAAGATGATTGCTCGTCTAAGTGCTCTACGTTATTTATTAAATAGTTTTGATTATGAACGTAAAAAAACTTTAGAACCTCCAAAATGGGGTGAAGATCTTGGAAACTATTCATGCTACATAGAGGGGATTTATTTTGACAATCTAAGCTATGAGCAATTTAAAATTCTAGCACCATTTTCAGATTGATGAGTATCGCAATAGTAGATGTTGGCTCAAATGCAGTTAAATATAAAATTTTTAGGAACAATAACTATTTAAAACCTGTTGAATACGTAAGAAAACCACTCAGACTAGGAAAAGATGTATTTAGTCGTGGCAAACTTTCAAATAAATCTATCGATGAATTAGTTTCTATCTTAATAGAATTTAAAGAAAGATTTAAACAAAAAAAAATCTCTAAGGTTTTTTACATGGCCACTTCAGCTATGAGAGATACAAAAAATAAAAAAGAAATAGTGAATATATTAAATGAAAAGGATATTGAACTTGAAATAATATCAGCGAGCGATGAGGCTTATTTGTTACATAATTTCTCTAGCCATGAACGTTGTTATGCAGTAATAGATATTGGTGGTGGTAGTGTTGAAATCTTAATTTCTCAGGATGGATATAAATTCTCTAAATCATTCAAGCTTGGTGGAGTAAGATTGTTAAATATGTCAAAAGTTGAACGCAAAAGATTAATAAATGATAAATTATCATGGCTCAACCAATTTAAAAACATTGAGGCTATGTATGGATTGGGAGGAAATTTAAGAGCAATTTTTGAAGTAAATGCTATATCCAAAACCACAAAATATAAAGATTTTAAAAGGCTAGTCGAAAACTATAACAATCTATCTAAAAAAAAACTTACAGAAAAGTTCAGAATTCCTCCTGACAGAATTGATATTATTCCAATAGCTGCAGAAATTTATCTATGTGTGGCTGAAAAACTTCGTGTAGATATGATTCATAGTTCCTTTTGGAGCATATCCAATGGGATGGCAATAAAGAAATCAATAATTTGATCTAATGGACAAAAACTCGTCTTTTATAAACTTACGCATTCTTGATGGTAGTACTGATTTACTAATTTCTGTCTCTACATAATTATCATATAACCTTACTTGGCCTACACTTATCCTATTTTTTTTAAGAATTGCAATTAATTTACCATTCCTACATTCAATATTAAGATTAATTCTTCCCAATAAGTCGTTAGAAACATATCCATTGCCATTTGCTGATTCACATCTTGAATTATTAAAATCATATAATATTGATCCCTTCTCAATATTTAAACTTATCAAGTTTAATAATTCGTTTAATTTTATTTTTGAACTTATTGTATTAATACTTATATTTAGCATATTAGTATTTAATTTATGATTTAATTTTATAGTTGCTTTATGGGATCCAAATGTACTTATTACACTAGTTAAGCTGTTAAAGTAAATTGTATTTTTATATTCAACTCTATCAAATCCTACGTTTTTAAATTTAAAATCATTAACGGATCCTTTATGCAATGTGCCCTCACTGTATCCATATGAAATATCAGTTGATTTTGCCAGTGAATTTATAAAAAAGGAGTTTGGAGAAACAAAAAAAATTGTGAATATGCCAACTAAGATGAAACAAACAAATAGAATAAAATATTTAATAAATTTCAATTTCTAATTTCAACGTATCGTTAACAGATAATTCTAAATACTTAATTTGTATGGGTTTTAATTTTATAAAATTTAAAAAACTATTAAGTTCGTTTTTATTATTAAACGAAATTAATATTTGTCTATCAATTTCATAAGTTAAATTATTGGTTCTTAAATAAGATACAATTTGATCATTAGTAAGTCTTTCTTCAGCTTGTCTTATTTGAAATTCAAAATCAGATAATTTCTGCTTTGTAAGTTGAAAATCTGTAAGTGTATTTTTAAGGGAGATATCTTTTTTAGAAATCTCTTTAAAAAGAAAATATTGTGATACCAAAAAAAGTAAAAATAAGATTACACCAAAGAAAATAAATTTATTATTCATATTTATATTCATATTTAAATTGTTCTAGATCATTTAAAATCGAAATATCAACTTGGTTTAGGTTAATACCAGCCCTTGTTAAAGCATTGATAAAGTTTGCTCTTTCAATGTCATTAATAAATGAGCAATTCAACTTTATGAGTTTTGAAGTTGAATCTACTATCAATGAATTTATTATGATGTTGTCATTAACATTAGCAAAGATTTTAAATACTATTTCAGAAGGTTGTTTGTGTACTAACAAATCAATATCTCTATCAATTACAGATGCTTGCATAGAGATAAAGCTTTCATTAGGAAAAAAATTTGAATATAGATTTTGAGCGGACGTGTTTAAGTTATTTATTTGAAATGATTTATGAAATAGATTCGTTAATCCAATAATATTAATTATTGAAAAAACCGTTATCAGCGCTAAAATAAACTTCTTTTTTAGTAAACCACCAAGAATATTTTGAATATTTATTAAATTTATTTCATACGATATATCATTAATATCTTGAGTTATATTTATATCAGAAACTGTTAATTTTTTAATCTTCCTCTTTTTAAGAAAGATTGACAATTTACTTGGCAATTTTACAAATGTTCCAGTGTCTTCAATGAAAAAACTTTGATTAAATTCAATATTATCTTCAAATAGATATTTGAAGAGTAAACATTCTGACGTAACGGATATATTTTCTCCTGTATGCTTAAGCTTATTTTTAATCAGTTTGAGGTTATCATTTGAAATTAATAAATATTCATTTTTTAAATTTGTCTCATAGACATCAATTTCTTTAGAAAGATCAGGATCTATAAATGCAAAATCATTTTTTAAATTTGCTTTTATTAATTCTTTATTCGTAGTATCCGATTGAAAGTATTGATGGGTAATAATTTCATTAGGAAATACAAAACAAGTATTTGCCTTATCTTGAATAAATTTAAACTTTGTAGCTTTAATTTCTGCTTTAGAAATTAATATTACGTCCTCTAATTTAAGATCTTTGAAATAGATGATATTCATTCTGAAATTGTTCTATATATTATGTAATCCTCTCTTCTTTTTAGATCTATAAAACTTAATAAATGGAAAGAATCATTATTAAGCTTGAAATTATAGATAATTTTAAGATATTCTGGTTTAAAAATTATCATATCAGATTGAAAATCAACAACATCTAAGTTATTCACATCCATAAAGTTTGCTAAATTAAGATATCCAAATTCTGGTTTATTAGAAATTATTTGTGCACCATCATTAAGAGTTAAATTTGGAAATATCGACAAAAAAGTAATCATATTAGCTGAAGATAGGCTGTTAATATTAAATTTAATAGTTGTATCTGGAAGGGCACAAGTTACTTTATATATATTATCTACTTCAGATGAGGTTAAAAAGTTCAGTTCTTTTAGCTGAGACTTTGTAATTAATAGTGAATCTGCTGTTAAGTTTAATTGTTCGTTAGATACATAATATAGATCCTCAGCACCAAAGGTTTCAGGCAGATTATTAGTATCAATTTGATCAACTAATCTATCTATAAATTCATTTTCTCTATTTTTATCAAAGGAAATATTGTTCAGTAAAGTCTTAAATTTTTGAATTCCATTCTCACTCTTTATTAGGGTTGTTCCCTGTTGTTTAGTTACTGAATTTAGATTAAAGCATGTGTTCATATCAATAAAATTTACAGATATATCTTCATATTTTTCATTAATCATCTCCTGAATTTGATATTTAGCTAAGTCAAGATTTCTTAAAAAATTCGAATTATTTTGAAGAGATTGAACCAAGAATTTCTCATAATTAATCAATTGGATTCTGTAATAAATAGAATTATTGAATATTGAAGTTTTAACTGTATCCTGGAAGATACTCCTGCTTATAAAAATCACAATTAAGCTTAGAATGGTAATAATCGATAGAGTTGAAATTAATATGTATCCTTTCATTCTCTAAAGTTACTAAGAATAAGAGCAAATTCTTGATTGTTATATTCAAACCTAAGAAAGATAAATTTTGGGTAGGTAAATATAGTATTATTTGATGAAGGCCATTGTGAGAGATTTTGATTTAAAGTATTGCCGAAGGTTATATCAACATTTGAAAGATCATTCAATAATATCCTTTTATCGATGATAAAATTTTCATTGTTTGCTAATGTAGTTGTTCTGACAAGGCTATTGTTTTCTAATTTATAAATCACTCGTCTTAAATTTGAAAATTTATTCAAGTGATCATTTGTTGCCATGGCTACAAATTTCATAATATTTTCACCACTATTTCCCATAAAAACTGAATTTGTTAATTTGCCATTCAAATCTTTCATTTGATATGAAACTGACTGCATTAAATCTAGGCGTAGAGTATTGATAGCGATCATTTGTGAAGCATCTAGATCAATCTTGGCTATAATTTTATTTTTTATGGCTGAAGTATCTTTAAAATATTCGTAAGACATCAAAGAAACAAGAGCTCCAGCTAGTAATGCAACAAGAATTTCAATTAAGCTAAACCCACTTTTTACATTCATTTTATGTATTTAATTTTATAAGATTCTCCATTCAGGAATACCTCTAATTCAATTTCTTGAAATGTACCATATTGTGAAATAATTTGTTCTTGTAAGTTTTGAGAGTTTAATACTCTAATTAAATCTAAGTCATTGGCATTTGGTTCTGAAACAACAAGTGTTAGAGCATTAATTTGATTATTTAGTAAACCATTACTTTGAGTTTTATTTTCCTGAAATTTAAGATTTTGGTTTATGATATCTGAGAATGCTGTAAAAGTAATTGTGATAATTAAAAGTGAAATTATTACCTCTAGTAAGGTAAATCCATTGATAAAATTTTTAAAGGGTAATCGTGGTGCCATCTGAAAGTTTGAAAGACTTTATATTAACTTCCATTCCTGAATATATAGATAAGAATGGTTCGTTGTTAATAGATTGTGTTTGATCATCCTTTGTATTTACTGATAAAACTAATAATGCATTAAAATCTTCAAGTTTTATTAAACTATTATCTATCGATAAATAAACACCGTCATTCTTAAATGAATATACATTCCCAGTATGAAGACTCAACTCCCTATAGTATTGTATTTTTTCTCTAATATTATCGTTCGTATTTAAAGTGTTAGAAAAAATAAAAAAAGAGGTCGCTGAAACTGCAATAATACTGATTACAATAAGCAGTTCCAATAAAGTAAAACCTTTACTCGGGGAAGTTTCCAATATCTTTATTCTCGCCCTCTCCTCCTGGTTGACCATCTGCACCTAGAGACAATATGTCATAAGTATTTAACGTACCTGGAAATATATACAAATAATCATTACCCCATGGATCTTTAGGCAGTCGATTGATATAGCCGCCTTGTGGATACATAAAAGGTCTTTTTAAATCACCTGGATCTTTGACAAGGCTTTCTAACCCTTGCGTTTGAGATGGATAAGTTCCCTCATTGATCTTAAACATAACAATAGCTTGTTCAATTCTCGATATATCTGCTTTAGTTTTCTCTAAATAAGCCTGATTTAAACTAGGTAAAACATTTATTGATACAAGTGAAACAAGCAATCCAATAATTACAATTACTATTAATAATTCTAAAAGAGTGAATCCTTTTTTTAGTTTTTTCATATATTAAATACTAAATTATTCATCTGTAGCAAGGGAAGCATAATGGCTAAAACAATTAACATAACAAAAACTCCCATAGTTAAAATAACAAGTGGCTGCAACAATGTTAATAAAAAATTTCTTTTTGTATCCACTTCTTCGTCTAAGTATACTTTTATCTTTCCAAACATCTCACTTATATTGCTCCCGCTATCTCCAGAACTTAGTAATTGGATAAAAACATCAGGAAAAATTGTAGATTGTTGAAATGCACTACTTAGAGATGTGCCAGAATTTACACGAGCTAAGATAGTTGTTAGTTCGTGTTTAAGATAAATATTTTTAAAATTATCTTTCGATGTACTTAAACTATCAATTGTATTGAGACCTGCTTTTGTCATTAAGAACATTGAAGAACAAAATCTTGCAGTTTGATTAAATAAAATGATTTGTCCAAATATAGGGAACCTTAAAAGGGCTATAGATAATTTAATCTTTAATTTGTGGCTTAGAAAATTTAACTTTATTAAGATAAAAAGTGCACCAAATATGCTAAAAGTACTTAGCAAAATATATGGAAATATTTCTGATAGAGAAAGAAGAATAGAAGTAATCATAGGTAACGACACATTTGATGAAATAAATTCTTCAGCAACTTGTGGCAATACAAGGCTTAGTAATGCATAGATTACAATTATTGATACTCCGAATAAAATTAAAGGATAAACTAAGGCGCCTGTAACTTGATTCTTTATCTTAATTTCTTTATCTATGTAGTTTGAAATATCATTAAAAACCTCCGGCAATGAAGCTGAGGTTTCGCCTGCAAATACTGTCGATGTATATATACTATCAAAAGTCTTTGGAAATTTTTTCATACTTTCACTAAGAAGCACTCCACTTGTAACATCATCTTTAATATGATTTAAAAGTGTTGAAAGTGTATTCTTCTTGGTTTGATTAATTAACAGCTCTAATGATTTCTCTAATGTTGTTCCAGCCGTTAACAGTGCAGCTAGTTGTTTTGTAAAAATAGATAAATTAGCTTGAGATATTTTTATTTGTGAAATTTTAACCTTTGTCTCGACAATTTTGATCGGTACTAGATTAAGATTTTTTAAGTTTTCAATAACTTCTAACTTGTTCTCTGCATTTATGGAACCAGAAATCTTTTTTTCATTTGTATCATAAGCTTGATATCTAAAAGTGGTCATCAATCTTGACTAACACGAAGCAGTTCGGCGATAGAAGTCTCTCCATCATTAATTACCCTGAGCCCATCTTCAAAAAGTTTTTTTGATGTTTGGTATACGTAATTTGATAATTCTGCTTCAGAAGCAGAGTTATATATCAATTCAGAAAGCTTTGAATCAAATTTAATGCATTCACCAATACTTAATCTCCCTTTATATCCAGTGCCCTCACATTTGTCACATCCAACGGATCTATATATGTTTTGTTTGATTCCATGTTTTTTTGCGAATATGTTGGCATCAGTATCTATAGCCTTGCAATGGGGGCAAAGTTTTCGAACTAGTCTTTGAGATAAAACAAATATAATGCTTGAGGACAATAAATAAGGTTCAATCCCCATATCACGAAGTCTTGTAATAGCGTTTACAGCACTATTTGTATGTACTGTGGATAAAACTAAGTGTCCAGTTAGGCTTGATTGAATTGCAATTTCTGCTGTTTCTTTATCTCTTATTTCTCCAACCATTACAATATCAGGGTCTTGTCTGAGAATTGCACGCAAACCTCTAGCAAATGTCAATCCAGTTTTATTATTAACTTGTGTTTGACCAACTCCATCAAGTGCATATTCAACTGGATCCTCAATTGTTAGAATGTTTTGTGTTCTATCAGATATCTCTTGTAATCCTGAATATAATGTTGTTGTTTTACCAGAGCCTGTAGGACCAGTAACAAGTATAATTCCTTCATTTTTTGCTAATGAAGCTCTTAAATTAGACCGGATATTTTCTGAAAAACCAAGTTCATCTAATGTTATTTGTGATTTATCTTTTTCTAAAATTCTTAATACAACTCGTTCACCAAATGACGATGGTAATGTTGATACTCTTAAATCTACGTTCCTTTTTCCAATGGAAATTGTAATACGACCATCTTGCGGTACTCTTCTTTCTGATATATCTAATCTAGACATAATCTTAATTCTGGAGATAAGCATTTGAGTAATTGAATTTTGGTAATGAAGAACTTCTCTTAGAACACCGTCAACACGAAAACGTATACTAAGTTTATTTTCAAATGGCTCTAAATGGATATCAGATGCACGTGCTTTTATAGCTTTCGTTATCGTAGCATTAATCAACCTAATAATTGGACCTTTATTTTCGTCATCCAATAAATCGTCAGATGGTGATATAGTATTTGCAATGTCTTCTAAGTTTAGATCATCAAATTCTGACATATCATATTCTTCTTTATTGTCTGTATAGAGTTCTGTCAATAGATTTTCAAATTCATCTTGAGAATAATTTTTTTTAATTACTTTTGATTTAAGAAATGGTTGTAAATTTGCCAGAACTCTTAGATTTGCGTCTCCACATTGATGAAGAGTGCTGGTAGTTTCAATATTTGTAAGAATAAGTTTATTGTGTTTACAGAAACTATAGTTAAGCGGCAATTCCATAATTAATCACTCTGAGAATTTTTAAATTCTTCATTAAGAATTTGTTTTGCTCTAATTAAATTAAACTTTTCTTCAGATAGGTCTTTAGTGGTCAAGGCATCTCTTAATATTGTAGGTCTTAAAAAAATCATAAGATTTTTTTTATCAATAGATGTAGCAGTAGATCTAAATAATCTACCCAATATCGGAATATCTCCAAGAAATGGGACTTTATTAACAGACTCTTGAACATCTTCGTTTATAAGGCCTCCAAGAACCATAATTTGGCCGTCGTCTGCTAGCACAGTAGTTTCAATAATACTTTTGTTAGTAATTAAATCAGTTGTATTAGTTAATTGAGATCCAGCGATACTTGAAACTTCCTGTCTAATAAACAAAGCGACAGAATCAGACTCATTAATCTGTGGTTTTACTTCAAGTTTTACCCCTATCTCCTCTCTAGCTGTAGTTCTAAAAGGTGTAAGATTATTCGCTCCGAGTGATTCTCCCGTAGTAATTGGTATTTCTTGCCCTACTAATAATTCAGCTTCCTCGTTATCTAAAATAACAGCTGATGGTGTAGATAAAATGTTGGAATCCTGGTCTTCTCTTAAAAGAGCAAGCAAAACAGCAAAATTGTCTTCACCACTTAAAAAATTACCAGCACCGGCAATGAAACCTCTTGAATTTATTATTGAAGATGCTGCTCCCGCTGAAACTGATAAATCTGATGAATCATCTTGTGACCCAATTATAGATAGTAGATCGGGAGATGATGAAGATGGAAATCTAGTCAGAGCAATTGGTTTTGTATCATCAGCACTGCCAGCATAAACGGTGTCAACACCCAATGATTTTGCAGTTGACTCAGATATTTCAACAATAATTGCCTCAACATACACTTGCGGTCTACGTATATCAAGCTGAGTAACAACAGATGCTAAGGTTTTAAGTGTTTGAGGGTTCGAACGAAGGATAATTGAATTTGTTTCTTCATGCGCGGTAATAACAGTTTTATAGTCAACATTTTGTTCTTGATTAAATGACCCAGATATATCAGTTAAAATTTTCAATATATCTTCAGCTTGAGAGTAATTTAGATAGATAACTTTAATATTTTCATTAGACGCATTATCTTGATCTAAACGGTTAATCAAGAGCTTCGCCTTAACTACCACTTCTTTAGGGCCACTGAAAATCAATTTATTAGATCCACCAAAAGTTGCAATACCAAGTTTATCAAAACGTGTACTTGGATCAGATTTCAAAGAATTGATTAATCTCAGGGCCTCAATAGATGATAGATTGTTCAGCCTTAAATCCGATATTGAAGTGTCAAAATTTGAATCAAGATTTTTTACTATATCTTTTATTCTGATAATATTTTCTGCATCGTCAGCAATTAAAATTTCAAGGTCGTTATTCAAAGCAACTATATAAGAACGAACACCTACAAGAGGCTTTATAGAATCTACAATTGATTGTGCACTAGAGAATCTAACTCTAATTACCTCAGTTTGTATAGAACTTTTCAAACCCTCAGAATCAGTAAAATTTTTAATACCCTCTTGTGATGGAATGACTCTAAATATGTTTCCATCCTTTAAAACACTGTAACCTTGTACTTCCATTGTTGATATAAATACCTCCCAAATCGAGTTAGTATCTAGATTGTCTTCAGAATAAACAGATATGGTTCCTTTGACTCGTGGATCTAAAATTATTGTTTTATCAACTAGCAGCGCTATGTCCTCAGCAAAAACTTTAACATCCGCATCTTTATAAAAGATATTTTGCTCTTGGGATTGAAGATTAAATATAAATAAAATAATTATTAAAATTAAATTTTTCATTTCTTTATTTTCGTTGAATTAAATGCTCTATCTGTACCAATAATATCCAAATACGTATAATCTGACCCATCAAAAAAATAAGCTCTTGAGCCCTCAATATGAGAGAAAACTATTTGCGGTGTTACATTGTAACCTTGTTCAATAAGCTTGTACTTAGAATCTGAATAAATAATTATTGTGCTTTCTGGATTATTTCCTCTTATTCCAACTAATTCAAAAGTTAAATTTGATTTTTTTGCTTCTTCAACACTACCTGTAGAAAGTTCTGACACATTATCATAAATGATATTTTCTCTGGGTTCTGGAAGTTCATTATCTGTATTAACATTTGTAAAATTAAATAATCCTATGTTCGCATATAGTAAAATCACAAAAATTAGTAGCAAGGAAAAGATTATTAACCTTATTAGATCTGGTTTAAGCATTAGTAGATTTTAACTTTTTAAAGGAATGCTTACAAAGAAGCTGGTTCCTTTATTAATTTTAGACTCAACTCTGATATCACCACCAACTGTTTTAATAAGTTGTTTTACAAGTGACAATCCAAGGCCTGTTCCCTTAGTATGTGCACGTGCTCTACCAGTACGAAAAAACCTATCAAATATCCTTTTTATGTTAGATTTTTCAATACCATAACCATTATCTTGAACTCTAATAATCATATAATTTGAGTTAATTTCATTAGTGAGATTAATTTCACCTTCAAATTTTGAGTATTTGATAGCATTTTCCAAAAGATTAACAAATATACCTATAAATACTTGTTTATCACAATAGATCTTAACTTTTTGGTTTATATCATTTTTAATTATTAATTTTTTTTGTGTTGAAATTGAATTTAATGAATTTATTAGTAAATTTATCTGATTATAAACATTAAACTTTTGATTTTTTAATGTTAGCTGTCCGAATTCAATTTTTTCTAATTCAAGTAAATCATCCAGCATCTCTGACATTCTTTCGGAATTGGATATCATTGAGTCTAAGAATTTTGAAGCTATCTTTGGATCATTGATAGCCCCATCTTGAAGTGTTTCAGACCCTGCTTTAATTACTGATATAGGTGTTTTAATTTCGTGAGAAATATCAGTGACTAAGTTTTTTCGACGTTCCTCCAATTCTTTGATAGATGTAATATCATTTATGACTAATATGAATTCATCTGTGGTGTTCATTTGCGTTGCAGAAAGCAATAAGAATTTTTTTAAACCATTAATTTTTATTGAAAAATCTAGTTCTGCTGAATTATTTTTTTTAGCATTTTTTAACAGCTTGTTTATTGGTAATAATTTTTTTGAACTAATTTTTTCGTTTAAAAAAAACTGATGTTTACCAAACAGTTCAAAAGCAATATCATTAGCGAATCTTACCTTCATATTTTTACTAAAAATTATAACTCCTTGATTTATGCTATCTAATACGTTACCAAACTGTACCCTTTGATCAATTACCTGATTAATTTCAAGGTTTAATCTTTCTGATATTTCTTCAACTGCATTAGAGAGAGATTCCATTTGAGTATCTTCAGGTTTAGATATTTTAAGTGATTTTCCTTTTAATGCCCTTTGGGTATTTTTAAGCAGCTTAGATAATTGCATACGCAGGTTATTTTCAACATTTAAGCTCAAAAAAGTTGAAGATGCTAACACTAAAATAAAAATAATGAAAAATGGATATATAAAAAAATTAAATACTGATGTAAAAACATTGAAGGGTAATGCTACTCTTATCAATCCATTGTTTATGTCATTTTTATTTCTCATAATTGCCACGTAAATTAGATCCTCACCAGTTGTATCACTAGTTCTAGTATCTGTACCATAATTACTTTCTAATGCACCTTTTATTTCAGGTCGATTCGATGGTGAATGTTTTTCAACATTAAATAGTTCATTTGTATCAATTTGTGAATCACCTACAACATTCCACTCATGATCAATAATTGTTATACGCATTGTTTCATTATTTGATCCAGACACAGCAAGCATATCTGCAAAATCATCATAATTAATATCATTTGAAGGCAAATTTGGGATTAATTTATTAATTGATTTTGCCTGTAAAAAAAGTAACTCTGTTAGTTGATCTCTAGAATTATTGTAGATAAATGTTGAGAATATTGTACTAACTACTATAAGGATAAAGAATATGAATGTTAAAGAAAGTAAAAATATCCTTGAGACTTTAAGTCTCGGCATTAAGTTGGCCATTAGTCCGCAATAGTGAACTTATAACCAACGCCACGTATAGTTTGAATATAATCTGCTACAACACCTAATTTCTCTCTTAATCTTTTGATGTGGGTATCGACTGTTCTTGTTGTCACCTGGCTGCTATATCCCCATACATCACCTAGTAGTTGATCTCTAGTTTGAACTCTACCCTTTCTCTGAAGTAAGTGTTTAAGAAGCTTAAATTCCAAAGCAGTTAAAATAATATCCTTTTCGTTTATTTGAACCTCATGTGCATCAAGATTCATATATATTGAACCCAGCGAGATAGAACTATCTTTATTCTCTGGAGTGGTATGTTTTTTTATTAATACCTTAACCCTTAGAATTAACTCTCTTACACTAAAGGGCTTTGTTACATAGTCATCAGCGCCCAATTCAAATCCTACAATTCTATCAACTTCTTCAGACTTAGCTGTCAACATAATTATGGAAGTATTTAAAAAATTTTTATCATTTTTTAGGTATTTACAAAGATCTAGTCCTGACATATCAGGGAGCATTAGATCAAGTATTACAATATCGGGTTTATTATTTTCTAGAAGTTTAAGAGCAGACTTTCCATCAGGAGACGACAGTACCTTAAAACCCTCTTTTTCGAAATTATAGTTTAATGTGTCTCTTATATCAGGTTCGTCTTCTACTATTAATATCTTTGAAGTCACGATGTTAATTTATACCAAAATCATTCATGATGAAAGACTCTTTTTGATTCCTACTCTATCTATTTTTTCTGAGGCAATTCTTGGTAACGGTGTATCAGTAAACTTAATTATATCTGGTATTTTATATCGAGCAAGCTGTTCTCTGAGGGCGTCTTTTATGGAATCCTCTGAAAGATCAATTGCTGTATATATCATTGCTCCAACAATTTCACCAAGCCGTTCATCATTGACACCACATACACAAGATTCCAATACACCTTGGATGTTATCAAGAGCATTCTCAACTTCTAATGTAGATATATTTTCACCACCCCTTATGATTAGCGCTTTTTTTCTATCTGAAATGAATAAGTAGCCATCATTATCTATATAACCTAAATCTCCTGTTCTAAGCCAGCCGTTCTTGAGTGTTTTATTCGTTTCCTCTGTATTTTTTAAATATCCAATAAAATTGGTTGGCGATTTATAGACTATTTCTCCTGTTTCCAAGGGTTCTAGAAAATTCCAGTTATCATCGATTACTCCCAATTCTGTTATGTATGGCAATGGTAGTCCACAACTTGATGGTCTTTTTAGATAATCATCACCTCTATGTATCGCTCCTAAAGCACATGTTTCAGTCATGCCCCATGCAAAAGTCAAAGGTGTATTAAATTTTTGCATTAAACTTTCTACTTGCCCTTTTGGTCTTGCTGCACCTCCAGCACCAATATCAATAAGTGAAGACAAGTCATAATTATCAACATCTGGATGATTTAACAGTTCCCATGATTGTGTAGGAACACCGGAAATATTTGTAACTTTAAATTTATCAATCAGTTTTAATGCTTCTAATGGATCCCATTTATGAATTAGGAAAAGATTTCTTTTAGCAAGCATAGAGAGTAAGAACTGTGTTACTAAACCAGTTACATGAAATAATGGAACATTAACAATAACACTTGCATTTTCAGCTTCCAATAAGTTGTCACCTGTGATCTTTTTAAAGATTTCACCATAGCTCACAAAACCAAGTAGAGCATTAATAATTGAAAGATGTGAGAGCATTACTCCTTTAGGCATGCCAGTGCTACCAGATGTATATAAAAGTACAGCATAGTCTTCATCACTCGCATTTTCTTCAGGCCAAGTATCATAGTGCTGTTCTATGGTCTCGTTAAAAGATTTACCATTTAGAACAATATCAACCTTAAAATCTTTGATTATCTCAAATCTTTTGTTATCGGTAAAAACCAACTTTACTTCACTGTGAGGTATACCATATGAAAGTTCATCCTTTGTCCACCAAGAATTAAATGGGACACATTTTGCCCCATGAGCAGTAATTCCTATGTAAGCTATTATCCACTCTGTACAATTTTGCATACATATACCAACAGAATCATTTTTTGTAATTCCTTTCCTGCTCAAATAATTGGCTAGATTTTTTGATTTTTGAATAATCTCTAAGAAGTTAAGCTGATTCCCATTTTCATTAACAAAGGGGAAGTCTCCCATAAGCAATGTAACTGTATCGTATAGCTCTCTAAATGTTTTGGGTGCGTTAGTAAACACGTTGAAAGTACTACCATTAATTTCTCTCTCATTAATCGCTAATAGTGGGTTAATCTTTTTCAGCTCATCAAATACAGTGATAAGGTCATTTAAAGTTGTAGTTTTATTTTCCATTGTCGATGGTTCCAAAAGTTTAAGAAAACTTTAAACTATCTTTATGCAAGAACAAAACTTCTTCGCAAACTATTTCTTATACTTTCAAGAAAAAAATTCTCAGGATTTTTTTTACAATTCGCTGATATATCTTTTTGAACATAACCAAAATGGTGCTTTGGGTATAGTGTTGAACAAAGAAATAAATATACAAGAAACAAAAATATTTGAATCAATGAAAATTAAAACAAAGCCAAATGAGAAAATGGTTCTTGATGGTGGCCCTGTTGATATTAATAAATTATTTGTAATTCATAATGACAATAACCTTCAGGAATCACTTATTAACAAAGATGGATTAAATTTATCTTCAAGCCTTGACCTAATAACCCAAATCGCTAATGGTCGATTCAGTGGCTACTATAAATTTGCACTTGGTTATTGTGGATGGGATGCTGGTCAACTTGATAATGAAATAAAAAATAATAACTGGGTTTTAGTTAAAGAGAATCCAGAATTTATTTTTCAAACTAATCCTGAAAATTATGTTAAAGAATTATCTATAAAAAGTGGCTTTGAAATTGATAGAATACTAAATACAGGAACTATCACTAAACATTAATGTCAATTTTTTTGTCAATATCCTCTTACAGAGATCCACTTTTAACAAATACACTTACATCTGCATACGAAAATGCTTCTGATAAAGATAATTTAATTTTTGCAGTAGTTGATCAGAACAATGAAAAGCTAAATACTGAACAATTTAATTTTGCTCCACAAATTAGATATTTATTTTTAGATTATTCTTACGCAAGAGGATGTGCATGGGCTCGATCTCTTGCGCAATCACTTTACATGGGAGAAAAATATTTTTTCCAAGTTGATTCTCATACTATTTTCGAACCGGGATGGGATGAATATTTTATTAATTATTATGAAAAAATAGCAAAAAAATTTTACAAACCTATTATTAGCAACTATCCAAGAAATTTTGAAATTGATGATATAGAAAATAATACGTTTACAAAATATCAGTATGACGATAAGAGCACTCATGTCATGGTAATTGATGAAAATAATGTTTTTAAAGATGGATGTTTTTCAATGAAAAAAGGGATTCCATCTGGCGATAGCTTAATTAAAAAGGGATTTCTAATTGCTGGTGGATGCTTATTTTCATCTGGTGATATTGTGAATGAGGTCCCGTATGATCCGTATTTATACTTTGATGGTGAAGAAGATTCAATAGCATGGAGACTATATACAAATGGTTACTCAATATTCCATACTCCGGATACCCCTTTATTTCACTATTATGTCAACCCCAATAATGTTGTTAAACGGCCATTTCATTGGGATGAATCAGAAAATATTGATAGGCCAACAAACTGGTTTGATTTAAAAACCATTGGCAGAGAAAGATTGCAAAAAATTGTAGACAAAAAAATGCCCTCTCCCTTTGGCTTAGGAAACGTCAAAACCTTAAGTGATTATGCAAAGTTCTCAGGCTTAGATATTGAAAAAATGAAAGTACTTGAACCCGATAATGTATTTAGGTTTAATAGGCTTAACGAAGTTAAATGGTCTCATAATTCAGAAAAATTTAGCATCTTATGATTATTAGAATTATATTTTTATACGCTTTACTGTTTGCTTCTGTATCCAGTGAAACAATTCAAAGGGGTAAAGTTGTTGAGGCTAAGGACACCATGGTTGTGACAAGGCATTTTCTAGCAACAGAAGTTGGAAACAACATTCTTAGAGAAGGTGGAAATGCTATTGATGCTACTGTTGCAATATCGTTTGCACTTGCAGTTGTGCTGCCTCAAGCTGGAAATTTAGGTGGTGGTGGATTTATGGTTATACATAGCAATAACATTAATTACACTATTGATTATCGAGAGCAGGCTCCTCTTGGTGCAACAGAGAATATGTTTCTTATAGATGGTAAGTATAATCAAGATTTATCACTTGAATCATATCTTAGTTCAGGAACACCAGGTTCAGTAGCTGGCCTTTTTTTAGCGCATCAAAAATTTGGCAGTCTTAAATGGCAAGAACTAATACAACCAGCAATAGAGCTTGCTAAAAATGGTTTCTTAGTTACTGAAACCTTGGAACATGCCTTAGAAAATAACATTGAAAAATTGTCTAAAAATGAAGCAACAAAAAAAATATTTTTTAAGCATGGTATGACACTTCGTGCAGGCGATAGACTTATACAAAGTGACCTAGCAGATACACTAGAACAAATAGCAGAATTTGGAAAAGATGGTTTTTATAAAGGTAAAGTTGCTGAGCTTATTGAGTCAGACATGAAGAAGAATAATGGGTTAATTACTAAAAATGATCTTAGTCTGTATGAAGCTAAAATGCGTGAGCCAATAAGATTTAAATATAAAAAATTGGATATTATAACTATGGCACCAGCATCATCGGGAGGATTGATGTTGGCGTTAATGTTAAATATGCTCGAGGAGGTTGAATTAGATAAAGATCCACAAAGTTCATTGAATATACTCAAAATCAGTGAAATTATGCAGATAGCCTATTCTCTTAGATCAATATATATTGGTGATTCTGATTTTTATGATGTTCCATTTGAGGAGTTTTTAAGCAAACAGAAAGCTAGGGATTTATTGTCTAGGGTTAATTTTATTAAAACATCTACAAAAGAATCATTTATTCCAGAAAGTTTTAAATTTAAAGAAAATACAACTCATTTTTCAGTAGTCGATCAATATGGAAACGCTGTAAGCAACACTACAACATTAAATACAGCATTCGGCTCAGGTATAGTTATCGATGGAACCGGAATACTCATGAATAATGAGATGGATGATTTTTCATCATCACCAGGAGTTGAAAACTATTTTCAACTTTTAGGTAATCAAGCTAATAAGATTGAGCCTTTAAAAAGACCATTGAGTTCAATGACTCCTACGATTGTTCTTAAAGACGAAAGACCATTCATCATCACTGGCGCGCAAGGAGGATCAAGAATTATCACTGCAGTATTACATATAATATTAAATTACTATGAGTTTGCTATGTCGGCTAAAGATGCAGTTTATGCAAACAGATATCATCATCAGTGGAATCCTCCAGTTCTAATGTATGAATATATGGATGATAAGTTAATAGCTGAATTAGAAAAAATGGGCTTTGTTATGTACTTAAGGCCAGCTAATTATGACTATAGTAACGGAATTACATCATCTATAATGATTGAAGATGATATTATCATTGGTGTGAGCGATCCTAGATCTAAAGATTATATGGCTGCAGGAATAAGTAAGTAATGAATATATTTGAACAAACTTATTTCCTTGATATCTTAATTATTCTCGTTGGTACTGTCATTGCAATAATTATTACAAGAACTTTGATTTTTAATTCGCTAATGAAGTTTGCCTCGGCAAGTGAATCAAAATATGACGATGAAGTTATAAAAGCACTTAAAAAACCACTTACCCTAATTCCTTTAGGTATTGGTCTATATGCAAGTGTTCTAAGTCTGCCACTATCTTCAACTTATGCAAATTATGCCGATCTACTGATTAAAAGTTACTTTTACATTGCAATTTTTTGGTCTGTTGCAAGCGCAGCAGACCCGCTAAGAGATTTTATTGGAGATAAATATAATTTTCTTTCATTCACTCTAAGAGCATGGATATTTAGAGCTTTTAAATTTGTATCGTACTTATTAGGTATAGTAAGTGTACTTGAACTCTGGGGAGTAGATGCAGCCTCAATAATAGCAGGACTAGGTCTTTTTTCCGTCGCTCTTGCTCTTGGAGCACAAAATTTCTTTAAAAACCTCATCGGTGGACTCTTGATTATTGGTGAAAAAAGATTTAAACAAGGCGATTGGATTAACATTGAGGGAGTTGCTGAGGGAGAAGTTGAAAAAATTGACTTTAGATCAACCCTTATAAGACGTTTTGATAAAGCACCAGTCTATGTGCCTAATTCTGTATTGAGCGACTCAGAAATAATAAATTTTTCAGCAATGCCATACAGAAGGATAAGATTTCATGTTGGTCTAATTTACAGCACATCTCCGGATACAATCATGAAGATCAGAAAAGACATAGAATCATACATAGAAAAAAATAAAAACCTTGTGAATTCAAATGAAATTCGTTCGACTATAAGAGTTACAAATTTTAATGATTCAAGCATAGATATGCTTATAAATTGTTTTACTAAATCTACAAAATGGCAAGATTTCTGTGTAGCTCGTGAAGAGCTTATTCTTGAAATAATGAAAATTGTGCAGAAAAACGGATCCGATTTTGCTTTTCCAACACGCACAATTCATCTTGAAAAAGATTGAACTTATCTAAACTATATATGTCTAAAAGGTAATCGACATCCTCACTCGATATAGGGCATAGAAATATGCCCTTTTTTAGTTGTTATCTGCTAGATAGCGCCCTACAGGCACTTCTTTATAATGCAAGATATCAATATTGTATTCAGACCTTAAGTCTTTTAATGAGGTATTAAGGACATCTTGAGGAATATCGTGATAATTCCATCGTTTTTTCATTTTCATGCATCTTAAAAAAATCTTAAATTTTAGAGGCAACAAAGATAAATATATCTTTGCAATACTCCACCAACCACCATATTTAGATATGATTTTCGATATCACAGCACTATATTCTGGGTCTTTATAAAAATTAAAAACTTGTTTTACATTAAATTTAGTTCCCCAAATTACAAACGAATCCAATAATGATTCTTCCTCAATAGATGTACCTAACCCAAAAAGAACATGTGTGTAATCATGTTCTTTAAAAATTTTTGCGTTAGGATTATCTGTTTTTTCTGATAATTCTCTAAATTCTGTATTTATTGAATAAAACTCTTCTAGACCCTCTTGTAAGGTTTGAGTAGAATTTTGTTTTTGGAAGTTATACATATTTACATTATAAACTAAATGGAGCGACTGATGGGATTCGAACCCATACCAAAAGCTTGGAAGGCTTTTGTGCTAGCCATTAACACCACAGTCGCACAAAACATAATTATAGTTATGCAATTTCATATGTAAAATTTATTAAATCAGGTGAATCGCAAGTACCATATTTTTTTAATGACTCAGATATTGATCGAGCATTTGGACTTTTTATTAACTTATCTAAAGAATTTAACCGTTCTAACTTAGAAGGCCAAATATTAACCCATAAGTATTTATTATCGTCTAATTGGGAAATTGCGCTAAAAACTAAAATATTGTTTAAATCTATAAAATTTAAATATATTTTAAAATCCTCTTTATCATCTGCATCTATATTTTTCGTGCACATTGAAATATCTAAATAAATATCTGTATTATCCAAAAGGTCATTTGTAGTTATCTGATTAATGGAATAGCTACTAGTAGAACAGTTCTCTCGAAAGATTTCAGATTTATCTTCTTTACCAATGTATAAAAAGGTCTTTCCATCATCGCTTTTTCTAAAATCCAAAATATTTTCTTTGGAGTCACAATTTATCAAGGTAAAAAAATAAGTATCTTTTTGAAAGAAAAATGCATCGTTAATAGAAATTACTTCCGTATTTGGTATATTGTCATTTCCACAGCCAAAAAGAAAAATTATTAAAAAAAACTGACTAAATTTTGTATACATGATTTAATTATAAATAATAAGCAACCTTTATGAGAACACTATTAATAATCATTCTTTTTGTATCCTTTTTTACAAAAGCAAACATACTCATTCATGCCTCAAAATATATTGATGGTGTTAATGACAAATTGTTAGAAAATGCATCAATCGTCATTAATGAAGATGGCAGAATAGAGTCAATTCAAAAAGGATTTATTCCTCAACAAGGTTACACCTACTACGACCTTAGGAATTATACTGTTATGCCCGGGTTAATGGATATGCATGTACATTTTGGTCAAGAATATGTTTCCAAGGCTGATGCACCGGTAAAAGAAGAAAAAGAATATAGTGCTATCAGAGCAGTACAACATGCAGAATTAACATTAGATGGTGGTTTTACTACTGTACGACAGGTTGGTGATAGTGGATTTATAGCTATTTCGCTTAGAGATGCAATAAGAGATGGCCATGCGATAGGTCCAAGGATATTTACATCTGGAAAAAGTCTTGCAACAACAGGAGGACATGCAGATCATACAAACGGCAAAGCATTTGGTGATTATATATATCCAGAACCTGAAAGCGGTGTTGTTAATGGTCCTTACGAGGTATTTGCTGCAGTAAGACAAAGATATAAAGATGGTGCGGATGGAATAAAAATTACAGTTACAGGCGGTGTATTGAGTCTGGCAAAATCTGGTGATAACCCACAATTTACACAAGAAGAAGCTAATGCAGTTGTACAAGCAGCAAATGATTATGGTTTTTGGGTTGCTGTACACGCACATGGAGCCGAAGGCATGAAAAGAGCAATACGTGCAGGTGTTGATTCAATTGAACATGGAACATACATGGATGATGAAGCTATGTCTTTAATGATTGAAAATGGAACGTATTTAGTTCCTACAATCTCTGCTGGAGAATTTGTTGCTGATAAATCACTAATAGATGGTTTTTTTCCAGATATAATCAGACCAAAAGCAGCTGCTGTTGGACCTCAAATCGGTGGAACTTTTGGAAAAGCGTACAAAAGAGGAGTAAAAATTGCTTTTGGAACTGATGTCGGTGTTCAAGCTCATGGCACTAACTGGAAAGAATTTGTATATATGGAAGAATACGGTATGCCCATGATGGAAGCAATTCAATCAGCTACCATGGAAGCAGCAAAGTTGTTAAGAATAGATGATGAACTTGGCTCATTAGAGGAAGGCAAGATAGCGGATATAATTGCAGTAAATGGAAACCCTTTAATCGATTCTAGAGTAATGAAAAATGTTGTCTTTGTCATGAAAGACGGCAAAGTTTATAAAGAATAATTGACTACACTTCACGTAATTCTAGGAAATCAACTATTTCCTATGGCAAAAGCAAATCTCAACAAAGCAGATAAAATATTTATGTGTGAAGACTATGGTCTTTGCACCTATGAGAAACACCATAAATCTAAAATTGCTCTTTTTTTCTCTGCAATGCGTGATTATAGAGATAATCTTATTAAAGAGGGTTTCGATGTAATATACCTTGACGCAAAAACCAACTTTAAAGAAGATTATTTAGTTAAACTCTCTCAAAACATTGAAAAATTCAACATAGATAAGATCAAAATCTTTGAAATTGAAGATAAACCATTTGAAGACAAATTTAAGACCCTAGTGAATAATCAGGGTTTAGCTGTTGAAGTTATTGAATCACCAATGTTTTTGGATGATAGAGTCTCATTTAAGGATTTTATTGGAGAAAAAAAATTTATACTCCAAGCAAATTATTATAAAAAAAATCGAAAAAAGTTTGAGATATTAATCAACAATGAAAAGCCAGTTGGTGGGAAATGGAGTTTTGATGAAGATAATAGAAAAAAACTACCTAAAGGATATAAAATACCTGAACTTCCTCTAAATGATAAAAAAAACGACACTGAAATAACTAAAATTATTAACGAATATTTTTCTGACCATCCTGGTGAAATAAATTTTATTTATCCTACTAATTATGATGAAGCAATGTTGTGGCTTAACACTTTTATGGAAGTGAGATTTAATGATTTTGGTCCTTACGAAGATGCAATCAAAAATGGAGAACATTTTATTAATCACTCTGTCTTAAGCATGGTATTAAATCTTGGAATACTCACACCAGACATAGTTGTGGAAAAATTAATCAATTATGCTGAAAATAATTCAATTCCTATCAATAGTTTAGAGGGAATAATAAGACAAATTATTGGCTGGCGCGAATTCATTAGAGGCATATATCAGAACTTTAGTGATCGCATGGAAACAGAAAATTATTGGAATCATGATAGAAAACTGACTACTGATTGGTACGAGGGCACCACAGGAATTGACCCTTTGGATGATGCTATAAAAGGTGCGCATAAATATGGTTACACCCACCATATAAATCGCTTAATGGTCTTATCTAACATAATGAATATGTCTCGGATAAAGCCTCAGGAAATTTACCGCTGGTTTATGGAAATGTTTGTTGATTCATCAGAATGGGTAATGGTTCCAAATGTTTATGGTATGGGTACATTTGCTGATGGTGGAATATTTGCAACTAAGCCCTATATTTGTGGCTCAAGCTATATACTAAGAATGTCAGATTTTAAAAAAGGACCTTGGTGTGAAATTGTTGATGGTCTATATTGGAGTTTTATTGAAAGGAACAGAAAATTTTTTGAAAGTAATCCAAGATTATCGTTAATGATCAGAGCACTTAACAAAATGGATGTTGATAGAAAAGAGGCGATTTTTAGTAAAGCTGAACATTTTATTGAGTCAAAAACAAATGCTTAAGATGACTGATATAGGTCTCTTTTGCGAACCTGGAAATTTCTACATTGACCCATTAAATCCTTGTGATACAGCTGTAATAACACATGCACACGCAGATCATGCAAGAGCGGGTATGAAAAATTATATTTGCACTCCAGAAACTGCATCAATAATGAGATCAAGAATTGATCAAAATTTGTCTATAAAGGAAACTAAATATAATCAGTCATTGCGATTGGGTAAAACTACTGTTAGCTTTCATTCAGCTGGACATGTTTTAGGCTCTGCACAAATTAAAATTCAGTTTAATAAAAAGACAGCTGTGATTACTGGAGATTACAAGAGGGCTTTTGATCCTACCTGTCCCAGCTTTGACGTTCAAAAGTGCGATATTTTTGTGAGTGAAGCTACATTTGCTAATCCTAAATACATATGGCCTTCTTTTAGTGATGAGATAGAAAAGATTTATAAATGGTATGAGCACAATTATAAAAATAAAATTAACTCAATCATCTATTGTTATTCCCTTGGAAAGGCACAACGACTTATAAAAACAATTAAAGAAGCGTATAACATTCCTATTTACGCTCATCAAGCTATCAGAACTATAAATAAAATATATAAGAAGCATGGCATTAGTAACTTAGAAACAAAAACTATTTCAAAGATTAAATCATTCTTACCTGGTCTTATTGTTATACCCCCAGGTGCAAAAAAGTCTAAGCACATAAAACATTTAATTCCTAACAAAACAGCGATGTGTAGTGGCTGGGCACTTAATAATTGTCGTGATTGCGATATGGGTTTTGTTCTTTCTGACCATGCAGACTGGAATGATTTAATTAAAACTATTGAGGAAACTGAAGCCAAAGAGGTTGTTATTATTCATGGTAGTGGCCCGTTACTTAGAAAATATCTTAATGAAAAAGGTATTACTGTAACTAACTATAATAAATTTAAACAAGCAGAAAAAACTGTTCAATTATCAATCTTTCAATGAAAAAACTTGAGGACAAGGTAATGCAAATCACCTATTCGCTTGGTGTAATAATAGTCATATTCATTTGCATAATATTATTTATAAGATTAGTGTTTATAGCTATTGATTAATATAAAAATTAAATTTTTCAGAGTCTATATTACCACCTGAGATTGTCACTAAAATATTCTTACCATTAGTTTTAATTGAACCATTTAATATGCTTGCAAATGCAACACAACCACTGGGCTCAGCAATAATATTGAATTCCTCATATAGGATCTTCATAGCTTTTATTACCTCTAAATCATTTACTATTAAACCTTCATTACAGTTAACTAGATTGATAGGGAATGTTATTTCACCTGGAATCTCCACCTCAAGCGCATCACAGATTGTTCTTTTTTGTATTCTTTTTCTAGTCCGTGTTCTTTTTTCTAAAGAAATTTGAGTGTCGTTACAGTTTTCAGGTTCAACGGGAAAGATACTTGCGGAATGAAAAAAATGTTTTACAGCTATGCTAGTGCCTGCAACTAAACCCCCTCCAGATGTACATGAAAGGACCACATCAAGACTTTTATTATTATCTAAAAAATAGTTACAAACTTCTAAACCAAAAGTACCCTGCCCCGCTATAACATCTTTGTTGTCAAATGGTTTGATTAAGGGAAGGCCAGTATCAATTGATATCTTTTGCGCAATTTCTTCTCTGCTTTGAATATGTCTTTTATACAATACTATTTCCCCGCCATTATTTTTTGTATTTTCTAATTTCGTTTTAGGAGCATCATCAGGCATAACAATAATGGATTTCATTTTGAATAATTGTGCTGCTTTAGATACACCTTGAGCATGATTACCTGAAGAATATGCTATTACCCCTTCAATATTTTTATCAGCTAATTTTGAGATTGCAGATAGTGCTCCACGTATTTTGAATGAACCGGTCAGTTGTTTTGTTTCATCTTTAAAAAATAAGTTTGCACTAAACAATTCGTTTAACCTATTAGATGTAATAATTGGAGTATTTACAATAAAGCCTGAAATTCTTTCATAAGATTTTTTTATATCGTTAATTGTGACCACAATAAAAGTTTAATATATTTTAGATAACCTTATAATTAAGTTATGAACTCAAGACAAGCATTAAGTACTTTTGGCCGTTCTGGTAATCCAATGTTTTCAGAAAAAACATTTTCAGAAAAAATTATTGATATTTCTATGCCAAAAATGACATTGCAAGGCACAGTCAATAAGGTCGGAATAAGCATGTTGTTGCTAATGTCTACTGCTGTATTTACATGGATACAGTATTTTAATGGACAAAACATAACACCTTATATGATTGGTGGCAGTATAGTAGGCCTGATATTCGCATTAGTTACGATTTTTAAGAGGACTTGGGCAGCATATACAGCACCATTGTATGCTTTAGCAAAAGGATTTGCTTTGGGAGGTATATCGGCGCTTTATGAATCGCAATTTAGCGGTATAACAATACAAGCAGTTACCTTAACTTTTGCGACACTTTTTGGGCTGCTATTTGCATATAAAACTGGGTTAATCAAACCAGATCGTAATTTTATGTTAATGGTATTTGCTGGTACTTTTGCAATTTTTGCGCTCTACTTGATCAATTTTATAATGATGTTCTTTGGCACATCCATTGGCTTTATTCATGATAATGGTTTTTTTGGGATAGGTTTTTCTTTGTTGGTAGTATGTATTGCCGCTCTGAATCTTGTCTTAGATTTTGATTACATTGAACAAGGTGCTGAAAAAGGGGCACCTAAGTACTTAGAGTGGTATGGTGCATTTTCATTAATGGTGACATTAATTTGGTTGTATCTCGAAATTTTGAGGCTCTTGGCAAAACTAAGATCTAGATAATGGAAATATTTCTTATAATTGTATTGTTATTGTTAGTGCCTGCTACTTACATGCTCTTTAATATTAGAGCAAATAAAAAGCAGACAAATCGTAAAAATCGTATAAATTGGCGTCATTAATTAGGTTTGCTTGACAAAAGATAACATCTTTCAATGTTACAAGATGTCTTCTTCCATCTTTCAAAAAGCTCGTTACCATTAAAATCAACAGTTTGAATAAAAGATTTCTTATCACCCATAAAATTTGGCTCGTAACTAAAAGATTGGCCAATTAAATCTATATTTGAATGATTGGTAATTGTTTCATTAACCAACCCTTTATCCATAATGTATTCACCATGACCAACACCTAACTTTCCATCTTCATAGTATGTATAAATTACATTTCCATCAGCGTAAAGTTTTACTGGTAACGGAGATGGAACTTCAAAAAATTCACCATTCCAAGAAGTCTCAACTAATACCCATGCTCCCTCCAAATCACCTTTGGCAGCTTTGTGAGGAAAAGCAATAAATGTCAGTAGAATTAAAATATAAGACAAAAATTTCATAGTAACTCCTAAATAAATTTTACATAAATAAAAGGGATATTTGTATAAAAAATCGAAATAAATGGAGCGAGTGACGGGGTTCGAACCCGTGACCTCAACCTTGGCAAGGTTGCGCACTACCAACTGTGCTACACTCGCAGATTATTAGGATTTTAACTTTTAAACTACCTTCATTCAATTATACTTAAAACTTGTTTTATGACCTTAAGATGAGAAATGTAATATCTATAACGTTAGTTTTCTTTACATTCGGGAGTAACTTTTTATTAGGGTTTAATGAAGTAAAACCCTATAAAATTGCGTTCGGTTCATGCATTGAACAAAATTATCTTGTTAGAGCATGGAAACCCATAAAAAATGAACAAATCGACGCATTTTTTTTCTTAGGAGATAATGTTTATGGCGATGCGCTCAATGGAAAATTAGAGAAGATGGCAATTTCTTATGGTACGCTTGAAAAAAATCTGCCAAATTGGCTATTTAATAAAGAAATTTTTGCTATCTGGGACGATCATGATTATGGGCTCAATGATGGAGGTGGAGATTATCCTTTAAAAAAAGATGCACAAGTGCTTTTCAATGATTTTTGGAATATCCCTGCAAATGATTCCAGAAGAAAAAGATCTGGCATTTATTTTAAAAAAACCATAACAAAAGCTGATAAGAAAATACTCCTTGTTGGTCTAGATACAAGGTATTTTCGAAGTAATTTAATAAAAGGGAATAATGATGCTTACTTGCCCAACAATAATCCTGAAGCAACTATTTTAGGTAAAGATCAATGGCAATGGTTAGAAAAAACATTAAAAGGTAATTATGACATGCTCATAATAGCTACATCCATTCAATTACTTGCTACACAACATCGTTTTGAGAAATGGTCAAATTTTCCACATGAACGACAAAGGCTTCTTGACTTACTGCATAATTTAGAATCTAAAGTTCTTGTAGTATCTGGTGATAGACACAGAGCCGGAATCTATATAAAAGAAAATATTATTGAGCTCACTGCGTCATCTATGAACTTAAGTAAATTTAAGCAGTATGAGACAGATCCTCTGCTATATGGTGAGACTTATCCTGAAAATAATTATGGTGTTGTAGAAATAGCCCCGAAGGAAACAATTATTTCAATTAAGAGTGAAACAGGAGCGGTACTTGAAAGTGTTAAAATCGATACCACTTAGGGTGTAATTAACTAAACAAACGTTATAATAGGCCAAAAATGAGTAAACCTTCTGAGGAACAAGTTCTTGAAGCTGTTAAAACCCTAATCGAATGGGCAGGTGATGATCCAACAAGAGAGGGCTTAGTTGAAACTCCAAAAAGGGTCTTAAAAGCTTACAATGAATTCTTTTCAGGATATGAGATGGATCCTGAAGATATCCTAGAAAAAACATTTGAAGAAGTCGAAGGCTATGATGAAATGGTTATAGTTAAAGACATTCGTGTTGAATCCCATTGTGAACACCACATGGTGCCAATTATTGGTAAAGCGCATATTGGTTATATACCTGACAAAAGAGTTGTGGGTATTAGTAAATTAGCACGGCTCGTAGATGTTTATGCTAAGAGATTACAAACGCAAGAAACAATGACTGCTCAAATAGGACAAAGTATCGAAAAAGTTTTAAAACCAAGAGGAGTTGCTGTAATTGTTGATGCCGCACATCAATGCATGACTACAAGAGGTGTGCACAAAATGAATTCATCTACAGTCACAAGCTGTATGAAAGGTATATTTAGAGACAAAGAAACAACTAGATCTGAATTTTTAAATCTAGTTGCCCTAAATAAATAAAAATTGTCCGAACTTGAAGTAGTATTAGCATCTTCATCGAAAATTAGAAGAGCAATAGCAAACAATTATTCAGGTGTTAAGTGTACTTTTTGCAGACCTAATGTAGATGAGCAGACACTTAAAAAAAATTATCTTGGTTCGTTTGAAGACTTACCACAGTATCTTGCGAAACAAAAAGCCTTAAGCATAATTAAAAAATTCCCATCTAATTACATTCTTGGGTGTGATCAAATATGCCTAATTAATAATAAAATTTTAGAAAAACCTCTTACTAAAAGTAAAGCTGAGGAAAATTTAAAGCTATTGGCAGGAAAAACACATCAGCTTATTGGTGGTTATCATGTCCACAAGGATGAAAATGTAATTCTATCTTTAAAGACAATTACAAATATGAAAATGAAAAAACTGACAAATACTGAGATTAAAAACTATATTGAACTTGACGATCCATTAGAATCATGTGGATCATATAAATTTGAATCAAACGGATATGCTCTTTTTGATAGTGTAGATGGAAGTGTTGAGACTATTAATGGTTTACCATTTGAGAAGATTTTACTAAAACTTTATGAAAAAATATCAAACAACTAAAACATTTGGGCATGATAAGGGTTATTCTTGTGCTTTTAGACAATGGAATGCTAAAACAAACTGTAAATACCTCCATGGCTATAGTTTAGGTTTTAAAATTACACTAGAAGCAATAAATTTAGATGACAACAATTGGGTATATGATTTTGGAGACTTTGGCTTTTTAAAAAAATGGCTAACCAAGAATTTTGATCACAAATTGTTAATTGATGAAAACGATCCAGATTTAGAATTTCTGCGAACACTTGATGAAAAAGATTTAGCGCAAGTGAATATTATTCCTAAAATTAGTTGCGAATATTTTGCTGAAATGACATTTGGATTTATTAAACAACATCTTTCCAATCAACATGAAATTAAAGTAGTATCAGTGGAAGTTTCAGAACATAATGCAAACACAGCAGCTTACTTTGAATAATGTTTAGTATTTTCAACACATTAACAACCAAAAAAGCAGAATTTATTCCAATCAATAAAGAAGATATACGAATATACTTTTGTGGTCCAACTGTATATAACGAGTTACATATAGGAAACTATAGAGCTGCATTAGTAGCAGATCTACTTTCAAAGACATTAAAAGGAATTTACCCCAAGGTAACTTTTGTTTCAAATATAACTGATATAGACGATAAAATCATAAAAGAAGCGTCTAAACAGTCGTGTTCAATAAACGAATTAACGCAAAAATATTACAAAAAATTTATGAATGATGCGGATATATTAGGCATTTCAAAACCAGATTTACAACCATTTGCAACAGATTACGTCGATGAGATGATTGACTATATCCAGACTTTATTAAAAAACAATAGCGCCTACGAAATTAGTGGAAATGTTCTATTTGAAGTAAACAAGTTTTCTAATTATGGCTGTCTTTCAGGTAGATGTATAGAAGAACAAGATTCAGGTGCACGTGTAAAAATAGAAGATTACAAAAAAAATCCAAACGATTTTACTTTATGGAAACCCTCACTAGCAAACGAGCCTGGATGGGAATCACCTTGGGGATATGGTAGACCTGGATGGCATCTTGAATGTTCAGTTATGTCAGAGTCAGTATTGGGTGTGCCTTTTGATATTCATGGTGGTGGAAATGACTTAAAATTTCCACATCATGATAATGAAATTGCACAGACTTGTGGTTTCCATAACAGTTCAGATCCCACATGTTTTGCTAAATATTGGGTTCATAATGGCTTTTTAAATCTAGCTAATGAAAAGATGTCAAAATCCTTAGGAAATGTAGTCTATATAGACGATTTACTAAAAGAGTTTAAGGGGAACGAAATCAGATTAGCCCTGCTAAGCACACATTACAGACAACCAATTCCATGGTCTCTTAATTTATTGAAACAAGCTGCATCAGTAGCAAGAAAAATATCAAGATTCACTTCATCCCATACTACAAAGAGTAAGTTTTTTCCTGGTTCAAATATTGGTAAAGCAATACTCGATGATTTAAATACGCCAAAGGCATTGGCAATCATGCAATCACTTATCACAAATCCAAAAAAATTTGATATTAATCAAGAAATTAGTACATTTAGATATATTTTTGAGGGTTCTAAACAAGATTTATCACTTTCGAAAGAAGATCAGGATAAAATAAATCAACTAATAAAATTGCGGCTAAAAGCAAGAGAGAATGGTGATTATCAAACTGCAGATAAAATTAGAGATGAATTAAATAAAATGAATGTTTCAATTAAAGATAAAAATGGAAAAACAGAATGGGAAATATTGTAGTTAAATTACCTGATAATACTGAAAAACAATTACCTCCCGATTCAACTGGCTTGGATTTAGCTAAAAGCATTGGTAGTGGATTAGCTAAAGCAGCTATAGCGTACACGTCAGATGGCATACAAAAAGACTTACTAGATCCACTTGATAACAACTCTGTAGTTTCCTTAATTACAATCAATAGTAATGAGGGTATTGAAATAATGAGGCATACTTTAACTGCTCAAGTTCTTGCACTGGCTGTAAAAAACTTATATCCAGACTCTAAGCTTGCCATCGGACCAACAATTGATAATGGGTTTTATTATGATTTCTCTTTCAAAAACACGTTTTCTATTGAAGATTTAGATAAAGTTGAAAAAGAAATGCGTAATATCATTCAATCACAATCCGTAATTACTAAATTATTATTCTCTAAAAAAGATGCAATTAACTTATTTAATGAAATAGATGAACCCTTTAAGGCTGAAATCATTGAAAGCTCCGATCAAGAGGATAATTTTCAAATATACAAGCAAGAAGAAACTGGTTTTATAGATTTATGCAAAGGCCCACATCTACCTTCCCTAAAAATGATTGGTGAATTTAAATTAACTCATGTATCGGGGGCATATTGGAGAGGAGATGCATCACAACCGATGCTTACCAGAATCTATGGTACAGCTTGGAACACAAAAAAAGAGCTTAATAAATACCTTCAACAGCTTAAAGAAGCAGAAGTAAGAGATCATAGAAAACTTGGTAAAGAAATGAACTTATTCCATTTTCAAGATGATGCACCTGGTATGGTTTTCTGGCATCCAGCAGGATGGATAATCTACAATGAATTACAAAACTACATGCGAAAAATGCAGACAAATAGTGGATATGAAGAGATAAGAACACCGGAAGTATTGGACAGAAAATTATGGGAAAAATCTGGTCATTGGGATAAATATAGGGAAAATATGTATATTACAGAAATAGACGAAGAACATGCTAATGAGAAAAGGGTGAATGCTCTTAAACCAATGAATTGCCCGTGCCATGTACAAGTCTATAACTATGGCCTTAAGTCTTATAAAGATCTCCCAGTAAGATTTACTGAGTTTGGTTCCCTACATAGGTATGAACCATCAGGTACAATGCATGGTTTAATGCGAGTTAGAAGCTTTACCCAAGATGATGGACATATATTCTGTACTGAAGATCAGATTGAAAGTGAAACAAAAAATTTTATCCAACTATTATCAAAAGTTTATGAAGATTTAGGTTTTACAGATTTTGTAATCAAATTATCAACTCGCCCTGACAAACGAATGGGTTCAAATGAAATATGGGATAAATCTGAAAAAGCATTGCAAGATGCAATTGAAAAATTAGATTTAAAATATCAAATTGATGAAGGTGGTGGAGCGTTCTACGGACCAAAATTGGATTTTGTATTAACTGATGCTATTGGAAGAGACTGGCAATGTGGGACACTTCAAGCGGACTTTAATTTACCAGGCAGATTTAATTCTACTTATGTAAATGAAAAGGGGAATAAATCAGTGCCAGTATTGCTTCATAGAGCTGTTTTAGGATCCTTTGAAAGATTCATAGGAATAATACTTGAAAACTATGGTGGTAATTTACCCTTTTGGCTCGCACCCACACAAGTTGTTATTACAACAATTACTGATGCTGCAAACGAATATGCAGTTACATTATTTAATTTGCTTAAGTCAAATAATATACGAGTTAAACTAGATAATAGAAATGAACAAATTAGTTATAAAATTCGAGAACATAGTTTACTCAAAGTACCACATATCTTGATAGTAGGAACTAATGAGGTTGAAGAAAACAAAGTATCAATCAGATCTTTTGGTTCAGAAAAAACGATATCAATGAGTGTAGAAGAGTTTCTTGCTGATTGTGTATCAAAACATCAAAATCCGTCATGAAGATCCTAAATATACTAGCTATTGTATTAATTATTCCGATCAAATTGTATCAGGTACTTATTTCTCCTTTATTAGGTTCAAGTTGCCGCTACAGCCCAACCTGCTCACAATATTCAATAGAAGCAATAAAAAAACATGGGCCTTTCAAAGGCTCATGGCTTGCAGTTAAGAGGATTTCCAGCTGCCATCCTTGGGGAGGGTCTGGACACGATCCCGTTCCCTAAAGATTGAATTCAATTGGATTATTTGACCGACCTATTATCTCACCGTCTTGCATAATTTTTTTGCCACCAATAATTGTCATAATTGGGTAGCCTACAACTTTTTTTCCATCGTAGGGCGTCCAACCAGATTTTGATGCTTGTTCAGAATTAGTAATTATATGTTCTGCTTTTGGATCGACGACAGTAAAGTCTGCGTTAAAGCCCTTTTTTATAAAACATTTATTCTTAATTTTATGGATTCTAGATGGTCCATAAGCCATTAATTCAACCAATCTTTCATATGACAACCTTCCTTCATGGACATGATTTAACATAATTGGAATTAAGGTTTGAACTCCAGGAGTACCACCAGGGGTTTCTGGATAGGTAGCATTTTTTTCTTCAATTGTATGTGGGGCGTGATCTGATGCAACAATATCAATTATCCCTTCATTCAGAGCTCTCCATAATGCATCTTGATGGCGTTTGTCTCTTATGGGTGGGTTTTGTTGTGCAAGAGTTCCTAATCTTTCGTAACATTCTGGTGCTGATAGTGTGAGGTGTTTGTCTAAGGCTTCGACGCTAGCAACATGTTTATTATTTTTTAAAAATTCAAGCTCTTCTGCTGTTGTTATGTGAAGAATATGTACATTTCTTTGGTACTTATCTGCAATTCTTACCATACGCTTAGTGGCATTGAGACAACTTTCAATGCTCCTCCAGACTGGATGCATAGATACGTCGTTACTATCTTGTAATAATTTTACTTTGTTTTCATTCATCATTGCTTCATCCTCAGCATGAACTGCTATGATTCTTTTTCCATTTGCAACTATGGCATCTATTTCTTCATCAGTTGCAGAAAGGAGATTACCAGTACTTGAGCCCATAAAGACCTTTATGCCACAAATACCATCAAGGTTTTCCCACTCTGAAAGCATTTGTGAATTTTCAAATGTACCACCAAAATAAAAGGCAAAATCTACATAAGAGGTTTCTACAGCTTTATTGATCTTAAATTTAACAGCCTCAGGTGTTGTCGTTAATGGATTGGTGTTTGGCATTTCAAAAATACCTGTAACTCCACCTAAGGCAGCTGATTTTGTTCCAGTTTCAAGTGTTTCTTTATGTTCGCCACCGGGCTCTCTAAAATGACACTGTGTATCAATCAATCCTGGAAAAATAAACAAATTTTGACAATCAATAACTTCATTACCATCAACAAAACTACCAATGCCTAAAATTTTTCCATCAGTTATGCCCAAATTAACTTTAGATCTTCCCTCTGGTAAAAAAACAGTCCCATTCTTAAGAACTAAATCGTACATATAATCATTATAAAGCTTTATTTTTTCTTTTATTTTTAAAAAATTGTTGAATTAAGTTTCTGGATTCACTTTCATATACATGTGAAATAACTTCAGGTTTCCAAATATTAGAATTACTATAAACTTTTACACCATTGAAAATACCACCTCCCTTTTGATCTTCACAACCAAAATACACCTTTGTAAGATTTACTTTAGATATAGCATACGCACACATTGGACAAGGTTCTATTGTGACGTATATATCTAGTCCATTTAATCGATCTTGTTTGAGTTTTTTTGTTGCTTTCCTGATGGCATGCATCTCTGCATGACCAAGAGGATCGTCTGTATTTTTTGCTTCAGAAATAATTTTTTTTGCTTGAGGATCAAAAATAACAGCAGCAATGGGGACTTTATTTTCATCAAGATTATTTTGAGATAATTCAAGTACCCTTTCCATAATTCTTTGTGATACTTTGTTAAGCATCAACTAGAAAAGGATTTGTCTTTCTTTCTAAACCTACTGATGTAACAGGACCATGACCTGAATAAATACAATAATCATCATTGCAAGAAAGAACTTTATATTTAATTGATTCTATAAGTTGTTTATGGTCTCCTCTTGGGAAATCAGTTCTTCCAATAGAGCCCTTAAATATTACATCTCCAGCTATTATAATTTTAGACTTATGACTTACTAGAATGATGTGGCCGGGCGTATGCCCTGGGCAGTGGTAGACCTCTAGTACATCATTACCCAATTGAATAAGATCCCCCTCCTCTAGCCATCGTTTTGGCTCAAAGCATTTACTTTGAATTCCAAATATTTGACCTTGAGTTTCCAATGAATCTAATAAAAATTTATCATCTTTATGGGGGCCAATAATCTCAAGATTCTTAAGATTAGATAGTTTCAATGCAGCACCTGCATGGTCAATGTGCCCATGAGTTAAAACAATTGAAATAGGTTTTAGATCATATTTTTCTATTGAAGCGATTATTTTTTCTACTTCATCGCCTGGATCAACAAAAATGCATTGATTTGTTTTTTCACAAAACACTACAGGGGCATTTTGTTGAAAGGGTGAAATTGGAGTCTCTAATACTTTCATTAAGATCGAAAAATTATCCTTTCATCATCAAACATTATGTATGTGATATACACAGCTATAAGGCAATAAATTACTGTTGATAAGAATGAAGTGCCAAATAAAAGCCAATTAACATTTCCTGCAATTAAGGCATTGGTGTGAAGTGCAAGGTTAAAACAAGGTATTAAAGATCCTATAAAGTCAAGTTCCATTCCTGGATTTATTAATGGTACATATACAGGAACGATGAAAATTAGCAAGACATTACCTAAAAGCAATCCTGCTTCTTTTGTTGATTTTGAATAAATTGATATAGCAAGCATAAAAGCACCCATAAGAATGCTTAACGGAATAGCTAATAGAAAAATTCCGAAAATTGCCAATGGATTAATAATAGATGAAACCACTGTGAAAGCTCCATCCGGTATACTATTTTGAAAAAATAGAAAAATTATAATCAGAGGCAAAACGAAACCTAGCAAAGAAAAGGTTGCTGTTATTACAGCCGAAGATGTTATAGCTAGCATCTTTCCAACTATAATATCAATTGATGAAATATTTGTAGATGCCAGCGTCTCCATTGTGCCTCGTTCTTTTTCACCAGCGCCTAAATCTAAAGCAGGAGTAGAAGTACCTTGCATTAAATAAGCTACGAAGATTAAAGCTACAAATGCGCCTATTATGCTACCTGCAAATTCCCTCTCTGTAGTAAGGTCCTCTTCAATTAAATTGATTGGCTCTAATTCTTCAGGATTAATTCCAAAGTTAACCAGCCTCTCATCTCTTTTTAGATCATTGAAGTCGTTAATTTTTTTCACTATAAGGCTTTTAGCCTGTGAGAACGTATCAATATCTTTAAAAAAAATTAAAATATCAGCAGTTTTGTTGTTAGATATCACTGAAGTAAGCTCCATGTTTAAGTCGACACCAATGTCAACCGAGTCTTCGGATACTGCGTTCATCAACTCATCAACAGATTCATAGCCAATTAAATTGAATCGTTCAGATTCTTCCATACTTGTGAAAAGAGCATTATTTGTTTCCCCTATAAACCCAAGATCATAAGTTTTTTTTCCCTCCTCAACTGCAAGAGAGCCAATGTAATAGAAAATACCGCCAATGAGTAATGGAGTTATAAAGGTTGGCACCACAACAGTTTGTATTATTGTTTTCGTATCACGGAATAGATGTCTTAATTCCTTGATTAGAAGTATCTGCCATTTACTCATTTACTAGCTCCGTAAAAATTTCATTGTAATTTTGATCATCATTGATAGCTTGAAATTCATGTTTTTTTCCATTAAAAATTATTGAGCCTTTCTTCATTACAATAATTTCATCAGCGATATCTTTTACTTCACCAAGTTGGTGGGTAGAAAAAATAATTGTTTTGCCTGAGTTTTTAATATCTTTTATAAGATCCATGATGATTGATTGTCCATCAACATCAACACCAGTTGTTGGCTCATCGAGTATTAGTATCTTTGGATCATGAATTAAGGTTCTAACAATGGAAGTTTTCTGTTTCATGCCCGTGCTTAAATCTGCAATTCTCTTATTTAAATATTTTTCCATATCTAGTTTTTTAAAAAGTTGATTTGCACGAGGCTTATATATATCTGCAGGAATTTGATTCAATTGAGCAAAAAATTCAACAGTTTCAAGTACTGTTAATCGATCATACAACGAAGTATTGTTTGTCATAAAACCTATGCGAGACTTTACCTTATGTTTATCTCTGCGAACATCAATACCATCAACAATAACTGTACCTTTTGATGGTTCTAGCATTCCAGCAATCATTCTCAAAGTTGTAGTTTTTCCACAACCATTCGGTCCCAAAATACTCAGGACTTTACCCTGAGATAAAGAAAAAGTTAAATCATTCACAGCAAAGAAAGAGGTTTTTTTAGGGCCTAATAAACCTTTTTTTTCTGAATTCATTTTAAATTCTTTAAAAAGTGTTTTTGTTTGAATGATGCTCATAATTATATTGTAGGGTATAAATAGTACGACCTTTTATCGTCTGTTGAATTTATAATCTTCAAGACGCCTTTTTTGCAAAGTTTTTTTATCGTAGTGTAAACCATTGATCTTGATCTTTGTGAAATTGAAACAGCTGTTAAAATTGAACAATGTTTGTGTTCATTGCAATGAGCAATTATTGATCTAAAGATATGTCTCTCATTAGAGTTAAGTTGATTTAAACTTAGGGATGATTCTATTGAATCCAATTTATTTTTTGCATTTGAAATATCTTTAACTAGACTAGACATGTCTTAATTTTAATCATAATTCAGGAGATATTGAAATTTCATATAAATCTGAGAACCCTCAGTTTCCCATGTACCATCTATATCCTCTCTATTTATGGTACCACCCAAATAGAATATTGTTGCTGAATTTGGTTGCCACTGAAATAGAACTTGAGTAAAGGCATTGTCATTAAAATCATTGTATTCATGTCGTACCCTTAAAAATGAGTCTCTATTAAATTGATATGTGCCTCGCAATGAAGAAATATATCCTGAAAAATAATCTTCAGAAGTCAGTTTGTTTTTGAGTTCATTGTATCGATAGTTAAAATTAATTCTGAAATTATCGGTAAATTGATAATATCCCCTAAAAGAATAATTAACTCTATTTCCTAATTCTGGTACTGACACGTTTCTTGCAATACCATCCCCTGTGTCGTAAGAAAATCTCAGAAAAAATGTTTGAGACGGATTGTATCTGATTCCATATCTTTGTGTTTGTATATCTGTAAATGAATAACCCTCAAATCTTGCCTTAGTTGTAGTCTCTGCATTTATGTCGACAGAAATTTGATTTGAAAAATCTGCATTGAATTTAATTTCGAATTCTTGATCTAAAATATTTCCATCAAAATTAGTAAGGATGCCTGTCGAAACTGATGCAGAACCAGATCTCAAAAATCCTGTCGATCTATATCTATATGTATGTGATAAATTATTTCTTTTCCAATTATTTTCAGTGGTAAAACCTAAATCACTTCTATAGCCAGGGGACTTATTTTTATGGGAAAACGTTGTGAACCAATTTTCTGTACTTCTATATAGAGCAAAATGTGCAGCACTTCCAGTAAAACTCTCTCCATCAAGATTATAAGTATAATTTTTAGCTTGATTATTTGTTGATATCAAATCACTTACTGGTTCCTCAGTATCACTATGAACTACTTCAAAAGAAGTACCATATTTGTCATCAATGATAAAACCACCTGAAGCTGAGTAAAGCCGTCCATAGCCACCTTCATCATAATTTCTATTAGTAGCTTGAAATGATAAGCCTTGTCCTCTATCGAGATTATATTTATAGCTAAAAATATTTGCATGACTTTTGCCCAAGATAGCTGAGTATGATCGTTGATTTCCAGGAACTATTAAAACTGTTTGATCATCTTCAGCATCGAGAAAATAGTAACTATGTTTTTCTCCTCTATTGAAAAATTTCAGTGCATAAGTCGGATCATTTATAGCTCTTGTGTATATAGTTGATAAATCAGAACCAAGAAAATCTCTTCCTTCATTAAAGAATATTCGTCTTTCTTGAAATCGTAGAGCAGTGGTTGAATTTACATCAACTTGGCTTTCATCTGCTTCTACCTGCGAAAAATCTGGATTTAAAGTGAATTCAAGGTTATTATTTCCAATTTCATAGTAACCACCCAGTGAAAGTTCTGCTGATGGGCTATCTGTAATCATTTCACCAGCTGCATTTCTTTGAGAAAATGAATTCGCTGTAATAGTTGGTATCAAACGTTTCTTTTGCTTTTTAACAACATTATTAAGACTATAAAATATTTCTGATTGGCAGATTCTGCAACCTGCACCTTCAATATCTTTGTTGCTTAAATATTTTGTCTCAATGCCCTTGTTGTAAAGCTTACGATAAAACATCAATTTCCATTTTTGCGGATTTGTCTCAGGAAATATTAGTGATGTATATGGTACTTTCAACTCAACTGAGTAACCATAATCTGTAAGTTGACCATAACCTTCAAATTCTACGTTATATGAACTATCTGGCTCTCCATAAGCCTCTCTTTTAAAGTCCCAAATGCTTCCAAGTGGATTTGATGAAAAACCAATAAAATATCTCCCATCGCCATATGTATCTATAGCCACAACAACATTATCGTTAGACCAAGCAATACCATCTCTAGATCTTATGGATGCACGAATATATTCTTTATTACCAAAGGCTTTAAACGCAAAATAAATATATTCTGAGTCGTGCTTTACTAACGCTATAGTTTTATGTTCAGCTGGACCGTTATAGCTTGGCTCAATCTCATATAACAGTTCGTACTCAACAGCACCCTTCCATTCATCTTCAGCAACATCACCATCAATAGCAATAGAGGCCATTAGTGTTGTGCTTAGTAAATATACAAAGAAAATTTTAATCAAGGTTACCTTTTGTTTGCACAATTATAATGGAAAAATTTATTTACGATAGGTTTGATTCAATGGAATTGATAACAGTTCCAATTAGTTTCCGCTCATTTGAATCAGTTGCAGACTCTAGGAGTTTTTTTGACTCAGCTAAATATGTTTTTGCTTTTGGCCAAGGCCCCTCTTCGTTAAATCTTTGTGATATTAAATTTTTACAATTTCTTAAAACAACTTCTGGAACATCGTTAGGATAGCGTTGTGCACATATTCTTGAGGCAAATTCACTGTAGACCTTATTGTCAATTCTATTAATTAGTTCCATACAGTCCTTTGCATTCTCACATTCATGAAACTTTTTAAAAATATCTTTAGTGTATTGATCTGGAAAGCCCATAGAGTAAATCATTTGTTCTGGATAATCATGATCATAGCTTTTCTCTGCATCAGTAGATGTAATTGCAAGAATTCTTTCAATTAATTCTGGATTTTGTTCAATAAAATTTTTCCTTTTCTCAAGTTCTAATCTGTCAATTTCAAGATCTATGTTATCTGCCTCCAATGTAGAAAGCTTAATAACCGGTTGAGTATGAGAGATATTAATTTTTTTTAATGGATTTGTATCTTTGTCAAGTAAACACTGTTTAAGTTCGTTTAGAGAATGATTTAGAAGAACTATAGGATCAAAATTTAAATTATAGATATATCTTTTATTGGAATTAAGATTTTCATGATCTAATAATAAGAATGGAAAATATTTTCCTGTACGAGTGGTAAAAATATTAATTTCAGTGGAGAGTCGTTCTGCCTGTTCGTTTTTTTGAAGTTTCTCCATCATATCAATGAAGTAGTTTGGGAGCTTATCTTTAATTGATTTAAGAAGTTCTTTTAAAAAAATGCAATCTGTTAAAGCATCATGAGCATTAGCTGTCTCAATATTCAATGCTTTTGCAAAAGCTTCTAATTTGAATGAAACCTTGCCATTTACCGTTGGAAAAAAAAATTGATCTCTGTAGAAAGTATAAATGGGTGCAAGCTTCGGCAAAAGATCTAATCTTGTATTTCCATCTGTATTTGTCATATATGGATCCATAAGATTCCAAAAAAATTGCCGTCTTATTAATTCCTCATCAAAAAACATACCGTTATATGTTACAAATACAGCTGGTTTTTGAGTCCATTTCATCCAAGTATCTCTTATCTTTTTCATAAAGACATAGTGTGTAAGCTGAGCATCAAAGATTTCTATCTTTTTATTTACAAGTAGTGCTTTAGGTGTAACCAAAGTCCAGGGCAATGGTCTGCATAAAAGATCTATCTCATCAATTGTCTTTAAGTCTGAATTTGTATAAATGGAGCCAATCTGAATGATTTGAATAAAATCACGCTCTTCTAAACCAGTGGTCTCAGTATCATAAAAGATGAAATTATTCATTTAAGTGTGCAATAAGTTCCTTATAGCCACCAATAAGCATGTCGTCTTTAATGATAACTGGCATAGTGAGCATATTTGGAGCCTTTTGCTTCATTTCATGAAAATAGTTTAGGTCTTCATCTACTTTTTTGACGACATAAGCTAGGTTTTCACGCTCAAGCAATGCCACAGCGCGATCACAAAATGAACAATTTTTTTTTGAATAAACTGTAAACTTAGGCATCAGTTGGAGCTTCGATATTTTCTTTTTCATTGACTTCTTCAGAGTCTCCTTCTATCACAAGCTGTTGTTCTGATGATTTGTTTGATCTAACCCTTGAGCCGTTTTTTTGGCAGTAATAAACTTCCTGACCCTGAACGTAATCAATCGTGACAAAGTCACAGATTTCATTGAGTTCTGCAATTTTTTCTTTACGCTTGCTTGAAAAATCATTCTCGTCACTTTCCTGCATTGATACACAGGAAGATAAAAAAATTGCTGAAATAATTACAAGCAAAATGTTAGTCTTACAATTCATGACATCTAAAATTTTAACAATTGACCAAGGTACTACAAGTTCAAGATCAATAATATTTGACTTAAAAGGTAAAATTCAACAAGTTGCACAAAAAGAATACCCTCTGATTTATCCAAAAAATGGATGGGTTGAAATAAATCCAAATGAAATTATCAACAGCGTCGTGCATACATTGTCAAAAATTGATTTAAATGGTGTAGTTGCTTGTGGTATCACCAACCAACGGGAAACAACCCTTATTTGGGACAAGGAAACTGGTAAGCCAATCTATAATGCAATTGTGTGGCAGGATCGTAGAACTACTGACATCTGCTCGAATTACAAAGATCATGAATCAATGATCCAATCAAAAACAGGATTAGTGCTCGATCCATATTTTTCTGCTACAAAAATAAGATGGATTCTTGATAATGTGAAAGATGCGCAATTACGTGCAGAGGCTGGTCAACTTTGTTTTGGAACAGTTGATAGTTTTCTGATGTTTCATTTATCAAAAGGAATGATTCACAAAACTGACTTTACAAATGCCTCTAGAACTATGTTGTTCAATATCAATAATCTTGATTGGGATGAGGATCTTTTAAAATTATTTAATATACCTCGTAAACTTTTGCCCAGTGTTCATAAATGCGATCATGAATTTGGAACAGCACCGTTACTAAACAACATCACAATTAATGGGGTACTCGGTGATCAACAATCAGCTATGTTTGGTCAGGGTTGTCTATCCGTTGGATCATCAAAAAGTACTTATGGAACTGGTTGTTTTTTAATGTGCAATATTGGTGAAACTGTAAAGATATCGCAAGATGGCTTGCTTACTACTGTTGCATTCAATGTTGGTGACAAGATATATTATGCTTTAGAGGGAAGCATCTATTCAGCTGGCACAATTGTGCAATGGCTTCGAGATAATTTGCAGTTTTTCTCTAAAAGCAGTGATTCAGAGATATATCTCAAAGATACTGGTGATTCAAATGAGGTATTATTCATTCCAGCATTCAATGGTCTAGGTGCGCCATATTGGAATTCAAAAATTCGAGCAAGCTTTCATAATATTACGAGAGATACCACCAGAGCAGATTTAATAACAGCTGCGTTTAATTCAATCATTTATCAAACTAAAGATATTCTAAGTGCTTTTGAAAATGTTAATTTAAAAATAAATGAACTTAAAGTTGATGGAGGTATGGTTGAAAATAAGACGTTTGTCACGAACTTAACTAATCTCTTAAATATTGTTGTTAAAGTTCCTGAAAATAAAGAGTGCACAGCCTTGGGAGCAGCATTAATGGCTGCAATTGGGAAAAAACTCATTGGACTGAGCAATTTGAAAGAACAAACCTTTGAAGAGATTAATCCACATAATTCTAAAATAAATGAAAATCTTTATAAAAATTGGTCCGAAGTCGTTAGCAGACTAATTAAAGAATAGCCAACGCTTTGTTTTGTCTGAATATGATTTCCAGTCTTTCCCAAAAGTTTCTTCAAGTTTTGATTCTTCATGAGGAATCCATGTATTGTTAATCAAAAGGATAAATAAAAAGGGTACTAAGATTGCAGAAAGTGACTGCATAAGCAATGCTACAGCAAATAAGATACCTGCCATACCCCCATAAATTGGATGTCTAGAATATTTAAATGGACCTGAAGTAACAAGTTTTACAGGCTCACCATCAGGTATATAGGTAGTTTCAAATTTATTTAATTCTTTAAAAGAATAAGCAATGATTGAAACTGATGCCAATAAAAGAACCAAACCTATTAATAGCGTAAAGTTCATATACAGTGGTATTAGGTAAAGAAGCAAAAGCTGTAACAGTATTAAACCTAAGACTATAAAAGGAGGATATGTCGGCTTCATAGCGACATTATATAAAAAAAACACCCCCCTAAGGGGGTGGTGATGTGAATTTATTTAAGAAAAAGACAAGATGAACTTAATGTTCACACCATAGGGCTAGATATATAAGTTTAGGCAAGCCATGATTTTTAATTCAATTATCATTTTGCAAGGGTGGAGATGATAATCAACTGAAAATCTGACCTGCCGTATCTCATATTTTATTAAAATCTTCTTGTAATGGAGACCCTAGCATTAAATGGCTCACCTACCGTAGCCTGGTGAGAGCTATGCGAATGTGGAAAATAAACTTCATCTCCAAAATTCTCAATGTTTAATCTAATATTAAGATCATCAGAGAAGTTATAGTATGCTGATGCGTCAATCCTCGTGTACTCAGGGAGAACACGATCAGGATTGTTGTTACCGATATTTGATTCACCCTGTTGGGTAAACCCAAAACCAACACCAAATTTTTCATTCACTTCATATAAAGCAAACAATGACAGCATATGGTCTGGAACCTCTCTTGGTTCTCCGCCAGAGCTTGTTTCACCATCAAGACTTGTGAAACCAGCAATAAGACTCAAGTTATCAGACACCTGACCTTTCAGTTCAATTTCAGTACCATCTACTTGTAGCCCAACAATTTCTGATGTTTCACCAGTATCACTGTCCCTTACAGCCTGAACTTGTTCACTACTGAACATACTTGCAGTTAAGCTTAAGTTAGGTGAAAGGCTCCACTTTAGTCCAAATTCATTGTTTTCAAAAACATCTGGATCTAGTCTTGAATTACTTTCAGATAACTTTTTAAATTGTTCGCCAGATCTTGGGAGAAAACTTTCACTATAACTATAATATAGGGAAATGTTTTCCTGTGGTTTAAGAATTAAACCAGCTCTTGGTGATAATTCATCGTCAAGTCTTGAAGTAGATAGGTCATCATCAATGTCATATACAGTAATATCAAAACTATCAGCTCGAACACCAAGCATAAGTTTAAGGTTATCTGTCAGAGATATTTGATCTTGAATGAAAAAAGAACTTACCGTAATTGCTGACTCAGTCATGTTGCTTAAGTCTGCAGTAAAATCATTTGAAGTTGCAACACCATCTGCATTTACAGAAAAGTCCATAGGCCTAGATACAAGAAAACCTTCCTGATCATCTGCAGAGGAGGACCAAAAAGTATTGTACCTAAAGTTTTCATTATCTGTTTCAATAAATTCAGCACCTAACAATAATGTATGCTTCGCCATACCGCCAAGAAAATCAGTTTCAAATTCATTCACCAAGGTTCCAGAAACCATAAAATTTTCTCGCTCTGTTGGATCACTGTAACCATCAATTGTGACAACTGTTCCGTCATAACCAGCGGCATAATAATTTTGGTAAAACTTTTCAAAAGAACTTGATTGTACTGACAATATGCCTTTAGAGTTTTCAGAAAACACCCTTTCTAAATTACCCCTGATTACGCTAGCTTCAAGAGTGGTTGTGTTTACATCTTCAGTTCCAAAAACTACATCAACTAATGATTCGTCAGGTACTCCATTAAGCGTTGGTATGCCTCTATCAATGAATCTTTCATGATCCATGTACTCATATGAAAGATCTAAAGTAGTAACGTCATCAAGTTTTACTCTTAATGTAGGATTAATGCCAAACCTCTCGCCATCATAGAAATCTCTGTGGTTTGCAAGTGAATCAGAATGTAAATTAATTCTAATTGCAGAATTGTCACTAGTTTGAATGTTCAAATCCGCAGTTAGATCGAATGCACCAAACGTGTCAGTTCCAAGGTCAACTGAACGAAAATCATTGCCAATCTCAGGCTTTTTAGTGACTCTATTGATTATTCCACCTGTACCACCACGCCCAAAAAGTAATGCGTTTGGGCCCTTAAGGACTTCAACTTGTTCTACATTATAAAGAGATCTGTAGTACTGAACGTCATCCCTTAAACCATCCAAAAAGAAATCAGCTGTCGATCGCACACCCCTGAAGACTACTGCGTCTCTATGACCTTCGCCCTGTGAAGTGTTTACTCCAGGTGTATAGCGAACAATATCACCTATTTGTCTAAAGCCCTGTTTTTTAATATCTTCATCAGTAAATATACTTACTGTTTGCGGTACATCAATTACAGCTACAGGTGTTTTAAGAGCTGTAACTTGATCAGATTGAAGTACATTACCTTTAATGACAAGTTCTTCAACATCTTCGTCTTCTTGAGTATATAAATTTGCTGACAATACAATCAGAAAAAATAAAACAATAAGATTTTTTAATTTTAATAATTTACACATTTTTTATCCTCGTAGAAATTTGTGTAGAGATGGCAATCAATATGGCATGAAACTTCAAATGTCGATGTTGCTGTTAAATAGTGCATATTGATACCATGTTTAGGTGAAATGATTCTTATTTTCGTTATGAGAATGATTCTCATTTACAATTATATGTTGAGTTTACAGAAAAACAAGTGTGTTGAGTGCATATTAATGTAGTAAAATTTAACTATGTCTGAAGAACCTTTTATTAATGGCTTTCTCCCAGATAAGAACCCCTTAAAATTATTGAATACTAATGATAAATCTTTAAATTACCTGCATGAAATCACGAGTGCTTTACCTAAACTGCTTCTAACAAATCAAATTCGTTTAAAGGTAAAAAATCTAAACTTTGATTCTCTTGATATACGAGAACTCTCACAGCGAGAATTAAAGTGCCTAAATGTTCAGTTATCTTTTTTAGCGCATGCATACATTTGGGGTGATAAAACTCCAAATACAAAACTTCCCTCTCCTCTTTCAGAATTGTGGGTTAAAGTCTCAAACAATCTTGGGAGACCACCAGTGCTGAGTTATGCGAGTTATTGTTTGGATAACTGGCATAAGATTGATCCCAATAAGGATATTTCTTTAGATAACGTAGCACTTAACTATAATTTCTTAGGAGGCATTGATGAAGATTGGTTTGTAACAATACATATTTGTATTGAATATGCTGCAAGAGGTGCTATCAGCTCGACCCACAGAATAGTGCACTTACTTTTGGACGATTCTCAACCGGAAAATATTAAAAAAGAACTTGTTAAGATACTTGAGTCATTGCAAGAGGTTAATTTTATTTTCAGAAAAATGCCGGATAAGTGTGATCCTTATATTTATTATCATCGAGTTAGACCATACATTTTTGGCTGGAAAAATAATCCAGCTCTTCCTAATGGCCTAATCTATGAAAACTGTTTTGATGATGTGCCACAATTATTCAGAGGGGAAACTGGTGCACAGAGTTCAATAATACCAACCCTTGACGCACTTTTTAATGTAAAACATGAAAGAGATGAGCTTCGAGATTATCTTGATGAAATGAAAAATTATATGCCCCCTGAACATCGTAAATTTATTGACTATGTTGAATCCAACAGCAAATTGTCAGAATTTATTGAAAAGAATCAAGATTTACAGGAAGTCTTTGATTTATGTCTTTCAGAAATATCTGCTTTTAGATCTCAACATTTGCAATATGCCTCAGATTATATTCATAAACAAAACACTAAAAATACATTATTTGGAACTGGTGGTTCTGTTGTTAGAGGAACTGGTGGTACGCCCTTCATGCGGTATTTAAAAAAACATCGCGATGAAACAGATAAAAGTAAAAATAGAAAATCTTAATGTGACATCCTTGTGAAGATCCTCTTCGTAAAAATAAAAAGCTTGTTTAAATCCATAATATACTTAAATTAAAATTGTGAAAAAATTTAAGGCATTAGTTTCTTTCAGTTTAATAGCTTTGATCACTGCATGTGGAGGCGGCGGCGGTGGTGGCGCAGACCCTTACACACCAGTACCACCCCCAACACCAGCTCCGCCCCCAGCTCCGACCCCAGCTCCTACACCAGAACCTACACCAGAGCCAACACCCGCTCCTACACCTGCCCCATCAACATCTTATGATGGAACAGTTGCTCAAATTGGAAAATTAACTAATTCAGAAATATTTTTAGATGAAAACAAAAATTATACCTTAGACAGTAGTGAGAGTTCTGTCGTAACAAACGAGACTGGCTCATTTAGTATTGAATCAAATGATATAACAGATGCTTACTTAGTTTCGATAGGGGGGAGAGAGAGTTTTAATACTTATGATTTACCTGCGGATATGTATTTTGTCCTTGATCCAATAACAACTGCGGGTAGTCTCATGGTTTCACCAGTCACGACTTTGTATCATTTTTATAATTCTGAATTTAGTCTTGAATTTTCTCAATTTAAGACAAGTCTTGATATCGATCAAAACTTTATGATCCGTTTTGATGATCATTCTGGATTAAGTACAAGTGTTGAACAACATGTGGGCAAAGTATCATGGCAAATAGCTATTACAGTGCTCGCTCTTTCTGATGTGCTCGCGGAGAATGGCGTAACAAAAGAAATGGTTTATAAATCTCTGGCATATGTGTTGAGTCAAAGAAGTGATTCATCTGAGAAAAGTCTTGGCGATACTGAGAGTATGGTTACACTGATGAATGACCTCATTGACAGAGATGGGGTGACAGCATGGTCTGCCGAGCAACAAAGAGGAATTGTAGCAATTCTTTCGTCCTCTCTTCAAGAAGTCACATTTGTGCCTCAAGGCAGCTTGGCTGCTACTGATTTAGGGGGAGAGTTTTGGAATATGTTGGCGGGATCTGAAGTTCCAGAAAATTTAATTCCTGCTCTGCATTCAATTGTAAGTGATCCAACAAATGAATCCTTAATTCAAGATTATCTAGATAGAGCTTATTTTAAAATTATGGCTGGGCCCCCACCTAGTTTTGTGAGTATTGAGGATTACCTTGATGAGACTACTTATGAGGTTTCAGCAAACGGTGCTAGCAACTATACTGTGGATGGTGTAAATGCTGATTCAACGTCAATGGTAATCTACGCAAGAGTCGGTGATAAGATTATTTTCAATCCATCTTCTAACAGCGTTTTCACTAATCATCCGTTCGAAATCTCTACTGTTCAGAATGATACAGCTGGTTCAAACAACATTGGCTCTGATGAAGGTTGGGATCAATCTACTTTTACCTTAACTGTAGGCAGTAGTACGCCATCAACCTTGTACCCTCATTGTGGGGTGCATTCAGGTATGTATACAAATGGATCAATTCAGATTGTAAACGAATTTAATATCAACGATATTGATGTAACAGGTGAAACCTCAAACTTACAAGTAAAAGGCACAGTAAGTACAGGACCATATACAGGTGCATCAGGATATACATTCAACGTAACTCTCGCATCGCAAGAAGACGATGATCATGAACATACTTTCTTAGAGTATCCTGGTATCACTTTTTATATGTCAAATGATCAAGGTTATCATGGCGCTTCAAATCCAGAATCAGACGTAACCATATTTAAACCAAAATCTCATTTTCAAGATGAAGAGACTGGTGGCATTGGTGGCTATTAGAGTTATTCAACAGTTATAAATATCTCCTCAGAATAAATAGGCTCTGAATGAGGGATATGTAAATAGTTGCCTAATAGCAATCTCAAAGAATGTGTTCCTGGCGGAAGTTCAATAACAGCTTCAGTTTGCCCCAGACCGAAATGAAGGTGATTATCATCAGCAGGAATTGGTAGCGTTAGATCTTTAGGGAGATCAACATTTACTAGCAAATGATGATGCCCAGTATTAACAGCATTGTAACCTGCAGGAGCAACCCCAAAGCCTTTCAGTCCAAATTTAATTACCACATTTTTAGATAAAACACTGTTATTTATTGGTTCAATAAAATAGAGCTCCGGTTGCGAAAACATATAACCAGTCAGAAAAATTAGGGTTTTTAAAAACTTTCTCTTAATAAACTTTCTCCAATCAAAAACTTAGTAATTCCATTAGACAGATACTTATCAATTATTAATGTACTAGATATTCCTGATTCTGCAACAATATCGTGATCTCTGAACTCATTAATGAACATATCTCGGATTTCTAATGCATGAAATGGGTTTGTCTCCAGAGTGCTCAAATTTCTATTATTTATACCAATGATATTTAAATTGGAATTTAATATTTTTGAGAGTTCGGTTACTTGATGAAATTCAAGCAGAACATCCATATCAAGTGAGGCTGCGATCCCAATAAATTGTTTAATTTCTCTATCTGAAAGTATTTCTGAAATCAATAATATACAATCAGCACCGTATGCTTTAGCTTGATAAATTTGCCACTCATCAATAATAAAATCTTTTTGCAATGTGGCAACGTCAAAATTTTGTTTAATCAACTGTAGATCATGATTTGAGCCTTGAAAATATTTATCTTCAGTTAGAACTGAAATATTTCTAAAGCCTCTATTTTGATATTTCTCCATAATCATTTTTGGATCATAGTTTTCAACTATCACTCCAGCAGAAGGGCTTGATTTTTTTATTTCTGCTTTAACTTTTAGTATATTGTGCGTAAGTGTTTAATTTTAGTAATGCTCTACCAGACAAAATTTCCCTTTTTGCATGCTCAATACCCTCGCTCAGACTTTTTACCTTTGCTCCGATATACAAAGCTGCACCAGCATTAATTGCAACCATATCAAGCCCTGCACCTCTTTTACCATTCAGGACCTCTAATCCAAAAAGATGAGCTTCTTCAATAGAATTTGTCTGAATTTCTTCAAGAACCGAAGTACTAAAGCCATAATCCTTTGGTTCAAATACCCATTCAGTAATTTTTTTATTTTTGAGTTCATATATCTGTGATGGGCCTGTGACCGTAATTTCGTCAATACTATCAAAAGCACAAACCACCATTGCACGAGATACTTTCTTTTCTAGTAGTACCTCAATCATGTCTCTACAGATATCAATGTCAGATGAACCTACAACTTGATATTGTGGTGCAGCAGGATGAACAAGAGGACCTAAAACATTGAAAATTGTTTTTTCTTTTATTGCTTTTCGAGCATTTGCAACAAATCGTAGGGAACTATGAAAAAGAGGCGCAAATAAAAATGCAATACCAAGAGCTTCATATGCTTTTTTCAAAACTTCCTGACTAGCATTGAGATTTACTCCAGCTCGCTCTAGGAAATCAGCACTTCCTGCTTTGCCAGTGCTTGCTTTATTACCATGCTTAAGAACTTTTAGCCCACAAGAGGCAACTACAAACGCAGAAAGCGTTGAGCAGTTGAAAATATTTTTTTTTGATCCACCCGTCCCACAAGTATCAATAAAATCTGTACTTTCAATATTTAACTTTGAAGATCTTTCAAGCACAACAGCAGCCATCAAAGATAAATATCTTTTATTAATACCGTTGTGATTTATGATTTCAAGGATTCGAATTTGCTCTTCTAGAGTAATATCATCACTTAATAGGTGGTTAAAAAGAAACTTTATTTCTGCATCTTTTGAATTTGCGCTAAGAATCTTTGAGATATTATCCATTTATTTGTTCTAAAAAATTTTGGATTAATCGTGATCCCTGTTCGGTAAAAATTGACTCAGGATGAAATTGAATCCCCACTACTGGATACACTTTGTGTTCTAGGGACATTATTACCTTTTTATCTTGGTCAAATGTCCATCCAGTAACCTCTAATTCTTCAGGAAAGTCATTATAGTCAACTACTAAACTGTGGTATCTCATAACATGATATGGATCCTTTAAGCCTTTAAATACTGAAGTGTTAACATGATTCACCAGTGATGTTTTTCCATGCATTATTTTATTTGCAACAACTATATTTCCACCAAATGCCTCACCTATACACTGATGACCTAGACACACCCCAAGGATGGGAAGTTCCATATACGATTCTCTTATTAATTCTAAACAAATGCCAGCATTTTTAGGATTTGAAGGGCCAGGTCCTATGACAACGGCATCAAATTTTTTTTGTTTTATCTCTTTGACCGTAATCTCGTCATTTCTAAATACATCTACTTTAAGCTCCTCAATAAGCAATTGGTGATAAATGTTATATGTAAAAGAATCATAATTATCTATTAAGCAGATCTTCATTTATATTTTAAAACCTCCCTAAAAACTGCAAGTTTAGCTTCTGTTTCATTCCATTCATTTTCTGGCACTGAGTCATGCACTATTCCAGCTCCGATCCCAACTTGAACGCAATCTTTGTAATGTATTGCTGTCCTAATAACAATAGCTGTATCCAAGGAACCGTTATATCCAAGATACCCTACAGCGCCACCATAAATTCCTCTAGGCCTTCCTTCAAGTTCCGACAATAATTCCATAGCTCGAATCTTTGGAGCACCACTTAAAGTTCCAGCTGGTATAGCAGCCTTCAAACAATCAACTTGGGTTTTATTTTCTATTTTTCGACCAATAACATTTGAGGTCATATGCATAACATGAGAATATTTCTCAACAATCATCATCTCATCCACCTGTACTGATCCAGGCTCACAAACTTTCGACAAATCATTGCGAGCTAAATCGACTAACATCATATGTTCGGATTTCTCTTTTTCGTCTTCTAACAATTCAATCTTATTTGATAGATCCTCCTCAATGCTAGATCCCCTTTTTCTTGTACCAGCAATTGGACGAATTATTACTTGATCATTGATATCTTGAACAAGAATTTCTGGTGATGATCCTATTACTCTAAATTCTCCAAAATTTAAAAAATACATATAGGGCGATGGGTTGATTAATCTTAATGATCTATACAAAGTAAAAGGATCAAAGTAGCCATTGAATGTTTCTTCCCTAGATAAAACAGCTTGCATGATTTCACCACTTATAATGTTTTCCTTAAGTACATCTACCTGTTTGAGAAATTCTTTTTTGTTTACATTTGATTCAGATGGTACGGCGTCAATGGACTTTTTAAAATTTTGGCTTACAGATGGTTGTAAGCTAAAGATAGCTCTTTCAATTTCTTCAATTCTTTTGTTTGCTTGAATATAGCCATGTTCAGTCTTATCTGTTGTATTCACAACAATGTAAAATGTGCCTTTAAAATTATCAAATACTATTATTTCGTCGCATTGAAATAACGAGATTAGCGGAATTTTTGATTGTTGAAAATGTAATTTTGGTTCAACAAACTTAAAGGACTCATATGTAAAATAGCCAACCAAGCCTCCCAAAAAATTTGGAAGATCTTTAATCTTAGGCGCACTATAATCTTTTGTTAACTTCTCAATGTAGTCAAAGGGATCTATAACTCTTTGAACAGAAGACTTTTCTTTCGATTTTATTTCTAATTCATCTTCATAAAAGTCATATCTTTTTACTGCTGGCAAACTCATAATTGAGTATCTTCCTTTTGTTTCATGTGTTTTTGCTGATTCAAATAAAAAGGTATTTTCAAGTTCATAAAAGTTTGAATAGACATACAAAGGGCTTATCAAATCCGCTACTAATTCTTTATATACTGGTATGTGGGAAAAGTTAGATTCTGAGAATCTATTAAAATCATCTTTATTCATTTTTCAACTCTTCCAATATCGGTGCTAAAAAATCTTTCATGCTCTTTATTGGGTTTGAATTTGCTAGACACTCAATCAATGCACTCCCAATAACAATACCATCTGTGTAGTCTTTGAATGCCTTTATATGTTCAGAGCTTTTTATGCCAAATCCTGTGATAATTGGAACATTAGTTATCTTTTGTAAATCTTTCAAATTATTTTGAACTTCTGTTAAATCCAAGTTATTAGCACCTGTTACACCTCTTTGAGTGATGTAATATATTAATGATGGATTATTACTTAGTCCTCTCTCAATATTTTCCTGGGTTGAAGTTGGCGCCACCAATTGAATAAACTCTAAATCACGACCTTTTATCAATTTAAAGGTATCAGTTTCTTCATAAGGCATATCAACAATTAAAAATCCATCAAAACCAGCCTCTCTTGATTTTTGTGATACTTCCTCAATTGATGGATTAAGAAAAGAGTTAGCATAGCCCATAGCCACAATGTGTGTATCAAATCTATTTTTGAAGTTTTTAATCTGATTTAAAAAATTTGTAAGATTAAATCCATTCTTTAATGACGCATGATGTGCTGATTCTATAGTTTTGCCTTCAGCAATTGGATCTGTAAAAGGAATGCCTATTTCTATTAAATCAGCACCCATATTTGATAAAGCTGCTAATGCTTCATCAAAAATATCTTTATTTGGATAATTGGCAACAAGATAAGGAACGAAACCTGTGAGGTTGTGTTTTCTTAATTCTTTAAATCTCTCGCTAATCATAAGCTCATAACAGAATACAGGTCTTTATCGCCCCTGCCGGACATATTAACAACTACATTTTTGTCTTTATTAATATCTGAAAGTTCCTCTAGGTATGCAATTGCGTGGGCTGTTTCAAGAGCTGGAATTATCCCCTCAAGCCTTGATACCTTATAAAATGCATCAAGTGCCTGAGAATCAAACACTTTTTTATATTTTGCTCTATCTATATCAGCAAGGTATGCATGTTCAGGGCCAACACCCGGATAATCTAATCCTGCTGAAATTGAACTTGTTTCAAGTATTTCCCCTGAATTATTTTGCAGGATCATTGTCTTTGCACCATGTAACACTCCTATAGAGCCATCATTAATTGAGGCACTGCCAATGTCGCTGTCAGATACACCGCCAGCTTCAATACCAACTAATTCAACATTGAGATCATCTACAAAAGGGGCAAATACACCCATTGCATTTGAACCTCCACCTACACACGCAATTACCATATCAGGTAATTTTTCAAACCTTTCAATAGATTGATCCTTTAACTCTTTTCCACTTATAGAATTAAAATCACGAACAATTTCTGGGTATGGATGTGGTCCTGTGACACTACCGATTATGTAGTGCGTATTTTCAACATTAGTCACCCAATCCCTGATTGATTCATTGAGGGCATCTTTCAAAGTCGCTGTTCCAGAGCTAACAGGGACAACTTTAGCTCCTAAAGTATTAATCTTAAAAACATTAAGCTCTTGTCGTTGTATATCTGTTTCTCCCATGTAGATAACACACTCAAGGCCTAATTTTGCACATATAGTAGCAGTAGCAACACCATGTTGACCTGCACCAGTTTCAGCAATTATTCTTTTTTTACCTAATTTTTTTGCAAGCAAGGCTTGACCAACAGTATTATTTATTTTGTGTGCCCCAGTATGATTTAAATCTTCACGTTTAAACCAAATCTTTGGACCTCCAATATTCTCAGTATATTTTTCTGCAAAGTATAAGGGTGAAGGTCGACCAACATAGTGTATGTAAATGTCCTGTAATTCGTTATTAAATGTTGTGTCATTTTTTATATCTTGATAAAGCGTATCCAATTCACGCAGTGCAAACGAGAGCGTCTCAGGAATAAATATTCCTCCAAACTTTCCATAATATCCCTTATTCATTTATTGCAGTTGCTAACTGATTTAATTTAACTTGACACTTTACACCTGGACTAATTTCTAATTTAGAATTCAAATCCACTCCCCATAATCCCTTTTCTCTCAATACTTTTACATCCTCAACATCGATTCCACCAGCTATCATACACCTGTCTAATGGCAAAGAATGTAAAAGGTTCCAATCAAATTTTTTTCCCGTACCGCCAAGCCTGTCGTCCATATTGTCGACCAAGTATTTATCTTTACACTTATTAAATGAATGGTCTGGTTTAAGTTGTTTCAATAATGTTGCATTTACTGGATAAAATCTACTTAGTGGTGTTAAAAATGGTAGATCACCGTAATATTGAAGTACACTTTCAGGAAGAATTTGTTCAAGTTTTTTAATTTTCTTCTCTTCTGCCGAATTGAACAATGATACAAATTTTCTATCAAGATGATACTTTTTTGCCATATCGATTGACCACTCAAAATTAACATATCTTGGGCTTTGTTTTATAAAATTAAAACCTAGAAAGTCTACTCCTGCTGCTAGTGCAGACTCAATATCTTTTTCTCGGGTCATCCCGCAAATCTTAACTTTCATTTGAATTTAGTTGGATTGCGGGTCTAAATTAGTTTCAGGGGAGCGGCCACGCCAACCAGCCTTATCAAAGATTCTTAGATAGACCAATTGATCGTGATCACTTTCATTTAGAACTTTGACGTAATCTCCTTCTTCAGCGAGCACTACATCTCCTGCAGCTAAGGCGTACTCATCTTTGTGCATTATGCCGTGTGCTGGATCATGCCCATGGCCATCAGCAGAATTCATATACTCCACAACTTCCATGACACCTCTTCCTGATATTACAACATACACAACTTCACTCTCTAGCAATCTGTGTCCATAAGTTGTTTTATTTGGCTCTAACACAGTTTTACTTGCAATCAATTTTGATAAAAGATCGTTGGTCCAAACTGTATAATTATCATCTTTCCTTTCTGGAACTCCTCCCACTCGGAAATTTACATATTTTTTTGCCATAATTTGAAATTGATATTCTATATATTATTTAGATAAATTCAATTATCTCCAGATGTCTGGTCTAGCCAGATTTTTTTCCATTTCAGCTTGCAGAATTGGTAATGCTTGATTAGGTCTAACAAGTACTTTCATTTCTATAAATTTTTTATTTTCATTCCAAGTAAACATATCAATACCGTTAATTAACTTTTCATTCATAGTGCATTCAAATTCCAAAACAGCATGAAAATCAGAAATAATCTTTTTGGTATATTTAAAGTCGGGCGTAGCTAAAAATGTTTCTGCAGCAGCAAGAAGATATATGTATCCCATGTATTTGTCTTTGGGCTTAAAAACTACTGGTGAGTAAAAAAGAAAGTCTTCATCCAGAAGATCATACAGAAGATTATGGTTACCATTTTTTACTGATTCAAACCAGCCTCTGAGTGGATTATCTTCTATAACTTGCATTTTATTAAATTTACTATCAGTTTCTAATATAGCATTATTTACTTAAAACGGTCTCCTGAAATTTTGTTACCAATAAATTTAATTATTGATAGCGGAAAAAATTTAAGGATGTTTACAAGAAACCAATAATGTTTTCCGGGTATTACTAATTCTTTGTTTTTTAACATTCCTTTGACGCCCTCCTCCGCCACGAAATCAGAAGACATTTTAAAGAAACTTGGCACTTTATTCATTCTATCTTGGGTGCCGCTCACAGCATGAAATTCCGTCACAGTAAAACCTGGGCATAATGATGTTGCATATATATTATTTTTATTATATCCAGCATTTACAGTGTCTACGAAACGATTCATAAAAGTTTTAATTGGTCCATATAATGGAGCGATAGCTGTTGATGGTGGTGCGAATGCAGCTACTGATGAAACAACCATCAGCTTTCCTCCACCACGCTTGAGAAGATCTTTTAAAAAAACTTTAAAAATCATTATTACAGAAATAGCTAAAACGCGTAAACAATCTTCTTCATCTTCGAGAGAAACATCTTCAAGTTTCTGGCTATGTTGATAACCTGCGTTCAAAACTAACATTTCTATATCCAAGTTATTCTCTGTACAAAAGTCTTTTATTTGCTGTGGTGCCTCTTTCTTGGTCAAATCGTTGGCAAGAACCTTTACTTCAACTGCATGTAACGCTGATATATCTTCTGATATTTCTTTGAGCCTTCCCAGTCTTCTACCCGTTAAAACTAGATTATATCCACGTTTGGCTAAACTATATGCGATTGATTTACCGATACCTGCGGTTGCTCCAGTTATTAAAATTGAACTCATTTTTATATGTTAACAAATAATTAAAATGAAGTTGTTCAATTTTTATACAATATGTTTATTTAGTAAACAATTTTTAATAACTAGAAATAAAATAAAAATTTTTTAAACAAAAAAATACGCTTGTTAAAATCACTAAAAATAGGCATCTAAAAAATTATTAAAAAAAACTAGGTTTTTTTTCATCTAAAGTGTTGCATAAAACGAAATGGTTTTATAAATTTGTAGATACCTCGGGTAAACAAGATCGGAAAAGGAACTGCAGAACCTAGAACGAGAAAGTTAACCAGGGAGAGACCAGAAAGGTGAAAGTTCAAGGTAGGTTAGCTAGCATTAAACCAAACTTGACCACCGAGGATAAAAGAGATCTTATCCAAGGATGCAAGAGGTAATCTCACTTTTGACACCTACTGATCTCGATAAAAAAAACTGAGCTTGCTCAGTTTTTTTTACGTCTAAAAAACCTTACAATCCATCTTGTGAATGTTTATTTTTTAGGGCCTGATGGCACCCACTCACATTTAGCTGCAAAAGAAATATTCTCCGATGGTTTTCAATATATGCCTGTAAAATCAATTGAAGAAATTTTCGAAAGTGTTGCACTTAGTCATTCATACTATGGAGTCATTCCATTTGAAAACTCATATCAAGGTGTAATTAATTCTTCAATGAATAGCCTAATTGATTACGATTTAAAAATTACTAAAGAATTTTACTTTAACGTTTCTCATAGCTTAATTAGTAGGAACGAGAAGACAGAAGAAGTAAAAAAGATAATTTCTCATCCTCAAGTCTTTGGGCAGTGCAATGATTGGTTGAAAACTCACTATCCTAATGCTGAAAGGATTATTACAACAAGTACTGCTGAGGCGGCTCGACAGAGCTCAGAAGATAATTCGTTATTTTGTATAGCACATGTTAATGCTGCTGAAATTTTTAAATTAAATGTACATTTCACTGATATACAGGATAAAAAAAATAACGTAACTAGATTTTTAGTTTTGGGGAAAATGATTGAGGAAAAAGGATTAAAAAATAAGACTACGATCAAAGTAAATATAAAAGATCAACCAGGATCTTTAATTAAAATACTTATGCCATTCGATAAGTTACAAATTAACATGACTAGGATAGAAACAAGACCATCAAGAAATAACACCTATCATCACACTTTTTTTATTGATTTTGAGGGATATTACGAAGATGACAACGTAATAAAATTAATAGAAATCCTCGAAAAATTATGTGAAGAAATAAGTGTGATTGGTTCTTATGAAGTGCTTAATCAGAGCGACTCAGCTAATCGCATATAAACTACAAGAGGCTCTTCAATGATATCAATTATGGGTGGATCTAATAAATGAGACATTTTTTCTACAGCTAAGAATGTACTATTAGGAATCATCTCAGCAGATTTTTTTCCTTCATCAAAAGGTATAAGAGGGTCTATTTTTCCATGTATAACAAGTGTTGGCACCTCTATTTCACGAATTAAATCATACCTATCTTTATCAGCCAATATTGCTTGCAAGTGTCTTGAAAAACCGGTTTCGTTTGGACTTCTTTCAATATTTTTAACTACCTCCTCTGAAAATTTTTCTCGATCAATGCTTGCTCCCTCTGACGATAAAATTTCAAATAGACGTATAGATTTGTCGACTCGCTCTTCAATGCTTTGATCCTTATAAGATCTGTCCTCAATTATTTTTCTGAGTTCATTTCTTGGTAAAGTTGTATGATCTGGAACTTTAGCCATTGACGCTACTTGTATATAAGAAATGAACCTATTTTGATGGTTATAAACCATTCTCTGTGAGATCATTCCTCCCATAGAGATTCCTAAAATATGTGATTTTTCTATTTGTAATTTATCTAGTATTGCAATGCCATCTCCTGCCATATCTGATAACGAATAAACTGATTGCATCGGTAATCCTGTATACCATTTAAAATAATTCCATAAAAAATTTGGCCTTCCATACTGCTCAAAGCTTTGTGATAAACCAACATCTCTATTGTCATAGACAATAGGTCTGAAGCCGTTATTTTGCAGCATTTTCACAAGTTCTGGAGGCCAAAAGGTTAATTGCCCTCCTAAGCCTTGCACTAGCAGTATTGGACTAGCATCAGCCGGTCCGTAATCTACATAGAATATTTTTGTGTCTTCGTTATAAGCATAACCATCATCATAGGCAGAGGAATTCATGGATAAAATCACAAGTAGGAATAAAATGGTTTTCATTGTTTCAACAGTAGACTTATATTTAGGTCTTATTTACCCATACGTCAAGCTTAGTTTTGAGTTAGTTGAAATAAAAACGACGCCACATATTCAATCCAAAAGCTAAAGATAGCACCCAGAATAAAAGTTCCACATAATTAGGATTAGAATTATACCCAAAAAAACCTTTTAGGAATTCACCTATATATCCTTTGTCGTATAACGGATGATAATGAACACCCTTGGACTCATCAAACTTATATAAAATTGCCCCATCTGGAACTGTTTCTGAGGGTTTTAGAATATCCCAAGGTCTGCTTATGTCTGCTTTTGATATGTAACCTGATTTTTCAAGATATTCCTCTGCTTCATGAGTCCCATATGCAATCATACCTGAGGCCAAAAAAACTAATAAAAGTGTTGTTCCTTGAAAAAATGGTTTTAGGTTTATACGTTTACCCCCTATGACTATTAAGTAGCCAATCAAAATTGCAAGAGATGCACCTGCAACAAACCCCAAGTATGAGAAACCATCACCCCGATCTTGGCCTAATAACATTACAACAGTTTCAAACCCTTCTCTGAGTATCGAAAAAAATACCACCCAAAATACTCCCCATGAAGACATTTTTAGCGCTTTTTCTGTTTTTGATTCTAGATCTTTTCTATCAGAAACATGTTTCGACAACCAAAAAACCACATACCAGATTAAGCCAGCTGCGGCATACATAAAAAGTGCTTCAAATAACTTTTCAAAGCGCGTATCACCAGCAAAGGATTTTAGATATACAACAAGAAAAGCAACGCCTATACTTGCAAGAACAGAGGCTCCCACACCAAGCCAAAGTTTTCCCAATGCATCTTTAAGGTTTGCTCTAGATAAAAAACTATATATGATGCCGACAATTAAACAGGCTTCTAGACATTCTCTAAAAACAATAATGAATTCGTTCATGTAGATATACTAATGAGAATCATTCTCATGTACAAGAATTTTTAGAAAAAGTTGCGAGTTTCCCCGCAACAAAAAGAAAGTTAACTGTTAAAAACTATTTGATTAACCATTTCAACACGGACAATTTCGCGAATGTCCTCATATGATTGAGCAGTAGTAGTTTGATCATCTTCAGAAATTATTTCTCTGAATCTTCTTTCAAATTCTTCTGTCTCATCTTCTGACCAGTAAGACGGATCCATGGCAGCGTAACTTTCATAATTAACCGTTAAATATACGTAACTGTTATTTCCAACATATACTCCGTAGTCAACAATTTTTCCCATATCTTTCGAAATTTGGTTTGATGCCACCCAGGTTTTCTCCAAACCATCTAAATAAACATTCAAATAATTTGTTTTAACCTTGATTACAGTTAATTGACTCACACCAGGTGCATTTTCTCTTGAGGAATCCTCTTGAGAAAGAGCAATCATAGAAATAGAAAGAATTAGTATTAGTAGTAATCTCATAAATATACCTCCAATTTAATATTACTAAATATTTGATGTATATAAATGGCATTTTTTTAAAAAAGTTTTTTAATGGTAGATTAACTATATGACTAGATATAAATTTTTATTAAATTTATTTTTTTTTACTATTCTTTTAGGGTGTTCATCAAATAAATATATTTTTATTGAATCTAAAAATTTTGATTCCAGAGTTAAATATTTAGTTATTCATTTCACATCTGAGAATCTACAAAATTCAATTGAACTTCTAACAAAGAAAAAAAATTATCCTGTAAGTTCTCACTATCTTATTGGAGAAAATGCCAAAACATATAAGCTTGTAAATGAAACGAATAGAGCTTGGCATGCGGGCTCAAGCTATTGGCAGGGCGAAAGAGGACTGAATGACAGTTCAATTGGAATTGAGATAGTTAATGATTCTGGGTGTGATGTACCAGTTAATAAACTTGAAAACATCAAAGATTTATCACAAAACTGTAAATTTTTAGAATATCCAAAGAATCAAATTAAACAGGTTATAAAACTTTCTAAAGAGATTATATCTCGACATCCTAGAATTAAGCCTTACAACGTTGTTGCACACTCTGACATTGCACCAACAAGAAAAATTGATCCAGGTCCATTATTCCCATGGAGAGAGTTGGCTGAAGCAGGTGTTGGTGCTTGGTATGATTCTGAAGACTACGATGCATACCTCAGTATTTTTAAAGATGAATTACCAAATCTTGAAACATTGCAGAAAGATCTTAAACGTTTTGGTTACGATATTGAAGTTTCTGGAATAAATGATTTTCAATCAATCACTGCAGTTAGAGCTTTCCAGCTACATTTTAGGCCCAGTAAGTACGATGGGTTTTTCGATGCTGAAACTACATCAGCTCTATATGCCTTGCTTAAAAAGTACAATCTTTAAATGATTACACTTAAAAGGCATCCATTTTGAATGCCTTTTATAAAAATAATTAGTCTATAAAAACTGTTGGCGCTTTTCCCTCTTCTACAACTCTTATAACTAACAGTTTGGTGCAGCCTTCGACAGCAGCAATGTCAGGTTCCCCACCATGCACCCAATCAGTAGGTTCAAACCAATACTCTCCTTGAGAATAATTTTTCCATTCCCCAGATGATTCAGATTGAGAGACTCCATCTAAAACATAAACAAGAGTACCTGCAGCAGGATGGAAATGTTTTTGCACACCTGCTTGGTCACAGGTTTCTCTTTGTTCAACAAACATTTCTAAACCACCATCTAAATTAAAAACTTCTGAAGATAATAAACCTGGAAATGATCTAGGTTCTTCATCAGCAACAACAAGAATTGACACTAGTGACAATAACAATAATAGTTTCATAATACCTCCGTAATTAATATTAACCTATGTGTGTCCGAGTGTGATGCACATTTAGATAAATGGCATCCCCAAGGGGATTCGAACCCCTGTTGCCGGGATGAAAACCCGGTGTCCTAGGCCTCTAGACGATGGGGACACAAGATGTAATTATATAAATTAATTTCTTTTTTTAAAGTAATTATTTTCGGATATTTTTTTCTGCTGCTGAAAGAAATCCTCTAAGAAAATTTACTTCCATCTCATCTAAGCCAATTCTTGAGAAAAGTCTCTTTATTCTGGCTTCAATTTGACGTGGATTGCCTTTATTGAATACCTCTAGCTTCTCAGAAACTTTAATAAAATGGTCCATCAAATTCTTTACATGCATCGTTTTTGCTTTTGGAATGTCCCAATTATCATTTTTATGAAATTTGAAATTACCTTCAACGTCGTGAGAAAATAATTCATAACAGACAAGCTGTACCGACATTGCCAAATTTAGTACGGGATAGTCCGGGTTAGCAGGAATATTTAGATGAATATTTGCTCGCTGTAGTTCAGTATTAGTAAGACCTCTATCTTCTCTGCCAAATAATATAGCTGTATTCTTTTGCGAAGCAGCCTCAAAAAAATTATTAGATAAATTTGGCAAGTCTTCAGTGGGCCAAGGCACTTTTCTTTGTCTTGAAGAAGTTGCAACAACAAATTCTATCCCCTTTAGAGCAGCGTCTAAGTCCTCGACTACTTTAATCTTTTCAATAAGGTCGGATGCGTTGGATGCCAAGATCTCAACTTCCTTAGACGGAAATTTTTTTGGCTTTACAAGCACAAGTTCTGTAAACCCCATTGTTTTCATAGCTCTCAGAGATGAACCAATATTTGCAGCACTTGTTGTCTCAACAAGAATAATTTTGACTTGCTTGGTTAAACTCATAATATATTCAGTATGTCATTGCCTCCAATCTTAAATAGAGCACTTAAAGCAGCATACATAGGTGCTAATGAAATAATACACTCAAGTAAAAGGATTCAGAATATTCAAATCACAAAAAAAGAGGGAAACGATATTACCACCAATATTGATTTGCTTGTGCAAGAAAAGGTTTTTGATGAACTTCAAAAACATTATCCTGATTTTTCCTATCTTGGAGAAGAATCAAACGAGCATATTTCTCAAGAAGAGGAAAATATTTGGATCTTAGATCCTATTGATGGAACAAAGAATTTTGCAAAACAATATCCACACTATGCATTATCATTAGCTTGTCTAAAAAATAAAGAAGTTATTTGTGCAGTAGTCATTGATCCTGTAAGGGACGAAGTCTTTTGTGCTGCTGAAGGTACTGGAGCTTTACTAAATAACAGAAGAATAAGGCACTCAAATAAAAAAACTTTACAAAATGCCTTTCTCTCAAACGTTGGCCATAAAGAGAAAGATGCTGATTATAATTACTCTATCCTTGATACAATTAGTGAACTCTCGGCCAATAGTATTACTTTTCGCAGGTCTGGATGCACTTCACTTGATCTTTGTTACGCTGCAGCTGGAAGGATTGATGGATTCTGGGGTTATGGTCTCAAAGTTTGGGATCGAGCTGCAGGTCTTTATATTGCACAATCTGCAGGATGTTTAGTGAGTTCTTTTGATGGAAGACCAGATGCTTTTGACTCAGATCACGTTATTTTAAGCGCACCAAGGTGTTTTAAAGAACTTTCCCAAGCAGTGCGAAAAGGGTTTCAATTCATCGAGTAGGATTCTTCAGGATCGTTTTTTGGCTTCTCCATATCCTTATTTGATAGATTCATCTTCAATAACACGCCAACCACAATAAATATCGATGAATATGAACCTATTATTACACCCACGGCCAGTGCAAGACTAAAATTTGTTAATGCGGCGCCACCAGCAATCAACAACGCCATAAGCACTAGCAAAGTTGTGAATGAAGTGATGATAGTTCTAGCAAATACTTGATTTAATGACTTGTTTATCAGGCTATCAGAGCTTCCTTTTTGATTTTGATCTAGGAAGTTTTCTCGTATTCGATCAGAAACCACTATAGAGTCATTTAGTGAATAGCCAACTATCGCCAAAACTGCTGCAAGAACTGACAAATCAAATGTTAACTGGAATATTGAAAACAACCCAAGAATCAAAAGAACATCATGAACAAGGGCCGCAATTGCGCCAATACCAAATTTATATTGAAACCTAAAAATAATATAGACAAGGATTGCGAATATAGCTACTAAGATTGCAATTCCTCCGTTATCACGCAATTCCTCTCCGATCTGAGGAAAAATTACTTCAGTTTTTGTCACCTCCCCCAAAAGATTATCTACTTCTAATTGATCAAAGACCGTCTGTGGACTGAAGGACTCGACATCCTCACTTTGAAACTTTATTAGAATATTGTCGTCACTACCAAAATTTAAAACTACAAAGTTTGCATCTTCAATGCTGCTTAGGCTTGTTCGAATATCTTCAAGCTCAACCTTCCCGTCATAATTTATTTCAATTGATATTCCACCTGTAAAATCTAATCCAAAATTTAATCCTCTTAGTGAAATAAAGGCTATTGATAGAATTAACAGCAATCCAGAGATAGCTAAACCTAGATTATTAAATTTTGTAAACGGAATGTTCATTTAAACTTTTAACTCCCTAATGTCTCTGTAACCGTAAATCATATTTACAAATGATCTTGTAACTAAAATTGCTGTAAAAATAGACGTAATAATTCCTATACTCAATGTGACTGCAAAACCCTTAATTGGACCTGTACCGATGGCATAGAGTATAAGCGCGACGATAAGTGTTGTGATATTAGCATCCATAATAGTGCTGAATGCTTTTGCAAAACCATTTTTGATGGCACTCTGGACGTCAATATTATTTTTAAGTTCCTCTGAGATTCGGGCAAAGATTAAAACGTTTGCATCTACTGCCATCCCTACAGTCAAGACAATTCCAGCAATACCTGGAAGAGTGAGAGTTGCCCCAAAAACTGACATGATTGAAGTAACTAGTATGAGGTTGCAAATTAACGCAATATTTGCTGAGAGCCCAAAAAGCCTATAACGAAGAATCATAAATAAAAAAACCAAACAAAAACCTATAATTATTGAATCCACCCCTTTATCAATATTTTCTTGGCCTAGTGTTGGGCCAATGGTTTGCTCCTCAACAAATTTCATTGGGGCAGCTAAAGCTCCTGCTCGCAACAATAAAGCAAGTTCACTAGATTCTGTTGATGAGCCTAAACCAGTAATTCTAAAACTTGTACCTAGAACAGCTTGGATGGTTGCGTTACTAATAATATTTTTTTCAATAAATGTTTCTTGTCGTACCTCATTATTCACGTCAAAAAAAGTTTTAGTCTTTTCTTCGACGAGGACTACGCCTAGTCGTCGTCCTATATTCCCTGTCGTAGCATTTTGCATCGCACGTCCACCGTCAATATCTAAGCTAATATTAACTTGAGGACGGCCGTTCTCATCAAAACTACTTTGAGCATTAGTTACACTATCACCAGTAAGGATCGTTTTCTTTTCTAAAAAAGCAGTTGCAACTGGATTATCTTTGTAAGAGAATTTTTCTTTTCGAAGAAAAGAATCAGAATTTCGAGCTTCAAGTCTAAATTCAAGATTTGCAGTTTTCCCTATAATCTTCTTTGCTGAGGCAGAGTCTTGTACTCCAGGGAGCTCGACAACAATTCTACCCTTCCCCTCTCTTTGGACTATTGGTTCGGAAACACCTAACTCATTTACTCTATTTCTTAATGCTACTAAGTTCTGTTCCACAGCATAATCAATAATTTCAGATAGAAATGAATCTGTATAAACTAAAGTTAGATCTAAACCGTTCTGTAGAATATTGAATTTATTTCCAGAAATAGTGAAATTATTATCATTTAAATATTCCTTAGCAGCCTCTAAATCTGCAGAATTTGTAAATGAAAAATATGCTTCACTACCAACTGCACTAGAAGTAACAGCTAGGCCTTGTCTTTTAAGTTCATCTTCTATTGAAGCACTCTCAGATGAAATTCTTTCTATAGAGTATCTTTGTGTATCAACCTCCAACAAGAAATGAATACCACCAGCAAGATCTAAACCAAGATTTAACGGATTGCCTCCTATATTTCTTAACCAATCAGGTGTAGTAGGCTCTGAATTTAACGCAATAATGTAATCACCATCAGAATAATCAGCAATCAATCTTCGACTTGCTAGTTGATCTTCTACATTATCAAGCACAACTTTTACTGAATTTTCTTGAAGTAGAATTTCTGAATAATTAATATTATTTCGATCAAGAACTTCCGATACTTCTATAATTACTCTCTCATTCGCTGTAGATCCACCTAATGCAATTTGAAGTGCTGGCTTAGAAGGAAAGAAGTTTGGAATGGCATAAATTATTCCAATTAAAATAGTGGAAAAAATTAATAAATATTGCCAAATCCTAAATTGGTTCACTGTGAATTAATGCTATTAAGCGTTCCTTTCGGAAGTTGAGAGGAAATAAAATCCTTTTGCATTTTAATTACAATTCCTTCACCAATCTTTACTGAAACATAGATATCTTTCACGGCTTCAATTTCGCCTACTAAACCGGAAGAAGTCATTACTTCATCGCCTTTTTGAAGAGATGCTACAAGAGCGTCGTGTTCTTTTTTTCTTTTTTGTTGTGGCCTAATCGTTACAAAATATACAAATAAAAAAAATGCCAAAAGCATGATGAATGGAAAGAATGTTGGTGCTACTGCTTCGTTCATATTTACAATCTCGGTGTTTTTAAATCTCTCATATCGTAAAAGGATTCCACAAATTCTTCAAATTTATTTTTCTCAATAGAGCTTCTTATTTTACTCATCAGCTTATAGTAATGTGTAAGATTATGAATAGTAAGTAATGTCGATGCTAAAATTTCATTGCACTTTTCTAGGTGATGCAAATATCCTCTTGAGAAATTTTTACAGGTATAACAATCACAACTCTCATCTAAAGGTCTATCTGAAGTTTTATGTATAGCGTTGCGAATCTTTAAAATTCCATCATTTGTAAAAACATGCCCATTTCGAGCATTTCTTGTTGGCATTACGCAATCAAACATATCTATACCATACCTAACGGCTTCAACAAGATCTTCAGGAGTACCGATACCCATTACATATCGTGGCTTATCTTTTGGTAAATGCTTTGCCAAAGATTTTAAAACCGTAGTCTTTTCTACTTTTGACTCACCTACACTTAAGCCTCCTATCGCTATGCCGTCAAAATTAAGTTGTGTGATGTAATCGAGAGATTGCAACCTAAGCTTCTTATGAAATCCACCTTGAACAATTCCAAACAATAAATTTTTGGTATTCATTTTTTTAAAGTGGGTTTTACTTCTTCTCGCCCAGGCATGCGTTAGTTCCATTGATTGGCTTGTATCCTTTTCATTAGCAGGATATTTAGTACATTCGTCCAGAACCATAATGATGTCTGTATTTAATTTCATTTGGATATCAATAGAATCTTCAGGAGACATAAACAGTGAACTACCATCTACTGGAGATTTGAAAGAAACACCTTTATCAGAGACCTTTTTTAGAGAATCAAGACTCCAAATTTGAAATCCTCCAGAATCAGTTAGGATTGACTTATTCCAACCCATGAATTTATGCAAACCGCCAAGACTTGAAACCAAATTGCTCCCAGGTCTTATTTCAAGATGATAAGCATTACCAAGGATGATTTCAAAACCAATATCATGTAACTGCTTTGGTGTGAGTCCTTTTACAGAACCATAAGTGCCAACTGGCATAAACACAGGTGTTTGAATTGTTGAGGTTTTGGTTTGTAGAACTCCTCTTCTAGCAAAATTATTTGTATTTGTTACTTTGAAAGACATTTTTTTATATACATAGCATCTCCATAACTAAAGAATCGCATTTTGTTCTTAATGGCAAAGTTGTAAGCTTCTAGTATATTTTCTTTGCCTCCAAAAGCTGATACTAACATCAATAAACTAGATTGAGGAAGGTGAAAATTGGTAATTAAGGAATCAACAAATTGAAATTTATAGCCATCTTTTATAAACAATTTAGTGGATTGAGGACCATGGCTGAGAGTACTTTTATTATTGTCCCATGCGGATTCAAGTGCTCTTAGAACAGTGGTTCCTATTGCAATCATACGCATACCGGATTTCTTGGCTTGGGAGAGTTCTCTAGCCACGTCTTCTGATATGTAAAAAGGCTCTTCATGTAACTCAGCATTATTTTGTATAGGCCCATCAGGTAAAGGTTTAAATGTCCCTAAACCAATGGAAAGATCTATTTTAAATACGTTTGACAAAGAGCAAATTTTTGAGAAAAGTTTTTCATCAAAATGAAGAGATGCTGTTGGGGCAGCTGAAGAATTTTCTTTGTCATCGTTAGCAAAAATAGTTTGGTATCGGATTTTATCATTTTGGTTATCATATCTTTTAAGGTATGGTGGAAGAGGAACATGACCTATGGACTCTAAAAGCTTCTGTAACGATTGGTTAAATTTAAGCAAAACCTCTGTTCCTAAATCTTCTATGATTTGTATCTCAATTGGAAATTGCTGGGCATAGAGTTTTTGGTTTTTTTTATTTTTGTTAAGTCCTCTTGTAAGGCATTGACCAATGTATTTGGATTTAATTTGTAAGATGAAAATTTCGACATCTCCACCTGTTTGCTTTGTTAGAAGGAGTCTTGATTTAATAACTTTTGTTTCATTCACAATAAAACAATCGTTCTTTGTGACTCCTGTTGAAATAGAAGTGAATTTTTTTATGTTGAAGTCATTGCCATCAACATGCATGAGTAGAGAATTCGTTCTACCCTTTAATGGATGCTGGGCTATTAATTCATTTGGTAAATTAAAATCATAATCGCTTTTATAGATGTCTTTAGACATAGGATGTATGATAGCAACTTCGGGGATGTGGTGGAATTGGTAGACACGTGCGACTCAAACTCGCATGCCGAGAGGCGTAACGGTTCAAGTCCGTTCATCCCTACCATAAGAACATAATCTTGTTATGATTAATCTATGAAAAAACTTTGCTTACTGCTCCTTTGTTCATTGGCAGTGTCTGCAAGTGGACTATGTCAAGATGAATATATAGAGGGTATTGGTTGGAAAAAAATTATATATCCACAAGAGGGTCCACCAATTGAAATGGCAGGGAAGTGTAATGAAGACAGTGAAGACTTTTTCTTGGCAGCTGCAGTCGTTTTGATTGGTTGGGGGATTTATGAAATTGTTTTGGATCGACCAGAACCGATTGAAGCTATATACGTGAAAAATAATCTCCAAATTTTGCCCTTGTATAACATTCAAAATTTAACATCTAGCACGTCAGCCAATATCACACTATTTAAATATAGTTTTTAAGAGAAAAATTTCTATTTGACCTGACGCAAACTTTTTCATTATTGTCGTTAAATATTAATTTTTTGGCATGTAAATGCAGTTTTTTTGAGTGAGAAGATTTGATTTTTGAGTATTTCACATCCCCAACAATCGGATGGCCTGCATTGGCACAATGGACTCTAATCTGGTGTGTTCTTCCAGTTATAGGTTTAACTTCTAATTTTGTGAAGTTTTGTTGTTGAGAAATTATTCTAAAATTCGTTATGGATTCTTTACCATCATCTGACTGAATCACCTTTCGTTCTTTTTCAGAGATTTTAATTTTTTTAATTTTATTTTTTATGATTTTAAGATTAGATGGCCAAGATCCATGCACAAAACATTCATAGGTTTTTTTTACAAGATGATTTCTGAATTGTTTATGAATATCTCTTAATGCAGACATCTTTCTAGCAATTATTAAGCAGCCACTTGTCATTTTATCGATTCGATGTGCAAGGTTATAACTATCTGAGTTTAAGTAGAGTTTGCGAATTATTTCAATTACTCCAAAATTTAGACCTGATCCACCATGTACAGCAAAATTTGGAGGCTTGTCTACAACAATAAAATTTTTTGATTCGTAAATTATTTCTTTTTTAATTGTCTGTAAAAGTTTGTCTAGATTAGCTGAGCCATTTAATTCAACCTTAGGTTCAAATGACGGAGTGGTAATCTTGTCCCCTGTCATGAGCTTATAATCTTGTTTCTTTCTTCCTCCATTCACTCTAATTGAACCTTTTCGCAGCGAACTATAAATCTTTGTTTTTGGTAAGAATTTGAATTTTGAAATCAAATAATTATCTAACCTTCGGTTTTCGTTATCAGTGTCAACAATAAAAAATTTCATTTATAGAATAATGCTGTAGAATATAATTCAAAGTTTCAAGGATAAATAGATAAATTAGAGAAACTTTTATTTAACAGAAAAAACAAGATAAGAACATGAACATAAAATATTTTAACTACAAAAGTAAAAATCGTAAGCTTATATAGAGCTTTTTAAATCTGTTCTTATCCTTTATTTATAAGGGATAATATGAAAAAAATACTTATTGATACAAATTCTATTAATGGCAAAAGAAGTGCCTTAATAGATGGCGAAAAACTTTTAGATTTTGATCTAGAATTTCAAAATACTAACTTTCAAAAAGGTAGTATACATAAGGGTAAAATCACCAAAATTGAAGCTAGCTTAGAGGCAATTTTTGTTGAAATGGGCTCTACAAGACATGGTTTCTTACCATTTAAAGAGCTGTCACCTGATCATTTTGATCCGAGCAAAACTGGTTCTGAAAGGTTTAAGTTCAAGGAAGGCGACGACATAGTGATTCAAATTGACAAAGAAGAGCGTGCAAATAAAGGGGCTGCTTTATCGACATACATTTCACTAGCGAGTAGATATATTGTACTGATGACAAATCATCCTAATGGTGGAGGCATCTCGAGAAGAATAAGTGGAGATGATAGAGATAAGATTAAGAATCTTCTTGATAATTTAGAGATACCTGAAAAGATGAGTGTAATAATCAGAACAGCTGGCATAGATCAGCAAATTGAGCAACTTGCATGGGATCTTGAGTACCTTAAAAAATTATGGATTGAAGTTGATTCGGGAATACAAAAATCAAAATCTTGCCAGTTAATATATGCAGATCAAAGCCTGATACAGAAGACTATACGAGATTATTTTAAAGAAGATATTGGTGAATTAGTTGTTGATAATGCATCAGATTATGAGGCGGCAAGAACTTACGCAAACAAAATAGTTCCTGATTTTGTTGAGAAGATCAAGCTTTATGAAGATCCTGTGCCTCTATTTGCAAGTTATGGCCTTGAATCAAAAATTGAATCAGCTTTCTCACGCGAAGTAAAATTAAGATCAGGAGCATCTTTAGTTATCGATTCTGGGGAAGCGCTAACCTCAATTGATATAAACTCAGCCAGATCAACCAAAGGAGGGGATATCGAAGAGACTGCTCTTAAAACAAATTTAGAAGCTGCTGCAGAGATTGGGAAACAAATTAAGCTCAGAGATGTAGGTGGGCTAATAGTGATTGATTTTATAGATATGGAGGATGAAAAAAATAATGAAAAGGTAGAAAGAGCTATGATTGAGTCAACAAGGCAAGATCACGCAAGAATACAACTTAATAATATCTCTAGATTTGGTCTTTTAGAAATGTCACGACAAAGAATAAAACCTGCGCTTAACGACCTTATGGGTAAAACTATTTGGATTCGATCAATTGCTTCAATATGTGAATCAATTTTCCGCTTGATAACAGAGAAATCTATAAACAATGAGTCAAGTGTACTTTTGTTAAAAGTATCACCTAACATAGCTAACGAGTTATTAAACCGATATCGACCAAATCTAGATGATATTGAAAGACGTTTCAAAACTAAAATTATGACTTTTATAGATCCCTATAAACAAAATGATAACTTCACAATCGAAATCAAAAAAAATGCTTTCTTTGATTATGAACAAAGCTTGGAGGAATCCTCACAAGCATTTCAAAATAAGAAGAGTTATAACCTAAATGTCCCTAAAAAATCCTCAAAAGCATTAGTTGGGGATGTAGAATTTCGAAATATACCTAAGTCAGATAAAAATAAAAGAGGTCTTCTCGATTCCTTATTTGGACTATTTAAGAATAATGAAGAAAAAGTTAAGCCAAAAAGAAAACCTTTCAAAGGAAAGCCTAAGTTTTCAAAGGGTAGAAAAAGAAAGCCGTTTAATCCGCAAAAAGACAGTCTCAAACGAGGAGCATCAAATCCTCGTAGGAGTGTGAAGTCAACTTCAAGAAATCAAAATGGCAATATAAAACCTACTAAAGCAGAAGTGGAAAAAACATTACCGGATGACAATATTGGGAATAGAAAAGAACCGATAAAAACAAAAAAACCTGTCAGAAGAGCTAAAAACGATCCAAGGTTTAAGAAAGACTAGCTTTTATTAACTTGCTTGATAACGATGTTGCTAGTGGTACCCTTGGCAATTTGTCAAGATCGTACCACTGTGCATCACTTAACTCCGATTTATCAATAGTTATATATTTATCCTTGGCTTCAGCGAAAAAAGCAATCATGAGTTGGTTGGGATAGGGCCATGACTGACTCTCAAAAAATCTTATATTTGACACCTCTAACCCAACTTCCTCATTGACCTCACGTTTGACAGCTTCATAAAGTGTTTCACCATACTCAACAAAACCTGCTATGGCGGTAAAGAAGTGAGGAGAGTTTTTATGTTGTACTAACAGAATTTGGTTCTTATGTTTAACAACAACCATGATGCAAGGTGACATTTTTGGATAATGTGAAAATCCACATTCATTGCAATATTTACCCAAATCGTCAGTAACATTCTCAAATTTAGTTCCATGCCTAGAGCAATATTTAGTTTTGTATATCCATGTATTGAGCTGAGAAGCTCGTGCATAAATCTTTAATTTTTCTTCATCAAGCAAAGAAAAGGTCTGAGCTTTCTTTATAAAGTTATCATGCTGATTTGAAATCTTATCGTCACAGAATAAAACGATATCTTTTGTATCGCCCTCAAAAATTTTGTAGCCTTGATCAATATTAAAATTTCTTTCATGCAAGAAAGTTGTTTTATGATCATCAAATAAAATCTCACTTTTGTCGTTAAAGATTAGAGAAAGTGTTTTTTTAGAGGTTTTTTCAAATTTACCAAAACAGGGTTTAAAATTATCCATGTTCTGTATAATGTAAACTTTTATGAGCAATGTATTAAGCAAAATTAACGAAAGTTTTCTTGGCGATGCGCCTGGATGGTATAAAAAAACAATAATATCCTTTCTAGCTTTAAACCCAATAATATACTTTACTGCCTTAAGTTTTGATCTGGACGCAGGATTTATTATTGGTTGGGTGCTATTACTTCAGTTTATTTTTACATTAATTTTTTCTATTCAATGCTACCCTCTTCAACCAGGTGGTCTTATAGCATTGGAGTCTTTATTCCTTGGTCTTACTGATCCATACCACGTGTATCATGAAATTGAATCAAACCTTGAAGTGCTTTTACTACTTATTTTTATGGTCTCAGCAATTTTTTTTATGAAAGATCTCCTTTTAGTAATATTCACAAAACTCCTTGAAACTGTAAAAAATAAAATGGCTCTATCTTTACTCTTCATGATTTCAGCTGCATTCTTATCTGCTTTTCTTGATGCTCTGACTGTTACTGCAGTTCTCATAGCAGTGTCCATTGGTTTTTATAATATTTTCTCTTTTAATCACAAACAGAAATTGATAACTGCAGATGAATTTGAAAATGGTAAGCTTTTTTTAAGAGATCTAGTAATGCATGGTGCCATTGGGACAGCTCTAGGTGGGGTGTGTACTATTGTTGGAGAGCCACAAAACTTACTAATTGCTACAAAAGCTGATTGGACCTTCTATGAATTTTTTATAAAGATGGCTCCCATAACAATGCCAGTGCTTTTAGCTGGATTGGTAACTTGTCTATTCGTTGAAAGATTCAAGCTTGTAGGTTACGGAGTGATTTTATCTGATAAGTTGAGAAATAAGATTATTGAAGATGCCCACAGAAAAGATCAAGCTCGCACAGATGCTGAAAAGTTGCACTTAGTATTTGAAGGAATCTTAGGTGTGTGCCTTATAGTCGCTTTGGGTCTTCATGTTGCCCCTGTTGGAATAATTGGATTGTTTTTACTTGTTGCTTTGACCGCCAGCAAAGGAATAATATCTGAACATAAACTTGGAAAGGCTTTTGAAGAACCTCTTCCTTTTACTGGTCTATTAGTCATATTCTTTGTAATTGTTGCAGTTATAAATGACCAAAACCTCTTTACGCCTGTGATTCTTGCAGTCTTAAATGCTGCAACTGAAATCCAAGCACCACTGTTTTACATTGCTAACGGGGTCCTTTCTGCAATTAGTGATAATGTTTTTGTAGCAACGGTCTACATGAATGAGATTGTTTTAGCACTTGAAAATGGAATTATTGATAGAAATCAATTCGACGTATTAGCAGTAGCTATAAACACTGGCACAAACCTTCCAAGTGTGGCAACTCCTAATGGGCAAGCAGCCTTCTTGTTCTTGCTTACCTCTTCTCTGGCACCATTAATAGGTTTATCTTATCTCAGGATGGTGATTAAGGCTCTTCCTTATACTTTTGTTCTTACAATAGTTGGGCTTATTTGCGTAATTTTATTTCTTTAATATGAAAAAAACGATCTCCGTGGCTCCAATGATGAAGAGAACTGACAGACATTTTCACTATTTGGTTCGCCTGTTGAGCCAAAACACTTATTTCTATACCGAGATGATTCATGCAAATGCAATTCTAAGAGGTGATAAGTCCAAACTTTTGAATTTTGATATCAGCGATCAGCGGTTAGTTGTGCAGATAGGTGGATCAGTGCCAGACCATTTATCTGAGGCTGCAAAAATTATTGAAGATAATGGTTTCAAAGAAATCAACCTAAATGTTGGATGTCCCTCAAAAAAAGTAAAAGCAGGAAACTTTGGGGTATTTCTAATGAAAGATATCGATTTGCTCGAAGAGTGTATAACCTCAATCAATTCAAAGATCTCAATACCGTTATCCATAAAATGTCGTACAGGCGTGGATGACTACGAAGGCGAGGATTTTTTAAATAATTTTGTCCAGAGAATTACTCGATTGAATGTAAATAAAATAATTATTCATGCCAGAAAAGCTATAAGTGGCCTTGATACAAAAAGGAATAGATCTATCCCACCACTCAACTATGACTTGGTATGCAATATTAAAAACTACTATGAAGATCAAGAAATTATTATTAATGGAGGATTCGATGACATGGAAAAAATTCTTGATATTGATAGTAAAGTAGATGGAGTAATGATTGGTCGAAAAATATACTCAAACCCCCTCTTCCTTCATGAAATTGAGCAAAAATATTTTTTTAATTCTACAAAAAATAAATTGATTGAGGTGATGACAAAATTTATGGAGTACATACTGCAACTTCAAAGCAATAAAGATGCAAATAGAGCAATAAATCATTTAATGGCTTTACTCAAGTGCATACCTTTTCAAAAATCCCATAGAGAAGCATTAATGACTTCGTTAAGAGATAAAAAAATTGATAGTAGTGAAGTTTTTAGAAATCTTGAGAAAATTCCAGCTCTATATCAATAAGAAATTCGTCTTCAACCACACCATCAAAAACTAAGTATTCTCTTGATTGTAAATATGCCTCTTTAACAAATTCATATTTATCACCAATTATCAGATTCTCAGCTATTAGAAGTCTTTCTCTTGTTTCAATGACATCTAAGCCGTTTAAAATGATCGAGGCTTCAGTGTCAGAGATGCTAAAGTTTCCTGATAAAAACCAACTAACAGGCTTTGCAAAAATATCGCGAAGTGTTGAGGGACCAATAAATGGAACGAAAATGTAAGGTCCAGATTCTATTCCCCAATATCCAAGTGTTTGTCCAAAATCTTCGTCATGTCTCTCTAAACCGAATTCTGATGCAATATCAAATATTCCTACCACGCCAACAGTGGAATTTATTACAAATCGTGAGGTGTCTTGTAGTGAAAGTAATAACTTGCCTTGTAGGGCTTGATTTACAGCAGTATCTACCTCTGATAAATTACTAAAGACATTGGAAATCCCAGTTTTTACTATGTAAGGAGTGTAATCACTGTAGATTTCAGCTACAGGTCTTAAAAGGTATCTATCAATATCATCAGAGACATTAAAGACCACCCGATTAATGTTTTCAAAAGGATCATTCTGGTCGCTCTGTTCCTCGGCAAACGATAGTAAAGAAAAAAAGAATATTAGTCCGATAGAAATTTTTTTCATATAAATTGGTCTAAGTTAATATAATTATACACCTCTGTGCTGGCTTCAAATGATTTAAAAATTTGTTTTTGCCCTAAGTTTGGCAAAGAAAAACAAATTTTGTGTTCTGAGAAAATATTTTTAATTTCCTTTGAGGGGACTCCTGGTTGTCCAAGAGCAAAAGATTCAGACATGTTTTCTGCAATACCAAGTATTTGAATTTTAAGTTCCTTAAGCAACTCAAGGGTTTTCTTAGTATCCTGTATTGAAAAAATGTCAGCTTTTGTCACAACTAAAGCATTATCAACATCAGTATCTTTAAAAATAGTTAAATAAGCATCTCCAGTTCCAGGTGGCATATCAATTAAAAGATAATCAAGTCTTCCCCAATCTGTGTTATTCATTAAATATTTTACAGAACGTGCAAGAAGCGGTCCTCGCCAGATTCTTGGATACTTCGAATTGGTCAAAAGCTCAATTGAAGAAATTTTAAGTCCATTGAAATTAAATGGAGCTAGCTGAGTATCGTTTTTTTTAATTCTAGTATTGCGTTTATTGAAATCAGTTATTTGAAGAATATTGGGTCCATAAATATCAGCATCCAAGATTCCAACTTTGTAATTATTTTCTTGTAGTAATCGAGCAAGCAGAATGGTGATAGTAGTCTTTCCAACACCACCTTTTGCTGAACAAATAGCAATTTTTTTCATAAACTAGAAAGTAACATATAATTTCACAAACATTATGAAATATCTAGTTACAAGCGCACTCCCTTATGCAAATGCACCTCTTCATCTTGGACACGCCCTGGAAATAATCCAAACTGATGCCTGGGTGAGACATAAAAATTTAAATGGCTCTGAGGCATTATATTTCTGTGCAAGTGATACTCATGGAACACCCATCATGCTTCAAGCTGAGGAACTGGGTGTAAAGCCCGAAAATTTGGTCGCAGAAATGCGCGATTTACATGAAGCAACCTTCAAAAAATTTAATGTTAATCTAGCAAATTTCTACACTACGCACTCCGAAGAGAGCAAAGACTTAACACAAGAAATCTACTCTAAACTACTTGACCACAAATACATTTTTACAGAACAAATATCTCAACTTTTTGATGATGAAAAACAAATGTTTTTATCTGATAGATTCGTCAAAGGAACTTGTCCACACTGTGGAGCAAAAGACCAATATGGAGATGGCTGCGAAGTCTGTGGCAAAACCTATAACGCATTAGAGCTTATTTCGCCAGTTTCAGAACTATCACAGAAAAAACCATCAAAAAAAGAATCAAAACATTATTTCTTTGATCTAGAGAAATTTACAAGTTTTTTATCGACTAAGGTTCAAAAAATATCTAAACAACAGCCGATGATTAACAAAATGTCAGAATGGCTTGATAGCGGTCTTTCATCATGGGATATCTCTAGAGATGGTCCCTACTTTGGTTTTAAGATTCCTGGAGAAGACGCAAAATTCTTTTATGTTTGGCTCGATGCCCCCATAGGGTATCTTGCTTCAATTAAGCATTGGTGCGAATTGAACGGTAAGGATTTTAACAATCTTATTAAAAGTGATTCTACAAAACTTGTTCATTTTATAGGAAAAGATATTGCGTATTTTCATCTTCTTTTTTGGCCTGCAGTACTCGAAGCCGCAGGTATGAAATTGCCTGAGGAGGTTTTCACTCATGGGTTTATGACGATGGAAGGGAAAAAAATGTCAAAATCAAGAGGCAACTTTATTAGTGCTGAAAAAGCACTTGAATATGCACCTGCTGATTTCTATCGATACTATATTTCGTCAAAGCTAAACGAAAGCGTTTCCGACATCGATTTTTCCCTGGAAGATTTTGTTGAAAAGGTTAATAGTGATTTAGTTGGTAAATTCATCAATATACCAAGCAGAATCCAAAACTTTATATATAAACATAATCAAGGGAAAATTAACCCTAACACCAATTCCCTTAATCAAAGATTTACCTCTGATTACCAAACTATTATAAATGCTACCGAAACTAGGAATTATGCTCTGGCAATCAGACATATAATGAAAATTGCTGATGAAATAAATTTATATGTTTCAGAGAATAAACCATGGGATCTTGAGAAAACTGGAGATCTGCAAGGATGTTTAGAAATATGCTCTGAAGCTTTGGTTGCCTTCAAGTCCTTGGTTGTTCTTATGGAGCCTTACATTCCCGAAATTTCACAACAAATATATAAACTTCTAAACCTATCAGATTGCACGTATTCCATAGTTTATGAGCAAGGAATTAGTGAAATTAACAAATATGAACATATTATAAAAAGACTAGATATAGATGAACTCAAAGGGGTCTACGATGGTTGAAGAAATAACAATAGATGATTTTTTAAAGATTGATCTTCGTATAGCCAAAATAAAAGCAGCCCTTGAAGTGCCTGATGCAGACAAATTGGTACAACTAGTTTTAGATGTTGGAGAATGTGGGGAGAAAACTGTTTTTGCTGGAATAAAGTCCGCCTATTCAATAGAGGAACTTAATGGAAAATTTGTTGTGTTGGTCAATAACCTAAAGCCAAGAAAAATGAAATTTGGATTATCAGAGGGGATGATATTAGCTGCAGGTCCTGGAGGGGCAGAAGTATTTATGATCTCTTCTGATAACGGAGCGCATCCAGGAATGAGGGTTAAATGAAAACAGACATCATAGTTATTGGTGCAGGTCCCGTCGGTCTATTTACAGTGTTTGAAGCTGGCTTGCTTGGTCTTAGGTGCACCCTAATAGATAATCTTGATAAGCCTGGTGGGCAATGTGCAGAGCTTTACCCAGATAAGCCAATCTACGACATCCCTGGTGTACCTTATCAGACTGCTCAAGAGCATGTTGATGCTTTGCTTAAACAAATTCAACCATTTGATTATGATCTCCTTCTTAATCAAAGAGTTAATGAAATAATAAACCAAAAGGATGACTGGCAAGTTACAACAAGTGAAGGCACAACAATTACTGCTCCAAATATTTTTATCGCCGCAGGAGCTGGATCGTTTGAACCAATTAAGCCCAATATTCCAACCAATCTTGATCCTTACATAGATAAAAGCGTTTTCTTTTCAATAAAAAATAAAAAACAATTTAAAGATAAAAAAATATTTATCTTTGGTGGTGGAGATAGCGCTTTGGATTGGACCATTGAGCTTCAAAAAATAGGTTCAGAAATTACTCTAGTGCACCGAAGAGATGCTTTCAGAGGAGCTCCAGAATCAGAAAAAATTGTTCGGCAACTACATAATGAGAAAAAGATTAAGCTTCTTACACCTTTTATCTTTAAAGATTTTGTTGATAAAAAAAATGTACTCAACTTAGAACTACTCAATACTGATACAAAACAGACTTATAAAGAGGATTGTGAAAATGTTTTATTCTTCTATGGTTTAAACAAAAAATTAGGACCACTGCTTGAATGGGGGCTCGATAACGACGGTAAGAAAATTAATGTTAGCACTGAATCATATGAAACAAATAAAAGTGGCATCTTTGCTGTTGGGGATATAAATAATTATCCAGGGAAGATGAATTTAATTCTTTCAGGATTTCATGAAACTACATTAGCTGTTCAGAAAGCATATAAAAGGGTTTTTCCAGGAGAAAGAGTTCCTTTTGGCTACACAACATCAAGTACACAGCTTCACGAAAAACTTGGTGTAAATCACAAAGAAAAATAGCGCCGAATATTGCAAATGATAATCATTCTCATTATTATTTACATGTGTACGTTTGTGTTTGTAAAAAAGTAACTGAAGGAAAGCTAAAAGATAGCTTACAAAAGTCTCAGTGTTTGGACACATCACAAAAATCGCTTGGATTTTCTACCAAGTGTGGCAAGTGCAAATCATCTGTAGAATCTTTATTTAAGAATATTCAATTTAGAAATTAATCTAATAAGAATGAGTCTCATTAGCAAAATTATACATTTGCTTGATTTTTAAATCATAAATACTTATAAAAGCACTATGCAAGGTAACAATAAGGTCATTGATCATCTTAATAAGATTCTTTACAACGAACTCCGAGCAATCAATCAGTATTTTCTACATTCGAGAATGCTATCTGATTGGGGGCTAAACAAATTTGCTGACTACGAATATGGCGAGTCAATGGATGAGATGAAACATGCGGATAAATTAATTCAGAGAATACTTTTTCTTGAAGGTCTACCAAATTTACAAGATTTAGGACAAATATACATTGCGGAAGATCCAATTGAAGTTTTGCATAATGATTTAAAATTGGAAAATGAAGCAATTCCAGATTTAAAGGATGCTATTCTCGACTGCGAAGATGCAAACGATTTTGTTTCTAGAGACCTACTTAAAGATATCTTAGAAAGTGAAGAAGAACACGTTGATCACCTAGAAACCCAGATAGATCTCTTAAGCAAAGTGGGTACAGAGAACTTCTTACAAACTCAAATTTCTTCAGTTTAATAGCGCTTTGAGCTCTTCTGATTCATGAAGTTCAGTGATTATATCGCAACCTCCAACTAGCTCTCCATCAACAAATAACTGAGGGAATGTTGGCCAATCAGAAATTTTTGGTAGGTTTGCTCGGACTTCAGGAAACTCCAAGACATCTATATAGCTAAATTCAACTTCGTAACCAAATAAAATTTGCACCACCTTTGCAGAAAAACCACATTGTGGTTGGTAAGGTGAACCTTTCATGAATAATAGTCTCTTATTATCCTTAATTTGTTCATTGATTTCTTTAATTACGTCAGCCATTTATTATTTTTATATAGTCAATAATCGTTTTTTTAAAGCCTTTTTGCAATGATTCAGAGATTATTGCATGTCCAATTGAGACTTCGTCAATCAAGCCTAACTCAACCAGAGGCACAAGATTATTAGTGTCTAAGTCATGCCCTGCATTTACTTTTAAATTGAACGTCTTCGCTTTTTTTGCCAATTTCTCTATTTTTTGTAGCTGATTATCAATTTCTTTTTTATTTTTTGCAGTAAAAGCATTAGCAAATGGGCCTGTAAAGATTTCAATGGAATTAATGTTCTTGCTAATAAATGCTTCCAAATCATCAAGGTTACTGTCTACAAAAATACTGCAAATATTCGTGTGTGAAGCAATAATAGAGGAGAGATGTTCAAGTTCATTTTTTGATTTTAGATCCCAACCATGATCAGAGGTTAACTGATTCGACTCATCTGGAACAAAAGTTGTTTGATGAGGTTCAATATTTTTTATAATTTCTAAGAATCCTGGGTAGACATCTGTTTGTCTTTCTTTGGGGTTGCCTTCAATATTTAATTCTTTACCACACCTATCAGTTAAATTTTTTAATTTTTGAGCATCTTCGAATGTTATATGTCTTAGATCTGGTCTTGGGTGTATCGTAATTCCAACTATATCTTGAGCTAAAGCAAGATCTGCGTACTCTTCAAGATTTGGGATACCCCCTCCCCTTGCGTTCCTCAGCAGAGCGATCTTATTTAAATTAATGCTAAGTTTCATAATCTTTTTTTGAAAATCCAATTATAGTCCGGAGTAAAAAGTTTAATAAAAATATCTCTATATAAATTCAATGGAAATCCAAGATGATAAATCTGTCTATTCAAGTTTGAATGATATCTTAATTTATCAATAAACTTCGTTCTCATTTCCAAGGACTTCACAGCAGTTGAAATATCGTTATCTAGAGAACTTGATAAAACATAAGCATCAATAATTCCTTGAGCAGCTCCTTGGGCAAAATGTGGAGCAATATGATGAGCTGCATCACCAATATTAATACAAGCCTCAGATGTCCATTGAGTTTTACTAGAATAACTTATTTCTTTTGTAATAATGTGCTCAGCGTTATTTATAAGCCTCAGCAAGTCTTCAGGAAACTTCTCATTTAGTTTTTTTATAATAGCAACTTGATCAATATGATTTGAAAGAAGGTCCTTTCTGAGAACTATCGTAAAGGATGTTTGGTTATTTGTTAGTGGGTAAGAAACAAAATGCATTCCTGAAAACATAAACAGGTTGAGTTCTTTAAAAAACTTATTGGTGTGGTTAGAGATCCCCCAAACTCCTAGAAATTTTGTTGGAATTGAATTTTTATTATGTTGAATGCCACCACAATTTACGACAATATCGTGTTTGTCTGCATATTTTTGTCTTTCAAATTCGACGAAACGAATTTTTTTTGATCTTATAATTTCAGCGGAAAGTGTCTTGATAAGATCTGAGCGTCTAATAAAAAAGCTGGGTTGGTTATCAGCATTTGATATATCTAATTGATTTATTTTCCTAAGTTTATTATTAAAAACATTAAGTTTTTTTGTTTTAATTGAAAGTTTATCAATTTTATCGAAACTTTTTAATTTTTTTAAAATTGCTATCGCATTGCTTCCGAGCTGAATTCCAGAACTAATTTTGCTGAATTCGTTATTTTTTTCGTATATATTGAAATTAATACCTTTTGAATTCAAAAGATTACCTAGGGTAAGCCCTGTAATACCAGAGCCGATAATATGTATTTTCATTAAATGCTATTTTTTTTAATCAACATTATAATTTAATTACGCGCTTGTAGCTCAGCTGGATAGAGCGCTTGGCTACGAACCAAGAGGTCGGGAGTTCAAATCTTCCCAAGCGCGCCAATTCACATCGGATTATTATAGAATGATACATTAATTAGAATTTATGAAAAAAACCAATCTTATAATATTAATACTCTTTCTTTTAAATACTCTTCATAGCTACGATCGTCTAACAGGCCTTCCATTTGCCACAAGATCTGAGGTCATCGGCCAACAGGGTATGGCAGCAACTAGTCACCCTCTTGCAACTCAGACAGCTTTAGATGTTCTTAAGAGGGGCGGCAATGCTATCGATGCAGCAATTGCAGCTAATGCAGTTCTTGGGCTTGTTGAGCCTACTGGATGTGGAATTGGTGGCGATCTATTTGCAATTGTCTGGGATGCAAAAACAAAAAAACTTTATGGTTTAAATTCATCTGGACCAGCGCCTAAAGATCTGTCAATTGAATATATAAAGTCAAAAGGCTATGACAAAGTACCTGCATTTGGGAGTTTGTCAGTATCTGTGCCTGGGGCAGTAGCTGGTTGGACAGCGCTACATAAAAGATTTGGAAGTAAAAATTTTGAAGATCTTTTTGAAAATGCAATTTATTACGCAGAAGAAGGTTTTCCAGTAACCGAACTAATTGCTTATTATTTGGAGAGAGCAGCTCAGAGATATGAAGCATACCCTAATTTCTCTGACGTCTGGATGCCTGGAGGGCAAACACCTAAAAAAGGTCAAATATTTAAAAACCCGCTCATAGCAGGTACTTATAAATCAATTGCTAGCTCTTATGGAAGAGATTTCTATACAGGTAAGATTGCACAAGAAATTTTGACATCGATAAATTCAAAGGAGGGGGTAATGAACTCTGGAGATTTATCTGAATTTCAACCTGAGTGGATTGATCCCGTATCAACCAATTACAGAGGATACGATGTATGGGAATTGCCTCCAAACGGACAGGGAATTGCTGCCCTACAAATACTTAATGTCCTAGAGGCATATGACCTTCAAAGTATGGGTCTTTATTCAAGTGAATACATACATTTGTTTGTTGAAGCAAAGAAACTTGCTTTTGAAGATCGTGCAAAATATTATGCAGATCTAAATTTCGCCGATGTGCCTGTCACAGAATTAATTTCAAAGACCTATGCTAATGAAAGACGAGTCTTAATTGACCCAAAAAAAGCTGGCAGTAGTTTCGATGCTGGCAATTTAGAAGAAGGAGATACCATCTATCTTACTGTTTCCGATAAATATGGAAACATGATCTCCTTAATACAAAGCAATTACAGGGGTATGGGGTCAGGGGTAGTGCCTGATAATACTGGCTTTATGTTGCAAGATAGAGGTGAATTGTTTAGCTTGGACCCCAATCATAGGAATTCTCTAGTTGGTGGAAAAAGACCATTCCATACAATTATTCCTGCATTTATAACAAAAGATGGAAGTCCTTTTGTAAGCTTCGGGCTTATGGGAGGGGGGATGCAACCACAGGGTCACGCTCAAATTGTAATAAACTTGATAGATTTTCAAATGAATCTTCAAGAAGCAGGTGACGCACCCAGAATTAGACATAACGGCTCCTCGCAACCCACTGGTGAAGTTATGTTGGATGGTGGAATCGTTTATCTTGAATCAGGATTTGGTGAGGATATAAGAGCAGCTTTAATAGAAATGGGTCATAAAGTCGATAGTACAAATGGTGGTTATGGTGGTTATCAAGCTATCATGCTCAAAAATGGTGTATATTATGGTGCATCTGAAAGCCGAAAAGATGGCCAAGCATCTGGTTATTAGCGCCTGTAGCTCAGTTGGATAGAGCACCTGGCTTCGAACCAGGGGGTCGGGAGTTCAAGTCTTCCCGGGCGCACCAAAAAAAAAGGGCCCCTAAGGGCCCTGAACTAAGTTCCCATGGGGGTTAGAAACTGTAGTTAAATCCGAATGACAATCTTTGAGCTATAACTCCCCCTTCACCACTAGCACTGCCGTAGTTAGCTCCTGTACCACCATCTCTAAGTTGGTTTCTATGCCAAACATCCTCTGCTTGCCAATCTAGAAGGTTGTTAACTCTAACTCTTAGAATTAAACCATCAAGACCATACGCTGAAGCATCAACATTAACACCCGCATTAACCATATACCAGCCTTCAATATGGTTTGGTAAATAGGTGCCATCAAAAGTATTTACATACTTATCAGGCTGCTCATTGTAGTCCCAATCGTTGTCAAATTTTCCTTCTCCATAGTAGAAAACATCAACATATGAAACAAACGAGCCATAAAAATGCTGGAACTGTGTATAGAATTGATTTCTAGCATTGTTACCAAACTCTCCAGTGTTGTCATTTATGTCTGTACCTGTAGCAGAGAATAAATCCTTCTCATTATAAATGTGCTTGACATTAAGCTGGAAATCTCCAAAGTTATCTCCAAGATCAACGCCAGCCCAACCAAGCGCAAAGTTGGCAAAATCAGCTACTGAGTTAAAGTAGTTTAGTTCTGAAATTGTTGCTTCGTACTCGTATATAGCAGCATTAACCTGACCAGCAATGTATGCAACCTCTCCAGCACCTCTCAGCAACTGGAAATCTGCGCCTCTAAAGAATTGTCCACAAAATGGGTTATTTGGGAAATTCGTAGAGTCATAACAAGCATTCATAATTTGAGTTGGTGTATATGATGTTATTGCATCTGAAATATCGATGACAATTTTATCAACAGCCAATGAAAGCTCGCCCGGAACAAAACTTGGTTGAAAGACAAGTCCATAACCCTGTGCCTCCGCACTTTCATTAGCTAAATTCACATTTCCACCACTTCGTCCTTGAACAGACGCATTTTTAGCTAATGACTCCCAGTTGGTAATATCTACACCATAACGTTGTGCATCAGCTAAACAGTTTGCTCTTCTTACTGCAGGATTAGGTCCAGCATCAATAAAGCTCTGGTCGCATGGGTCATTCACAAAGTCCCCAGTGGCAACAACAGGCTGGAATAATTCACCCATTGAAGGCGCTCTTACAGCATTTTGTTGATTAAGTCTTATTCTTAAATCGTCAGTGAATCTAACGTTCAGACCGACATTATCGGCTTCATCAACTCCAGCTAGGCTGTTATCAAGCTCTCTAAAAGAATACTCAAGATCAACTCCTTTAAGTAGACTTACACCTCCCAAAGATAATTCACCGAAACCATTTCCAAGAAGTGGAACAAACAATTCATAGTAAACGTCTGATGTCGAGAAAGCACCAGCAACATCGGCACTGTAACCATCTCTGTAAATACTAGCTTTTGAACCACCATCAACTCTGTAGTCAACAGCCTCTTTTCTTTGCTCAAAACCTACAAGAGCTAAAACCTCTCCTGCTGGAAGATCAAATAGTGGTCCCTGAACGTTTCCAAATCTGACGATCTGATCAATCTGGTTGCTAGAAAAAATATTGGCTGTTACATAATCAAGTTGTGCTTGTGAAGGAGTATAGTAGCCAAATGGTTGTACTGGCACACAATCGCCAGGAGCACCTAACAATAAGGATCCTGAAACAGCTGCGTTGCCATAAACAGTTGGCATGATTCTGTTTCTATAATCATCCACATAATTAAATCTACAATCAATTTCGCCAGTATCCGGATTTACGCCAACATCAATAGCAGCAAAAAAACGTCCATCGATGTAATCAGTTTCTGTTGATAAAACTTTGCTTTTACCAAAAGAGTATCCTACTTGCCAATCATAACCCCTATCAAAAGCAAATACCTCGCCCTCAAGTGAGAAGTTAAAGCTTGTAGTATTACTTGCATTAGTTGGTCTTGGTACCCAGCTTAAAGGTGCCCATTGCAGATAAACTCCTTCAATTGGCTCACCGCCAACAGTTAGTGTTGCAAGTAAATCTTGAGCTTGCTGAGAGAAGAAAGGATAGTCTAGCGGAAGAAATGGAGGTTGCGCTGTTCCCCCAAATAGTCCTGACTGGTACTGTGGCTGTGTGACAGTTGGGAAGGTTTCAAATTGTGACGAATAAACCTCGGTTTTAAACTTTGCAAAATTTAAATCATAAGTATAAAAAGAAGAAACATTATATCTATCATAAGCATTTGAGAAAGAACCGTATTGGTCTAAGTAAAGTCCTGCTCCACCTACAGACCATATAGCATTACCTGTAGCTCCTCCCGGTACAGCTTGTGTAAGATTGCCATTATTATCAAATTCATATGCAAAACCATCATCACATAAGCCTGCTCCTCTGTTAAGAAGAACAGTTGATCCACAGGTCGCAAAACCATTCTGACTCAACCCGTACAATCTATAGCTTGGATAGAATCCACTTTGTCCTGAATAAGCAGCGTCTGCAAGAGTTGTTCTATACAAATAGTTTTCTCTAAATGGCAGCATGGTTTCATCAATTCTCGGTGTTTTTGTCATCTCAAGCGAAAGTACAAAGTTTCCTCTGCCATCTGCAGAGTTGAAACCCATAAGTGATCTAAATGCCTCTTCAGCACCTTCAAAGTCAGCTAGTAATGAATTGTAATCATATGAAAATTCGAAGCCCTCGTAGTCCTCTTTTAAAATAAAGTTAATAACACCTGCAACAGCATCCGCTCCATAAACCGCAGCTCCACCAACAGATTTCACTTCAACTCTATCAATCAGGGCATTAGGAATGTTGTTTGTGTCAACGGCTGAACCAAGACTTCCAATGGCAGAGTTTCCTGACACAAAGCGCTTACCATTAACTAACGTAAGTGTTCTCTGTGCACCTAATCCAAAGCTATCACCAATATTTTGGCCAATATCCTCTGAACCATCGTATTGACTGTCACCAAAATTACTTGCTCCAATACCTACAAACGGAAGTGCAAACAAAGCTTCTGCAGCTTTTGTATAACCCCTATTCTCAATATCTTCAGATGTAATAACGGTAACTGGTGCGTTGGTCTCAAAGTTGGATCTCTTGATCCTTGAACCAGTAACTACTACCTCTTCTGTACCATCGTCAGAAGCGCTCTCCTCTTCGTCCTCTTGCGAGAATGCGTAAGAGGATGTTAAGAGTAAAAAAAATAAACTGCATCTAAGTGCATCTTTCAATAACATCGACATTCCTCCAGTGTTTCTTAGCTACTATTTTTAAAGCTATAGAACACTATAAAACTTGTTTATGTTACGATATTGTCACAGATCACATGGGGTTACAATCGAAATTCTTCATTTAAAGCAGTTTTTTTGGTTTTTTTTCGCTATTTGCAAAAAAAACACCCATGAAAATCAACATCGAACCAGCAAACATAGGAATTGTAAAGGCTTCGTCTAATACCAAAATGCCCAAACTTATACTTGAGACCGGAACAAGATAAGTAACAAATGAAGCATTAATAGGACCAATTTTTTTAATTAGTTTAATAAAAATAACATATGCTAACGAGGTGTTTATTACACCTAAAATAGCTAAGTAGGTCCACGAATCTCTTGTCAGATTTTGTAAAGTATTGGAGGTATTTAGTAAAAATGGAAGCATGATGATTGCGCCGACAATTATTGATCCCATACCTATAAAGGAATTACTGATATGTTCTGGTGTTTTTGCAAGATATATGCCGGCTATGGCATAAGATAAAGAGGCAATAATACACAGTATCGATGAAAATGGATCGAATCCACCTGATGGACCTACCAACACAAACAGACCTACAAAACCAATTACTACCCCAATGAGCTTAAAAACACTAAATTCACCTTTGTAAATTGAAAACAGAAGCAATGCTGTAAGAATTGGCACAGTAGCTTGTAAAATTGATAGTGATCCTGCTCCCAATTCTACCGAAGCAAAGGCAAAAAGAGTAAAAGGTAAAGCCGTATTTAGGATTCCAACCAAAACAAAAGCAAATCCATGGTCATAGAATGAATATTTCTTAAATTTAACTATAAAGAAAGGGGTTATGAATAACGCTGCCAACATCATCCTAATTGAAACTATCTCCAATGGAGCTAGTCCCTCCAAAACAAGCAGTCTCAAGAAAAGAAATGACCCTCCCCACAGAATTGAGACAAATAATAAAGTTAGAAAATCAACAAGCTTCATATTAAAAAAAAGGCCTCTTAATAAAGAGGCCACTCTGTAAACCTAAATTTACAGTCGGACGGGATTAAACTGTCGTCAGCAATTACCTCCCAACAATCCTGAGTTTAATATAATACTAATTTGGATCACCTCCTTGGTCAGAGAATTAATCTATCACGTAGTATCTCTCTGCTTGGATAGTACGCGAGACGTATACCAGAATAATAATTTAATTATTGGTTTTAGAAAAGATCTTTTTGTGTATGCGCATAGTTTTTTTCTGTGATGATGTTGTCTAGGAATAAACGCGCTTGTTTCAGATCATTATTAAAATATTGAAAGGCCACTCTTTTAATTAAGTGCTGGTCTAATGGTTTGTTTAAAAAATGTTTAAATAATTCCTTCATACTGTATAAGTATACAGTATTTTTGATCAAAAAAAAAGGGAGGTCTCCCTCCCTTTTTTAAGATAGGACTAAATTAAAATCTTATTTGAAGGACTCCGGTAAGAGTTCTACCAGGCGATACCCAGTTTAGCTCTTGATCGAAGACGTCAGTCTCGGACCCGTCGTAGTCCATAAGATTTGAAGCAATAACTCTTAGAGTTACATTTTCATTGGCTCTATAGCCCAAACCACCATCAAAGGTTGTGTAACCTCTGTATTCAGTCATAGGTTCCTCGTTGTAGTCCAGATAGGCATCTGCTTGATTTTCCATATCTTGGAAGATATCAATCTTACCACCTGATCTACTATTTGCTGAAACCCATGCGTACCAGTTGCCATTTGCATATTCAACTGTAGTGTCATAGAACCACTCATCGTTTCCATACTGTCCTGTGAAACTTGCTAGATCCTCTGGGTCACCAGATGAAGCTGAAGAGTCATACTCTTCGTTAAATGCTCTCCATCTGAGTGCCATTGAACCTAAGTCCATAGCAACATTTTCTCTGGTTACAAAAGATAGTGCTTCTGAAACATCAAATGCCCAATTAGCTTTCCAGACATATGTTGCGAAGTTTCTTAAACCAGCATTAATAAGACCTTGTTCGAAGTATACAACCTCACCCTCTGCGTCTCTCTGGAATCTATCGCAGAAAGCGTTTGGATAATCGTCAAAATCGTAACAAGAATTCATTATCTGTGTAACAGAGAATGATGTGATGTAATCCTCAAGATCAATTTTAATGTAGTCAACAGCGAAATCTAACTGTCCAAATAGTACATCTGCTAACCATGAAGGCCTATAAATAACACCTGTTGATTCGGTAACAGCGCTCTCGTTGAACAAATTAGGGTTACCACCGGTAACACCAGTTGCCGTTTCAGTTACAATTTTACTTCTGAAAACTGACTCCCCTGTTGATGGATCAACAAAGTTTAGTGGCAAGTTTTCTGATGCACAGTTTGCTCGTCTAACTTCAGGGTTTCTGCCTTCTCCTATAAATCTATAGTCACAAGGGTCAGAAGCAAATTGATATGTTCTTACCTGTGGACCAAAAAGATCACCAATATCTGGAGCCTTAACAGCAGTTTGATCTGAGTATCTAAAGGACAGATCATCTGTAACAGCCCACGCCAATGATAAAGCTTCAACATCAAAATCACCTGCCTGTGAGTTTTCAATAGTTCTTGCTGAGAAGTCAAGAGTTAAAGCATCAACAAAAGGTAATTCCATGTTTCTTGTAACAAGTGGAACTTTTACCTCGTAGTAAAATGCATCAACCTCGTAGTTACCGCCAACTGTTTCTCTAGCTGCACTAAAACCAAGTCCAAGTCTTTGCATTGTGCCAGCTATATAGTCTGCTGCCTCTACCCTAGCTTCATAACCTGCAGCAAAACCAATAGAAGCTCCGTTTGGAAGCGTCACAAGATCACCAGTGATGTTGACATAAGTCAATTCCTGTAGAATTTCTGAAATATTTCTTCTATTCGAACCGATGTAGTCTCTAGCTGCTTGTGAAACTGTTCCACGACCAAGTATGTTTAAAGGAACACACTCTCCTGGTGAGCCCACAAGAGGAAGTTCATTGGTTGGAGTTCCGTCGTCGTTGTAGTATCCACCCAAGTAACCACCACCATAAATGTACTCGTAGCTCCATGGATCATAGTCGGGGTCGTAATTCATCTTACAGTCTATTTCACCAAAGTTTTCAGAAGTAGGGTCATCGTTAATACCAACGTCTAAAGCTGCTGCATATCTAGCACCTATCACGTCTGGTGAATCAGAAAGAATTTGTGTTCTTCCCCACTGATATCCTGCCTCCCAATCGTAGACGTTACCACCCAATGCAAAGTCACCTCTCAGGCCACCTGCAAAATAATTAACATTGTTCCTGTTATCTGCGCCGTATACACCAGTACCATTACTGAAAAGGTCTTCGTGAGATTTGGACAAATATCCGCCACTTAAGCCATAGCTTGAAAGAATGTCCCTTGAGCCTTGTGTAAGGTATGGATAATCTATTGGAATGTACACTGGCGAATAGATACCAGGCGAGAAACCCCAATATGAATAAGGGTTATTTCCTTGCCCATAGTCGGTTGCAAAGAAAGTGTTTGCAACTGCGTTGAAATAAAGACTTACATTGTCATTTAGATCGTAGTTAGCAAACATACTAAAGTTTTGTCTTTCAAAACCAGGTCTGTAAAGATCGTTAAAGTCTCTATTTTCTGACGAACCATCGAATGTAAATAAAGCATTTCCGTATGGAATGCCCATATCTTGTGGGGCCAAGTCACCTGGTTGAGCAAAATGATATCTTACTCCATCAGGTCCAAGCGCTCCATCATAAGCCCAGTAACCATAGTATCCAACAAATGGATAAGGAAGTATTGAAAGCAAGCCTGAAAATGGCAATCCGGTGAGGTTAACACAACCAGTTTCTGTTCTTTGTCCACCACTTGTTGGTACCACCGAACCAGGAGCCATGTATTTACGCTGATATGAAGGCCCATCGTAGTTTCTGAAGAAACCACCACCTGTAGGACATGTACCATCTGACGCTTTAATTCTTTCAACATCTCTAGAATAAACTGTGCCAATTTCTTCGTATTGATAACTTACTGTGATGTTACCAGCGCCGTCGCCAAAGTTTCCACCAAAAACATATTGAGCTGATAGATCGGATGAAAGGCCTGCATAGTCATCGTATACTATGTTAAGTTCAGAGCCCTCAAAATCGTCTCTCAGAATAAAGTTCATAACACCAGCAATACCGTCAGCACCATATACTGCTGAACCACCGGCATTCACAATTTCAACTCTTTCAATCAAAGCCGATGGTATGTTGTTTATATCAACAGCATTACCAAAACCAGCCGCACCCTCAGGTGAGATAGCTGAAACAAATCGCTTACCATTAACAAGTACAAGAGTTCTACCTGAACCAATTGCAAAGTTACTTGCAAGAGATTGACCGATACCCCCACTTGCTTGGTTATTGTTAAAACTACCTAGTGGTGTATTAACAGTGTTTACAATCTCCACACCTGGAACGTCAAACAGAGCTTCTGAGGCATTTGTGTAGCCCCTATTCTCATATTCTTCACCATAAATGATGGTTACAGGTTGTGAAACTTCATATTCAGATCTAGCAATCCTAGATCCAGTAACAACAACTTCTTCTGGCTCCGCCTCTTCTTCTTCAGCTACTTCAACAGAATCGACATCAACGTCTTCCTGCGCTTGAGTAAAACTAAAAAATCCAAGAGAGATCAGTAGAAAAAATAGTCTTTTAGTCATATTAGCCCCTAAAAATTAATTAATTAATAACACTTTATCGCCTGATTAGCCCATTTTGTCAAGCTTTTTAAATCTTTTTTTAAGTGTGTTAAAGTTCAGAATTTTAAAAATCAATCCCAAGCAATGACCACATTTCCTGAGTGTGGATCCGTAACACCGAGTTCTGGAGAAATTTCTTCTAAGTAATCTCTTATGGTGTCAAGGTTTGAAATCATTTCAGGTCTTGATTTTACAAGGCTTTCCTCTGATTCCCAAAGTCCAAAAAAGAAGAATTCTCGATCCCCTGTTTGAATGGTATATGCTTGCTCTTGGCCTTCGCTTAGAACAAAATTTCTACAAGCATCCAAATAATCTTGCTCGTGACCTTCTTTAACTACACACTTTACTATGTTTGCAAACTTACTCATTTTTACCTCCATATGGTTGAATATAGATCTTACTAAGTTCTAGATATGATGTAACTAATTTTGAAGAAATATTAAATACCATTGTGTTTTCCGGAGCAGAAAAAGGATCTGAGATACTGGCGGAGAGAGAGGGATTCGAACCCTCGGAACGCTACAAACGTTCACTACCTTTCCAAGATAGCGCGATCGACCACTCTGCCATCTCTCCTAAAAAATGATTATAAGGGTAATTAAACTAACCGTCTTGGGATTATTGCTATGCCTCCCCTTCTCTCAAAAAATCCTGTCACGGAATATATCTGATATCTGTTTATCTGCAAACTTTCTAAGATTTCCTCCACGCATGCTTCATGAAACTGAGGTTTATTGAAAAAGCTTCCCAAGTATTTTGATATCTCGTCTAGATCTTGACTTGAAAAGGCGCCATTTATCTGGACAGAAGCTATATCAGGTTGATTTGTTACAGGACATAAGGATCGAAATGCAGAGAAATTGACGACTTTATCTATCTTCTTATCATTCTCAGAATGACTAAGCTTGTAGCTTGAATTTGTAACAGCTACTTGCTCTGACTCTTGACTTAAATATGCGACGTCTCCAATTTCAATATCTGATCTTGTTAAGTCCTCGAGATCTTTTTTTATAATATCTTTCACTGCAGAAAAATCTTCAAACTTTAAATGCACCAAAGAATTAATATAAAGTTTCATTGATTTTGATTCCGGAGTAAATTTCGAATTCGCATCAATTATTATTGAAATTTCATTTTTGTGAATTTTTTCATCTGTTGTGAGCCATAGAAGCTCATAAATATTCCATATGTCATAGCCCAAGAAATCTGACACATTTCTATCTTTGCGTTGTTGCGCTCGTTCAATGGGGTAAAGAACTGCTGGTGAGTACTTAGTTGGGATGGTGGTTCTTTTTCCTAAGGGGCCAGTCAAACCTATTCCTTAATTCCTACCCCTCTTAATAGGAGCGAATAAGCGATAAAGAAAAAAACAAACGTAAATACGAGGATCAAAACCATACCTGTAATTGGATTGATTTCAGAGACTCCTAGCATCGCAAATCTAAAAAAATTTACGATGTATAGTATTGGGTTAAGTTGGGATATGAACTGCCACTCCGTACTCAATATGTCAATTGAATAAAAAATTCCTCCAAGGTAAATCAAAGGTGTTAAAACAAAAGTTGGAATTATACTCACATCGTCAAATGTTTTAGCATAGATACCATTAAGCAATCCTAGGATAGAAAACAGGATTGAAGTAAGCACGATCGAGATTGCTGTGAGTAAAATATTGTCGATGGTTACTTGAACAAAAAACAAACTTGTCAAAACAACCACTAAACCAACCAACATCCCTCTTGCAATGCCGCCAATAAGAAAACCAATTAGTATTATCCAATTGGGCATTGGTGAGATAATTATTTCCTCCATTGCCTTTTGAAATTTTGTGCCGTAAAAAGCTGAAGCGACATTTGCATAAGAGTTTGTTATAACAGACAGCATAATCAGTCCAGGAACCATAAATTCGATATAGGTCAAGCCCTCATAGCCCGGCATACCACCGATTCTCGACCCAATAAGTTGCCCAAAAATAAGAAAATAAAGCGCGGTGGTGATCGCTGGAGGTAAAATAGTTTGAATCCAAATTCTCAAGATTCTTCTCACTTGTGCCCATGCTAATGTTTTTAAGCCCTGTAAATTATTCATGTTTTGTTGTCAGCTTGATGAAAAGCTCCTCAAGCCTATTGGTTTGATTCTTCACATTTGTTATCTCTACATCAGTTAAGGTCTCGTCCTGCAAAAATGCACCCAGAGTTTTGCCATTTGCAACTCTTAGTGAAAACTTATGATCCTCTAAAACCTTTGTTTCAAATCCTTCTATATCTAAAGACTGACTTATTTTATTTTTTGTTTCAAAGATAAAAAACTGATCGTCAAGCTTATTTAATAGACTTGCCATGCTGGTATTCTCAATAATTTGACCTTCATCAATAATTGCAATATTTCTGCACAGATTTTCGGCTTCCTCCAAATAATGAGTAGTCAAAATTATGGTTGTTCCCTTTTTATTTATATCCAGAAGAAAATCCCACAAAATTCTTCTTAGCTCAATGTCAACACCTGCTGTAGGTTCGTCCAAAATAAGTAAATCTGGTTCGTGAATAAGAGCTTTAATGATCATAACCCTTCTTTTTTGGCCACCTGAAAGCATTCTTGTCTGTTCATTTCTTTTATCCCACAACCCCAATGCCTTAAGATACTTGTCCGCCCTGGAAACTGCAGTCTTGTAGTCCACACCGTAAAAGCCAGCCTGGGTGGTTATAATGTCTATCACTCTTTCAAATTGTGAAAAATTAAATTCTTGATTAACTACCCCTAGCTTTGATTTTGCGAGTTGCAAATCATTATCAGTATCGATACCGCAGATTTTGACAGTGCCTGAGTTTTTTAGGACCAGAGAGGAAATGACGCCAATAATTGTCGATTTACCAGCCCCGTTCGGTCCAAGCAATGCAAAAAAATCACCTTTTTTTACTTCCAGATTTATCCCCTTAAGAGCTTCAACATTGTTCCGGTAGGTTTTTTTTAAATTTTTGATTAATAATGCGCTCATATGGTTTTAGTGTCTTTTTGAAAGATACCCTACAGCATCGGATATTCCGCTTATTGTTAATGGGAACATTTTTTTATCCATCAAGCCCGATATCATGTTTATTGAAGAGGTATAGTCCCAATGGTCCTCATGCACAGGATTAAGCCAAACGGATTTATGAAAATATCCATTTAGTTTGCGGATCCACTGTTCACCAGATTGTTTATTCCAGTGTTCAATACTGCCACCTGGATTAGTCAACTCGTATGGCGCCATACTGGCATCACCAACAATTATTAACTTATGGTTCTTGGTAAACTTACTTAGAATGCTTTGGGTAGTTATGCGGTTTTCATTTCTTCTAAAATTATCTTTCCAAACTGATTCATAAATACAGTTATGAAAATAGTAGTACTCCAAATTCTTGAACTCAGATTTTGCAGCAGAAAATAACTCTTCACATACTTTTACAAAAGGGTCCATTGAACCACCAATATCAAAGAACACTATTAAATTAATGTCATTCATCTTCTCTCTGATGTATTCAAGCTCAAGATAACCAGCATTTTTGGCCGTACTGTTTATGGTATTCGTCAGGTCAAATTCAAATTGATCGCCTTTTCTAGTCATCTTTCGTAGTTTTCTCAGAGCAATTTTTAAGTTCCTAACTCCCAGCTGAAGTGAATCATCAAGATTTTTAAAAGTTCGGTCTTCCCAAACCTTTGCTGCCATGCCTTTGTTTGACTTTCCCCCTAAACGGATGCCGTTGGGGTGATTACCATCGTTTCCAAATGGAGAAGTGCCTGCAGTTCCAATCCACTTATTGCCGCCATGATGTTGTTTCTCTTGCTCCTCTAAACGTTTTTTGAATTCCTGTAAAAGCTTCTCAAGACCACCAAGGTCTTTGATTTTTTTTAATTCTTCTGGTGTTAGTTCTTTTTCAAATTGTTTTCTAATCCAATCCTCTGGAATTATCATTTTAATGAGATCATCCATATTTTCTATGCCCTTAAAATAGACATCAAAAGCGCGATCAAACTTGTCAAAGTTTTTTTCATCTTTTACTAACATTGTTCGAGAGAGATAATAGAAATCATTCCAATCAGCAAATATCAGCTTTTTATCCAGAGCGGTTAGAAGGTCTAAAAATTCTCGTAATGTTACTGGAACACCATAACCTTTTACAGTATTAAAGAGGTTTACTAGCATTAAGATTCACGCCTGGTCATAAAGGCAAGCTTTTGTAGCAACTCAACATCTTGCTCGTTCTTAAGTAAAGCACCATACAAAGGAGGCACAAGTTTAGAGTCATTAGAGACAAGAAGCTCCTGCGCAATATCATCAGATACTATTAGCTTAAGCCAATCTATTAACTCTGAGGTTGAAGGTTTCTTCTTCAATCCAGGAACTTTTCTAATATCAAAAAAAGTATCTAAGGAGTCCTTGAGAAGCTTCTTTTTAATTTTTGGGATATGTACATTAATGATTTTTTGAAGAACATCCCTATCAGGAAAAGTTATGTAATGAAAAAAACATCTTCTTAAAAATGCATCAGGAAGATCTTTTTCATTATTGGATGTAATTATAACCAATGGTCTTTTTTTTGCTTTGATAGTTCTATCAAGCTCATAGCAGTAAAATTCCATTCTATCAAGCTCCTGCAGGAGATCATTGGGAAACTCAATGTCAGCTTTATCGATTTCATCAACTAGCAACACGACCTGTTCTTCTGATTCAAAAGCATCCCATAACTTTCCTTTGTTTATGTAATTTGCAATATCTTTTACTTTTTCATTTCCCAACTGTGAATCCCTTAGACGTGAGACTGCATCATATTCGTATAAACCTTGTGAGGCTTTTGTTGTTGATTTTATATGCCATTCAACAATGCGCATGTCTAGTGATTTTGCGACCTCTTCTGCAAGCATTGTCTTTCCCGTGCCAGGCTCACCTTTTACCAGGAGTGGTTTCTCCAAACTTAAGGCAGCGTTTACTGCCAAATTTAGGTCATTGGTTGAAATATATTGTTTTGTCCCTTGGAATCTCATCTTGGCAAGGTTAGAGTTTAACAAATTAATGATAAATGTTGCTAGCTGATTCTTGTTTTAACATCACACATGAAAGTTTTAAGAAAGACCTTAGCAATGTAATTTCAGAAGCTTACCAAAATGATATTGGGTATTTCTTTGCTCCTTCATGCAACCTTAGAGACACGAATACAATTATCTCACTATCAAAAGAATACAAAAATATGTATGTTGGAGTTGGTATTCATCCGCACTATGCCTCTGAGTTTAAAACGGATATTTTAATTGAACTTGAAAAATTTATTTCGGAACCAAAAGTGGTTGCAATCGGCGAAATTGGACTTGATTATTACAGAAACTTTCAAACTCCTAAGATCCAAAGAAAATGTTTTTCAGAGTTTTTAAGTTTTGCTGTTGATCACCAACTTCCTTGTTTTATGCATAACAGGAACTCAACAGATGATTTTTTATCTTTGTTAAAAGAACAAATCAGTAGCCTGCCAAAATCAGTGGTGCATTGTTTCACTGGTAATAAAAAAGAGCTGAAACATTTGTTGGATCAAGACTTATTCATTGGTATAACTGGATGGATATGCGACCCTAAAAGGGGTGCCGAGACAAGAGATTTACTTAAATATATACCTTTAGAAAAATTACTACTCGAGACAGATTCACCTTATTTGATTCCTAAAAGTATTAAAGGAAGTCGAAATGAACCAAAAAATCTAAAAGTCATTTTAAAAGCTATTTCCGAAGCTATTGGAGTGGAACCACAAAAGGTGGCAAAACAGACTACTAAAAACTTCAAAGACTTATTTAGACTTTAGCATCATTGCATTTGGCAAGAATGTGAAAGTAACTACCACTGAAACAAAAATTGCTGTTGCAGAAAATATACCAAATAGAATCGTAGGGTTGAAATTGGAAAATAAGAATACAAAAAAACCCACAATAATTGTCGCACCTGTAATAATAATGGCCTTGCCTGTAGTAAGAAAAGTCTCTTTTTCGAAGCTGCTATATTGAACTGTTTTTCCAAGTAGCTGTGCATCAAATTTTTTCAAATTATTTGATTTCATTTCTTCTTTCAGACGCCATGCAAAATGAATACCATAATCCACCGACATGCCGACAGATATCGCTGCAATAGTTATAGTCATGATATCCAGAGGTATGTTTAAAGCACTCATAATGCTCAGGATGACTCCTACTGAGCAAACTGGAACCATTAAAACAGCTAGGCTGGTAAAAATTGATCTAAATAAAATTAAAAGGGTGATAAAGACCACTCCCAGTACAAACGCAAGAGATCTTATTTGAGATGAAAAAAGGCTTTGCAGAAGATTATTATAAAGCACTCCCAATCCTGAAACTTGGTATTGGATGTCAGTATTTGCTAACTCAGCAGTCAGCATATTCTCAATCTGAATAATAAGTTCATTTCTATTTAAATCAGGCGTGGAATCAATTATTCGTGCAGTTATTCTTAGCCTTTGTTCGCTGTCATCTAAAAATCCGCTTAGCAAGAGTTGAGCATCATTGCTATCCAGTAAAGCGTTACGAATGAATGCAAGCTCAAGATCACCTAAAGGGCCATCGTTCAGTCTCTCAGCAAGTTCGATGCCATTCAAAAGGCTTAAAACTTTTCCAATTCCATATGTGGTCTCAAGCCTTCCCTGAATAGATTTTAGTGTATCTATGCGATCTTTTTTCCACCAATATTTTGCAGTATCGGAGTCTTCACTATAAAAGAAATCAAGCTCATCAATATCGTCTTGTTGCTCTGGTAAAGTGAGAACAATTTCAAGTGGAGTTGTGCCCCCAAGTTCTCTATCAATTAAGTCCAAACCCTTATAAATTTCAGTGTCTTTTTGAAAATAATCTATAAACTTATTTTCTACTTTAAGTTGTGAGCTTAAGTAGAACATCAAAGGTAGCAACAACAACAAAAACAATGTGCCTCCATTCTTCATTATTGGTTTAAAAAATAAATAACCATAGTTAAAAAAATGTAAGGTTGGTAAGCGCTGTTCCTTAAAGGTTACATTTTTGAGCTTTAACAATACTGGGATAAGTAAAAAGGAAATAGAAAAATTTAGAAGCACTCCGAGTGACATCATTTTTCCAAAATCAATTACTGGTTTTATCTCACTCAAAACAAGAGAAGCAAATCCCACAATTGTTGTTAAAGCAGTATAAAAACATGGGATAACAATATTCGATAAAGCCTGACTTATAGTTATTTTTTTCTTTGCATCTTCTTGGATTCTTATAAGAATATGGATTGAAATAGCGATCGATGTAATAAGCAACAGTGCGAGAAAATTCGAAGATACAATACTTACAGGCCAATCTAATAACCCTAGTAATCCTATTGAGACAAGCATTACAAAGGTTGCGTTAAATAGAATGATAAAAATCGGCCACAGACTCCTGAAAATTAAGAATAAAAACAATAAAAAAACTAAAATAGTTAATGTTCCAAATATCAGGACATCGCCCTTTATATAATTGATGGTATCTACAACGATCATTCCTGGGCCTGCTAACAACAATTCAAAAGCCGTCTCCTCTGCCATAACTTCCCTTATCGCTTGAATAACGTTTGAATAATCCTGAGTTTCATTGAGATTTATTTGTATTGCATTGAGGTCTCCTGTTTTATTGATTACAAGCTCTTTAAAGATAGGGCTTTTGGTTAGCTCCAATTTGGCACTAGCAAGGTTTACATCATCAACCAGAAGATATTTATCATTTTCTGCTGATTTTATTAAGGGGAGTTTTGGTTGCTCAAAGATTGGTGCATCGAGGATTGACACCACACTCTTTACACCCGGTAATGCCTCAAGATTTCTTGCTAGAGTCTGAAGTTTTTTTAGCTCGCTATTATCAAATATATCTCGTTTGCCTTTGACCGACATAATTACAAAATCTGATGAATCAAAAACATCGCCTAGCTTAGAGTACTCTTGATAAGATTTATCACTTTCTAGGATCAAAGTTTCAGAGGATGCATCAAATCTAAAATTTGAAAGACCTAACAGACTTACAGCTGTCAAAGCCAATAACAGCAAAATTACCCATCGAGGCTTTTTTTCCAAAATTCTGAAAACCTGACCTAGTTGTTCTTTGAGCATGGTGGTGATTCTTTTACATCATTACTCTGTGCCCATTCATTTTCAGTTTTTAGACTCAAGGAAATTGCATGAATCTTTGATACTAGATCCCCAAGGGCGTCATAAACTGTTTTGTGCCTAGCAAGTAATTTTTGGTTTTGAAAATCGTCTGAGACTACTATCAGCTTGACATGGGATATAGAACCGTCATATCCACCGTGATTTGGACTTTCATCAATAATATCAAGATATGAAATATTAAGAACTTTTCTGAGATGTTCCTCAATTTTTTTAATCATCATCTCGTTTTAAACCTTGAGATTTTCTTTTCTTTGAAATTGGTAAATCGTTGTCTTCAACTTCTTCGTAATCAGTATAAACCTTTGGCTTCTCAACATATTTTCTAAAAAGATATTTGATCCCGACAAAGCCAAAAACGAACCCGCCAATATGTGCAAAATACGCAACTCCATCATAGCTATTGCCAGCAGCACTGATTAACTGTCCTATAATCCAAAAACCGATAACAATATTTGCGGGAATTCGCATAATCTGAACAAAAATTAAAAACCAGACAAAAACTTTAACCTTTGCAGTTGGATAAAGTACAAAATATGCACCCATTATTGCAGCTATACAACCACTTGCTCCAATCATTGGAACATTTTGTCCACCAGAAAAAATTGATTGAAAGTAAGCTGCAAAAATACCTCCAAGAGCGTAAAAAATTAGAAAGTTTGTTCTGCCGAGATGTGATTCAACATTGTCTCCGTAGATATAGAGAACAACCATATTTGATACTAAATGCATAAAGCCGCCATGCAGAAAAGCTGAAGTTACAAGTGTATGGAGATTTTCAAAATCTGAAAACACAGATGGTCGTACACCAAACTCACTTACAAGTGCTTGATTTGATTGCACGCCAATACTTAGCTGAAATAAGAATACAACTACATTTACAGCAATCAAACTCCATGTTAAGTATGGTGTTCGCGCTGAAGGGTTTTCGTCAGCAAATGGAAAAAAAATCATTTGAGTGGTACCAATGAATCTATAAATTGTTCTGCGACTCTATCCCAAGTGTATGTTTTTGAGGAGGCGATTACTCCACTTGTATTCACTTTTAATGCCCTATCCACCGCAGCAGAGAGATCATGACTGTCTAATGAGCCGTTAATCCCTTCATGTACTATATCTCTAGGACCTGTGACATTAAATGCTGCAATTGGTGTTCCACAGGCTAAGGCTTCAATCAAAACTATTCCAAATGTATCTGTTTTGGATGGAAATACAAAACATGAAGCTTTCCTGTAAATGTCTGCGAGTTCTTTACCTGTCTTAAACCCTAAAAATTCAACATCTGGGTATTTTTTCTGAAATTTATTAAGCATTGGCCCGCCACCAACTACCACTTTTTTTTGCTCGGATGGCATTTTTAAAAACTCTTCAATGTTTTTTTCAATTGCCACCCTCCCAACATATAGCAAGGGACCATCTTTTTCTTTTGTCTCATCAGGATAAAATATATCTTCATCAAACCCTCGAGACCACAAAACCAAATTGGTAAATCCATCTTTTGTGAGCTCTTCTTTGTGGCTAGGAGTGTTAACAAGTGTTTTTGCAGCAGAATTGTGAAACCACTTGAGAAGGCCTCTTGTGACATCTAGCCCTATCCCAAATCTTTCATAGATATATTCTGGAAATTTTGTATGAATTGCAGAAGTATAAGGAAGGTTATGTTCTAAGCAGAAATGTCTTGCCGTTATTCCAAGTGGGCCTTCTACTGAAATATGAATAAAATCTGGTTTTATTTTTTGTATTTTTTTCTTTAAATCCCAAAAATTCCATGCCACTGAAATTTCAGGGTAGTTAGGCAAAGGAAAAGTATGAAAATGCCCTGGGTGTAATACCTCTACATTATATTTTTTTTCTTTAAGTTTTTTGGTAACTGTTGTCATTGTTGTGACTACACCGTTAACTTGCGGTTCCCATGCATCAGTTACTATCAATATCTTTTTCATGCTTGCGCTAAGATTTCTTTTCTTGAATTTCTAAAAGTTGCCAGTTCCAAGGTTCCATCAAAGGATTCTGTTATTGCAGTGCATGATTCGATCCAGTCTCCAGTATTTAAGTACAAGTATTCAGGGAATCTTTTAATCTCAGGTGCATGAATATGTCCACATAACAATCCATCATAAGGTTTCTTCAGACAATCTTTTTTAACATTTTTCTGAAAACTACTTGCCTTGTTAACTGTGCTTTTAGCAAAGGTTTTTAGTGCTTTTGACATAGGTCTGTTGATCTTTATCAGCAGATCATAAAGAAAGCCACCAAACTTTGAGAGCCATTTTATATTTGATGTCACAACATCATATTGGTCACCATGGATGACTAACAAATTACCGTGGGCATGGGTCTTGTATTCGAATTTATCTGAAATTTTAAATTTCTTTAGCGAATTACAAATTCTTTTATACTCATCACTTCTTTTTGCAAGCTCTTCAAACTCAGCCTCTGCTCTCATTGGATCATCGTGGTTACCAGTAATAAGAAAAACCTCAGTGCCATTCTCTTGAGCTTTTAAAAAAGCATCTATAACTTCTTGATGTTCTTTGGGCCAAAAAAATTTATCATTCATCGACCAAAAATCGACAATGTCTCCGACCAAAAAAAGTTTTTCACACTTGGTATTATTCAAAAAATTGAGAAGTTTATCAGATTGGCAGCCTGAAAAGCCAAGGTGTATATCTGAAAGAAATACTGATTTATATTGATTCATGTATCATTATTTTAGTCTATGTCGCTTAAACAGAAAAACGAAATATCTATTTGGGCCTTTAAAGATGGAAAAAAAGGTCATGAAAAACAAACAGAAGCTCTGATTTACGAGTTTAAAAAGTCAAAAAAGATTTCTGTTCTTACAATTGATTGCGAAAAAAGCAACTTCATCAATACGCTAAATGCATATTTTAAAGGTTTGCCCAGTATGGAAATTGATGAGGCAACAGACAATTGGGTCCTACAAGATTTCAATATTACCTCAGGTATGACCCCTTTTGGACCATACCCTGACTTACTTATCGGTGCCGGCTCAAAAACTCATTTACAGATCTTGTTGTCAAAAAAACTTTTTCCAAATGCAAAGTCGATTGTGCTCATGAAACCCTCACTCAAACCAGTGCAACTATTTGACTTTGCAGTTGTACCTCACTTCGATAGATTTTACCTCAATCAACCAACTAATGTTCTAAGCACAAATGGAGTTTTGTCAAAGTATGCGCATCAAGAGGTTGAGAAAAAAACTGGTTTAGCTGTTATAGGTGGAGAGAGTAGACATTATCATTTCAGGCCAAAGATTCTTTCACATCAAATTGAACTAATTGTTAATGAGTTTTTTAAAGACTTTAAGTGGAAAATAACCACGTCCCCGAGATCGCCAAATCTTGATATTCCAAAACACAAATCAAATGCAAAATTTTATAGCTGGAAAGATACCTCACAAGATTGGCTCTCAAATGAAATGAAAAAAAGTGAAGTAACTTTTCTTACTCCAGAGAGTGTTTCAGTTTTATATGAAGCTTTGTCAACCAAAACAAAAACATATGTGTTTGATCAGGAACTTTTTTCAAATGGTCAATATGGTCCAAGAAAAACCAAGGTTACAAAGAATATCGATCACCTCAAAAAAACTGGCGCTATTGGATTTATATCCTCAAAGAGAAACCTCTTAAGTAGATCAATAAAAACCGCAGATATTAAGCACCCAAATAATCGGCAGCCATTGTGCGAAGTTAAAGATGTTGCAATTAAATTACTTGATTTGCTATGAAGATATTGCATTTTTATTCGAGTAAAGTTTTTGCAGGTCTAGAAAGGCATGTTGAAGAGTTGTCATTTCAACAATCCCATAATAATGAAGTTGCTGTTGTTGGTCCTTCTAACCTTAAAGATAAATTTAGATCAAACTATATTGTTTTAAATACTAATCAATGGAGACACTCCCCTTTCATAAAATGGGATGTAAAAAAAATCCTCGAGTCCTTTAATCCTGATATTGTCCATACACATGCGTTTAAGATGACGAGTATTGTGGCAGGTGTTAATAAAAATTTAAAACATGTTTCCACAATACATGGTAGTAAAAAAAATATTCATCCTTTTTTACAATCAGATTTTATATTCGGTGTAAGTGAGAAATCACTGGGGAATCATTCATTACCGAACTCTCAAGTGCTGGAAAATTGGGTTGATGAAAACAGATTTAAGAATTTTAAAAAAAGCGAAGGGGAATATGCTCTGTACCTTGGAAGGTTTGAAGCTGTTAAAAATCTGCAAAGATTGATTAAATCTTGGCAGAATATAAAAGAAAAACTACTACTTGTTGGCGATGGCAAACAAAAAAAAGAAATCATTTCTTTTGTAAGGTTTAATGGTTTGGAAAACATAGTATCAATTTATGAAAGTTCAGATAATGTTTCCAAAATACTTGAAAAAGCAAAAGTTCTTATAATCTCATCTGATAGAGAAGGCTCTCCAAAGGTTGTTTATGAAGCTTTGTATTGTGGTGTGCCAGTTTTGTCCACAGATTGTGGAAATTTAAAAGATTTATTGCCCTCCTCATGTGTTTCGAAAATAGATGATAGTGATTTTAAGAAACTTCTGTCTAGGTGGTCTAAAGACTTTAGTTTACTAAAGAATGAGCAGCGTGATGTTTTTACTAAAATAAAAAATGAAAATACATTAAAAGTTAAAGCGCAAGAAGTTTTAGAGATTTACAAGAGCTTACTTTCCAAAGCGTCAAAGTAATAATTCATTGTTTTTTCGTGCATAAGATCAGAAGTTAGGAAAATATTTTTTGGATATGCGTCGTTTTCACAGATTTCTTGTGTTGCCTTAACAAGATCATTGAAATTTCCAAACTCTATATTTCCTTGAGGATAGAACATATTTAAAACCTCACCAACTCCACCACGATTCCACCCACAAATCTTTCGCCCCATCATAGCCGCTTCTAAAATTGTTCTGCCAAACGGCTCTGGTTTAGTGGATAGATTAAACACAATGTCAGACATTGAGTAAATATTTCTAATATCACTTTTTGCGTCATAGAAGAATACTCTATTGGTCAAGCCATAATTATTTATCAAAGATTTTAATCTTCTAATGTATTTTTTTTTCGCATTAAGATATGGTCCAACAATTAATCCTGCGTATTCTTTTGGAAGTTCAGATAACAGTTTTATGAACGATTCTTGCCCCTTCCAGCTGGACAGTCTTCCAGGAAAAGTTAGTATTTTTTTTCTAGTTAACTCAGGGAACTTTTCAAAAAAACTCTTTTTATAGCTGTCGTCTAGATTAAATTTTAGGTTGAAATATTTGCTATCGGATCCTCTATAGATCATTCTTGGCATGTGTATAAGATGGTCTGAATAGTTCTCAACAACATACTTCTCAACCGTCTTAGAAATAGCAATTACATGATCAAAACTGGCCATTATTCTGCTGTAAAAAGGAGTGCTATAAAGTCCATGGAACGTTGAAAAAATAATCGGTCTTGGATTTTTTAAAAATAATTTAGAAAGTTGAAGCACCCATGCAGGTACACGAGAACGAATATGAACAATGTCTGGTGATAACTCATTTATTACTCTTGCTAGTTGTCTTGCTTGCAAAAGGGTGAAGATACTCTTCTTTGAAATTGGCAAATGAACATGTTCACCACCATCCTCGATTAAATTTTTTACTTGCCTGCCACCATCTGAAATCACAATTGATCTATGTCCATTGGCAACTAGATATTTATTAAAATCAAGCACTCCTCTTTCAACTCCACCTGTATTAAGAGTTGGCAATATTTGAATAACTGAAATTTTTTTCATAGTAAGTTATTTATACGTATCCTACCGTATCTGGTTTCTTCAAAATTAGTACCAATTTTTTTGAGTGTGGTGTTTACCAATTCAATCATTTTTGAGGAATTGCCACAAATAACAACAAGGGGAAATGAGTCTTGGTTTAACAGCACAAAATCCTCAACAATAAGCTCCACTTCATGATGTCTAGTGCCATGCAAGTCTAAATTAAGAATGTGATTTTCAAAGAAAGTCTTCAAGATTTAAGCTATTTATAGATCTCAACAAATTCTTTTCCATCAGAGCTTTTGAAAGCTCTTGCCATAGCTGGGGTGTTAAAAGAAAAAGCATGTCGACCTCTGCCATCAAGAACAATGACCCCACCATCAGCTTCAATAGCTTGCAACTCATCAACCACTTGATTTGCAGCTTCTGAAATACTTAAATTTTTATATTTGACTCGGTCACAAATTTCCTTTGCGACATTGAACCGAATAAAGAATTCTCCATGTCCTGTACCAGATACTCCACAAACTTTATTTTCAACCCAAGTGCCTGCTCCAATTATTGGAGCATCACCAATCCTTCCTGGAAGTTTATTTGTCATTCCGCCTGTAGAAGTTCCAGCAGCCATATTTCCATACACGTCAATCGCAACAACGCCAACTGTTCCCATTTTTTTTCCTCTTTTTTAAGATCTCTAAGCCTTCGAAGCTTTTCCTCTGAATAGAAATATTCTGGATCTACCAACTCAATCCCAGCCTCTAAAGCCAATCTTTCTGCTCCCTTGCCTGCAAACATAACATGTTTTGTCTTTTCCATAACGTGTCTGGCTAAAGATATTGGATTCTTCACATTTGTAACTGAAGCAACAGCACCAGCTTGATTATTGAGACCATACATAATTGAAGCGTCCATCTCTTGCTTTTCTTCTGAAGTGTAAACCGATCCTTTGCCAGCATTAAAAAGATCATTATTCTCAAGCACTACAATAGCTTTCTCGACAGCATCAAGGCTTGTTTGATTGGATTGGAGTGCAGTAAAACCAACATCAATCGCATTTGAAAGTCCGTCTTTTATTGCTTGAACTTCTTCATCTGATAAGTTTGAAAACCAGCCAGCGCCTCCGTGTATCACGATAGAAAAGCTTTGTTTTTCCGACGATTGAAGCGGGATTGTCACAATTAAACATAATATAAGAACTTTTAGAGATTTATAATTCACGATAGTAGGCCACATAGTCAATAATTAATTTTTTCACATCTTCGCAGTTTACACGACTATTGCAATAGTCTTCAGCTATAGGTTGACCAGGCCAATTTCCTCCAACAGCTACGTTAAGCAGCATATGAAACTCCTCTAAGAATGGATTTGGGGAAATGTTTAAATCATCGAAATACAATTCATAAACAAATTGGTTATTTAAAAGCCATTGGAAAGAATCCTCATTCCAGATCAAACTAATTACATTGTGATCGACGGGATTAGTTAGTTTTGTTAACTGGTCAAGGTAAGTGGTGCCTCCGACATATCTGTGGCCATTATCATAAAAATGAACTGTGGTATAAAGCTCATCTGATTTAGTGTTTATAGTTTCCATCAAGTCAATTTCGCCACTTCTGGGCCAATCCCCGTATAACCATTCCTCAGGAAGCAGCCATATTGCTGGCCAGACACCACGCATTTCAGGTACGGAGAAACTGACATCTATCCGTCCAAAATGAAATGCTTGCTTTTTTGATGAGTTAATTCTTGCGCTCTCATATTCAGTTGCCTCATTAAAGGTTGGAACTATAAATAAACATCCATTTGCAGTATAAATATTATTCACATTATCACCATAGCGTTGAGCCTCGTTATTTCCCCAACCAGGAATACCATAATCTGAGCCATCGCCATACATATAATTCCAATAACTTTCGTCAAGCAATATTTCATTAAATTCATCTACCCACACTAGGGTAAGTCCATCATGTTGGTTGGGTGCATTGTTGGGGCAGTTATTGAACTCAGTAGTCTCTATACCAGGGGGTATTGAGGGATCATTGAGAATTTCATTAGAGTTATCGCAAGAACTAGTTAATAAGAGGCATGTCAAAATAAAAAATAACCTTAACATGAAACTATTTTAGTACTTTTTTATATTTGGTACATCAATGAATTTAAGTCAATAGATAATTGACAAATCTAGTTATATTTAAGTATATTTGACCTAACGAATTAACACTGGTGGGGAAAACTATGAAATTCACGGATAAAACGATCTTAACATTGATGCTAAGTGTATTAATGTTGCCTATATTTGCTCAAGAGTCAGAAGATGATGAAGAGGGAATTGAAACCGTTATTACAACGGCATCGAAAGTAGAATCAGATATTCTAAATACTTCTCAAGCTGCAACAGTTTTAAGTGGTGACGAGGTGGTCAGAATGGGTTTAACAAATATAAGAGACTTGAGCAATATGGTACCTGGCCTGTATGTACAAGGTGCTGTAGGACCAGCTGGTGAACACAATGCACCTGTTATGACTTTAAGAGGTGTAAGAACTTCAAATGTAACAGAACTTGGAGATCCTGCGGTAGGAACACACGTTGATGGTGTTTATCAAGCAAGAGGTCAAGCGGCAAATGCATTGATGTTCGATGTTGAAAGGGTTGAACTTTCTAGAGGCCCACAAGGTACTTTATTTGGAATGAATTCTGTTGTTGGAACATTGAATATTATTACCGCAAAACCAAATTTTGACACACAAGGTGGTTCCATCACATTGAACAGTGGAAGGTACAACGAACAAGGTATTCAAGCCCACTATAATCTTCCAATTAACGACAAGCTTGCATTTCGATTTGCTTTTACAGAAATGAAAAAAGATTCCTATATGACAGGATACTATTCAGGTTCACAGCTAGATTGGAGAGCATTGCCGCAGTCTGTAAGAGATCAGTTTGAAGTAATAACTGATCAATCACAAAAAACATTCATGGATGATTATGCTTGGTACTTAGGTTGCCAGGTTTGGCAGGACGGTTGTTGGGCTGATCCAGGTTGGCAATTCTCAGCACCGTATAATGAGGTCCTAGCCGATCCTGAGGATTTCTACAATAATGTCAATAATGATGCATGGAGAATAAGCGCCACTTATAAATTTGATAATGATGCAACATTGAACCTTCAGTATGAACAATACGAAGATGATGGTGCAGGCAGTGTTGGTCAACCTTCTTGTGAACTTATGAAAACAAGAACAGGTTCATTAATAGGTGACCCAGCTGTTTATGATGCAAACACATGTACAGATATACTTGGTTCTGAAAATAGATATCAGGCCTATGTAAATGTTCCTGGAGTTGCAGATTTAAGAATTAATTCTTTCAGAGCTATCTATAATGCAAAAGTACTTGGTGATTTGGATCTAACAGTAAATTATGGTTTCCAAGGTCTAGAGCAATCCTCACAATACGATATTGATCAGGGATATAACTACGCTTATGGAATGTCGTTCAACTGGAATGATCTAGATGTTGAAACAAATGTATTGGATGCATATGTTTCAGGGACACTTGATAATCTTGCTTACGTTGTAGGTGGATTCTATTTCAATGAAGACATGTATGCGTTAGCTAACTTCCATGCAGACCTTCAGGGAACAACGTATTTCTGGCAGCCTGAAAGGGTAAAAGATCACTTTGCATTGTATGGTCAAGGTACTTATGAACTTACAGAGGATCTATTTTTTACTTTTGGTGGAAGATTTAGCTACGACGAAAGATATGATGAAGGTGGAAGAAACTTAGACTGCTCCCAGTGGGTAGGTTGTCATCCAACTACAGAGCTTTGGGGTAATAGATTTGCAGCTTATCCTAATATAAATACATATGATTTTGACTTTTGGGTTGATTATGGCAAACAAGTTGATGGTGTTGATTGTGTAGCTCCAGCAATAGGTTGTGCAACTGTTCAAACAGAAAATGATGTTGAGGAGTCATGGGAAAACTTTTCATGGAGAATTGGACTCGACTGGGATATGAGTGACAATGCGTTCATGTACAGCTACCTTGCAACAGCTTATAAATCTGGAAGCTTAGGTGATGTGTACGTTAGACCTTCCAACTCCATTAACACTCCGGGTGAAAGAGTTTCACTAGCTTACGATCCAGAATACGTAACAACATTTGAGTGGGGAATTAAGGGCAAAAATGATGATAATACTTTAAACGCCTCATTGAATTTCTTCTTCACCGAATATGATGGAAAACAGTTTACGGGTAATTTACCAGTAGATACTGTTCTTGTAGACAGATATATTGGAAATCCAAATGATCCAAACTTTGGACAAACAATTCAAGAAGAACAGGGTGTTACAATTTGGACTACAGAAAACTTTGGTGTTCAGGAAATCTTGGGTCTTGAATTTGAATATGTGTGGTTGCCATATGAAGGAGGAAGGGTCTCTGGGTTTGTAACAAGTTACCACTCAGAAATTACTGAAGACTTTGTAACAATGTGGAGATATGGACAAGACTATCTATTTGGAAGAGATTACGCAGCATCAATTGATGCAAACAACCCAGATAATTTTGTTAACCTTAGAGGTAACGAAGCACCGTATACTCCAGAAATGTCCATTGCTATTAGAGCAGAACACACTTTCAGATTTGCCAATGGAATGGAACTAAAACCTGGAGCAAACTACAGATGGGAAGAATCATCCTACACATCAATATGGAATGCTGACAAGCATATAAATGATGAAGGTGGTTTTGATGGTCCAGGTTACTTCTCACAACCAATTGAAGTATTTACAGACAGACGTCCTGCATGGGAAATGTGGGATTATTTCTTAACACTTGATTCAAAACAAGGTTGGTATGTTCAAGGATATTCTTATAATGCTACAAGCAATATTATTCCATGGGCATTATGGATTGAAGCTGGAAATCCTAGAGGATCTTATTCTGCACCTGCACAAAAAGGTGTAAGATTTGGGTACTTCTGGTAGAAAGAAAATTCCATTACAATAAAAGGGAGGGTTCGCCCTCCCTTTTTTTATGAACACTCCAGACCTTTCAGATCAAAATCCAGAACTTCCATTTTTATTAGGTTTTAATTCTTATGGAAAACTAAATTATTTGAGTGGCTTGATCCGCACAGTAAAGTGTCCAAATGATAATTCAAAAGCCAAGCTGTTACTTGGTACTCCAGGCAATGGAGATATACTTTTTATTGATGGAAATGCTTCTTCCTCGGTAGCACTCCTAGGTGACAACCTTGCTGTGTTAGCCTTGGAGAACTTGTGGGGAGGGATCGTAGTTAACGGCTGTGTTCGTGATGTTGAGGTTCTTAAAAATTTACCAATATGTATTTTTGCCCTCGGAGCATGTCCAAAACGCAGCAAAAAAAATAACAAAGGAGAGGTTGGTACTACTATAGAAGTCCAAGGGGTAAAAATTGATCAAGGATTTTGGGTATATGCAGACCAAAATGGAATCCTCATATCTACTAAAAAGCTTGATGCAAAAGATTAATTACATCTAAGCTTTTTCCCTGCTCTTTTTTTAGAGAAATCAATGCTACCAAGATCAGCTGTTACTGGGCCCTCTGACATCAACATAAAAGGAATATTCACTTTCGACAAATCAACTCCCTGGACAGTTAGGCAACTTAGTGGAATGCTATAATTTTTAAAACTTTCTCCTTCTTCAAAGAAATTTGTCAGTTCTAAAGTAGCCATACAATCAAAACCACACATAAATACGAAAAATATTGGCTTATCTTTTTGAATAAATCTTGCTTTGATATTTAAAAATCCGTCTTCTAAATTATTGAGGTTGAGTATGCTTTCGGAAATAATTATTAGACTATTTGGTGTGGCTGTCTCAGCTGATTGAAATCGCAATGTATCATCCTGTCTCTCAACATCTATTAATTCTGCCCTTACTAACCCAGATTGTGATTGAGTTAAGCCAGATATGACTTGTATTTGCTGAAGATTACTTTCCTGGATATAACCAAGAAACCCTGTAGAAACAGAACCCTTAAGAATATTTAACTCTTCAAGTTCTAATAAGGACTGGTCTAATTCATCTTCAAATAATGGTAGATTTGAGGAATTTTGATAAGAGAGCCCATAATTAAATGGGAAAAGTGGATCACTTGCTGGATCATAATAGTTAAGATTTGCCTGAAATGGAGTTTTTGGCCAACTAAAGGGCAATTTACCAACAAAGTCAAAGTTAGTTTCGTTTTCGTTATCCCTAAAAAGTACGTCTGTTAATCCCCTTGACTCTGTTCCTGGTAACCAAGCGGCCACAAATACATCAGAGAGGTTTATCTCCTTTGTCATCCAGAGTGGTCTGCCAGAAAAAAATATTGAAACTGTTGGGATTCCAGCTTCGGCAAGTTTCTTTAAATAAATCTGCTGCCTGGTTTGAGAGAATCTCAAATTCCTTCGATCGCCAATACCCTCTGCGTAAGGCTGCTCTCCATAAGCAACAATGGCAACATCATAGTCACCTTTAACTTCATTAAAACTCTCAACAAAAGTTAGATTGTTTTGCCCAACTAACTCCTCAATTGCTTGTAAAAAAGTGATCGATCCCGGGAAGTCTTTATTTTCATTATTTGTTCCTTGCCAATCAAGTGTCCATCCTCCCGTTTGAGTTCTAAGGGAGTTTGCATCCTTTCCAACAACCAAAATCCTCATATCTCTTGAAAGAGGGAGTACATCATTATTATTTTTAAGCAGGACAAGCGATTCTCTTACTGCTTGTCTTGCAATCTCTCTGTTCTTCTTTGTTCCCACTTCTGAAAAAGGTGTTTTATCGGGCTCCCTTCCGTCGAACATACCAAGACGATCCTTAACTAGAAGTATCCTTCTAACTGCGTCATTAAGTCTTTCTGTGGTAATTTCACCAGCTTTTGCTTGTCTCAATGTATTTCGATACAAGTCTTTCCAGTTTTCTGGCACCATAAACATATCAACGCCAGCATTTAACGAGGCAGCACAGTTGGCATTTGAACATCCTGGCACCTGTCCATGCCCATTCCAATCCCCTACAACAAAACCATCAAATTTCATTTGGTTTTTCAAAACTTCTGTCAATAAGTATTCATTTCCATGTAACTTTGACCCATTCCAGGAATTAAAGCTGGCCATCACTGTTTGTATGCAACTATTCAAAGCTCCAAAATAAGGTGTGCCATGAATTTGTTTTAGGGCCTCCTCTGTTGTCTTAGTGTCACCCTGATCTCTGCCTAAAAATGTCCCTCCATCTCCAAGAAAATGTTTCGCAGTTCCAATAATTTTTCTTTCTGAAAGAAATTCCTCCCCCTCGCCTTGCAATCCATACACAAATGCCTCTCCCAATTTTGAAACAAGCTCTGGACTTTCAGAATAACCTTCGTACGTTCTTCCCCATCGGTAATCTTGTGGGACAGTGACAGTTGGGGCAAATGTCCAAAAAAGACCAGTTGCTAGAACCTCCTCCGCAACTGCAGAACCAATATCTCTTAAAAGCTCTGGATTTTGGGTAGCACCAAGTCCAATATTATGCGGGTAAATCGTCGCGCCAAACACATTGCTATGACCATGTACAGCATCCGTGCCCCACAACACAGGTATATTAATCCCGCCCCGGTTTACTGAATTATTATAAAAATCTTGCGCTAAATCTTTCCACTCTTGTGGAGAGGATCTTAGCTTTCCATTTGGAGAGGTGTTGCCACCATTTAAAATTCCTCCCAAGGGGTACCTCTTTAAATCTGAGGGTTTTACAAAATCTAAATCAGCCATAATTACTTGACCTACCTTTTCTTCCAGAGTCATGGAATTTAATATTTTTTCAACTCTGTCGGCATTACCAGTAGGACAAAATTTTTGTCTATCCCAACTTAATTCGGAACTCCAAATAAAATTTGTTAATACATAAATTAATAATAATTTTTTCATAATTTTCCTTAAAAACTGCCGTCAAAATAAATGTATATACCTACTATTACCGAAACAATAAGTGTCGATCCAAAATTAAATAATTTTGATGTTCTAAAGTCTGAGCGCTCCAATACAAATACCTTTTTGTTCTCAGTTTTTGGGGAAAAAATCGCATTAACCAAGAATGCCAGTACAAAGGAAATCGCCATTTGATGCATAAATGGCTCAATCAGAGATTCGTCTGTTGAAGCTACATATAATTTAAGCCCTACTCCGGCAATTAGAGCTGTTACTGCACCTAATAGAACAGATTTTGATGTTGAGCTTTTAAGGAAAATTGCTGAAAGGAATACAAACAGAATTACCGGGCTAAATAAACCCATATATTCTTGTACGTATTGGAAAGCCGATTCTAAGTTGCCAAGAAAGATTGGGGCCACAATAATTGAAATTATCAAACCAATAAAACCAACTACCCTCCCAACGGTCACAAGACTCTCATCATTAGGGTTTCTATTTCTTCCATAAATATCCATGGTAAAAATTGTGCTGAGGCTATTTGTAAGCGATGCAAGAGAAGAAACTATGGCAGCCACTAGAGCAGCAAAAGTGAGGCCCAACAAACCATTTGGAAGCAAGGATAACATCGTTGGGTAAGCCCTTGACCGATCTCCTTCTAAAGAAGGTATTACAGTACCTTCCAGGGAGACAGCTATGAGTCCCGGAAGGACAACGACAAAAGGCATCAAAAGCTTGAGAAATCCTGCAAACATAAGACCATTTTGGGCCTCATTAAGGTTTTTTCCACCCAGTGCTCTTTGAGTTATGTATTGATTTGTGCCCCAGTAGTAAAAATGTGCAATCCACATGCCACCTATCAAAACCCAAATGCCCGGAAGTTTTACGTAGTTTGCATATGCCTCAGGGTCTTCAGCTTTTGAAACATAAGGGAGCAATGCATCAAGTTTTTCTGGAAATTCACTTTGCAAAATAAGAAATCCCTCTACAATCCCTCCTCCATCTGAGATGGCATTTAATCCAACATATGAAACAAATAAACCTGCCAGAATGAGCAAAGTAACTTGGATAATATCGGTAAATGCAACAGCTTTAAGCCCCCCATATAGTGAATAGGCAAGTGATAGTAAACCAAGAAGTACCATCGAAAAAATTAGGTCAAGCCCAGTGAGATTATTCACTGCCTTCGCTCCAAGCCAAAGAATCGTGGGTAAAATAACCATCACGTACATTATCAACATTAGTATGGCAAGGAGAATACTGACATTGTGGTCGTAGCGCTGTGATAAAAGTTGTGGCATGGTGAATACTTTTTGCTTCAGATAAACAGGAAGCAAAAACTTAGCTACTACAATTAGTGCAATTGCTGCAGTCCACTCATAAGTTGCAATTGCGATTCCAAAGGCATAAGCATCTCCATTCATACCAATAATTTGGTCAGCGGCAATATTTGCTGCTATCAAAGATGTGCCTATAGCCCACCATGGCAATGATCTTCCAGCTAAAAAATAGTCCTCAGCTGTTTTTTTAGTCCCCTTTTTATTGAAAGATACAAGGGTTGCAATAAAAATTAATGCCACAGCATATATTCCGACGATCGTATAATCTAAGCTATTCATGATTTCTCCTGATATTTGAATAATTTAAGTTTCCATACAAAGGAGTATGTTCTTTAGTGATTAGGCTTACGGAGGTATCTCTAAGAATTTTGGAATGCATTTTGGATTTATGTTTGTTAAAAATTTCTTCTAGATTTGTAAGTGCCCCTTTATTATACAAACTTCTCATTAAACTACCTGCAAGGTAGATACCTCCACTGGCGAGAAAAGATAATTTTAAATCTGAAATAAGTGATGCAAGACCAAACACAAAAGCATTTATTAGATTTGTTGCCTTTTCTTCGACTAAATAATTGCTGACAATCGTCTCTGCAGACAATTCCTGTTGGTAAAGAATATGATAGATCTTTGCTAAACCAACGCCTGAGATAAAATCCTCTAAGACACTGAAACCCTCTGTATCTTCGAGTTTAAACAGCTTAATAAAGTAATTGTTATAAAGCTGAGTATTTCCAAGTTCTGTGGCAAAAACGTAAGGAACTCCTTTAATGTGGCGCAAAACAGAAAATCCTAAACCTGTGCCAGGCCCTAAAGCTAAACTTGTTTTTTCAGGATCTCTGAGACCGGCTTTAACCAAAATAATGTCTTGATCATTAAGAAGCGGCAAACAGTATCCTATAGATTCCCAATCATTCAGCATATGACACCCATCCACATCAAATTTAAGTCGGAGGTCGTCACCATTTAAAGTTAAATTCCGATTAGTCATCGAAATTATGTTTTTGTTCCTTGGGCCGGCTGCGGAAAAGATAATTTCATCCACAGTCTGTTCGGCAAGCTTGGTATAGATTGCATTGCTTATGTCTTTTTCTGTATCAACTTTGAGCTTTGTAATTTCCCTGACATTAAAGCTTTCTAAATTACCATAACCCATTCGAAGGTTAGTACCCCCTAAGTCTAAAAGTAATTTTTCGTTAGACATTTGTTTGATCAGTCCCCCTGGTTTTAACGAAGCTTCGTAAACGAATGATAATATTTTTTTTCATTAGTTAAATCAACTAAAAAAAAGCGCATAATTAAGGTAATTATGAATAAGAGTTGGAAAGAAAGTCTCATTTACCAGATCTATCCCAGGAGCTTTAATGATTCGAATGATGATGGAATCGGTGACTTAAATGGAATCTTGGAAAAAGTTGGGTATCTTCGAGACCTTGGAATAGATTATGTTTGGATATCTCCTTTCTTTAAATCTCCACAAAAAGATTTTGGTTATGATATAGAAGATTATCGACAGGTCGATCCTATTTTTGGCTCAAATGAAGATTTACGAAGATTAGTTGATGAGCTGCATAACTCAAACATTAAGGTATTATTCGATTTAGTTCTAAGCCATACCTCTGACCAACATAGATGGTTTAAAGAGTCGTCACAACGAGATGAAAACGAGTTTGATGACTGGTATGTATGGGCAGATGGTGATTCAAAGACACCACCAAACAACTGGCTTTCTGTTTTTGGTGGAAGTGCTTGGAAATGGCATGAACAAAAACAAAAGTTTTTCCTTCATAACTTTTTAGATTGTCAACCTGATTTAAACTTTCATAATCCTTATGTTCAGAATCAAATGCTCGAAGAAATTAAGTTTTGGCTTGAATTTGGCATAGATGGTTTTCGCTTTGATGTCATCAACTTTTTATTTCATGATGATAAGCTACGAAATAATCCTCAAAAAAACACCTCAGAAATAAGACCGCTTGGCTTTAATAAAGATAATCCATATGGTCATCAGAAACACATTTATGACAATACTCGCCCTGAGACCTTGGCATACCTAAAAAAAATAAGATCTCTTATGGATAAATATGATGCAATCTCTATTGGTGAAATTGTTGCTGAAAATGCCCTAAATACAGTGGGGGAATATTCAAGAGAAGAGCACTTGCATATGGCTTACTGTTTCGAATTCTTATCTGAAGATTTTATTTTTTCTAATACAGATAAAATTGTCGAAGCTTTTTTTCAGAATTCTCCAGATTCTTGGCCATGCTGGTCTTTTAGCAATCACGATAGTGAAAGAATTGCTTCTAGGATAAAAAAGGATCCGAAAGAAATTATGGCCAAACTGCTTGATCTGAAGGGGACTATTTGCATCTACCAGGGAGAAGAGCTTGGTTTGTTAGAAAGTAAACTAAAATTAAAAGACCTTCGAGATCCATTTGGAAGAAACTTTTGGCCAGATTACAAGGGCAGAGATGGTTGCCGAACACCAATGCTTTGGAACTCACTAAAAAAGCATTTTGGCTTCTCAAATTATTCACCCTGGCTTCCAGCAGATAAGACGCAAAAAGATAAATGTGTTGATATTCAAGAGAAAGATCCAGACTCAATGTTAAATTTCTCTAAGATGATGATTAAAAAAAGACTTCAAGACAAGGCATCGCTACCTAGTTCTCAACAAAAGTAGAAGTTGGGCCTATTACTTTTAGCAAAGTATGTATAGGTAGCGAGTATTTAATTTTTGCATAAATAAATGATTTGTAAAGAAAATGTGTCAGAATTTTCATTTTACGAATTTTTAAATTTACAAAAACCATTTTTTATACAAAATATTTTTTGATAATAGCTGATATATAATAAAAAAATGTCTATATGGTTTTCAAATTACAAAATCGAAGATTTAAACAATTTCTCGGTAAACATGGACAAATATCTTGGAATTGAGTTTATAGAAATTGGCCAAGACTTTTTGAAAGCAAAAATGCCAGTTGACCACAGAACCAAACAACCGATGGGTCTTCTTCATGGAGGTGCATCCTGTGTGCTTGCAGAGAGTACTGCTAGTTTTGCAGCTTTTTTAGTTGTAAACCCAGAAGAGAAGGTAGTAGTTGGTATAAATTTAACTGCAAATCACGTTAAGAGTACAACTGATGGAAGCATCTATGCAAAAGCAAGCCCTAAACACATTGGCAGAAGTACATCTATTTGGCATGTTGAAATAACAGATGATAATAGTGACCTAATTTGTGATATCCAATTTACAGCCATGCACAAAGATAAGACTCAGAAGCCCTGAAACTGGTAATAACAGCACAAACCTGTTAATCTTCTCACTATGAAAAGACAAATTTTGTTTACATCACTCATTACTTTTACATTCTTTATTAATTCGCAGGAATTTGATAACACTGAAGAAGTTGTTGTCACAGCGAATAAGAAAGAAGAAACGGTTCAAGAAATACCAATGAATATTTCGGTTATAACAGAGGCCGATATTGAAGAAAGAGGTATTACAAACCCAGAAGATTTTCTTAGAACGCTTGCTGGCGTTACAACACCTGGCGGTTCGAGGTATTTTACTTTTAGAGGTTTAAATACAAGTCAAGCGCAAAGATCACCTGGAACTTCTTCAACTTTTGTCGATGACATAAGAGGTCTTAATATGAATATATTTGATGTGCAAAGAATTGAAGTCCTTCGTGGCCCACAAGGCACACTTTATGGCTCAAATGCTATAGGAGGAACCATAAGATACATCACGAATAAACCTTCAACTGAAGGCTTTGCATCAAAATTTTCTGTTGAGGTTGGAGAAAAAGAATTTGCTGTTGAAAACGTTCAAATGTACAACGCAATGGTCAATGTTCCTTTATCGGAAAATGTTGCTTTAAGAGCTGTGGCCTCAAAAAGTGTTGATCCGGGAATCTATCAAAATGTTATGACTGGAAGAGAAGGTGTTGGAACACAAAGAGATGACATGATGAGGGTTACCCTCGGATTTGAGTTTGATCGTCTTGATGGGTATGTAAGATATGAGGAGATTAACCGAAATGACATTGGTGATAAAGAGAAAGGGAATGGTGATAAACCTGGAACAGCTGATATTCATGTTGCCAACTGCGATACAGCAGGAGCTGGATGGTGGTACAACTGGGATGGTTATGATAACTGTGCTCGTGTTGCAGGAATAGCTGCAGATCTTGCTGACTATGTGGATTTGCCAGGACTTTCCAGCTACAACCCATTGTTGGCATTTGCAGCATTTAGAGATGAAGTGCATGATCAAAGAGATCGAATTGTAAGTTTAAATCTTAATTATGCTGCAGATAATTTCAATACAACATTATCAATGGCAGCGTATGAAACCAGACAAGATTTTGATACAGATTGGAGTCGGATAGATATGGACGATCTATACGCAGGTCCTTTGGTTCTTACTGCTGATGATGATACTCAGACGACAGAATTAAGAGTCTTTTCAAATCCTGGTACTATTGAATGGACTGTTGGCTACTTCAGAGACGACTCTCAAGGCGAACCAAATCAAATTATTGAAACCCAGTTTGGGCCAAATGCCGAAGCATTTGACTACATTGCGAACATTATTATGGGGTACCCTGATTACACCGGGGATGCATACTGTGGTCCTGGACCTTATTGTGCTGATACTCTTGGCTACCCCTATTTGTATTATGGAAGCTATCAATACTATGATAATTCTTCAGAGGAGGCCTTCTTTGGACAACTCTCATACAATGTGTCTGACAGATTAACTGTTACGTATGGTCTTAGAAACTATCAAATCAATGACTCTTACAAAGGCTCAGAATTTGGAGTATTTTACATTGGTGAAAACGGTTGTGACGAGGATGGAGATGGTGCTGGAGATTTTGCTGACGGAGTTACATGTAATGTTCTTGCAGGTAGTGAACAAGGCAGCAGAGAGAAATTTTCAATTGCATTTACACCATCTGATGATTTAACCCTTTTCATGGTCCAGTCAGAAGGATATAGACCAGGTGGCAACAACGCTGCTTTGCCGTATTTCTGTGAGAGTGATCCTGAAGCTGCATCTTTTGAAAGAAGGTTTACTTCAGATAGAGCTTCAAACTTTGAGGTTGGAGGCAAATATCGAGGTAGTTTTAATGGAAATAGCTTTAGCTTGAATGCAACTTACTTCCAAATCGATTGGGAGGACATCATTATTGGTATCGCTCCTGCGTGTGGTTGGTCGTTTAACTTTAATGGCGGTCAAGCAGAAACTAGTGGTTTAGAGATAGATCTTGTTTACGATCTTACAGATAACCTGTATTTAGACTTCTCTGGTGCCTTTATGTCAGCTGAAACAACAGTAGCAATTGAGAGTTTTGATGCTGAAGCTGGAGCAAGACTTCCTGGGACAGTAGAAAACCAGTTTAACTTAGGTCTTACCTACGAAGCTCAGTTACTAGGATTGCCTTCGTACGCACGACTAGATCTACTTTCCTATGGCGATAGTTATGCTACATTCACTAGAGCAACAAATATGTATTCACCTGACTACACTAAATTAAACCTTAACGCAGGTATGAATTTTGGTAATTCAGCTGTTCAATTATCCGTTGATAACTTGACTGACGAAAGAACTGAAGCCATTAGATATGCAATTGATTCTCCTAGTTGGAGACCAAGAGACTATCTACAGTGGATTCCACCAAGATCCGTTACCGTGAGGTACATATTTAGTTTCTAAGTTTCAAGGGCGGGGAAATCCGCCTTTTTTTTGTGTTCTACGTTCTTTATATTTTTTTATTGAATTTATGGCTAAGTTCTAGTGATGTTTGCGAGTACTCATCAGATGAGGAAGAATTTGCGCCTGTACAATACGTTGTCAGTAAAGAGCTTGAGCTAAAAGATGTATTATCCCCAACTGTTTATACATCAAGAGAAGAATTTGAGGGAGTCATTGGATCTTTAGCAGTTCATGAGGGAGTAGATTATATCAATGATAATGAGTTGATTGCTGATGTGCCTGTATTTGCTGTTGATGAAGGAAGGATTGTATATGTTAGAACTGGTTGTCCAGAAGAAAAACCTTTTAAAAGAAACAATTTATTGCGTGAATGTGGAGCCGGTTGGGGCAATCACATCGTTGTTGAGCACAAAGGCTATTACTCGCGGCTAGCTCATTTGAGGCTTGATAGTATCGATATAAAAGTGAATGATTTAGTCAAAAAGGGTGATATTTTGGCATATATGGGTAACTCAGGAAGAAGTGATGAAAGACATTTGCACTTTGAATTAGGCCTTAAGAGCTCCGGCTTCATTTCTTGTTCATCATCACAATCTTTTGATGGCGTTATAGATCCTAAGAATTTTGGTTATTAAGATATTAGCTAATCCAAGCTATCACTGGGAAAATTCTAATCTTAACGGCAAGCAAACACTGCTTAAACTTACATTAGAAGAACCACTGCAGATGAGTGGAACAAAACTTGGAACACCTGATTTTTGTTTAGGTTATAAGCTTTTAACCAAAAAGTATAAGAATAAGGCGGAGATGGTGGAGCCAAGGGGGATCGAACCCCTGACCTCAACACTGCCAGTGTTGCGCTCTCCCAGCTGAGCTATGGCCCCATGAATATACATTATATTTAGTTTTATTTGGTATTCAAAAACTGTCTTAAAACTTGATAATCATAGTAAATTCTAGTTAAATAAATGTTAATAATGAGGGGGATCTCAATATGAATACAAATTTTAGACTTTTAATATTATTTTTAGCTACTTTCACGTTCCTAACGAACGCGCAAGAAGCAGACAACGACGTTGAAGAAGTAGTAGTTGTTGGTACTCAGATTAAGGGTGCTCAAATCAACGAGGCTTTGCCTGTAAGCATAGTAACTGCTGAGGATATCGCAGATTTAGGTATTGACTCAGGAGATGAATTAATAGAATCGTTACCAGAACAAGGTATTAACCAGTTTGACGAGACAGGTGACACAGGTGGTGTGAACGGTGTTAGGGGAGATGCAAGCTCCTTCGATATCAGATCACTAGGTACTGGTAATACGCTAGTTCTTCTGAATGGTAGAAGAATGATTTCAACTGCAAGCAACCAAACCGAGGAAATTGGTGGAAGTTTTGTTCCTGTTGAAAGCCCTAACTCACAAACATTGCCGCTAGGCTTGATTGATAGAGTTGAGCTTTTGAGGGATGGTGCAGCAGCTATATATGGTTCGGATGCTGTTGCAGGTGTTGTAAATAATGTTCTTGATACAGATTTTGAGGGTTTTGTGATGAATGTAAGATACAAAAACTTCGAACATTTTAATAGAGACGACCACACAGTAACAATGAAGTGGGGAGAGTCGTTTAATGAAGGCAGAACGTCTGTTTCTTCTTTCTTCACATTTTATGATAGAGATAGAATTAGGGCATCAGAAGATGAAGTGATGGGACAATGTGATCGAAGAATATTTGATACAGATGGATCCTTAACAAGACATGATTGTTCAACAACAAGCCCATGGGCACAGCTTGATATGACAAGTGGTAGAGACAGTAGCTATACTGACTCTGCTGGTGAATTTATAATTTATCCAGCAGGACATCCTGATTGTAGATTAGATTTAAGTACTGTAACTTCTATGCAAGGTGTATGTGCTGCTAGCGATGCTGCAGGAAACTTTTATCACAATTGGTATACAGATAGAGATTACGTCGGCGATCTTCAAAGACATAACTTCTTTACATTTCTTAACCATGATATGGGTAATGGCATGGAGATGTTTGCAGAATTTGGGTACTACAAATCAGATTACACCTCTAACAGAGAGCAAGGCTCTGGCTTTGGTTCAGCCGCACATGTAATTCCAGTAGATCATCCATTTAACTGGACAGGGAAAAGGCTTTATCTTGAAAACTATAGACCTGTTGACTTTGGACCTAGACGAATCTTTGTTGAAAGAGACACAACAAGAGCTCTTCTTGGTTTTAGAGGCTCATTGGCATCTGGTTGGGATTGGGAATCGGCAGTAGTATGGAGTGAAGCAAGATCAGAGGATTTAACAAAAAATAGAATCTCAAATACTGGAATGGATGCCCTTCTTCAATCAGGGCTTTATAATCCTTTTAATGGTGCTGGATTCTTAGCTGATGGCTTTACAGGCACCCGTTATGCTTCTATTGACCTGACACCAGGCGCAACACAAGAAGCAATGGATACTGCTAGAATTGATGTCTCAAGAGATTCTGGCAGAGACTTACAAACCTTTGACTTTAGATTGCAAAGGCCTGATTTATTTAGTCTTCCTGCAGGATCAGTTGCAGTAGCAACGGGAGTTGAATGGAGATATCAAGCGTACTTTGATGACAGAGATCCCTACCTTGATGGAACTATTCCTTTTGTTAGGAGATCTGGAAGTGGTGCATTTAGTACAAGAAATACTTACACGCACCCATTTGTATCAAATGTATGGGGATCATCTGCTACAGGTGATAACGATGGAAGCAGAACGGTAACATCATTCTATGCGGAAGCACTTGTGCCAGTTGTTTCAAGAGAAATGAATATTCCATTTGTGCAAGCCTTTGACCTGCAATTGGCTTATAGACAAGAAGCTCTTTCAGATGTTGAGGGGGAGGATGTCTCAAGATTTGCATTTGGTTGGAGAGTTTCAGATGCAATACTACTACGAGGTTCTTTCCAAGAAACCTTCAGAGCTCCAAACCTTTATACAGTATATGAAGGTCTTGGCTCAAGAGTAAACGCCCGTTATGACTGGGCAGCAGTTTATGTTGATGACGCGGCTACAGCGGCAGGACTTGGTTCAGCTGTACTCTGGGATAGTGATGGAAGGTACTCTGTTATAAGAAACTATGCTGGAACAACAGACCTAAAATCTGAAACTGCAGATAATACAACTCTAGGTATTGTAATTGAGCCTTTAGATGGCCTATCTCTTACTTACGATACTTGGGAAATTGAGTCCGATGGGACAGTTGGTTTGTTTGGTGAAGACAATTCTATGTTGCTAGATTTAGTTTTAAGATTGCAATCTAACGACTTAAATAATTGTAATAATGTCGTAACTAATCCAGACGTATTTAGAAGCGATCCTGATGAGGATGAAGCTGCAGCAATGATAGCTGTTGGCATATGCCCATTTGGACAAGCAGATAGAGTGCTGAACGAATATGAAAACTTAGGTGTTAGATTGGTTAGTGGTTGGGACGCTGGCGCGTTTTATGATGTTGATCTACCTTTTGGTAGCTTAACACTTAAACATCAAGTTGCTTTCTGGGATAAAAAGTCACAAGAGATACCTGGAAAAGCAGATCCGATATTGGCGGCATATGACAGTGGTCTTATTGATCCAGTCGATTTTCCACTGGTAGGTTTTGGTGAACTTGTAAAGATTGAAGGCACGCCTAAAATGAGAACTAAATCCACACTTAGACTCAGAACAGGTGCTTATACTGTTGGATTGACACAAACAGGAAGATCGGAGGTTCTAGAGCCAGATGTAGCACTTAGACCAGTGGCTGCTTTTAGCAGACTAAATGCTTATGTAGATTACAGATTTGATCTTAATGATGCTAATGCAAGATTAAGGTTTGGTGTAAACAATGTTCATGATAGAAGAGCTCCACTTGCTGACTACAGATTTGGGTTCTTAGGTGACTTAGATAATAACACCCGAAGAAGTTTCTACTTAGACTTTAGAGTAAGTTATTAACTAACTTTACTTGAATGTTTTTTTCCAGCCCAAAGGCCATAGGTTTTTGGGCTGGTTTAGTTTTATTCCTATTTTTTTGTTTTTTACCATCAACTGAAACCCTCTCAAAAGACGCAATATACGTTACAGCAGTAGTTGTATTGATGGCTACTTGGTGGGCAACTGAAGCTATTCCCTTGCCAGCAACTGCCCTTTTACCATTGGCGCTCTTTCCAATGTTAGGGATTTTTGGAGATATCCCATCTAAAGATGCATTTCAACTTGCTGCCAATCCTTATGCCCATAATAATGTTTTCTTATTTTTAGGGGGTTTTATATTAGCTCTAGCTATCGAAAAAGTTAATTTACATAAAAGAATGGCATTAAAAATGCTTTTAATGGTTGGCACAGATTCAAAATATCTAATTGGTGGATTTATGTTAGTTAGTGGCTTGTTAAGTATGTGGATTTTTAATACTTCAACTACTTTGATGCTGCTGCCAATAGCTCTTGCTGTTGCTACAGTTGTAAAAACAACAACTAATGATACCGATAATCTTCAATTTCAAAATTTTCAAGTGTCGTTGCTGCTTGGAATAGCATATGCGGCAACGATAGGTGGAATGGCTACTATCGTTGGAACAGGGCCTAATGTACTTGTGGTTGGGCTTCTTTTAGATGAAGGTATTGAAGTAGATTTCCTTAGCTGGATGGTCCTAGCTACACCAATATCGGCAATAATGCTAATTGCTGGTTGGTTATTGCTTACAAATGTTATCTTTCCAAGTGCACTCAGTGGTTCAGAAAGAACGAAAATTGAATTACAAAATCTCTATAATCAACTTGGGAGGGTCAGCAATGATGAAAGAAAGGTTTTTATTATTTTCTGTATTACCGCCTTTTGTTGGATATTTCGAAAGCTTCTTATTTTAATCCCAGGTCTTGAAGGCTTAACCGACTATGGTATTGCAATATTTGCAGCACTTGCATTGTTTATCACACCGTCTACAAAAAAGGGTGGCTTGCTGGAATGGAGTGCGACTAAAAACTTACCATGGGGGATCTTAATTCTCTTTGGTGGAGGCCTGTCAATTGCGGCTCAAATAAAAGCCACAGGTCTTGGTATTTGGATAGGGTCCTTCTTTTCAATTCTTGGCGATGTTAATCCGCTAGTTCTTATTTTTGTAATAGTTACCATAGTAGTATTCTTAACAGAAGTTACATCAAACCAAGCCACAACTGCGACTTTTGTCCCAATAATGTTTGCAATAGCTTTTGGTCTTGGGTTTGATAAAGCTCAACTAGCAATCCCAGTTGCTCTTGCAGCTAGTTGTGCCTTTATGCTACCGGTTGCCACACCACCAAATGCAATTGTCTACGGCTCAGAAAAATTTACTATTGCGCAGATGATAAGAGCAGGCTTTTACATCAACATAGTGGGAATAGCTGTCGTAACTGTTTTTGCAACTTATGTGCTGCCACAAGTAATCTCATGAAAAGACTGATATTACTCTTTTTTTCTTTACCTATTATCTCGTCAAGTTATCTAGATTATTCGCATCCTTATCATCCAACTTCATCTGACAAAGGAATGGTAGTTTCACAAAATTATCTGTCATCAGATATTGGAGCTAAAATACTCTCAAAGGGTGGGAACGCTGTAGATGCTGCAATAGCCGTTGGTTTTTCTCTAACTGCAACACTTCCAAGAGCTGGGAATATTGGAGGTGGTGGTTTTATGTTAATTTATAACGCTAGTGAAAAAACTGTTATCTCAATTGACTTCCGATCAATGGCACCCGCCAGTGCCTCGTACGATTTTTATCATAAAGACGGCAAGCGACTACCAGATATTAGTACTGGTTATAAATCAATCGCCGTACCAGGCACAGTTGCAGGCTTGCTTAAAGCGCATGATTTGTATGGCTCGCTTCCTCTAGCAGAATTAATTCAGCCAACATTAGATCTACTTGAAGCAGGCGTACCAATCACAGAAGACCTTTTTTTTGCGTTGGGTTCAGAGGAGCAACTCCAGGAAGATGATGAATCTGTCTCTATCTATTTCAACAATGGAGTGGTTAGAGGTGGTCTTCTGCGAAACCCTGATCTTGTCTTAACTCTGAAAAGAATAATAAAAAACGGTGCGGCGGGCTTCTATGAGGGTGAAACAGCAGATTTATTTGAAAAAGCAATGATTGCCAATGGCGGCCTAATAAGAAAATCAGACATGGCACAATATAAGGCTCAGCTTAGTGAACCAATTAGCGTCTCTTATAAGGGACATACAGTGTATTCTCAGGGGCCACCCAGTGGTGGAGGTATAGCGATACTCTCTTCACTTAAAATATTTGAACAATTCAATGCAGAAGACTTCGCGCCAAACAAAGCGAGCTTTTATCATCTATTGGCAGAGATCATGAAATTTGGGCATCAGAACCGAACAAAGTTTATTGGAGATCCGAGTTTTAATGAAATTCCTATTGAGTTTCTTTTATCAGAAAAAGTGGCTTTACAAAAAAGTGAAAAGATAAATCTCAAAAGAGCAAGCAAAGATCAAAGAATATCTAAATGGGCAACTGATATTGAAGATCAATTCCTCTCAAAGGACACCACACATTACTCAATTGTTGATAACGAAGGTAATGCTGTTGCAACAACATATACACTTGGCTATTCATTTGGTTCTGGAGTAACAATACCAGGGACAGGTGTGCTCACAAATAATCAGATGTATAACTTTTCAATGGATTATGGACTAAAAGATACCATCCATTTAAGTGGTTCTCCTGCGAATAAATTAGAACCATTTAAACGGCCAATGAGCTCCATGGCACCAGTAATGATTTTTGACGAAAAAATGAGGCTTAAATTGATTACTGGCTCCCCAGGAGGGGGGCAAATACCAGATATTAATCTTCAAGTAATCATTAATGTTCTTGATTATGATCTTGATATTGGGCTGGCAACCATGTTGCCAAGAATCCATCACTATTTTCCTGGAGACGTACTTGATTACGAGGCAACAGTAAGTAGTGATACACTCAGAATCCTAAAACTTTATGGCCATAAGGTTAAACTCAGCGATACAATCGGCAGTAGTCAATCCATATTAATAAAAGATGAGGTTAAATATGGTTTTGCAGATCTTAGGCGTCCAGACGCAAAAGTTAGCATCCAGCAATAAAATCTATAGTTTTCTTTAATAGGTCAATGCACTTTTCCTTGCCAAGAAGATAAATAGTTACATTCAACGGAGGTGATTTTGTTCTCCCTAATAGTGCGACCCTAAGAGGAAGACCAAGTTTTGGCATTGGTATCTTGAACTTCTGTAAAATTTCATTAATAACTATGTCAATGTCTTGAATACGCCAGCTTACAAGCTTTTCCAGTTTACTTTTCACCTCCGAAAAAATATCCTCTGAGCCAAGCAAATGCTTCTCAATACTACCTTCTTCGTAATTAGAGTAATTTAAAAAAAATGGTTTTAAGTACTCAGCTATTTCCTTGAGATTTGACCCACTACCAATGCATAGTCTTACAAGAGTTTTATTTTCGTCTGTACTCTCTATTTTGAATCCTTCCACTAAGCAGTAGCTTTCAAGCTCTCTAATAATCTCATCATCATTTAGCTTGGCCATATAGCTTTGGTTTACAAAATTAAGCCTCTTCAGATCAAACACACCTCCTGCTCTTTGAATGTCTTTTAGATCAAAAATCTCTTTCATTTCTTCCATTGAGAAAACTTCATCATTAATTCCTGACCAGCCTATCCTTGAAAGCATATTGAGCAGTGCATCAGGAAGGTAGCCAATATCCTTGTATGCCATCAAATCTGTGGCAGCATGTCTTTTTGAAAGACGTTTCCTGTCTTCACCCAAAACCAATGGAAGGTGAGCATACTTAAATCCTTCATAACCAAGTGCTTTAACAATCTGTATCTGTTTAGGTGTATTAGGTAAATGGTCCTCTCCCCTAACCACATGAGTTACTTTTTGGAAATTATCATCAATTACATTGCAAAAATGGTATGTTGGAGAACCGTCACTTCTTAAAATTACTAAATCATCTAAATCATTGTTAGCAAATTCTATTTCACCATAGACCAAGTCTTTGACAGTTGTGGTGCCTTTTTTTTCAACTGCTAGCCTGATTGCTCCCTCATCTTTATAGGCTTTGCCCTGCTCTAATAGTTTATGTGCCTCTTTTTGATAGGTATCAAACCTATTGCTTTGTTTAATTGGTTCGGTATCAGGAATCAGCCCTACCCATCCTAAGCCGTCCATGATTGCCTCAACATACTCCTCTTTAGAGCGTTCTTTATCAGTATCCTCAATCCTGACTAAAAATTTGCCATCATTTTTTTTTGCATAGACATAATTAAAGAGTGCTGTTCTTACCCCTCCAATATGTAAGTAGCCAGTGGGACTAGGAGCAAATCTAGTGACTATATTTCCCATTTGATTTCTTCTCCTGTTTTTTCTTTTAAAAAATTTAAGTATTCATCATGCTTTTTTTGATCATTTTGACTTGCCTTGAATAAGTGCGCTTTTTGCTCATGTTTTTTTTCATTTTCTTCAATTGTATTTTGTTTTTTTGTTGATTGGCTCAAAGTAAATGCAACCTGACCGCCGGTAAGGTTTAAATACACATCTGATAGGATTTGAGCATCCAGTAATGCTCCATGATGTTTACGGTCATAGCCTTTTACTCCTAATCTTGCAGATAATGCATCAAGTGAATTCTTTTGCCCAGGGAAAGTTTTTCTTGCAACTATCAAGCTGTCATATACCTTACATATTTCACTTATATCTTTAATTGTGTGATCCATTAGTCTCAGTTCATTGTTTAGAAAACCAAGATCAAATTCAGAGTTGTGAATAACTAGTTCTGCTCCTTTTATAAATGAGATGAAGTTATCTGCAATGTCTTTAAATTTTGGAGCAGCGGCTAGATCCTCATCTGAAATATTAGTAATTGCTTTTGCCCCTTCGCTTATTTCTTTTCCTTGCGGGTTAAGGTAAGTTTGAAAGGTATTGTTTGTCTTCGAGCGCCCAATAATCTCGACAGCTCCAATTTCAATAACACGATCACCAGATTTAAAATCTAGACCTGTCGTCTCAGTATCCAATGAAATAATCCTAGCAGGCAAGATCCGCTCCTTTATTTGCAAGGTTATCGGCTTTCTCATTTCCAGGATCACCTGAATGCCCCTTAACCCAATGCCATTCAATATTTAATTCTTGTACTAGTTTGTCTAAAAGAATCCATAGTTCTTTGTTTTTGACAGCTTTTTTTGCAGCTGTTCTCCAATTATTATTCTTCCACTTTACAATCCAACTTGTAATGCCCTGCCGAAGATAATCTGAATCTGTATACAAAAGAATTTTTTGGTCTTCATCCTTAAGATATTCCAATGCTTTTATGGCAGCCATCATTTCCATTTGATTATTTGTAGTTATTTTGTCGCCATCAAATAATTCTATTTCTTCGTTATCACGGAATATTATCGCTCCCCAACCTCCAGGACCAGGATTGCCTCGACATGCACCATCTGTATATACTCTAATAGACATTTAATTAAATTATAAAGTAATGAAAATTTTTCACATCCCTGCCTTTCATGATAATTACATTTGGGCAGTACAAAATGGTGATTTTATCTCTTTGGTAGATCCAGGAGATGCGGATGTCTCGCTTGATATAATTAAAAGTAAAAATTTAATACTGCAAGATATCCTAATTACTCATCACCATTATGATCACACAGGTGGGGTAAATGCTCTTAAAAAATTCATGAAAGGAAAAGTATATGGTCCAAAGGACTGTATCTTTGATGGCATTGAAGTGCCACTTGTAGAGAATGATACCCTGAAAACATTAGGGTACTGCTTCAAAGTGCTGGAGACCCCAGGACATACTCTGGATCATATTTGTTTTTATAACCAAGAAGACAAAATTCTGTTTTGTGGCGACACCCTCTTTTCAGCAGGATGTGGTCGATTATTTGAGGGTACCTATGATCAAATGCATGATTCTTTACAAAAAATTAATTCATTACCAGCAGAAACAAAGCTCTTTTGCACACATGAATATACTTTGGCAAACCTAAACTTTGCACTTTCACAAATAAATGATTCAGAGATTGCTAAGGAATTTAAATATTTGGAATCAAAGCAAGGTGAGAGCTTTATATCTTTGCCAACAACAATAAAAAAAGAAAGAAGAATAAATTTATTTCTGCTCGAGAAACGGATACCAGAATTATCTCATCTAAGTGACCTAGACTACTTCTCAGAGCTCAGACAAAGAAAAGATAGTTTCTGAAGAATCACAAAAATTTTTGAAGAGCAATCTTAAGTGTTTTTTTATATAATTTTACTGTGGTTCAGGGAAAAAAAATCTTAGTTGTAGGTCTAGCAAACAAATACTCTATTGCCTCTGCAATTTCTAGATCGCTCCACTCAAATGGGGCAGAGCTTGGTTTTAGCTATCAAAATGAAAGGTTTGAGAAGTTTATCACAAGCTTCTCTCAAGACTGCGGTAACGGACCTACCTTTAAATGTGATCTCTCTAGTGACAAAGATATTCAAAATCTCGTTGCAGATGTAGTAAAAAAATGGGGAAAATTTGACGGAATTGTCCACTCAGTGGGTTTTGCTCCTGCAGAACAAATTTCTGGCAATATTGAAGACTGCATAACCAGAGAAGGTTTTACGATTACTCATGATATTAGTTCGTATAGTTTTGCTGGTCTTCTTAAAGAATGCTATCCTCACATGTCTGAGTCTTCATCAGCTCTTACTCTTACTTACATTGGCTCTCAAGAAGCAACTCAAAATTATAATGTTATGGGTATGGCCAAGGCTAGCCTAGAAGCCAGTGTAAGATATTTTGCAAGCACTTTGGGGGAAAGAGGAATAAGGGTAAATTCTATATCTGCTGGACCTATAAAAACACTTGCAGCCTCTGGTATTAAGGGCTTTAAATCAATGCTAAATTCCCATGGAAAAGAAACGCCTCTTGGCCGAAATATAACAGCTGAGGAAGTTGGAAATACCGCAAGTTTCCTTTTAAGTGATATGTCTAGTGGAATAACTGGACAAAATATTTACGTAGATGGTGGCTATAGCATTCAGTCTAAGAAACCTGATTGACTACCGCAGAATTCTCTGAATACTGATCATCAAGATTATATTCAATCCGTAACATATTAAACATGGATTGCAATAATTGAGAATTTACCTGTTGAATAATTGCTTCTCTTTCTTCAGACTCCACTAAGCTTGGATCACCTTCAATTCTATTTATGATTTGATAGATCAATAATTCGTTTTTCACAAAGTCTTTTTCAATAGTGCCAACTGAGGGTTGATTAAATACCAAAGATACCACTTCATCTGCCAGCAATGAAGTATTTCTATTTATGCTCTTGAATTCTTCTATCTTAGTTTGCAATCCAAGTTCCTCAAATTCCTCTGAACTAAATTCTATAATGTTATCACTCACAAACACTTCATTTAAATAATCAGCTCTTTTTTTTGCTTGTACCAATTCCTCTGCTTTCTCAAGCACTAGCTCAAGAGGTTCTTTTCTCTCTGGAGAAATATCTGTTACATAAACAATAGAAGCAGAGCTTGCATCAAGATCAAAAACTTCTGACCAAGAGTTTATTTCTGTTGAAAAAATTTCTTCTACCGCAGCTGCAGAATAATCATTAGTATCAGGGGTAATGTCTTTTTCCAATAAAACATCTGACTGCTCAATACTATAAATACTTAGCACCTCATCAATATCAGAATTAGTACCTGCAAGCTCCTCATTAATTCTTAATAAAATTTCTTCATATTTAATTTGTCTAATTTCACTGTCAAGTTCTGTTGATTTCTCGTCTAAAGATTGAATCTCAGGAGAATTCAATTCAGTCACCTTCAAGAAATGTGTATTTCCCTCAAAAACAATTGCCTCTGAGACTTGATTAAGTTCCAGCTGCGATATTTTGTCTTCAAAAACCTCAGGGAAAATACTTCCATCTGTAAAACCTAGATCTCCATCAACATCAATAGTCCCATCGTCTTCGGAAAAATCATTAACTAATTGGGTAAAATTCCCAGAATTAATAGTACTTGAAATTGTATCAACTTTACTGTCGTAATCCTCTTGGTTGTCATAATTAGATGCAATTAGCATTAAATGGGCTACTCTTTTTTCGCCAGGAGGAATTGTGTCCAAGTAAGCTTCATAAGCAGCATTCAATTCGGCTTCATCGCTTGGTACAACTAAAGAATTCTTATTTAATCTAAGTAATGTTAAATTTCTATTCTCGGGCAAAGTAAATTCAGCGGGGTTATTTGAGTAGTAATCATTTACCTCATCTGCTGTAACCGATATTTCTCGTGAAACATCATCTGGGTTTATAAGAGCAAACCTTACAGATCTTCTTTCAGTCAGAAGCTCTAAATAATTTTCAATAGTACTGTCAAAAACGTTTGTTATTGAGCCTAAGAAATTTAAAGATAAATTTAATTTTGTATCTGTACGAAAATCTTCAACAAGATCTTTTTTTGATAAATTAAAATTTATCAAGTAATTCTTAAAAGCTTCTTGATCAAATTCTCCATCAATTTGGAAGGTGTCTACTTTTGAAAGTTCAGTTTCAATAAAACTTTCAGGGATCACTATATCTAACTCATCTAATAATTTTACTATTGTATATTTCTCTACAAGTGAACTAACTGTTTGTGTATTTATGAAATCAGCAAAAGGCAATAAATCAAAGTCAGGCCCAAATTGATCTCTAAAGTTCTGCTCAACCAAATTTTTTGTTCTAAGGAATTCCGATTGTGAGACATTATAATCTCCAATCTTTGCATAGGAGTTATTAGAGAATGTTTGTGCAAAGGTTGGTAGCCCTAAAAATGCGAATGTTAGGGCTACTATGCCTAGAAAAGAGAAGGCTACAATACCTTGTAGCCTCTCCCGCAATGAACTGATCACTCAGTTTATTTTAATTTACTGCAGCTTTAAGTGCTTTTCCTGCTTTAAAAACTGGTACTGTTGCAGCTGGAATTTGTATTTTCTGTGAAGGGTTTTGTGGGTTTATACCTTCTCTTGCAGCTCTTTGTCTAACAGAAAATGTTCCGAATCCTACTAATGATACAGAGTCACCTTGCGATAGAGCTCCTGTCACAGCATTTACAACAGCGTCGAGTGCTTTAGCAGCATCAACTTTTGTGCTGCCAGTTTCGCTGGCAACTAGATCGATTAAATCAGCCTTATTCATAAAATCTCCTCAAAATGCCTGTATACAGGCTTTTAATAACATTAGAACTTAAAAATAGATAAATCAAGCACTTAAGCACAAATAATTTAACTTTATTAATTGTCTATTTCTTGACTTTGCTAGCCAAGAATGGTTCAAACAAGGGCCTTTGCTAACACTTGTTTAATTGATTCAACTGGTATAATTTTGAGATTTTTTAGTATTTTTTTATCAAGCTCTTCCAGATCACCAAGATTATCTTTTGGGATAATAATATTTGTGATGCCACTTCTTTTTGCAGCTATAAGCTTTTCCTTCAATCCTCCAATTTTTAAAACTTTGCCAGCTAAGGTTATTTCTCCAGTCATAGCTAAATTTGCTTTCACCAGCTTATCTAGAACAATCGAAGTTATTGCAGTACACATTGTTATCCCAGCACTTGGCCCATCTTTTGGCGTTGCTCCTTCGGGAACATGAATATGTATATCATTTGTTTCAAAAAAACTTTTATCAATATTATTTTCTGAGGCAATATTTTTTGAAACAGTCATTGCTGCCTGAATAGACTCTTGCATAACATCTCCCAGTGACCCTGTTTTAATTACTCTTCCCTTTCCTGCAGTAACAGCTGATTCGATTTGTAAGAGCTCTCCTCCTACTGATGTCCAAGCCAATCCATTAACCTGACCTTTCTGATTGCTTTCATCAGTTTGCCCATATTTAAAAGGTTCAGGACCCAAAACTGCCCTTACAGTTCGATTATCAATTAAACTTGCAGATTCTCCTTTCAAGGAGATCTCTTTAACTTTCTTGCGACAAATTTTATTTATTTCCCGATCAAGGCTTCGGACTCCTGCCTCTCTTGTGTAATTGCGGATGATCTTCAAAATAGAGTTATCACTGAAGGAAATTTCGTTCTTTTTTAAGCCATTCTTCTCTTGATTTCGTGGTACAAGGTAGTTTTTAGCAATATTCAACTTCTCATCCTCAATGTACCCCGGCAGTCGTATTATCTCCATTCTATCAAGCAGTGGTGCGGGTATATTTAAAGAATTTGCTGTGCAAATAAACATTACTTCTGATAAATCATAATCAACCTCTAGATAATGATCGTTAAATGTATTGTTTTGTTCAGGATCTAAAACTTCTAGTAACGCAGAACTTGGATCGCCTCTTTGATCCATCCCTACCTTATCAACTTCATCAAGCAAAAATAAAGGATTCTTTACTTTTACTTTTGTAAGTTTCTGAATTATTTTGCCAGGCATCGAACCGATGTATGTCTTTCTATGGCCCCTTATCTCGGCCTCATCTCTTACACCCCCAAGAGATAGCCTAATAAAATCTCTATTTACTGACCTTGCTATTGATTCTCCTAATGAGGTTTTACCTACTCCTGGAGGGCCAACAAAACACAATACGGGAGCTTTCATTTTTTTTACTCTTTTTTGAACTGCAAGATATTCTAAGATTCTATCTTTTATCTCTTTTAAGCCATAGTGATCTGTGTCGAGAACACTTTTTGCTCTATTTAAATCTAGATTAATCTTTGTTGAATTGCTCCATGGAACCTCCAAAAGAGTCTCAATATATGTTCTGACCACTGTTGCCTCAGCCGACATTGGTGACATTTGTTTAAGTTTTGAAAATTCGGAATTTACTTTTTCTAACGCATCTTTTGAAAGCTTTGTAGCCTCAATCTTCTTCTTGATCTCATCAAGTTCATTTTTTTCTTCACCAATTTCACCCAGCTCTTTTTGCGCTGCTTTTATTTGCTCATTTAAAAAATACTCTTTTTGAGATTTTTCCATCTGTTTTCGAACCCGCCCTCTTATACGTTGCTCAACTTCAGTTAAGTCAATTTGTGCCTCCAAAAGGCTTGAAAGAAATTCAGCTCTTTCGATTGAATTTGTCTTTTCAAGAATCTGTTGTTTGTCACTTATTGAAAGGTGAATATTTGATGCAATTACATCAACTGCTTTGCCTAAACTCCCCATTGATTCAACTTGATTAATGATTTCGAATGAAACTTTTTTTGAAACAGAAACAAATTCTGTGAATTGGGTTTTTATTGTCGAGAGTAAATCTTTCTCGTATTTTGAGTCTGAAATGTCATTAGGAATTTTTTTTATTTCTGCAAAATATCCTTTTTCTACATTAATATTTTCAAGACTGGCCCTTTGAACTCCCTCAACTAAAATTTTTACTGTTCCATCAGGCAACTTTATCATCTGCAGCAGCGAGGAAATTGTTCCAACTCTTGGTAGGTCATTCAGATTCGGTTCTTCACTAGAAGGAGAGTTCTGTGCTATTAAGAATATTTTTTTGTTGGATCTCAGTGCATCTTCGAGTGAATAAATCGATTTCTCTCTACCGACAAATAATGTTGATACAGAGTTTGGAAAAATGACAACATCTCTCAATGGAATCATCGGCATCTTCAGCTTAACTTTTACTTCAGGTTCTGGCATTAATTTGCTATTTTCTTCTTAATTAGACGAAGTGGTTGTTCTCTTTTCAGTACAACATTTTTATCAATTACAATTTTTTCAACATTTTCTTCTGTAGGTAAATTAAACATTGAATCTTGGAGGATCTCCTCAAATATTGATCTTAAAGCTCTCGCTCCAGACATGCTTAACATAGCTTCTTCTGCAATTGATTTAAGAGCATCATCTTTGAATTCCAAGGAAATGCCATCGAGAGAAAAGAGGTATTTAAATTGATCTATTATTGAATTTTTAGTTCCACTCATTACCTTGATAAGTTCGTTCTTGTTCAATTCTCTTAATGAAGTTATCACGGGGAATCGTCCAATAAACTCAGGTATCAAGCCAAATTTAATTAGATCTTCGTGTTTGGCTTTATCAAAAAAGTTTCCTCTATTTTTTTGTTCTTTTTCTTCAAGCTTGGCATTAAAGCCAATTTTAGTATCAAACATTCTATTTTGAATTTGTTTTTCAAGTCCATTAAAAGCACCTCCACATATAAAGAGTATATTTTTTGTATCTACTTGCAGAAGATCTTGTTGTGGATGTTTCCTGCCGCCCTGAGGAGGTATTGAAGCGATAGTTCCCTCAATAATCTTTAGAAGAGCTTGTTGAACTCCTTCTCCAGAAACATCACGAGTTATCGAAACATTCTCTCCTTTCTTTGAAATTTTGTCGATCTCATCAATATATATAATTCCCTTTTCAGCTTTCTTCACATCATAATCTGCGTTTTGTAATAATTTTTGAATAATATTTTCAACATCTTCTCCGACGTAACCGGCTTCTGTTAAAGAGGTAGCATCGGCAATTGCAAATGGGACATCAAGAAATTTAGCAAGTGTTTGCGCAAGAAGAGTTTTGCCAGAGCCTGTTGGGCCAAGTAACATTACATTACTTTTCTGAACTTCTATATCATCATTTTTTGCAGTTAGTATTCTTTTGTAATGATTATAGACAGCAACAGATAGCCTTTTTTTTGCAGATTCTTGTCCAACAACAATTTCATCAAGGTAATCATAGATTTCTTTAGGTTTTGAAAGTACTGTATTTTCGTCTTTGGTATTATTTTCCTCCGAAAGTATGTCATTACAAAGATCCACACATTCATTGCAAATGTAAACATTCGGTCCTGCAATAAGTTTTTTTACTTTTGATTGCTCTTTACCACAGAATGAACAACTAAGTTTCTTCTTTTCTTCCATGTCCTTTTTTTTGCAGATTCTTGTCCAACAACAATTTCATCAAGGTAATCATAGATTTCTTTAGGTTTTGAAAGTACTGTATTTTCGTCTTTGGTATTATTTTCCTCCGAAAGTATGTCATTACAAAGATCCACACATTCATTGCAAATGTAAACATTCGGTCCTGCAATAAGTTTTTTTACTTTTGATTGCTCTTTACCACAGAATGAACAACTAAGTTTCTTCTTTTCTTCCATGTCTTATTTTCTTTTTTTGAGGATGTCATCAACGATACCGTATTTTTTTGCTTCCTCAGCATTCATAAAGAAATCCCTCTCCGTATCGTTCTGAATTTTTTTCAAAGTTTGTCCTGTCCTTTCTGATAAGATATTGTTTAACTTATCTTTCAAAGTGAGAATTTCCTTAGCCTGAATCTCGATGTCTGTAGCTTGACCTCTGGCCCCACCCAGGGGTTGGTGAATCATGACTCTACTATTGGGAAGTGCATATCTTTTTTTGTCTGCACCGCAAGCTAGCAATACTGCTCCCATACTTGCAGCTTGACCAAAACATACTGTCGAGACATCACATTTTAAATAGTTCATGGTATCGAGAATTGACAGACCTGAGGTTATGACACCACCGGGAGAATTAATGTACATAAAGATATCTTTTTTTGGATCCTCTGATTCTAAAAACAATAATTGTGCAACTACAAGGTTCGCAACATAATCATCGATGCCGCCGACGATAAAAACTATCCTGTCTTTCAGCATTCTAGAAAAGATATCAAATGCCCTTTCTCCCCTGGATGTTTGCTCAACCACCATTGGAACTAAATTATTTTCGAACATACTTTAAATATAGAGGAGATTAAATATAAATCAATAAGCGTTCTCAAGTTACAAAAAACAATCGCATGGGGTGGACGAAGGGGGTTGAACCCTCGACCTCCGGTGCCACAAACCGGCGCTCTAACCAACTGAGCTACGCCCACCATTTAATGTGATATTTTAAACAGAAAATTATATCATTATGGGATTAGATAGGGAGAATTATGGGAAAGGCTAAGCTATTCTTGAATAGCATTTCAAACATGTTTGATGTTGCTCTTAAGGAAATGCAAGTAGAGACAGGTCTTGCAAAACAGATCAAATCTTGCAACAGCACACATACCATCAGGTTTGGCGTAAAACTAAAAAAAGGGATACAGGTTTTTACTGGTTGGAGAGCAGTTCATTCCGAGCATCTTGAGCCGGTCAAAGGAGGTATAAGGTACAGTAGAGAAATAAATGCCAGTGAGATTGAAGCTATGGCTGCGCTCATGACCCTTAAAAATGCTGTTATTGACGTACCTTTTGGAGGATCAAAGGGTGGTTTAAAAATTGATCCTACAAAATATGATGATGATGATCTTGAAAAAATTACCAGAAGATTTACAGAGGAGTTAGCAAAAAGAGGACTTATTTCTCCAAGTTTAAACGTTCCTGCCCCAGATATGGGAACAAGTAAACGCGAAATGGGTTGGATTGCAGATGAATATAAAAGACTTAATCCGCATGATATAAATGCTTTTGCTTGTGTGACAGGCAAACCAGAAAATATGGGGGGTGTTGATGGACGTACGGAAGCAACTGGTAGAGGCATATTTTATGCATTGGCTTCATTTTTTGATTCAAATGACAAAAAGAAAACAGGAATTCAAGGAGATCTTAAATCTCAAAGAATAATTGTTGAGGGTCTCGGGAAGGTTGGCTACTTTGCTGCAAGAGCACTCCAAGATCATGGAAGTACCATAATAGGTGTAATTGAAAAAGATATATCTTTTTACAATGAAAACGGTCTTGATATTGATCTAATAAGAGAGTGGCTTTCAAATTCAAACAAAACTGATGACTACGAAAATCAAAATGAACTTCTACAAAGAAATCAGGTATTTTCAAAAGAATGCGATATCTTCATTCCTGCTGCAATGGAAGGAACTATCAATGAACTAAATCAAGGTGACCTTAATACTAAAATTATTTGTGAAGGTGCAAATGGTCCAATTTCATCTCAAGCTGATAAGCTCTTAAATCAAAGAAACATTGTTATTATCCCTGACTTATATGCTAATGCTGGCGGAGTCGCTGTAAGCTATTTTGAGTGGGTAAGGAATCTTTCTCACATGCGTTTTGGCAGGATGGAAAAAAGACGGAAAGAATATGAAAATGCATCACTTATAAACTTGATTGAATCCACGACTGGAACAAGAGTTCCTGATCGAAAAAAATCTCTTCTGAGTGAAGGTAGATCTGAATTAGATCTAGTAAGGTCAGGGCTTGAAGATATGATGACTGAAGCTTATGAAAGCATGAGTTATCTTTGGAATAAAGAGTCTTATCCTAATCTGAGAGTAACTGCTTATATTTACTCCATCAAAAAACTAATTGATTCCTACAAATCTATAGGGATTTAAAACTGGCGCGCCAGGGAGGATTCGAACCCCCGACCAATAGCTTAGAAGGCTACTGCTCTATCCAGCTGAGCTACTGGCGCTGGTCGGGGCAGCAGGATTTGAACCTGCGACCACCTGGTCCCAAACCAGGTGCGCTACCAGACTGCGCTATGCCCCGAAAGGGAAATCATATAAACTATGCACTTCAACTTCAAGGCGTTTTATATGAAATGTAAAATTTTGGATGGAAAAAAATTTGCAGAAGAGAGCTATATAAAGCTTAAAGTTAGATCTGCCAATTTGCTGGAAAAAATTGGAAGAAAGCCAAATCTGCAAGCTATCATTATAGGTAATGATCCTGCATCTAAAACTTACGTAGGTATGAAGGAAAGAGCGTGTTTAAAAAATGGGATTGAAACAAAGACGCATCAACTAAGTGAAAATGTTACTACCAATGAAGTAATTGATCTGGTGCATAAACTCAATTCATCACCTGAAGTTGATGGGATTCTCATGCAACATCCTGCTCCAAAACATATCAATGAAATTGAATGTTTTAACACAATCAGCCTTGAAAAAGATGTGGATGGTGTAACTACTGCAGGATATGGACGACTTTCAATGGGTATAAATGCTTTTGGATCATGTACTCCTCTTGGAATAATGCGCTTGCTTGATTACTACAATATTGAACTTCAAGGCTTAAATGCCCTTGTAGTTGGAAGGAGTCAAATTCTTGGGAAACCAATGGCAGCCATGCTTTTAAATGCTAATGCGACTGTTACCATAGCACATTCAAAAACCTTAAATTTATCTGAGTTATTGAAGGAAGCTGACTTAATAGTAGCAGCTGTTGGAGTACCAAGGTTTATTAAATCATCATCTTTGAAAAAAGGAACAATACTTGTAGATGCAGGTTACCATCCTACTGAAAATTGTGGGGATGTTGACCTTGATGGGATCGAGAAAATTGCATCAGCATTTACACCAGTTCCTGGTGGGGTTGGGCCAATGACAATAAATACCTTAATATATAACACTATAAGTGCAATGGAGATGAAATTTAATGTCTAAAACACCCATACCATGCCTTGTTGGATTTGGAGGTATTACACCTGCTGGAAGAGCATCTCATGACCTAGGCTACACACGCATGATCTATGATCTTGAAAGCGAAGAAAATAAATTTAATTATTTACAATCTGTTCTTTCTCTTTGTGATTTATTCAATGAGTCGGAAGACATACCGAATTTCAAAAATTTTGTTTTAGACAAAGAAAATGAAGTTTTAGAAAATACTCTGATGAGAAAATTTGATTATGATTTCTTTCGAAATAATTTTTGGAGCTATGATTATGAAATGCCTGCAAATGGTTGCGGTCAACTTCCATTCCAATTTAATCCAGCCAAACATTACCCCTCCAGACAACATCCGAAAGCAATTGCCCTTACTATTCTCGCCATGGCAGATGCATTCCAGGATACTGGTTTAGATATGAAAAAGGTTATCGATAACTATGGTCGTGACAAGGTTGGTTGTTTTGCGGGTGTCGCAGTAGGTAACCTAGATAATTACTCCTTGGATGGGTTGGTATCGGCCTATCCACTTGGACAAAGGGCTAGTTCTAAACATTTATCTTTTTCTTTACCAGAAATGTCTGCAGATTTTATCAATGCCTATGTTACGGGCAGTCTTGGAGTAACAGGACATTACATTGGTGCTTGTGCAACATCTTTGTACAATATTAGCGCTGCCCTAGAGCTAATTAAAAGTGGAAAAAGTGAACTTGTAATAGCTGGATCTGCAGAAACGATAATTACACCACCAGCGTATAACGGTTTTAATTCAATGGGTGCAATGGCTACTGACTCAAGAATGCGAGATCTTCAAAAACTATTGGGAGAAAAAGAGGAACTTGATTACACAAGATTTTGTAGGCCTTTCGGAGATAATATGGGCATGGTCTGCGGAGAATCATCTGGCTTTGCAATATTTATGAGTGACCGCCTCGCCTTAGAGACAGGGGCAAACATTAGAGGCAGTTTCTTAAATGTGAATATAAACGCAGACGGAAATAAAAAATCTATCTCTGGTCCTGGAGCAGGAAACTATTTTTCAATGGGTAAAACTTTTAAAGATATAGAACAAGTTTTTGGAGAAGATGCTCTTAGAGAATCAACTGCAGTTATTGCTCACGGGACTGGCACACCTCTAAATAGAATAACTGAGTCTCATATTCTCTCAACCTTTTCTAAAGAATTTAAAGTGAACAATCTTCCAGTTACATCAGTAAAATCAAAATTGGGTCATACGATGGGCGCAGCTGGAATGGACCAACTTTGGTCAGGAATGGGAGCGATAAAAACACAAAAATTTACCGGGATATGCACAATTCCAAATTTAGCTGAAGATGTATCAAAAGAAGGACTGGATTTTTATTTAGAAAACAAGGAATTTGACCAAAGGAAAGACATTGTAGTCATTAACTCAAAAGGATTTGGAGGCAATAATGCTTCAGCCGCGTTTTTCTCTGATAATTATACACTTAAGCTTATTGAGAAAAGATACGCAAAATCCGAACTTAGCTCATACAAAGACAAGCTATCAAGAACCTTAACTTCAAGGAAGGAAAATCTTGATTTAGCTGTTAAGAATCACATTGATCCAATCTATAACTTTGATGTTGATGTGTTAGATATTGCTGACCTTGAGATAAGTAAAGATTCAATAAAAACCTCGACCGGCTTTAACTATAAACTTGAATCAGATATTAGCTCTTCAGATTTTTGACTAATCCTTGCTTACATCAGATTGAAATTTATCAGAGAACAGCAGCTTTTTTGCTCCTTCATAATCCTCCTTCCGACTGTAAACATCATTCAGGAATTTAAGTATTTTTAAGTTCAAATTTTTTCTCTTGCAATCTTCGTAAACAATTTTTGATGTTCGCAAACCCTCAACAATATCTCCGACCCTCTGCAAAGACTCTTCAACTGAAAACCCTTTAGATAAATAATTACCGAATTGGTAATTCCTTGAATCAGGAGAGAGTGCTGTGGAAAAAAAATCTCCTACGCCTGCTAGACCTAAAAAAGTTGATAGATTTGCCCCTCTACTTTGACTGTATAAGCGCATTTCTTCAAGAGATTTTGTCAGTAAGAAACCCATCGTATTTTGCCCAACATTCATTCCATTAAAGTAGCCTGAGACTATTGCGTATATATTCTTTAATGCTCCCGCTAGTTCAACACCAGAAGTGTCATTACTATAGTATGGAATAAAATAATCAGTTTTAAGAAAATTATTTACTTCTTCTAAAACGCTCTTGCTTTTGCCGGCTAAGACTGTAGCAGTCGTTTCTTTGTTTAAAATTTCTGAGGCAAGATTTGGGCCACTTAGTACTACCAATTTATTTTCATCAAGCTTAAAGTCATCTAAAAGAATTTCACTCATGAGTCTAGAGGTGTTGTCTTCAAGACCTTTTGTACAGGTTATTATGACTTTTTCTTCTCCTTCGAATGTGAACTTTTCAACAACTTTGCTGAAGTCATGGCTTGGAGTTGTAATGAAAATATGCTTGCAATCATTTATATCATTTGGAGCACAAGTTGCCCTTACATTTTTCGAATTTAAGACAAAACCTGAAAGACTCTTCCTGCTTAAATTTATTGATTCAGCCTCGTTGTCTCTTCTGGTAAAAATTGTGACCTTGTTGGCATTTTCAGAAATAATCTTTGAAAGAGTTAAACCAAACTTACCAGATCCTATGACTCCAACTGACATTTAATCTCTCTTTTTAGAATCCCACCTTACAAAGTAGGATTTTTCATTGCTGGACGCATAATAAGTACGGCTTAGTATTTCACCAATTACACCAAAACTTACAAATTGCACTCCAACAAGAACTAGTAGCGTGCCAGCAACTAATAAAGGCCTATCACCTATATCCTGCCCATAAAAAAGCTTTAGGTATGTTAAGTGGGCAAGTATCAAAAAACCAATTGTACTGAGAATAAGACCAATTAAACCAAAGAAATGCCCAGGACGACTAAAAAACCGCATAAAAAAATAAACAGATATTAAATCTAAGAAGACTCTGAAAGTTCGTGAGATTCCATATTTTGACACCCCTGCTACTCTAGCATGATGCTCAACTTCAACCTCGGATATCTTTTCTGGGGGAATTTTAGTGGCCATCCAAGCTGGAATAAATCTATGCATTTCACCGAATAACTTAACTTCCCTCAGAATCTCAGAGTTATATGCTTTTAAGCTACAGCCATAATCATTCAGCTTAACTTTAGTTATTCTCCCAATTAATAAATTTGCCACCCGGGAAGGAAAGTTTCTTAAGAAGAAGTTATCTTTTCTATTTTTTCTCCATCCTACTACAAGATCCAGATTCTCTTCTTTAAGTTTCTTTATTAATTTAGTGATATCTTTTGGATCATTTTGAAGATCGCTATCAAGTGTCACTAGGTACTTGCCCTTAGCGACATCAAAACCAGCTTGTATAGCTGCAGTTTGGCCAAAATTTCTTGACAGCCTTAAAACCCGTAATTCAAGGTGATTATCTGCTGCAGTAGTAAGAAGCTTTTCCGAACCATCTGTGCTGCCATCGTCAATTATGATCAATTCAAAAGTCTGGTTTTGAGCTTTCATGACTTTAAGAACAGATGAAATAAACTCGTCTAAATTGTCTCTTTCGTTGAAAACTGGTGCGACTACAGAAATTTCTAATTGTTGATCCATTTAATTCTCTTGAGTAATTTGTAAAATATTACACCCAGTATTATCCCGATTGCTGCTCCAATTACAACTTGACTAAGCAGATGCTTAAATAAAAAGACCCTTGATAAAGCTACTAATATTGAAATTAAAGTCATAACAACAAGGATGACTTTGTCATTCGTGTAGAGAAAAGCCAATGTTGTGAAAAGAAAGAAATTTAAAGAATGATTTGAGGGCATGCCAGTTGGTCTTTCGCCACATTGTTTTAGGCTTAGGTTATTATCAACAAAATATTGGTAGTATTCGAAACATGGGCGAAATTCTGAAAAAAAATCTTTTAGATAGGCACCAATTTGATCACCTAAGATCAAGGAGATGATAATGAAAAAATAAATTTTAAGTTTTCTTAAATACAAAAAGTATATAAGAAATAAAGTTAAAAGGGTGAAGGAAAAATACCTTCCAGAAATAGCTATAAAGACACTTTCAAACCCGGAAAATGATGCAAGCCACAGAGAAAATTCAAGATCGGGATTTGTCATAAATAGTCAAATGCGTCCAGAAAAAACAAAGTATAAAATGCCAGTCCAACCAATGATATTGAAAAAATATTTATGTAAATGTTTCCTCTCAGAAATTTTTGGATCGTCTTATGCTTTAAAAATTCAACAAATAACATCGAGATGCCTGCAGCTCCTATCACATCTGAAAGCCAATGGGCTCCAAGCATTATTCTGCTGACAGCAACTACAGAAGCCAAAACAAACAATGATAAGAATACAACATTTGAATAGTAGTCTGAGATTTTTTTTCCAAATCTGTAAAAGACATAAAAAACAAAGAAGATAGATGCGGTATGACCACTAGGGTAAGCCCCTTGAAAAAAAATAGGTTCAAAAAAAATGATGCTCTCATCTGATAACAAGCGCTCATTAGTCGCAGGCCTTGGAAAATTTAATACCTCTTTAACTAATTGGACAAAAATTCCTAGAAAAATTCCTGGAATTAAAAACATTCTTAATGGTACATACTTAAAATGATTACTGCTATAACTTAATAATGATAGAACTGGAACAACTATAGCGATTAGGAAAACAGCATTTCCAATTTCAGTAATGTATCTAAAAAGCAATTCATTAAAAAGCAGCTGATTCAAATGTATGACTACAAAGACCTCAAAATCTTTAAAAAACTTGAGAAGTATGGAGGAGATGATTATGCAACCAAAGAGAGAGAGTATTTTTGCGTTCATTAATCTGCGCCAATTGTAATGATTAAATAATTACCACTAGATTTTAGTATTTCGTAGTTAAATCTAAATTCCTTTACCTTGTCAATCCTCGTCAAAATTAAACTATCCTCCCTGAGGCCACGATTTGCTTTCTTGCCAGCATAGAATGCAAAACTAGGTTTATTTATTTTGTACATAGAAATCTCTCTGTAATCGTCTTTTGCGTATTCACCCAATTTTTTTATATCATCTTGAGTTGAAGAATGAATCATTGGCAAAATACTGATCGACAAAAAAAGTATAAATACTGAAGATGAAAGTCTTTCAATGAAGCCAACTTTTAAATTATTTCTACCAAAAATAAAAAAAAGAAAAAGCAATAAAAGGAAGGTTAGTATGTAAAATCTGTAAAGGTAATCACTTTTGTATGCTTCTAATATCTGTAGATTTATATCAAACGTTGGATAAAGACTGACAGCATAATGAAGAATATATGGAAGGGTCAAACACATGCACCAGAATAAAATTGTAAAGATTATTGGGAAAAGCATATTAGCCTTTTCATCTCGACTTTGAAGAGCTTTCTCAACAAAATACGCTGCCGGGGTCAAACCATAGACTAAATAATGTGGAAGCTTTGTTGTGGAAAATGAAAAAAATATTAGCACAACCAAAAACCAAACTAGAAGGAACTGATCAAGCGCACTATTTTTAAAGTTTTGCTGGCTGATGCCTCTTACAAAATTAAGTGTTAGTGGCATTAAAAGAAATGGCAATAATAAAATATAGTAATAAATAGGACCAGAATGATTTTCAAAAGACTCGGAGAACCGTCCAAAAGATTGTCCAAATAAAAGATAATTGACTGCATCTGGGCCTAACCTAAGATACAAATACACAAACCACGATAAACCCAAGACAATAAATATTATCCAAGGATCAATATTCGTAATGGCCCTAAAAAATATTGCTAGTTTATTTCTAAATAATAGAAATATGAAGAATACCAGGCCGCCTATAGCGATAACTGTAAGACCTTTAGTTAGGAATCCTAAGCTCAAATAAATTGCAGCAGTATTAATATATTTTTTGTCATTTGATTCATAAAATTTATAAAGTGAAATCATTAAAAGAGTAAGGAATAGATTTAAAAAAGCATCAGCTGTAGCAACAAAACTTATTAAAAACAATGCTGGCACAGAAAAAAAAGTAGATACTATTCCAAAGATTTTTATAGATTCTGTCCTTTGGCTGACAAATTTACCAAAAGCATAAATCCAAAAAATCCCAGCAATCAGAGATGGCAATCTTAGAGCAACTTCATTAATGCCAAAAATCGTCATTGATAGTGCTTGAATCCAGTAAGATAAAATAGGTTTCTCAAGCCTAACAGTTTCTCCAATATATGGAATCAGATATTGCTGATCAAGTAGCATTTGCAATGATGTTGAAGCAAAGGCTCCTTCGTCAAGATCAAAAATACCAGCACTCAACATGAAAAAAAAAGCTAATAAAATTGGTAAGAATATAAAGAAATTACTGCTGAAATACTTCATTTTTTGATCTTCTGCATCTTTCACTACAGTAAATCACATTTTCCCAATCCCTGCTCCATTTTCTTCTCCAAGAAAATGGTTTTTTGCAGACCTTGCAGATTTTTTGAGGTAGTGGTTTCTTTTTCAAATTATTAAGAATTTTTCAATTAACAAATACAACGATGCAAAGGAAGTTACAGCTAATATGAAGGTACTCACAGAATGAAATATTTTAAAGCTTAACAGGCCTTCATTTGATCCATCCAGGAAAAAAGAGATTATTAGATTAAAAATATTTGCAAATAATAAGACTGTCATAATGAAATTTGCTGTTACAGAAAAGAATATTTCATATTCTTTAAGAATAAAAAAATAAAAGACTCCTAAATATAGTGCAATCATAATTATCAAAAAAATATTAAACCTTATAAAAAATGACTTTAAAAAGTATTTTCTGCCCTGATCATCTAAGCTTGCTCTTGCAGCAGGACCAACCACCAATGGCGTGAGCCATATCCCACCAATAATGGCTGCAAGTGCGGTTTGTAAGACTATTTCAGCAATCATAATACAATGGCGATCCGGAAGGGACTCGAACCCTCGACCTCCTGCGTGACAGGCAGGCATTCTAACCAACTGAACTACCGGACCGCAAGTTGTAGATTTTGGTATAAATGTTGAATTAATACAACTTTTTTGTGTTGTAAATAAAGTTGTATTTTTAAAAAGACCATTTAAAATGTAAAACTTAAAGTAATTACTTAACGGGGGAAATTATGGATTATTTTCTAGCACAAGACGATTTTGTCGGAATATCCTTTTGGATTGCCACAGCTGTGATGGCTGCGGGAGCACTGTTCTTCTTTGTAGAAAGAAGCACAGTTAAAGCTTCATGGCAAACTTCTTTGACAGTCGCAGCGCTCGTGTGTTTTGTTGCCTTTTGGCATTATATGTACATGAGAGACGTATGGGTAGCAACTAATGAGTCGCCAACAGTATATAGATACATTGATTGGTTGATTACAGTTCCTATGCAGATTGTAGAATTTTACCTCATACTAGCCGCAGTTGTGGCAGTAAGTCTTGGGGTATTTTGGAAATTATTGGCAGCATCACTTGTTATGCTCCTTGGAGGATATGCTGGTGAGGTTGGTTATTTAGATGCAACAGTTGGATTTGTTATCGGTATGGCAGGATGGATATTCATTATCTATTACGTCTTCGCCGGGGAAGCAGCTCAAATAAAAGATGCTGCTGGAAACGAAAATTTATCTCTTGCGTTTAACGGAATTAAATGGATTGTTACAGTAGGTTGGGCTATCTATCCTCTAGGTTACTTCTTAGGTTACCTGGGTGGTGGTGTTGATGCTGCAGCACTTAACATTATCTATAACTTAGCTGACCTAATAAACAAATTCTTATTTGGGCTTGTTATTTGGTATGCAGCTATGAGAGATTCTGGCGTAACCAAAGGTTAATTCTACTTAGACCTTTAAAGCCCGCTTAGGCGGGCTTTTTTTATGTGTAATTTTCTCTATCTATTAAAAATACTGTATGAACAAGAGTGGTTATTAACTTATTATCTTGACTAAATAGCTCTCCTCTTACTGTTGCTATGTTCCTGCCCCTCTTTATAAGAAAAGCTTTAGCAGTGACTTTTCCTCGAAATAATGGCCTGTGATGCAAAGTATGAAGATCTGTTGAACTGGGATACAAAGTTCCATTTGATTCATAAATCAATAATAATGCAGTCACATCGTCAAGCATTGATGTCATCATACCCCCTTGAACTGAACCGTCAGGATTTAATGAAAGATCGTTAAATTCTCCACTGAGTTCCAAGAACCCTTTTTGATAGTTTATAAATTTAAAGTTAAAAAGTTTGCCCGTTCCGCCCTTCTCTCTGTGGAAATCCAAAAACTTTTTTATATCCTTGCTCATAATTTGAATGGTGCGAGTTGTAGGATTCGAACCTACGACCCCCTGCTTGTAAGGCAGGTGCTCTAACCAACTGAGCTAAACTCGCGAAGATCATTAGGATATAATAAATTTAAATGGAAGACCATATACAAAAAACTAGTAATGACAATAGAGAAATCCTTTCTGTATCAGAAGTTAATCAAGCAGCAAATGATTTTTTAAATGAAGCATTTCCTCCTCTTTGGATAGTTGGAGAAATATCAAATTTTAAGGAATATGGGTCATCAGGACACTGGTATTTTTCTTTGAAGGATTCCGACTCCGTTCTGAGCGCAGCGATGTTTAGGCTGCAGAATATTGGTTTAAGATTTAAGCCTAAAGAGGGTGATCAAGTCATTATTCAAGGAAAACTTTCAATTTGGAAAAAAACTGGACGATATCAAATCATCGCTAGCAAGATGGAGCTTGCGGGATTTGGTGAACTGCTAAGAAAATTCGAACTATTAAAAAATAAACTTAATGAAGAGGGTTTGTTCCAATTAAAGAATGAGAACCAATTACCAGAAGTTGTAAATAAGATTGCTCTAATTACTAGTAAAAATGGTGCAGCAATAAAAGACGTAATCTCTACAGTTAAAAGAAGAGCACCTCATCTTGAAGTAGTTTTATTTCCAGTAAAGGTCCAAGGGCAAGGATCAACTGAATCAATTGTAAGTGCTCTTGAAAGCATAAAAAAATTAAATGCTGTAGAGAGCTTTGAAACTCTGCTCATCTGTAGAGGTGGTGGATCAATTGAGGACCTCTGGACTTTTAATGATGAAAATATTTGTAGGGAAATTGCTCACTTCCCTATACCAGTTATCAGTGGAGTAGGACATGAGACTGATTTTACATTGGTTGATTTCGTATCAAATTTACGAGCAGCAACACCAACTGCTGCTGCAGAAATCGTAAGTGAAGGTTCTTCAAAAGTCGTAATCTACCTGAAAGAAATTAGGAGATTGCTACAAGAAAAAGTACAAAGACTCTGTGATATTCAGAAAGAAAAACTACAGGTGCTTATCAAACTCATTAGATCACCAAAACAGATCATTCAAGAACAATATTTAAAGTTGGATTACAAAACAGAATCCCTCAAGAAGTCTATGGACTCTTTTAAGCTGAGGAAACTGGACGTTCTTGAAAAACTAGATTTACAACTAAAAAATCAAACACCAAATAATAAAATACTTATGTATAAAAACCAGCTAATGAGTTTTAGCACCATACTTCAAAAGGAATTGGATAAAACAATAATTGGCAATATAAATAAAACAAAATATTTAGAGGAGCAACTAAATGCTCTTAATCCAGTAGGAATTTTAGATCGTGGATATTCTATTACTTATGACCGTAAGGGAGGAATAATACGTGATGGCGCCAAGGTTTCAAAGGGAGAAATAATTAAAACAAAACTTGCCAGCGGAGAGATTCAATCGGAGGTGACTAAATGACTTTCGAGCTTTGCCATTAATTGCTCATAGTTCAATGGCTCAATGATTGTGTCTATAATTTTGCCCTCTTTAACAATCCACAAAGTAGGAACATTTTCAGGTATTCCTGAGTCGAGGATATCTCTTGGATCTGATATTAAATTTTCAAATTCAATGCCCAGTCTAGACATTAACATGCTAATTTCGTCGCTCTCAAGAATATCAAATTGATCAAAGTGAAAGCCGAAAACCTTAGCATTTGGATGCTTATCAAGCTTGTTAAAGTCAGGTATTTTTTTAATGCAAGGCGCGCACCAATCAGCCCATACATTTAAAAAAATGACTTGGTCAGAAAGGCTAGCAAAGTTATACCCTTTTCCACCAACTACGTTAAAGTCGGCTTTTTGACATGACATCAGCAAGAAACAAATAAGAATTACAATCTTTTTCATAGCCCTTTATATATGATTAGAATTATAAATTTACAATGAGGACAAAGATACTTTTATTTACCTTTAGTGTATTTCTCATATAGAATAATCTCTTCTATGGTGAAAAAACAAACTAAATCAGAAACAAAAAAACAAGGTTTTTTTAGCAAAGCAGGCAGCTTTTTAAGCATAGGATGGTTCTATGTTAGTACTGGAAGAGATTATTTTTGGAAAGGAATAAGATGGACTCTTGCAACTTCTATTTTCCTATTAATAGCAGTAATTATTTTGTACTCAATCTTAAAGCCGATTTGGACGTTTGAGGAAGAACTTGATCCCACGGGAAAAGTTGTTGTGTTTTCGCCTAGCGGCCTTGTGGTCGACCAAGCCCCAACACCTGCTGAACAAAATCAATTAAACATCGCGCTTGGGCTTGAAGCAGAAATGCCAACTATCTACGAATATAGAAAACTTATGCAGTTTTTCGAGGACTTTAAAAATGATGATCGAGTAAGTGGGATGATTTTTGATCCTACTGGTATGTCCATTGCTTCCAGTTATGCAATCAATCTTGCCAATTTAATTAAAGATGTGGTTGATTCTGGGAAAGAAGTTGTTGTGCGTGGTGTATATTGGAATGATACATCCTACCTTATCGCATCGGGAGCCTCAGAAATTAGTGCGAGAGTAATAGGAGGTTTGCCTGATAATAACTTTAATATCAACGGCTTTGGAGGTTCATCCCTTTACTTAAAAGATTTTTTTGAAAAATTTCTTATTACTCCAAGAATTGTTGTTGGCGGCGAGTTTAAAACTGGACCGGAGACATTTTTGCGATCTGATATGAGTGATGAGCAAAAAAGCAATCTCTACTATATCAATGAAATGTGGCAGAAATATAAGGATATTGTTCAAGCAAACAGATCAGTTGATTTACAAGATTATGCGGACAATCTTTACAGAAACTTAATTGATGGTGAGTATAGTTTCGAGGAAATACCTTTAGAATTTGGTCTAGTAGACGCACTTGAAGCGAGAGATGAGTTTGATGAGAGAATGCTGAATAAATTTGGTGCCCGCGAAGATAATGAAGAGAAATTAAATGCAATCTACTACCGGGATTACCTTACAACACTTGAAGCCCCTAAAAAAAGCAAATCTAAAAATGTAATTCGGGTAATCACTCTTGAGGGCACTATACAACCTGGAGATATTACACTCGGCTCTGCTGGTTCAACAGGAATTGTAAAAATGTTTAGAGATGCTCACGAAGACAAAAATACCAAAGGTATTGTCTTTAGGGTAAATTCTGGTGGTGGCGCTTCAATTTCTTCGGAACTTATGAGGAAGGAAATCAATAAAGCTTTAGATAAGGGGATAGCTGTAGTAACTTCTATGGGTGCAGTTGCGGCGTCTGGAGGTTATGATGTTGCATCCCCAACAGATAAAATCTTTCTTGATGAACATGGAATAACTGGTTCAATTGGTGCATTTGCACTAGGAGTATCTTTCGAAAAAGTTTTTGATTGGCTTGGAATAAATCCTGATGGATACTCTACGACAAAGTATGGTGCTGTTGACCTTTCGTCACAAGAATGGCCACAAGAAATAATTGATTATAGACAAGCGTGGATTGAAGATGGTTATAGGATATTTAAAGAGACTGTTTCTAAGGAAAGAAGCATTCCTATTGAGATTGTAGATAATATTGCACAGGGCAAGGTGTACACTGCCAATGATGCTCTTGAAATTGGTCTAATTGATGAGATTGGTAATCTTGAAGCTGCCATAGAATATACAGCAACCGAAAGGCTAGCTTTAGAAGAATATAGAGTGGTCTATGTCAAACCTCCAAAACCAAGCGCAGATCTATCATTTAATTTTCTTGAATTTGCGCAAAATAGTTTTGAGAGACTTATTTTACAAAGAGCAAATAGCCTCCCTTTTGAGGGACTTGAGTCTGAGATAATGTATAAATACTGTTTGCATTGTAGTATCACAGATTAGATTTTTTTTTCAAAAATTCCGACAGTGTTTTTTTCGAAAGTTCTCTTTTTTCAGAATAAATAAATTTATCCAATTCAATTAGAGAGTTCTTTATTTCAATAAAGGTTCTCTTAATAAAACGTGCAAAATAATTTGCTAGATCTAAATTAAAATTAAGATTGAGTCTTGATGAAACAAACATAATTACCTCTTCAACCTCTTCATTCTTTATGGGTTTTAAATGAAAAGCACTCATAGCACTTAATCTTGACTGAAGATCTGGGAAACAATTTATGTTTTGTAAGCTAAAAGTCGAGCAAATAAAGAGTGTTGAACCTGAAGTTTTTAATTCATTTATTAGGTTGAATACTTGGATTTGAGTATTGCTACTTGCCTGATCAATATTATCAAGGCAGATTAAATTAAAACTTGAAAGACCTTGAAAATAAGGCTCATCCCCATCCAGCTTTGAAAGATCAATATACAAACTTTTTCTGTGATCCTTTTCATTTTCGTTAATAATTGAGTTTAATAAAAACGTTTTTCCCGAAGCTTTATCACCAAAAAAAAATGCGTCTGATTTTGAATCGGTTTCAAGAAATTGATCTAGATATTGTTTTAACACCCTATTGGATGAACTAAAAAAGAAATTTTTGAGGCTTGCATCATAATCTCTACCAAAATCAAAAAAAAGCTGCTTCTTTTTTGTAGTATCGGTCATGAAATCACAACCAAACCATACCTCTCAAACAAGTCAGCTAATTCCTCGTCATCAAGATAACTTTCGTACTTCACTTCAAAAGCCTCATCGGTAATTTTATATAAACCAAAATTTTGGATTTCTGGATTGAATCCAAGCGATGAAAAAAAACTTTCGAGGACATCCTCGTCAATGCTTAGGCTAAATTTCGTTGTGTAACTTTTCTTGGAAATTTTTGTGTTTGTATATACCTCAAATAGAAGTTGGTTTAAAAGCAAATCTTGAAAGGAGTTTTCAGCTTGCACAGAAGTTGTTTTAGTTTTTGGGAAACTTACTACCCAATTTTCTAAATCAAGCCTATTAAACAACATTAATACCCAGTTCTCTTCATTAGCTAGCTCAATTTCTTCCATTAAATTATCTCGTTCAATGTTAAAAAAAGGATACTTCTCAATAAACCGATAGTTTAGGTCTATATTTTGATTTAACTTTGATAACAGTTTGGTTGTGGATAATTCATTTTGAAAAATAGTTTCGTCAAGTGTGGAAATATTGCCTGGGAGATATGGGTCATTCACAGAAATATAGACGTCAACTTTTTTTTCACTACTCACAAAAGGAATAGAATTCTCTAAAAAAAATCTTTCTATCCCATCTTTATCGTATTTAAGTTCAAGAAGTTTAAAATTTCCAAAATTTTTGACTTGATAGCCAACAAAGAACTGATCAGAATTCAATACCTTTAATCCATCGAGAGCATTTGAGGTCAACCCATATTTTCGGAGTATATTCTTATCATTTTCTTTTATTACTTTTTCTATTTCCTTTATTTTTTCAAAACTCTCGTAGAAGAGCAGAAAATTTGAAGAGCTTTGAGGGTACAAGTTAAGACTTATCCAAAGAAATATAATTTTGATTAGAAAAAAGTTTAAAATCTTACCCATATCTATTAGTGTAGGTAAATATTTTATGGCAAAAAACAAAAATAACTATAAAGATTCTGGTGTAGACATAAAAAAGGGGCAAGATTTTGTTGAAGACATCAAAACACTAACCGATAAAACTAACTTTGGCTATCTCTTAAGTAGTATTGGTGGTTTTTCTGGATATATTAATCCGCCCTCAGGATTCAAAGATCCAGCATTCGCGCTTGCATGTGATGGAGTGGGAACAAAATTAAGGATTGCTACACGATTAAACAAATACGATACAATTGGGATAGATCTTGTGGCCATGTGCGTTAATGACCTCATTGTAAGTGGTGCAAAACCACTCGCTTTTCTTGATTATTATGGTGTTGAAAAACTAGATAGAGTAATTGGAAATAAAATTATTGAAGGCATACTTGAAGGATGTAGATTATCAAAAATTGACCTTGCAGGTGGGGAAACAGCTGAAATGCCTGGCCATTATTTAGATGGGAACTTTGATCTTGTGGGTTTTGCTATAGGAATTAACGAAAAAGCAGAGATCTTAAACAATTCTAAGGTTAAAAAAGAGGATGTTATCTTAGGCATCCCTTCATCAGGGTTTCATTCAAATGGGTATACCTTAATTCATCAAATTATCAACAAACATGGATTAAACGAGGATCGTGAATTTTTAGAGCAACTTCTAACCCCTACAAAAATTTATACTGACCTTGTTGCAGATATCACTAATCGGTTTGAGGTGCATTCCATGGCTCATATTACAGGTGGCGGGCTTGAAGAAAACTTATCAAGAGCAGTGCCCCAAGCTTTAACCGCCAAAGTAGAGCTATCTAGCTTAAAAATACCCCCTTTATTTCTTCAAATAAAAGAGCTAGGTTCCATGGAGCAAGGTGAACTTTTGAAAGTATTTAACTGCGGGATTGGTTATTGTCTAATTGTAAATCAATATAACGCTCAAAAGATTATCTCTGAGTTTCCTGAAATTAAAAATATTGGATTTATCTCTTATAGAACTGATTCTGCTTTTGAATTTGTATGAACATAATAGTTTTCTTTTCTGGCTCAGGCACAAACCTTGAAGCTATTATCAAATCTCAAGATAGATTTAAGTATAATGTGCTGGCCGCTTTCACAAATAACCCAGGAGCTAAAGGTGTATCAATTTGTGAAAAATACCACACTCAATGTCATATTTTAGACCACAACCAGTTTTCATGTAGAAAGGATTTTGATACCGAGATTGGAAAATTTCTTGCTGATTTTGAGGTGGATTATTTAATTTTAGCAGGATATATGCGGATCCTCAGCGAAGCTTTTGTTGATGATTGGCAAGGGCAAATAATTAATATTCATCCTTCACTGCTCCCAAAATATCCTGGATTGAATACCCATCAGCGAGTTTTAGAAGCAAAGGAAGAAGCTCACGGCACAACTATACATTTTGTAACAAACGAATTAGATTCTGGGCCTATCATCAGACAAGAATCCATTAAAATTGAACCTAACGATACCCAAGAAAGTCTAATGGACAGGATTAAGGAGCTGGAAAATAAAATTTATCCTGAGACTATTTCGCAATTACCTTAAATGAAAACAATTTTTTTTACATTATTACTTAGCTTTCAACTTTCTTCAGAGTTTAAAAATTGGAGTGGTGATTTTGAATTTACGCACTTTGAATTTGGGAAATTTAAAATGAAAAGGGAATTTACCTCTTCCGAGAATAATATTGTTTCGAAATTTAGAATTAGACCTCTTTTGATCTTTGAATACTCGCAAAAATCTAATTTAAGAATTGATGGCAAGCTTGTATCTTCAGTATCAACTGAAGTTACAAACAATGTTCCTGGAGATCATCCAAAATTTTTTAAGGTTAGCTTTGTTCAAGATAAGATTGAATCAGATGAGCTGGGGTTTGATTTAGATGTCAAAGACAAGGTGTACGATCAGCTTGGTAGTGATCTTCAAATGAGACTTAATATAAAAAATGGTATCTATAACTTTGACTTAAATGTAATTGATAATACGAAAGGAGACATTGTCAGAAGGAGCTACGGCTATGTTGGTGATAAGTTACTAAATACTCCATTTGGAACTTTTAAAACAAAAATTATTACCGCTCAAGCTCGTGATACAGGGAAAATAACGTATTTAATAGCTCCAGAACTCGACTATATTGTTATTAAAAGCTTTGTTGAATTAAAGAATGGTAATACAAATACACTTGAACTAGTAAAAGCCCCTAAGTTTTTGGAAGAGTGACTCCTTTTTGACCTTGGTACTTTCCACCACGGTCTCGGTAACTAACATCGCATTCTTCATCTGATTCAAAGAAAATCATCTGAGCAACTCCTTCATTTGCATAGATTTTTGCTGGTAGATTCGTGGTATTGGAGAACTCTAGAGTGACGTGCCCTTCCCACTCTGGTTCTAGAGGGGTTACATTAACAATTATTCCACATCGGGCATAAGTAGATTTTCCTAAACAGAGAGTTAAAACTGATCTTGGAATTTTGAAATATTCAATTGTTCTTGCTAGGGCAAAGGAGTTTGGAGGGATCACGCATTCATCGGAAGTAATATCAATAAAACTTTTTTCATCAAAATTTTTTGGATCAACCACTGAAGAGAATGTATTAGTGAAAATCTTGAATTCATTTGCGCACCTTACATCGTATCCGTAACTAGAAACACCATATGAAATAATTTTTTGACCATCTATATTTCTTACTTGCTCAGGCTCAAATGGATCAATTAAATTAGAATTTATTGCTTGCTGTTTTATCCATTTATCCGACTTAATTGACATTATTCTAATTCTCTTCTTCCTTTGATAGATCTTCCAAGGGTCGTATTATCAACATACTCTAATTCACCACCCATTGGAACTCCATAGGCTATTCTAGATACTTTAATTGAATGATTTTTAAATTGCTCACCAATATAAAAAGCTGTTGCATCGCCCTCAACAGTTGGGCTAGTGGCAATAATTATTTCTTTCGGTCTGCGCTTATCAATCATGCGTTTAAGGCTGTCAATTCCAATCTCATTTGGCCCAACTCCGTCTATTGGAGAAAGCCTGCCCATAAGAACAAAATAGTACCCAGAAAAACTGCCAGAATTTTCAATAGCAACAACATCAGTTGGGCTTTCAACAATACATAGCATGTCTGAGTCTCTTTTTTCATTGCTGCAAATACTACAAAATGTATCTTCTGTGAAATTTCTACAGTCTTGACAATTTTTAATATGGCTCATTGACTCTAATAAGTTTCTGGATAGCTCCTTACCGCCTAACCTGTTCTTTTCAAGCAAATAAAAGGCCATTCTCTGAGCAGTTTTCTCACCTATTCCAGGCAAAACTTTGAATGAGGAAATTAAACGGCTAAGCATGTTGTCATCATTTTTCATGGTCAATAACTTCTAGTTGTTCTTTTTTAATTTGCTGGCCAGTTGTTTCACTTATTTTTTTTACAAGTTTACTTTTTAAAATTTCATCTTGAAAATTGAGTATTTCTTTATCACGTTTTTTTGTCCAGGCATTTGAGGGGGTATTCTTAATTTTTTCATCAACATTTATTTCAATGTCAAATTTTTGATATCCCAATTGAATCAGAGATTCTTGAAGCTCTTCTATATTTGTTTTATTTATTCCTGATGTAAATGCCTCTTGACCGACAAAAATAAGCTTATCTTTTCGAGCACTTAATAACTGCATATTCGCAAAAAATGCTCTAGAGGCACCTTTAAGATCAAGCTTATCAAAGATTTCAAGCCAGTTATTGGGATTTAATTCGTCTGTGACTTTTACAAGAGGTTCGTTGGTAGTTTGAGTAGAGCTTGTTTCATCTGATTGAGTTTCTTCAGAGACTCTAATTTTCTCTTTTTTTGCCACCTCTAAATTGGTTAATTTATTTGCAAGTGGTTCAGTTTTCTCTAGAACTTCAGGCTTTTTTTTTACATCACTCATTTGGTCCTGGTCTAAAAAAGATAAACATCGTAATGCGGCTATCTCAAATGCATCTTTAATGCTTTCAGTTAATTTAGAATCAATAAGAGCTTGATTAAAAAATTGATACATCAAATGCAAATCAAATGTTTCTTTTTTTTCTTGTAGAGCTTTTTCAATAATTTTATTTTGGATAATTCGAAGTAATCGCTCGAATAAAATTTCATAATTTACATCTAACTCTTTTAATCTGGTCAACTCTGTAAGAACTTCTTCGATTTCATTTGCGACAAGAAGATCAAAAAGTTTTTCTGTGGAAGATAAATCAAGAAGACCGTAAAGCTGGGATATTTCCGATTCTTTTAAGTCTCCACCACAATGGGTAATAGCTTGATCAGCATAGGTCAAAGAATCTCTCACAGAACCCTTTGCTAACTCTACCAATAAATCTGTAGATTTTTTGTTGCTGCTAATTTTTTCTTTTTCAAAAATTTGTTCAAGATTTTTTGAAAGCAGATCGTCTGAGACAAGTTTTAAATTAAATTGTAGACATCTAGAGAGTATGGTCTTAGGAATCTTATGTGGTTCTGTTGTGGCTAAGATAAAAATAACATGCTTTGGGGGCTCTTCAAGAGTTTTCAAAAGCGCATTAAAGGCAGAAGGCCCAAACATATGGACTTCGTCAATAAGATAAACCTTAAATAGACCACTTGTTGGTCTATATTGAACATTCTCGAGTATTTCTCTTACATCATCAACAAGCCCTCTCGAGGCGGCATCAATTTCAATTAGATCGAGGTGAGAATTGTTTCGTATTGCTTCACAATTACTGCAAACTCCACAAGGCTCACCATTTTCAAAGTCATAGTTACTACAATTCAACGCTTTCGCAAATAACCTGCCTAGGGTTGTCTTACCAACACCCCTTGTTCCTGAAAAGATGTAACCATTGTGAAAGTTTTGATTTTTTATGATATTTCTGAGTGCATTAACAGCTGCGCTTTGTCCAACTACTTGAGAAAAAGATTGAGGTCTATACTTGTTAGCTAATGCCATGAATAATTAAAAACTAATTGCGCTTTTTATTATTTCATAACTGAAACCTCTATAGGCTAAAAATCTTAAAATCTTCTCTTTTTCTTTCGAAGACAGATCTTTATTTCTGCTTTTTTTTTGGAATGTAGATCTGCAAACTTCCTTCCAGTCAATTTCTAATTCGTGAATGCTTGAATTGTATTGTGTTAAACCCTTTTTTTTGAGGAAGTTCTCTATGTGTACGGGTCCATAACCCTTTAAGCTCTTCTCTTTGACCACTGCTTCGGCATACCTTTGATCATTCAGTAAGTTTTCTGTTTTAAGATTCTTTATTACTTCCTTAACTACATCTGAATTGCTTTCGTATCTGGAAAGTTTTTTTCTCATTTCACTGGTGGAGTGTTCTCTTCTAGAAAGGAGATCAAGCGCCTTATTTCTCAAACTTAGTTCAAACAAAACTAATCAAACAGAACGACTCTGGAGCGTCCAGATGACCTTACAACTCTAACTTTATCTCCAACCCGAAATTGCTGTTCAGAATTTTCAGATAATTCTTGCACAACAGATATTTCTCTATCATTACTATCCAATCTAATAATTATTTCTAATCCAGCTTTTCTTGAAATTGCTTCACCTACTTCTGATCCCACAACAGATCCTATCAACGCACCTATGATGCCTCCAACAGCTTCAGACGTATCACCATCGCCATCTGCTGCCCTTTCTGCCGCTGAACCACCAACAATTGCACCAAGAACTGTGCCTGAAGTCGCACCAACCGCCCTGTCGCCCTCTATGGTCACATTCTGTAAGCTGACTACAACACCAGTTTGAACAAATTGTTGTTTACCAGCAGCATCTCTTGACACAACATCGCCTTGAAATCCTCCAGTCGCGCAACCCCCAATAATTAAAGAGGCAATAATAATTTTAAGTTTTAGAAATTTAATCATTCTCTTCCTTAGATGTAGTTAATAGTGGAAAAGTTCCATCATGTATTTTAAATAGATCTTCAACACGACAATTCAATACTGTAGCAATTTTTAGTGACAATATAGTAGACGGTACATAGATTCCATTTTCTATTGCATTAATGCTTTTTCGTGACACTTGTACTGCCTCAGCTAAGCTCGCTTGTGTGATACCAGCTTCCTTTCTTTTTTGCGTGAGGAGCACAACCAAATTCTTATGATTTTTACCCATCTACTGACTCTCTTAAAACACCATACAAAAAAAATAAATTGAAAATTAATTACTATGTAACCTATACTACTCATAATAATCAAAAAAAACAATATTTTGAGTAGTAAACGTTACCTTTATTTAAAAAAGTTCTTGATTTTTTGAAAATTGTATCTAAATTATTCATTGATGGTGCTCGGGTGAGGCCATCGTAAATTTAACTAGTCGCTTTAAGGAGGACTATTATGTTAATTAATTTTACCGATCCAATGTTTTCAAACCGTGCTTTAGGTTTTGAAACATTAGTAAATAGGCTTGAAAGAATATCTAACGAGTCTCAATCTAGTTATCCACCCTATAACATTTACAGGGATGGAGTTAAATTTCAAATCGAAATTGCCCTTGCAGGCATCGATAAGAAAGATGTAGAAATAGAGCTATGTGACAGTGTTTTGACTGTTGCCTATGGAGGTCCTGATTCTGCAGATGCAGAAAACGAAGCCGTACATAGAGGCATAGCTAAAAGGGCTTTTAAGTTAAAGTTCACTCTAGCAGAAGACTTAGAGGTTCTGGGAGCATCTTCCAAAAATGGGCTACTTACTATTGACTTGGAGAAGATTCTTCCAGATCATAAGAAGCCACGCGTAATTAGCGTAAAATAATTTAAGGGCGGCGCAAGCCGCCCAACCTTTTATGAAAAAAATTCTTTTAATTCCACTTTTATCTTTCTTTATAGATGCTGGAATTATAAAGAATGAACATGCTGAAATTTCAATCATCGGATATGACAATGTCATAAATGAAGCAGGCAATGTTCAGCTGGGGTACAAATTTAAATTTACCCCTGGATGGCATACCTATTGGACTAACCCTGGTGACTCTGGGGGTCCCCCTATATTCAACTATGAAAATAATAAAAACTTAGATGTCCAAGAAAATCTGTGGCCAGCACCAGAGAAAATTCCTTATCCTCCGCTAATGACTTATGGATACAAAAATGAAGTAGTATTCCCTTTTATAGTAAATATCAAAGATCTTGAGGATACTGAAACCAAAATTAATGTTGAGTATCTGGTTTGTGACGAGATATGTATACCCGAAAGCGCAACGCTTTCTCTCATTCTTAAAAATAAAATCTTAAATGTTGAAATAGAAAAACCACTACTAGATAAATGGCAAGAAAGAGTCCCAATTAGGGCTCCACCAGAAGTTATAATCTCCCAAATAAGTAATGAAATCAATATAACTTCTTACTCTTTAAGAGCAGATTCTTATTTTTTTCCTGATAGTGATCGAATATTAGACTTTAGTGCTGCGCAAATATTGAATGGAAATAACTTATCGATATCACTAAAAGATAATTTTAATGGGGCATTCAAGGGGGTTCTGAAAGCTGGAAATAATTTCTACGATATTGATAAGACATTTGCAGTAGAATCAGCTTCATTAGCAAATACCCAAATTAGTTTTTTTACAGCAATCTTATTTGCGTTTTTGGGGGGTCTAATTTTAAATCTTATGCCGTGCGTACTTCCAGTAGTTGCGTTAAAGGCTTTTTCATTAATTAAGAACTCTGATTCATCAAGACTTTCCATCACTTTGAATGCATTTTCCTATGTGTTTGGAGTTCTATTCACCTTTATGGGTATCGCAGGTTTGTTATTATTTTTAAAAAGTTCGGGTGAATTTATTGGTTGGGGATACCAGCTTCAAAGCCCTCCAGTGGTTGCAGTTTTAAGCACGATAATATTTGTTATTGGATTAGTCTTGATTACAGATATTAATTTAGGAACTTCTCTAATAAAACTTGAGAACATCAATAGTTCTACAAATTTAGTTAGCTCTTTTTTAACTGGAACTCTCTCGGTTATTGTTGCATCACCTTGTACCGCTCCATTTATGGGTGCTGCTTTAGGTTATGCATTGTTCCAAACAAACATTGAAGCATTATTAATATTTTTCTTTCTCGCCCTTGGATTTGCTCTGCCCTACTTTTTAATTGCAATTTTTCCATCGCTCGCAAAAGCCTTACCAAAACCAGGAGCGTGGATGGAGCAGCTTAAACAATTCTTTGCGTTCTTAATGTTTGGTGCGGCAATTTGGTTATTGTGGGTTTTATCAAATCAAGTGACATCAAATTCGTTACTATCAGTAATGATTTCTTGGTTGATAGCAAGCTTTTTAATTTGGTTAGCGGGGATAAACCTTCAAAAACAGTTAAAAACTTTATTTGTTGTTCTGGTTGGAGGGCTGACGATATTAATTGTAGATTTTGATCTCAAAGAAAGAGAATCAGTAGAATTAACTTCATCGGAAACTTGGTCGAAAGAGCGAGTAGCAGGATTAAGAGAAAATAAGGAGTCCTATTTTATTAATTTTACTGCAGCGTGGTGCATCACATGTCAGGTAAATGAAGGTATTGCATTGACACCAAGAGTTATTGCTGAAATGGAGAAAAAAAGCATCACCTATCTGAAAGCTGATTGGACCAATAGAAATAGAGAAATCTTAGATGAATTAAAATTATTTAATAGAACTGGAATACCTGTTTATATATTTTGGAGAGAAGGCATGGAATATCCTATAATATTAAATGAAGTTCTTACTGAACAATACCTAATGGAGATTTTTAATGAAATTTAGAATTTTAATTACTTTTTTAATTTCTTTTTTGTCGATAGGTGAAGCCAAAGTTGACGGAAAAGCACCAGAATTTAGTCTACTCAATCAAGACAATGAAAAGGTTTCACTTAGCCAATTCAAAGGTAGAAATGTTGTCTTGGAATGGACCAATCATGAATGCCCATTCGTAAAAAGACATTACGAAACAAATAACATGCAAGAACTTCAGAAAAACTATACAGATCAAAATGTTGTATGGCTTTCAATTGTATCGTCAGCTCCAAAAAAACAAGGTTTCATCAATAATAAACAAGCTAAAGAACTGACTGCGCAAAGAGGAGCCCATCCAAGCCATGTGCTCATTGACGAAAATGGAGATGTTGGACGTTTGTACAAAGCGAAAACTACTCCACACATGTATGTTATTGATGCGGGTGGCATGCTTCGATACAAGGGTGCAATTGATAACCTAGGAATGACTGGAGCACTTTTCAATACAGATCTGTCCAAAGCAAAAAACTATGTTAAATTGGCAATGGATGCTCTTCTGGGAGGTTCAGATATTCTTGAAAAAGAAACAAGACCTTACGGTTGCTCTGTAAAATATTAAAAGATATATTTTACCCACTCTTTATCAGCAAAGTCGTTGGGATTCAATTTATGGCCATTTAATAAATGTGCAAATGACGGTTTAACAGGTTTTTTGATTGGGTCAATAGGCTTGGATCCCTTTAAAGTATTACAGCTTTTGCAACACGTAACTATGTTTTCCCAAGATGTGTCACCACCTTTAGATCTTGGCAATACATGATCTAATGTCAGCTGATTGGTATCAAAAACATCAGCACAATATTGACATCTATACATATCCCTGAGATAGACATTTGATCTTGAAAATTTTACATAATTCTGGAATTTGTGAAATCTACGCAGCATTATTATGCTTGGAACTTCGAGGGTAACTGAAGGAGATCTTACAGACCAATCCTCGTGATTTTTAATGATAATTACATTTCTTGTATAAACTAACTTAACGGCTGTTTTCCAATCTATCGTAGACAATGGAAAGTAACTGACAGGCTTCCCATTACCGTTTAATAACAAGCAATCTTTTGACATTTCAGATCCATAATAAATTATATTTTGCTTCTATCAATGCAAGTTGTATTATAAATATTAGGTTTTTAAGGGGGAGTTATGCCTGAGTTTGTTCTTTTTGGTGACCAACATATTATTTCTTTACAAGGAACAGCAGCCATAATTGTTTTATTTTGTATTGTTGGAAACTTTATCAGTGCTAAATTACAAAAAAATTTAGCAACATTAATAGGTCTTTCGTTAGTTATTTTTGAGATTATACGTCCATTTCTGTATATTTTTATCTTTGATAAACCATGGCAGACCTATCTTCCATTACACATGTGTGCATTTAGCGCTTTTTTGATTGGAATCTTCTTATTAAGTAAAAAGAAAAATCAAATGTTTTTTGAACTACCGTTTTACTGGGGAGTTGGTGGTGCAACAATGGCTTTGGCAACACCTGATCTGACTTTAGCTTGGCCGGATGTAGAGTATTTTTTCTTTTTTTATGGGCATGGCCAGATTCTTCTAGGCGTTTTTTTTGCTTTAACAGTTTTAAAATATCGCCCACAATTAAAAAACTTTGGGAAAATGGCTGGCATTACAATCTTACTTCTAATACCTATTTATGTTGTTAATTTAGTTATTGGTGGAGATGCAAACTACTGGTACTTAATGAATACACCTGAAGGAGACTCGCTTGCGAATTTTATGCCCAGCCCGCCTTTTCATATGCTTGGAATTGCTCCTCTTGCGCTGGTTGTCTTTTTTGTTTGTTATATCCCATTTCTGCTATGGGATAAATTCAAAAAGGCATGACAACTTTTGACTTCATCGTAGTAGGTGGCGGTTCAGCTGGTTGCGTACTTGCTAATAGGCTTTCTGAATTGTCTGATAGCTCTGTCTGCTTAATTGAGTCAGGACCCAAAGACTCTAACCCTCTGATACATGTACCAATAATGTATGCATTCTTGGGGGGTTCAGACCTTACTTACTCCTATGAATCAATACCACAAAAAGCGTTTAATAATAAAGTCATTGCTGAGGGAAATGCAAAAATTTCTGATACTTTTGGAAAAACATATTCAGTTCCTCAAGGCTATGAAGAGAAGAGAAAAAGCTTCCAACCAAGAGGAAAGGTTTTGGGTGGCTCTAGTTCGGTAAATGGGATGCTTTATGTCAGAGGGCATAGGTATGACTATGATCATTGGGCGGAATTGGGAAATTTGGGGTGGTCATATACGGATGTGCTTCCATATTTTATAAAATCTGAAACAAACGAATCTATAAATGATGAATTTCATGGTGACGCTGGACCATTAAATGTAACAGCACTTAAACATGATAATCCTTTTACAAGATATTTTGTTGAGGCTAGCCGACAGCATCATACTTACAATCAAGATTTTAATGGAAAAGATCAAGAAGGAGTAGGAGTTTATCAGGTGACCCAAAAAAATGGTCAGAGATGTAGTGCTGCTGTTGCCTACTTAAACCCTGCAAAAGAAAGAAAAAATCTCACAGTATTAACCGATACAATTGTGGACAAGATTGTTTTTGAAAATTTAGAAGCAAAAAAAATAATTTGCATTACCAATGGAAAACGGGTTGAACTAAGTGCAAAAAAAGAGATTATTTTGTCTGGTGGAGCTTATGGTTCACCAACAATATTAATGAGATCTGGAATTGGTGATGGAGATTATCTCCAATCAATTGGAGTCGAATGCATCCACGATCTAAAAGGTGTCGGACAAAATTTACAGGATCATATTGATTATATTACTTGCCATAGGGCGGATAGTTGGAGCCTTTTTGGAAATTTTCTAAGGGATTTACGATTTAGCTTAAGGGCACCTATTGAGCTTTTGAAGTATCTTTTATTTAGGAGTGGTATGCTCACTTCTCCACTAGCAGAGGGAGCAGGTTTTATTAAGAGTTCTAATGAGCAGGAGATTCCTGACATTCAGCTTCATTTTTGCGTCGGCATGGTACAAGATCATGGTCGAAAAAAATCATGGGGCAATGGCTTTAGCTGCCACATGTGCCTTCTTAGACCTGAATCTCGAGGTACAGTGAAAATTAAAGATACAAGTCCCCTTACCGATCCCATAATAGACCCAAACTATTTATCAGTAGAATCTGATATGAAGACAATGGTTTTAGGCTACAAAAAAATGATGGAAATCATGAACACTTCCCCGCTCGACCAGTATAGTGAGGTTATTGATGAGGTTGATATTAACGATGATAGAGCAATTGAGAATGCAATTAGAGAACGATCAGACACAATCTACCATCCTGTAGGAACATGCAAAATGGGCAATGATAATATGGCTGTTGTAGATAGCTCATTAAAAGTCCATGGCATCAAAGGATTAAGAGTTGTTGATGCATCAATTATGCCGACACTTATTGGTGGGAACACAAATGCTCCGAGCATTATGATTGGCGAGAAAGCAGCTGATATGATTAAAGAGGAGTGGCGAAATGGCTGAGGCATTTAATTTACTAGCTCCATCACATATAACAACATTCATTATTTCTCTTTTAATAATCGTCTTTTTACCAAGAATTTTTATTGGATCATCACCAAAAACTATAAAAGTTCTCCGTTATGTTCTTGCTTTTTTAATGATTAGTCATGAACTAGTTGATCCTTTTATAAAAGTGAATATTAGAGATTTTGCTTGGGTTGATGCGCTACCACTGCATATGTGTGCTTTTTCAACTTGGTGTATATCAATTTATTTGCTGGGTGGTCCAAGAATATTTTTTAACTTTGCTTATTTTTGGGGCATTGTTGGGGCTGGCATGTCTCTGCTCACTCCTGATACAACTCTAGGCTTTCCATCCTTTGAATACCTAAACCACATGTATGGTCACCTTTTAATTATTCTTGGTGTCAACATAGGAATGGTGCTTATGAATGAAAGACCACATCTTAAAGACTTTTTAAATGTCATGACTTTCACTACAGCAGCCTTCCTGCCGGCAATGTATGGTGTAAATTTTTTGCTGGATGCAAATTATTGGTATATTCTCGAAAAACCAGTAGGTGATAATATCACTGCTTTGATGCCAGATGCTCCATATCACATTTTGGCCTTAATACCTGTTGCTTGGCTCTTAACTTTTGCGATCTATGTGCCTTTCTTACTGAAGGACAAAAATGCATAAGGGTTTTGATTTCTATAAATACAAAGTAGTTGGCTCAACTAACGATGTTTGCTTTGAGAAAATTAAAAATAAGAAGTCCAAAGTTGTTATTTTTGCTGAAGAACAAACAGCTGGCCGTGGAAGAAATAATAAAAAGTGGCAAAGCCCGAAGGGAAACATTTCTTATTCATTTGGTTTTAAAAATAAACAAACTCTTAAAGCCCTCTCACTTCAAGCTGGACTTTGTGTTAGAGATTGCCTCAAAGAGATCTACAGTGTTGATGTAAAGCTTAAGTGGCCAAACGATCTTATATTTAAATCAAAAAAAATAGGCGGTATTCTCATTGAATCAAAAACTTTTGGAATGCAAAAACATACTGTTATAGGAGTAGGGATAAACCTTAAGATTAAATCTGAAGAATCTCACTGGGGCGATATAAATAAAAAACAAGAATATAAAAAGATAGAGAGTTTTATTATATTGCTTACCAATCGGCTCATAAATATTGCAGATGGTAAGTTTAATGTGGGCTGGACGAACGATTGGCTTAATAATTGCGTTCATATGAATAAAGATGTACAAATCGAGAATACTAAGGAGAAACTTAAGTTTATTGGGCTTGGTGAAAACGGAGAGCTTATAGGGCTAAAAAATGGAGTTCATCATAAAATTTTTGAAAGCTCAATAAAAGTAGAGGGTCTTTATTGAAGATTCGTGCTATTTTTAAGCGAAAGGCATCGTGGAAATTAATCAAAAAAAATAAATGCTTGTTGCGGAATGATATTATTTCTTATGCAAAAAGATAGAGGTAAAAATGTTTAATTTAAGGAACACTAGCTTTATATTATTTGTAACATTGTTAAATGTTATTAACTTTGTAGATCGCCAATTTATTTCGAGTTTTGCGCCATTTTTGAAGAGAGATTTAGGTCTTTCAGATACCGAAATCGGCCTTTTAACAGGAATTGTTTTTATATTTTTTTATACCGTGGCTGGCTTGTTTGTGGGCACACTTGCTGACCGATATAACCGAACCAGAATTATTGGTATAGGAGTGATCTTATGGAGTGCTTTCACTGCAATTTCAGGTTTTGCCAAAAACTTTTTTCAGCTTGCTGCCCCGAGGTTATTTATTGGGATTGGAGAATCAACAATAACCCCGACAACTATGTCGATTTTATCTGATAGGTTTAATCAAGAAAGGCTAGGCTTTGCCGCAGGCTTCTATTATCTTGGAGTCCCAGTTGGAGTAGGTGCAAGCTTATTAATTGCTGGATATATTGAACCAATAATTGGGTGGAGAGGATGTTTTTATCTTCTTGGGTTCTTAGGCCTAATCCTTGGTTTTTTAATGCTTCTTGTCAAAGACTCTCCAAGAAAAAATATTTCTGTAAGACCAGATTCACAATCATTTTCTGAGATAATCTCTCTTTTATATAAAGCCATAACAACTTCTAAGTCCCTAGTTTTTACAATTTTAGCAGGCACTCTTTATCATGTTGTGCTAGGTGCTGCACAATTTGAAGTAATTTGGGCAGTAGCTGATAAAGGTTTTAATCCCAATACATTCGGCCAAATAAATGGGTGGATATTTGTAGTATTTGGAGTTCTAGGCAGTCTTTTTGGTGGGATTGCAAGTGATTGGGCACTAAAAAATTACGGCCTTCCCAGAACCTGGTTTCTGTTAATATTAACCATTATCCTCATGCCTTTGGCTTTTACAAGATATCTTGATACGGATAATATTCTATTTTGGGTAGGGATTTGCTCGTCAGCATTTAGCTTAGGCTGTTTTTATGGGCCAATATTTGCAGTCATCCAAGAGCTTGTTCCCTCATCAATTAAAGGAACAGTGGTGGCGTTTAACCTTCTCTGTCTGAATATGTTAGGAATTGCTTCTGGATCAATTCTATTTGGAATAATTGCTGATTATGCTGTGGCTCAGGGTTATGAGAATCCATACACAAATCTGCTAGTAGGTTTTTCAGTATTATTTCTGATTTTTGGGCCAATACTTTATTTCTTAGCAGGTCGATATTACGAATCTGATCGGAAGAAATTGCAAAAAGAATTTAGTTGAGTTCGTTAAGGATAAACTTTTTCATTACTGGAAATATCACCTTCATATCCTCATCTCTACCATAAGTATGCCCAAGCCTTGTCATCGTAAAAGATTGATAATCCTTTCCCGCATTTTCAAGTGCAGATTTCATGTCTTTTGTATGTATTATTGGAACAATTATATCTTGTCGGCCATGCCACATTAATATTCTTGTTTTCATTTTTTCAGCATTGAAAACAGGCGAAATATCTGTTAATTCTTGGTCGTCATTTCCTAAGTACATTTCCATGATTTTGTCATGGTCTTCTCTTTGTGTATAAACACTATCATCGCCACCATATCGCCAATATTTAAGGTTGTAAACTCCCATCATGCCTACAGAGCACTCATAAAGGTCTGGGTATTTATATGACATTATTAAGGCGGCTGAACCGCCATAGCTTGCTCCAACTACACAAGTATTTTTGCTTTCAAGACCAAGTTCTTTCTGGGTTGCAATAGTTGCTGTTGCTATATCATCCATCAACTTTTCACCCCATTCACCATAACCTTTATTCATAAAATTAGTTCCATATCCACCTGATCCCCTAAAGTTTACTTTTAGAACTGCTATACCGTTTGCTGCCAAATATTGCTCGAAAGGTTCAAATTCATCATAATCCCTTGGCCCAAACGGCCCACCATGAACATAAACTGCTAGTTTTTTTATTTCTGTTTTGGGTTTGGTTAAATAACCATATATATTGAGATCATCCGATGTAACAAACTTTCTAGTTTCGTTTTTATGTAGCAGTTCTTTTGGCACAAAGGATGTTGATGCAATAAACTCCAAGCTGCCTTTATCAAGATTTAACAAAAATACATCTGAAACGGATGCAGAATCAGATACTGTAAGTAAAGCCATTGAGCCATCATCTGTCCAAGAAGAGAGATCAAGGGTTTTATCTGTAAAACTTGTTGCAAGTGAGCCTATAATCTGTGCATCCCTCTCATTATTAAGTAGAACTATATCCTTCTCACCATCACACTCCATGGCCACAGCATAAGGAGTACTCTTGTTCGCAGAAAAAAGCGGGTTTATGGCAGAATGACACTCCTTAGGAGTGATCCTTCTAATTTTGTTAGTCTGTAAATTTAAGATACTCAATCCCATGGTTTCGCCATCAGGATCACCTCCTAACCAAAGATTATTTCCGTCTATTCCAATAATTCCATATTCTTCAAGGTCAACATCGATTTTCTTTGTTTCATCTGTAATGTGGTGAGCAAATACTTTATCTTTGGTGCTGGAGAACGTTAATGCAGGCTTCTTATCATTATCAAGTAAAAATATAAACGGCTGATCACAAAAGTTATTTGTTCTATAACCTACCCTAAACTGACAAGGCACATCTGAAACATGAATATTTTCTCCAGTAGGATCAGTCCCCTTTTTGTCAAGGCTAATTCTTCTTAGATGGGCAAACCTAAAACCCCTTCGATTTTCAGAAACTGATACAAGAATGCTCTTATCATCGTACCTTGATATAAAAGTCGCAGGTTTATATCTATCTTGAAATGAGTCATTTACTCTTGTCCTAGCTTTACCAAACGGATACAAGAAATTTCTAAATTCATTTGTTTCTAAATCAAATAATTTAAAAATCCCAATATTAAAGAATATCTCACCTTGAATAAAGTCTATTGTTTTCCCACACAACTCAACAAGGATATGTTGGTTTGAAGCCCATGTCATTTGACAGACAAACAACCTTCTTATTCCCAAGTCTGGTGCACCTGGTTCATCAACTGCTAATCTTGCGATTATTGAATTATTCACGCCATCAGTTAGAAAAGACTCTCTATCAACAACTAAAATGCCCTGAGTGAACTCATCACTTTCACTTTGTAGTGCTAAATATTTTCCATCTGGAGAGAGCTGAATATTGTTAAAGTAAGATTGTTTTGTATAGAATTCTAAAGCCTGATCAGAGCCTTCTACGTATTGGAAATGTTTTTCATCAATACCTACTATATCAGCTAACCAATCATATTCAGCTGTAACAGAAAGACTTAGAAAAATTGTTAGAAATGCTCGCACTTATATAATAATATTTATAATTTCTCACGATTCAAGTATTGGTAGACCCGATTGGACTTGAACCAACGACCTCTGCCATGTCAAGACAGCGCTCTAACCAGCTGAGCTACGGGTCTTATTTTTCGATTAATTATAAAGCTTTAATTTATTGCTTGAAACTAGACGTCAATAACAAGTAGCTCTGAGTCTTCAGTTGAATTAATCTCTAAGTCTTTAATATCGATAATCTCAAGAGCATCACCTTTAGATAATTTAACACCGTTAACACTAAAACTGCCACTTGATGCTAGTAAATACCCAGACCTTTCAAGTCGATGAGTTAATGTTTTGTTAGCATGAACTTTTCCTGCGTGAATAGTAGCATCGGCATGTATGAACAAGGGTGCATTCTCATTATTTCCAACAAGAAGGTCTAAATGGTCATCAACATAATTTTTAGGAAATTCTTTCGCATCCCATCTAGGCTGAACATTCAATTTATTTGGCTTAATCCAGATTTGATACAAACTGGTAGTTTCATCTTCATCATTAAATTCGGAATGTCTTACTCCTGAACCTGCACTCATAACTTGAACATCTCCTGCTCGAGTCTTGCCTTTATTTCCAAGACTATCCTCATGTGAGATTGCTCCTTGGCGTACGTAAGTAATTATTTCCATATTATCGTGACCATGAGTAGCAAAACCTTTTTTAGCTGCAATTAAATCATCATTAATAACCACTAAATTTCCAAATCCCAGTCTATTTGGATCTTGGTATGAACCAAAACTAAAATGATGCCGCGCTTCTAGCCATCCGTGATTGACATGACCTAGTTGCTCATAGGAGATTTTGTTCATTACAACTTTAATATAATTATTCTTCTAGAAATTTCGAGAGTTTCCAGTTGATGAAACCAAAATGCTTTTTTGTCTCAGCATCTCTTACTGGAGAACGAGTAAACTTTTGAATATTCATAATACTGTCAAAGACAGCTGCTTTGGCTAATTCATCGTATCTGCTATCGTCCGAAAAGACCTCCAAAAGACCGTCAACATAAAGTGATTGAAGATTCCTTTTGTAAGTATCAGGTGTTTCTCCTTTAACGAAAATTCCATTAAATAAATCGTCTAAAACTTCGCCCGGCAGATACTCATTGCCATACTCCGATGAATCAACAAGTCTTGTCATAACAGTAGGATTTAGTATGTGTGCTAATACTCTTCCTTGCATGCCTATGACCATATCATGAAGTTGAGGATCCTCATTTGAGTCCCTTCTATAAGACCCAGCTGCTCTTTTCTCTCTCTGTAGGTTTCTTAAGATTTCAGGGTCAAAATCCCAAGCACCATTGGCAAGAAATTTTGTGTTAATAAGTTCCATAGCTTCTTTTTGTTTCTCATAAGGCACAGGGTCATATGCATCAAATTCATCCTGGCCATTAACCAACTTAGTAACATACACACCTCCTATCTGACGAGAAACTGCATCCATAAACCTGCCTTTTTCTCTCACAAGGCTGTAAAAAGTTGATGTCATATCTTGTTTGGTCTCGCCCTCATCTGAATAAATATCTGGAAGTTCAGATATTTTTTGATCCAAGACTATAAATCTATCCGCAGTATATGTAACAACATCATTCGACATATCATATCTTTTTGCCCTAGGGTCAATATTTGTTCCAGGGGAACCCATGGCATCTTCATCTGGTCCATAAACGTATGGATCTTGCACTGATAATCTCAAAAGCTGCTCTCTTTCAACATCACTCAAGTTTGGTTTATAAGCAAACTCGATGGCCCACTTATCGTATTCGCCTGGTTCTATTGGGAAGTACATTCCTTGTTCTAATCCTGGCGGAGCAATATTGATTGGGTCATAATCCATTATTGAAGAAATGGTTGCGTTGCCAGTAACTGACTTATCATGCACCTCTTTTGGGCCAAATAGGTAACTTGCACTAAAGTTATGTCTTAAACCTATCGTATGCCCTACTTCGTGAATTGTTAAGGCTATAATCCATTGCTCTAAAGGGTCATTTTCCGGAGTCCATCCCCAAAGCTTCCTTAGGTTATACCCTCTTTTGATAGCAGCAAATGTTTGTACAATGTCCGCGGCAATAAGTTCACCTGTCCGTGGATTGGCTATGCTAGGACCATAACCAGAATAACTAGGTTCTGGAAATGATGCCCAACGAACAACGTTGTATTGCACGTCACCCGCATCCCATTCTGCATCATCAGCTTGTATTTTGGCAACGATTGCATTTTTAAAGCCAGCTCTTTCGAAAGCTAGATTCCATGCTTCAATTCCCTTGACAACCATGGGTTTAATCTCCTCTGGTGTAGATTTTTCAACCCAAAAAACTATAGGCTCAACTGGTTCTGAAATTTCTGCATCTGGATCTTTCTTTACTAAACGCCATTTGTTAACCAGATCTCTTGCCGGATAGTTATCGTAAGTTGACATATCGGTGACCCTTTGTGAGAAATATCCAACCCTTTGGTCTGATACTCTAGGCTCAAAATTGTCATCTGGCATTTCGACAAACAAATGCCTTCCTGTGACAGATGCAAACCTTGGATCAGCGACTGCATAAACAGTTCTATTCCCAGTAGACCCAAAGTTATTGAATACATACGAAACCTCTACTGCCGTATTTTTTGCATAATTCCTTATCTGGTTGATAGTTGTTTTATCTTCATCTAATCTTCCAAGATTCAGAGCAACAAACTCCCTGAACTCTGGTGGGATATTTGGAGAAATATTGGTCAGTATTTCTGATTTAAAAAGGTCAGTGACTTCGATAATCAATCTGTTATCGCCTTCAGCTTCAATATCAAATTTTTCTAAGAAGGCTTCAATGATATTTGTTAGATCTGCCTTAGATATATTATTTTCAGTTTGATTCTCAAAATAAGTATTTTTCTTAAAAAGCCCTATTCCATCCTCATGTCTTCTAAATTCGAGGATTGAGCCTCTACCTATTCTTCCACCTTCAGTTCCAGAAGCCTGTGGACCATTCATGACATAAGCAAAGTAAATTAATTCTTGATCAAGATCGTCGTAGTTAAGTTCTAGAAAGTATTCATTTTCTTCTAAATCTTTATGTATTGTTAAGAATCCTTCACTGGTTTCGAATTCTGACTCAGCAAAAAAGCTTTCGATGCCTAAAGCTTCTTCATCGCTCTCCTTAAGCTCATCCAGCAAAAATTCCAAGGCTTCGTCAGGAAGTTCTCTGAGATCTTCTGGTGTAAAATCTTCAGGAACTTTTGGTAATGAAAATAGGGTTAAACTTGATATTAAAATTAGATTTATTAAATACTTCATGATTTGTCTTTAATTTGTTTTATTTGCCCCTAGTTAATGATGATTAATATACTATATTCAATATTATAAGGACACAAACTCTATTAGAAAATGAATTCATTACATAAAATTTATCTCTTATCACTCTTTTGCGTTTCATTTCTTATGTCCGCAGGGGTTGAAAGGTTGAGCGTACCTGAAGGTTTCGAAATTGAGGTGTTTGCAGAAAATATCGAAAACCCAAGACAAATGGCTAGAGGTGAAAAATTCCTTTTTGTGGGAAGTAGAGCAGCCGGTAAGATTCATGCAGTTGATTTGGCGGATCCTAGCAAGGTATCAATATTATTTGAGAACCTTAGTATGCCAACAGGGGTTACTATGCACGATGAAGATTTATATATAGCTGAAGTTAATACAATTAAAGTTGTAAGAGATATAGAAAAATTAATTGATACAAAGGAGAGCCTTAATCTAGAAACATTTTTCGACGCAATGCCAAGAAAAAAATACAACACTATGAAACAAAATTGGCATGGTTGGAAATGGCTTGCAGTTGGACCAAATGGAGCACTTTACTTCAACGAAGGCGCGCCATGCAATACATGCGTTGAGGCAGATCAAAGAGTATCAACAATTCTGAGACTTGAGGACAACGAATTATCAGTTTACGCTCGTGGCGTCAGAAATAGCGTAGGTTTTGACTGGCATCCTGAAACAGGTCAAATGTATTTTACAGATAATGGCCGAGATATGCTGGGTGATGACATCCCCCCTTGTGAATTGAATCGTGTGAGTTTTGCTGGAGAGCATTTTGGATTTCCGTTTATACATGGAACTGATGTAGAGGATCCAGGTTTTAAGGCAACAGAAAATTTCAACTTTACACCTCCAGCCTGGGAATTTGGAGCACATACGGCGCCACTAGGTATTGAATTTTACAGCCACTCGCAATTTCCAGAAACATATCACGGAGGCTTGTTTGTTGTACAAAGAGGTTCTTGGAATAGATCATCAAAAGTTGGTTATAAAGTACTGTACTTAACACTTGATGCTGGAGAAATTATAAATTCTGAAGTTTTTGTCGAGGGTTGGCTTGAAGGTGAAGAGAGTTGGGGTAGACCTGCCGCACCACATATCCTAGATGATGGATCGCTATTGATTTCCGATGATACCTCCAATCAAATCTTCCGAGTTTCTTATAAAGGTTAATCTAAAACCTCAATTTCTTTAGAACCAACAGGAAGAATAATTTTTGTGCCATCATTGGACGAAATCCAATTAGTAAAATAATTATCAACACCTCTAAAGAAGATTTTTTCCATAATTGGTTTTATTGGCTCTGAGGGGGAAGGCACTAAATGATAATAAACTAACAGACCAGCGCCACTATCTCTGGCTGCAATAGCGGCATCAATTGGTGAGGCATGATAATCTTGAATGTCGATAAAAACAGGCGCACCAAGCTTTGCCATCTGAATGCCATATTCATCATATATGTCTTTAGAGTTCTCACTAATTAAAGAAGTCATCTCCTTTGAAAGAGCCTCGTGAAACATGACATCTACTCCTTTAGAATAAGAGATAAGGTTCTCACTTAAAAGTGTATCTCCACTAATAACTATTGACCTATCTTTATAATTGATTCTGTACCCAAACGCAGGATCAACAGGCTCATGATCGACTCTGAATGCAGAAACAGTTAAATCTTTCTCACTAAATATTTCTCCCTCTCTAGTTTCCTTTGTAATGAAGCCCACAGAGTTTGGGGGCGCCAAATCCACACCATGATGTGCAATTCTATATTCCTGATCAAATTTAAATGCCATTTCAAAGCCAGCAGCGACTTGTTGAATTCCCTCTGGGCCAAATAATTTTACTTTCTCAACTCTATCTCGCCCTATCCAGGATACGAGTCTTAAGTCACCGAGATCAGCAAAATGATCTGAGTGTAAATGCGTTATAAAGACAGCTTTTAACCTTTCTAGTGGCACTCCCCAATTTATTAAATTAGTCACACTTCCATCGCCGATATCAAATATATACATATCATTGGGGGTCTGCACTAGTAAGCATGATTGAGCTCTTCCTGGTGTGGCAACAGGTGATCCCGAACCGCAAACAGTAACCTGCAAGGCATCCTCTTCAAGATCCCATTCAAGTGCAGAAAGTAACCTATATTTGCTGAGGTTTTCAAAAATTTTGTCTTGAAAAAAGGGTATTTGTAGAACAAGGGCACTCAAGCTTAAAACTACAAATATAGTTATAAAAGAGTATAAAAAGAATTTCTTCATTTACTTTTCATTAAAGATAATACAAAGAATATTAATAACAATAAAGCTACATATGGAGCCATAACCACTCCAGGAGTTACCCCATCTTGGTAAACAGGGTCAAGAGGATGCAAGGCTCCAACGACAAAAAGTCGCAATGTCCACTCTAATAACCAAATAATGTACATAAAAGAAATCAAGCTTTTATATCTAAATATTACTATCCATGTAATTAAACAACATAAAATTTGCATAAGACCCCACATTGAACCCAAAGCATAAATAACTTTATTTGGGTCTGGGCTTCCTTCAAATAAAATAATATTTGCAATTGAATTCAGGCCTGCGTCCTCCGCCAAAAGATGAATAAAACTTCTAGTAGTATTGATTACCATAAAAAATATAAAAAAATAATATGCAGACTTTTTGCCTAAATAAATATTATTTGCTGCTTTTGGGAGTATTGGATTCATTCAAAGAGCTTTTGGCTAGACCCCAGCTCAATATTTAATTGTCCTTCAAGACCGGCGGCTCTATGCTCATGACTTTTCATATAATCGGGGTCTGTGATCATTTTAAGCATTGCTTTTTTACTTGGGTACATTGCTATAGCAGCAGAATCCCAAAGCTCGTCAATTTCACCTATCATCAGCCTAGATACATCTCCAGCAAATACTAACTTGCCTCCGACTTTTTCTAAGTGTTTAATAACCTCTTTGCCATATATGGCGTAAGCCTCTTTACCAGACATCGATGTATGACGCCCATCTGTATAGATAGCCTTATCTTTATATTTAAGTAAATTCAGCATGAAAATAGGCTCAGGGCCAGGATCATTGAAGCCTAAGATTTGCTCTTCAGTGGGATCAAGCTTATTTTTAAATTTCATGATTTGCCATTTTCAAAAAATTTTGCAAGCTCAAGGCGAGCAACAGATCTTCTATGAACTTCATCGGGACCGTCTGCCAACCGCAGTGTGCGCAAATGAGCATACATACTTGCTAGTGGAAAATCTTGACTTACTCCAGCACCACCATGCATTTGAATAGCCCTATCAATTACATTGCAAGCCATAATTGGAGCAACTACTTTTATTTGAGCAATATCACTTGCTGCTACTTTATTGCCATATTTGTCCATTTTCCATGCAGCATTAAGGGTCAGTAAACGAGCTTGATTAATTTCCATTCTTGAATCTGCAATAACATCAAAGTTTCCGCCAAGGCGCGCTAGTTCCTTGCCAAAAGCTGTCCTTGTCATTGCTCTTTTACACATCAACTCAAAAGCAACTTCTGCTGCTCCAATGGATCTCATGCAATGGTGTATTCTCCCAGGTCCAAGTCTTCCCTGTGCAATTTCAAATCCCCTTCCTTCTCCTAGAATAATATTTTCATAAGGAACTTTGACATTATTGAATTTAATATGTGCATGGCCATGAGGTGCATCATCATACCCAAAAACATGCATCATTCTTTTTACTTCAACTCCCGGTGTATCCATCGGTACTAGAATCATTGAATGACGTTGATGTCTGGCATTATCTGGATTTGTCACACACATAAAAATAATGATTTTGCATCGTGGATCTCCTGCTCCAGAAGTCCACCACTTCTCACCATTAATGACCCATTCACCTTTTTTGTGTACAGCAGTTGCCTGCATGTTTGTTGCATCTGAAGATGCTACGTCTGGTTCAGTCATGCCAAAGGCTGAACGAATCTCTCCTTGCAAAAGTGGCTTGAGCCATTCGTCTTTTTGTTGATCTGATCCATAGCGTACAAGAACCTCCATATTTCCTGTATCTGGTGCGCTGCAATTCATCGCTTCAGATGCAAAGTTAGTACGTCCTAATTCTTCTGCAAGATAAGCGTATTCCAAATTTGTTAAGCCAGCGCCTAGCTCACTATCCGGCAAAAAAAGATTCCACAGGTCATTTTCTTGCGCTTTTTTCTTCAAAATTTCAATTTCTGAATGTGGCTTCCATCTTTCATTTTCAGGTATTTCTTTGGTTAATATATTTTTTTCTACAGGCATGACATGATCCTGTATGAATGCTTTGACCCTCGGAAGATAAAAGTCTACCTTTTCACTAGTTTCAAACTGCATAATTCATTATTCAAAAAAATTCTACAATACTATAAATGTCATTTATAATATGCATTTAAATTCGAGTACAATTATAAATCATTTATGAAGCTAAATAATCTGGATTTAAACCTTTTAGTTGTTTTTAATGCTATCTATACTGAAGGCAGCCTTACTAAAGCTGGTGAGATAGTTGGAATAACACAACCAGCAGTTAGTAGTGCATTATCAAAATTACGCAGTTACTTTGATGACCCCCTTTTTATTAGGGTTGGGCAAGGTGTGAAGCCAACAGCAAAAACAGAAAATATAATTGTTCATGTTCAAGATGCTTTAGCAATATTACAACGCAGTCTTGAACAGCCCGACTCTTTTGACCCCTCAGTTTCCAGCAGAACTTTTAGACTATCCCTTAATGACATTTCTGAGGGCAGGATATTACATATACTTATGACCAAAATCCACAAGGTTGCTCCAAATGTTAAAATTTCAAGTTACTACACATCTAGAGAATCAATCCAACATGCGCTTGCTGCAAATGAAGTGAATTTTGCGGTTGATCCTTTCCCGCCATCTGAATCAGAAATTAAGAAAGAGCTCATTTTCGAAGATGAATTTGTATGTGGGTTTAGAAAAGATCATCCTCTGGCAAAAGAAAAAAATCTTAGTATCGAACAGTACTTGGAGCTTGACCACATACATATATCTGGCCGAAGAACCGGAGGTGCCTTAGTTGATAATGCTCTTTCAAAACTACAGCTTGATAGAAAAGTAATTCTACGTGCTCAACACTACCTTATAACACCAGAAGTTTTAAAAAATACAGATATGGTCCTAACTTGTACAACTGCATTTGCCAAGAAGCATAATCTTAGCTACAAAACATTACCATTCGAAGTTGCTCCATCACAATTTTTCCTAGCATGGCATGAATCGAATGATAAAGATCCAGGCCATATATGGCTGAAAAAACTTATCAAAGATGCTTTTACCGAAGCCAAGCTGAAATAAGAAATCTCTGGGGTACATTTTTAGCATTATAGAAGCTAAAATATCCCTCATAAATGGGCACTCATAATAAAATAAATTCTTTTAAATACGCTTCTGAAGAAACACTTGTTGAGAATATTATTTCAAATAATTCCTGGATAAATTCTCCAGAAATCTCTGAAAAAGCCAGTGAAATTGTTCAGCTTTGTCGTTCTGATAGAAGCAAAACACGTCTAGATAACTTTTTTTTAGAATACGGTCTGACAAATCAAGAGGGTGTTGCTTTAATGTGCTTAGCTGAGTCACTGCTGAGAATCCCAGATGATCATACTTGTGATGAAATCATTAACGAGAAGGTTGGGGGTAAAAAATGGTTATCACACTTAAATAATTCACCATCGATTTTTGTGAATGCAACCACTTTTGGTTTGTTTATTGCAGAGCAAGTTGTGGAACTAGATACGAAGATTAGTACTAATCCAGTTACATGGTTAAAGAACGTGACTTCACGAATTGGTGATCCGGTATTGCGAGAGGCTGTGAAAAAAGGAATGGATATTTTAAGTGAGGAATTTGTCTCTGGGGTAACTATCTCTCAAGCTCTAGAAAAGTTTAGTACTTCAAATACGCCATGTTCATTTGATATGCTAGGAGAGGCCGCACGCACACAATCAGACGTTAATTTTTTCTTTAACTGTTACGAGGATGCAATTAGGAGAGTAGGTGAAAAAAATGCTCAGCTCTCGTCGTCATTCCATGAAATTTCAATAAAGCTATCTGCAATTCATCCACGGTATGAACCTCTTAAGGAAAAAAGGGTAATGACGGAGCTATATGAGAGGGTATTTGAACTCGCTCAACAAGCCGCTAAGCAAGAAATTGCTTTAACTATTGATGCTGAAGAACAAGATAGGCTTGAGCTCAGTTTGATGTTGGTGGAGAAATTATCCAAGGAAAAAAATATTTCTGACTGGAGTGGATTGGGGTTAGCAGTTCAAGCGTATGGTAAACGTGCACCTGAAGTGATTACATTTTCGGACTCTCTAGCGAAAAAAAGAAATGGTCTAATGGTTAGGCTTGTTAAGGGAGCTTATTGGGATCAAGAAATTAAGATTCATCAGAATAAAGGGGCTCCTGATCTTCCTGTATTCTCATCAAAATCTTTTACCGATCTTAATTATCTGCATACAGCCAAGCTTATTTCCCAAACAAAAAATCTAAGACCTTATTTTGCAACACACAATGCCCACACTATCGCTGGAATTATGGCCTTATATGAAAACAGAGAAGATGAATTTGAATTTCAAAGAATCTTTGGAATGGGAGATATAACTTATAAAAATGCAAAAAATATGTACACAAAATTTCCAGTTACCAGAATATATGCCCCAGTAGGATCTAAGAAAGAACTTCTTCCGTATTTAGTTAGACGATTACTTGAGAACGGAGCAAATAGTTCGTTTGTGAACAAATATCTCGATAAACAGATACCCATAAGCGAAGTTATTGAGAATCCAATAGATGTTGCGTCAAGAAATCTTGATGAAAAAGAGTACCTTGAGCATGTCAAAAGGCCTTTAAATGTATTTTCAGATAGAAAGAATTCTAAAGGCTATGATTTGGCAGATCAAAAGAAAATTTCAGAGTTAGCCAGTGAAACATCGAAGTATTTGTCGCATACATTTAAAGCCACAAGCATAATTGACGGGGTATCAGCTCAAGATACTCAAACAGTGAATATCACTTCTCCAGCTACACAGACTAATATTGGAAAAGTAAGTTTTGCAGGGGCCAATGAGCTAAATTCAATTAAAAACCTTGAGCCTTGCAAGGAGTGGAAGATTCTTGATATAAAGAAAAAAATTGAGATATTTAATAATGCTGTTCAATTGATTGAGCAGAACAAATTTAAATTTTTTTATTTACTTGGTAGTGAAGCTGGTAAAACTTTTAAGGATGCAGATGCAGAAATTAGAGAAGCTGTCGATTTTATACTCTATTATTCTAGCAAGGCCAAGCAATTAAATATCCCACAAATCCTTGAGGGCCCTACAGGCGAGAAAAATTTTCTAGAATACTCTTCAAAAGGTATATTTTTATGTATCAGTCCTTGGAACTTTCCTTTAGCAATTTTGGTCGGGCAAGTTGCAGCAGCTTTACTTACTGGCAATACCGTTGTTTGTAAACCAGCTGAAGATACTTCTTTAATAGCAGCTGAGATAATTAAACTCTTGCATCAAGCAGGTGTCCCAGAATCTGCTCTGCATTTGTTCGTTGCAAAAAAAGACGTAAGCGATGAGGCAACAAAATTTCAGAATATTGATGGAATTGCTTTTACGGGATCTGGAGCAACTGCAAGACAAATAAATCTAAATTTAGCCACAAAACACAACGCTCTTAAAACACTAATTGCAGAAACTGGTGGGCAGAATGTTATGTTTGTTGATTCGTCATCACTCAAAGAACAAGTTATAGACGATATTTTAAAATCTTCTTTTTATAGTTCTGGGCAAAGGTGCAGTGCTTTACGTGTGGTATATGTTCAGGAGGAGATCTTTGAAGATTACTGGCAGTATTTATCAGAAGCAATCCAAGAGTTGGAGCTTGGTAATCCTTTAAAGCCAGAAACAGATCTTGGACCAATAATCAATAAAACCTCTTTGAATAAACTAACATCCCATAAGGAAAAACTAATCAAGTCTGGTAAAGAGTTTATAGAATTAAAAAATACCATTCCGAATAAAGGGTACTTTTTTAATCCGATTGCCTTTAAAGTCAATTCCATAAAAGATATTGATGGTGAAAAATTCGGTCCCATCCTGCATTTCATTAAATATAAGGCTGAAGAGCTTGAAAGTATTCTAGAAGAAGTAAATGGTACTGGTTATGGGCTAACAATGGGAATGCATTCTAGGATATCTGGAAAAGCCCGACAAGTTTTTGAAAATGCAAATATAGGTAACTTTTATTTGAATAGAGATATAGTTGGTGCAGTTGTTGGCGTCCAGCCCTTTGGTGGTCAAGGCTTAAGTGGCACTGGCCCAAAAGCAGGTGGTCCAAATTATCTTCATAGTTTTGTAAACGAAAAAACATTTACTGACAACGTTATGGCAACAGGTGGTAATATAGATCTTTTAAATAAAAATAATTAGTTATGGTAAATAAGCTTTTTCTTTTTATAACTGCCTTGGTCTATGGTTACCTTGGTTCTTGGGCACTATTTTTCCCTGAATCTTTTTCAGAACAAGTAGGCCTTACGATAAATACTGATGTTGGTTCTGGAGAAATTAGATCTGTTTATGGAGGAATAAATCTATTGGTTGGGCTGTACTCGTTACTGGCAATTGTTAAGAGCAAGAATGAAGAGCTGTTCTTTAAAATCTTACTATTCTTAATTAGTGGGATTTTGCTTGGTAGAATTGTAACTGCATTTTTTGGTGAATTTTCTTCTATTTTTTTGCTGTACTTTACAATTTTTGAAATTATTTATCTTGTATTCTTATTGATTGCTCTTAGAAAATTTCAACGGAAAATATTCTGATGCCTGACGGAATACTTTTTGGACTTATTGATAACGGTATTCTAGCTTTCACAACAATCTTGGGTATAGATATTGATAAGTACTTTAAAGGATCAGGAATTCATGGTGCGATTTATGGAGCATTAATTGGCAATACTCTTTCAGATTTTGTAGGTGCTCTGCTTGATTTTCCTCTAGCTACAGCAGTAAACATTACTTTTGGATGTCTTGCAGTTATACCTGCGGTATGGCTCTTTCTGCAGATCAAGAAGAAGTAGATTTGTAAGTTTCCAATAATTCTTTCAAATGTTGAAAATTGTACCCACTATGATCGGTAATCTTCAAGACTTCATCTACTTCTAAATCCTTTGTTTTTGCAAAAGCCCATAGCATTGTAGATCTAGTACCAGTTCTACAATATGCTAAAGTTTTTTTGGCAGTCTTTAAAACTTTTTCAGTTTCCATAATTACTTCCAGATTAAAATCTCCAGGTGAGATAGGTAGGTGCAAAAATTCTATGCCATTGGCCAAACACTCACTTTTGATCACTTCCGCTGAGGGTTGATCCTGCACCTCATTATCAGGTCGATTACACAGCACATATTCAAATTTTTCCTGTTTAAGCTGTGCAATATCTTTCGCTTGTATTTGATGTGCTGCATAAAAATTTTTGTAAATTCTTTTCATTGATTAATTAGTGACTTTTAAAGCAAAATCTGCGATGTCTTTAGCTAAAATTTCAGGCGTCTCCATTGCTGCAAAGTGCCCTCCTTTCGCCCTTGTCCAATGCACAAGATTATATATTTTTTCTGCCCATGCTTTTGGAGGCCTGGCAATCTCATAATCAAATAAAATGCCTCCAGTGGGACAGTTTATGTAATTTTTTGAGAATCCAAGATTATTGTTTTCGTAATAAAGGCGCGTGGAAGACGTTATGCACTGCGTAAACCAATATAGAGAAATTATTGCAAGAGCCTCATCTTTATCGATTACTAAATTATCCTCGTTATTACTTGACCAAGCATGGAACTTCTCCACAATCCAACCAGCTAGTCCAACTGGAGAATCATTTAAACCGTAACCAAGAGTTTGTGGTTTAGTGCTTTGTATCGCCGCATAACCATGCCCCAAAGTTTGCCATTTTCTATAGTTTTCCAGTCCTTGTAACTCGTCTTTTGTTAAACCCTTCATGGCATTTTCAGCTGGTGGAAAAGCCAATACAAGATTCAAATGCAATCCTATGCAGTTATTTGGAAACAACTCAGCTATCCATTTACTAACTGTTGCCCCCCAATCGCCACCTTGTGCAATATATTTGTTATAACCCAATTCAATCATGAGCTCATTTTCTATCTTTGCAATCTCTTGCGAATCCATGCCAAAGCTTGTAGGTTTATCAGAAAAGCCATAACCTGGCATTGCTGGGCATACAACATCGAAACATATTCCATTAAGACCCTTATTGAGGATTGGTATAACTTTGAGGAACTCTTGAACACTTCCTGGCCAGCCATGCGTCATTAGTATAGGAATAGCATTTTTATCTTCAGACTTCTTATGCAAAAAGTGGATATTTAAACCTTTAGAGGATTTGAAAACAGAACTACCTGTTTTATTAAGCTTCTCCTCGTGTATACGCCAATCAAAGTCTTCAGCCCAATAATGTGTAAACTCTTTTAGAAACTCAAGCTTCGTGCCTAAAAGCCAATTACTGTCATTAACTTCATCAGGCCAACGAGTTTGTTTAATCCTTTTTTTTAAATCATCAATCTCTGAATCAGGAATCTTTATTGGGAAATCAGAAATCATATCTTAAAGATCGCCTTTTTCCCGAACTTCACTTTTTTTAATAGCAAACTGCTCACCATACCTTGCTTCAAGTTTTTTTTGATTTTCACTTATCACTTCAAAAGGATCCAAACCCAAAGCAGCACAAGCAGTTGCCCAATACCACATGATATCTCCAAGCTCTCTCTTCATATGGAATATATTTTCATCAGAAGGTGGCTTACCCTGTAAAAACATTTTTTTTACTATTTCAACAAATTCCCCTGTTTCACTTCCAAGACCAAGTGCAGCTGTTAGCAAACGTGCAGATTGAATTTCTGAGGTATTTTCTACATTAGCTAAACTCTCTTTTAAGATCTCAAGATCAAGGCTGGGTTTGCTAGTTACCTTTGTTACAAAATCTGAGTATTGCTCAAAGAATTCCTTCACTTCTTTGCTCATTTTAAAATTTTTCCATATAAGGTCTTAAGTCTAACTCATGTGTCCATGATGTTTTATCTTGACAGTGTAAATTGTAATATTCATCTGCGATCTTATCTGGGTTTAATATTCCACCGACCTCCTTAAGCTTGTATATCTCCGGAAAATTTTCCTTAATCCAAGGATGATCAATGGCACCATCGATGATGGTGTGGGCAACATGAATGCCTTTTGGGCCCAGTTCTCTTGCCATAGATTGAGCAAGATTTCTCAAAGCTGATTTTGCCGAGGAAAATGCACTAAAACCTGGTTTTCCTCTGATTGAGGCAGTTGCACCTGTAAAAATGATAGTTCCATAACCTTGTTTAGACATAATCTTGGCAGCCTCCTTGCCAAAAAGAAAACCACCAAAGGCTGCCATTTCCCAAACCTTCTTAAATACCCTTGGAGTTGTTTCCTCAATTGGAAAGAAAACGTTTGCCCCAATATTATAAATCGCGCAATCTATTTTATTCTCTTTGTTAACAGCATTAAAAAGCTTTTGTACTTCACTTTCTTCTCGCGCATCACAGGGCATACTACTTGCTAAATGACCATCACTCTTTATATTTTCTGCAAGTTGCTCCAACTGATCTTGGTTTCTAGCTCTCCTTGAAACATAAACATGGTGCCCGACTTCTGCAAACTTTTTTGCCAAAGAGGATCCAAGCCCTGGACCAGCCCCCATAATTAGCACAGCACCTTTTTTCTTATTCATATTTATTTTTTAATTATAGCAATAGCGTTAAGATTATCTTATGGGTATTGATTTTATTTTTGATGTAGCTAGTCCAAATGCTTATCTCTCGCATAAAGCAGTGCCACATTTTGAAAAAAAGCATAATGTAACATTCAATTATATTCCCTGTTTGCTTGGGGGTATTTTTAAAATTACCAATAATACAGCTCCAATGGTTGCTAATGCTGAAATACCAAAAAAACTTGATTACATGTTTCGTGAAATTAAGAGGTTCTCTGAAAGACATAAAATAACTACACTGAAACATAATCCATTTTTTCCAATAAACACAGTGACCATGCAAAGAGCTTCTCTTTTTGCACAAGAGAATGGTTTTTATAAAAAATATGTCGACGTTGCATTGAAAGGCATGTGGGAGGATGAAATTAATATGGGAGATCAAGAAATTCTTCGTGACTATCTGAATGCCAATGACTTAGATGGTGATGCCTTGATTGAAGCTGCAGGTGAGCAAAGAATTAAGGACCTATTATTTTCTAACACACAAAATGCTGTTGATAGAGGGGCGTTTGGGGTTCCTACCTTTTTCATAGACGACGAGCTGTTTTTTGGAAAAGAGGCCTTTAATGAGATGCCCGACTATCTTTAGTTAATAGATAACAGAGCTTCAGATAATAATTCAGGTTGATCTTCTTGTGAGAAATGTCCTGCATTTATAATGCGGTGTGGCATATCCTTTGCTCCTGGAATTTTATCAATAAAAAATTTCTCTTGACCTAGAAAGGCTTTGTCATGATCACCAAACAAAGTTATTGTTGGTTTATTAAATTTTTTTAACTCTTGCCAAGCCTCCTTATTTTCCTGTACTTGATCCTGATCTGGCATTATTGGTACGAGAGTAGGGAAAACCCTTGCGCCAACTTTATAACTCTCATCAGGAAATGGGGCGTTATAAGCGTTGATCTCTGCTTCAGATAAATCCCGAAGACAGCCTTGATTAACAATCTTCCCTGAATTGAAATCCTCAACTGTTTGACTAAAATTTAGCCACTGCTTAAAGCCTGGAGTTGAGCCAGTTCCTATTGGAAGACCTCCATTTGAGACCACCATACCTCTAAACCTCTCAGGGAATTTTGCAACCTGTCTAAGCCCTATCAAGCTCCCCCAGTCTTGTGCAAAAAAAACCATATTCTGAAGATCTAATTTCTCAATTAGTTGATTTATCCAATTAAGATGATTGGCGTAGGTATAGTCGTCTTTATTCGTAAGTTTATCTGATTTGCCAAAGCCTATTAGATCGGGAGCGATAATTCTACATTTAGATTTTGCAAGTATAGGTATCATGTGGCGATAAAGATAACTCCAAGACGGCTCGCCATGAAGCAAAAAAAACACCCTATCTGCTGATCCGCTGATATCAATATAATGCATTTGCAAAATATTTTCTTGATAATCTATTTCACAGTAATTCTCAGAGAAATTATAGTCAGGTAAATTCTTGAATCTGTCTTTAGACGTTTTTAAAATACGCATTTAGAGCTTTTATTCGTTTGAACGCTCGTAAATTACTGTATCAAAAGCAAACTCAGGTGGACCCTCACATAATGATACAAGGTATCCAAGCTCACCACTTTCTGTACGCATTTCTCTATAAGCCAGATAATCGTCCTTTGATTCCCACTTCTGAAATACAGTAATAAGCGAAGTTTCCTCATTACCACTGCAAAAACAAGACAGGTTACCCTTAAATTCACTCATTTTATAAAGGTCACCAGCAAGCCATTCTGATGCTTCTTTGTAGTTCTCTGCTTTTGCTTGAAATTTTGCAATTACATTTATTGCCATAAAATTACTCCTACCTATATACCAACATAAATTTACTTATTTTTAAATACCCAAAAGAAATTTAGTTAGAACTCAAAATTAAAGTTCGATATTAAAAAATTCTTCAACAGTGTTATGGGCTATTTGTTGTAGGAACTTTTTATCTTGATCATCAACCCTTCCGTAATAAGAGTAATCAACTTTCGTAGGAGATATATGAGTGATACTGGCAAAAACCACACATGCAGCCAGATATGTTCCAAGCATACTGGGATGAGAGCCATCAAATCTTTTGTGTAGCTGAATGTTTGGTTGTTTGGAAAAAGCCTTTTCAAAAGCAATCCCTACTGGAAAGACCATTGCATTATTTCTATTGCCAGCGTCGACATACATCCTTTGTATATCTTTAATCATCTGTGGATTTGTTTTTTCATGGGGCTCTGCAAAAGCATGTATCATATATAGAGCTGCCTCTGCGCCAGTCGCGTGTATTTTTTTGACCATCTTTGAAACTTCTCTTGCGAAAATTCTTCTTTCCCTGACAGTATCCGTTTCACCACTTCCACCTTGAAAAATTACCAGCTGAAATGGTTCTGAAACGCCTAAGTTCTCGTGGTTTAGTGAGTGATCAATATTATGATGCCATGATCTGGAGCCACTAATAGTTACTAATTTATACTCAGTTGTACTAATTTCTGTTTCATAAAATTCGTTTAGCATGCGCCTAACATGGTTATGAAGACTATCGTTGTAATATAGATAACTATTACCAATATAGAGCATCCTTTCTGGTGCTTTATTTTTCAGCTCCGACACTGTTACCTCACCAGAGACTGCAAAACATACAAAAACAAGAGTAAGTAAATATAAAATCCTCATTTTTAAAACAACAATTCTATTTAAAAGCCTTTAGTGTTGGCCTCCAACTCGTCAATTTTTTTTTCAATTTTCTCTAATTTCTCAAGTATTTGATGAAAAAAATTTCTAGCTTCAGTTGGACACTTTTCAAAAAAATGCTCACTAAGTTTTTTAAGGTCATCATCTTTCATGACATGATTTTAACAAATTAATGGTATGGGTGGAGGGAGTTAGATGCGCTTAATTAGTCTCCACAAGCAAGATTACCATTTATATCATAGGTCGCACATTCTTCGTGGCCACCAGTACCGCCGTCAAGGAAAATTATACCGAATAATACTGCTCCTAAAATCCAATATAAGATAGGCACACTTTCATCTAGAGCTTCATTAATCTGTTCAGAGTAGCTTGAACAATCAATATTATTTTCTTCTACAATTTGCTCAAATAGTTTTCTCTGTGCTTCATTCTCTGCTTTAAAAAGATTTACACAGGTTTCTACATTAAATTTATCAACATCATTTAAATCATTTGATGAATAATTATTCGATTGTATTGTGGAGCATGAGCTCAAAAGTAGAACAGTGCTTAAAACAAATGATGGAAAAACCCTCATTCAAACAATCTAGCATATTCAAACATATATTGGTAGGGATGGAGGGAGTCGAACCCCCACGCCTTACGGCACTGGAACCTAAATCCAGCGTGTCTGCCAGTTCCACCACATCCCCGGACGAAATTGTATTTTATATGACAAAGGCAATTAATAGCGCAATAATTGCAAAAATTACCCACATTATTGATTCGGAATTATTAGATTTCTTGTAAGCCATATATGCTAGTACCCACATCAAAATTGGTAATGCTAAAAGAAATGCTTTCCCAACTAAAATTGCTGCTGGAATTATGCAAATAACTAAAAAAATTTTAAAAAAGGTCTCACTCAAAATTCTACTCATAAGCCCTCTACTGTCTCCACCAAAATAATCTCATCAAGCTCATCTGATAGATTGTTTAATCTTGTTAAAATCTCAGTAAGTTTTTGGTTATTTTGGATTCTATATTGATCTATGGCAGAAAGCGCCTCAGCGTTTTCACTGAGTGCTTTTTTTTGTTTATTTATTTCATTGGTCAAGATTGTAATTTTAAGCTGAAGGTCTTCTGCCAGTTGAATTTTTTCATCAAGACCGTCTAATTTGTCTTCAACCTTAGTAGTCTTTGAGCTAAGTTGTTGAATATTTTCTTCATTACTACTGGCTTTGCTTTCCTGCTTTCTAAAATTTTCTTGGTACCCCTTTCTATGCCCCCAAAGTTTCCTCACTTCAGTGTCAAGAAAGGCAATTTGATCTGTCATAGTTTCCATATTTTGTACTGAATCCTCATTGGTAATTGAAAGTTTGTCTTCTATAACTTCAACTTTTTGAGAGATGAGCTCCAACACAGCCTGATTTTCTTTTTTTTGGGCCTCTAAGTAGAAATACATGCCCAACAAAGCTGCAGCAACTAGCACTAATAAAAGTGCACTCAGAAGATATTGTGCATTTCCTCTAGATGTCCTTCTTGGTGGTATTCTTGTTGGTTCTGTCATTCTCTGAAATTAGCTACGAACTCTAAAAAGTTCCTTTTGTTTTCACCAGTAGCATTCCTATTTGATAATAGTATGCCTGTGATGGGTTCAATATTGCTTGTCATAAGTTTCTTAAAGATTATTGACTCAAAAATAATATCGGGACTATCTACATCATTAACAACCTTATAACTAAAAACGTTGTTATTAATGCGTAGATGCCAATATTCATCTAAGTCGCTTAAATACATAGTTGTGTTCAAATCTTGTAAATCTACTTTTGCAGGATCAAGTCGTATTGATGCTACGTCCAGAAACATAATTGGTGAAAGCTCTGCTAGTACACTATCTTGAATTTCATTGTCCTCATCAATAAAACTGCTGGAATTAAGCTCACCTGCAAGTTCAGCATAAGAACTTTTATAATAACTTCGTGCATTTGGGTTATAAGATTGATCACCTAAGGCATCTAATGCTCTCGACCGCACATCAACAATTTCTTGCGAACTGTTTCCAGAATTAATAAAAATATCTGTAAGATACAGTGTCCATTGATGATCACCACTTGCAACTGATTGCGTCAGCTCTGCGCTAAGCTTATCTAAAGAAATTAAATTTATTAATTTATTAGCTCTTTCAACTGAGTCTTTAGGAAATAGATTTGTTGGATTTCCATCAAACCATCCAAAGTAACCATTAAATAAATTTCTTGAACTCCATTCAACTGTTCCATAAAGCTCATAAAGGTGAGGATCACTTTTTAAGCTTTCAGGAAGCTCTACTGCTCGTGCTGCCTGCAATGGGGACAAACCATTATTTAGGTTTCGCATTGTTTGATCATGAACATACTTAATTGCATCCCTATAAAGCGTTAGAATATTCATAACATTTGCAGCTCCCTCAATTGGTATTCCATGACTAGGGACTAATATTTCTGGTTCAAGTGCCATCATTTTCTCAATACTCTGATACCATGCGCGAAAGCTACGATAGGTAGTGCCTCGTATTGTATAAATATTAGGAAAGGCTTTATAAATATTATCCCCTGGAAAAAGTACTTTCCCCTCTTCAAACCAAATAAAGATTTGATCATCGGTTTCTCCTGGAGCATGATAAAGGTCAACTTTGTTACCACCAATTTCCAAGGACATTTTTTCGTCAAAAACCATAGTTGGTTTGACATAACCTGGTTGATCCCTGCCAGCCTCAAGCTTAATCCCAATACCGTTTGTGATACCTTGATCAGCATCTTTGAGAATTGAATTAAACATTTTTAATGACCTTGGGCCAATAATATCTCTTTTGATTCCAAAAAAATTCTCAATTTCTTGAATGGTAGTTCTATGAGAAACAACATTTGTCACATCAAAGTTTGAGGCAAAAGCCCTAGCACCTAAAGTATGGTCAGCGTGAAAATGTGTATAAATGACCGTTTTTTTTGTATTTTCTGAAACTTCATTAAATTCTTTGATAACCCTTTCTGCAGTCTCAATGCCGCCCATGGTGTCAATAATAATATCTTCTTTATCACCTTTAATTAAGATCGAGTTAGCCAGACCAAAACCAACCACTACAAAAACATCAGGATACGGATTGAGAACTTGCTCCTGAAAATCTTTTCTTAAGAGTTTTAAATCGTCACCAGCATCGTTTTCATTTAATTTAACAGAAACTGCCTTAGGTTCATTTGTGTCAGAGCAGCTTGCTAAGAGGAAGGTCAAAATTAATAGTGATATTTTTTTCATGTAAGTATTGTAATCAAAGATTTGTTAACTAAGAAATATGAATTAGACTCACTGCATGGATTTTGATAACAAAGCATCTGTAAAAATAAGGGCATACGATGTTCTTGCTGACGGCGTAACAAATAGAGATTCACTTTTTCATACGCCAACCTTCAGCAATCAACTTGGAGGGATAATTGATTCGAGAGTGATGGTGCTTCGTGAATTTTGCGACAAAGAACGACTTTTAAGATTTCATTCAGACTACCGTTCAAATAAAATTAGAGAACTGATTAAAGATCCTTCTTCAGCTGTTCTAGGTTATGACCCAAATCTAAAAATCCAAATTAGGCTTGCTGGTGAAACTACCGTTCATCATCAAGACAATATCACTAAAGCAGCATGGGAAGAGTCACAGCATATTTCTAAAAAGTGCTATTCAGTAAAAGATGGCTCTAGTAAAAAAGTAAAAAATCCTTCGGACTATGACTTTGAATTGAAAGGCTTAGATGTAGAAGAAGGTTATGCAAACTTCGCCGTATTAAAATTTAATTATTGCTCGATGGAATTTTTGTATCTACAACGATCTGGTCACAGAAGATGCAAATTTGAATGGAGCAAGAATGGAGTAGAAAAAAGTTTTTGGTTAGTCCCTTAACCTGTGAGCTCGTCAACAAAGCTCATGATATAAGAGTTAATTTCTTCTGGAGACAGAACTAGCTGCGAACGAACATATCGTGTTGATCTAATGCCCGTCCAAAGTGGATTTCCTGAAGCATCTGAAACAGTTACTCTGAGAAATGATCTGTCATCATCTTCAAAAGAATTCCAAAAAGGATCATAAAAAGGTCCATAGTAACCTTTCCTGTAGTAATACCCTGTTGATCTTCGTCTGTCTCTTTCATCAAAACCAATTGAAAGTGTAAAGACTAAATCTGGATCATCTGAAATACTCATTCCGAGATTTAATAATTCTTCCGATAATTGATTTCTTAAACCTGCTGATGTAAAAGGGCTCACTCTTACTTCTTCTGAGCTCTCCGATATTTGCACTGAGAATGTGTTGTAATCTATCAAATTGAAAGCTGAAACTCTCTCTGTACTAACTGGGTTCACGCTGCATGCGCTCAAAGCAACTATGGCAAATAAAGGAAGTAAAATTTTGTTAAACATACTATAATTCTGACTTTATATATTAATATTAGTTCCCATTAATAATTCAAGATGAATAGTTATAAACTTTTAGAAAAAAAACAAAATTCGTCACTTGGCTTTCAAGCTGAAAGGTATGAGCTGGAGGATTATGGATCTCAGCACATTCATTTAAAGAACAAATCCAAAGAGCTTGTCTTTATGGTTATGTTCAGGACAATTCCTGAAAACTCAACTGGAGTAGCACACATTTTAGAACACACCACACTATGTGGCTCGGAAAATTTTAAAGTTCGTGATCCATTTTTTATGATGTTAAGACGATCTATGAGCACCTTCATGAACGCTTTTACTGCCAGTGATTGGACAGCCTACCCTTTTGCAACACAAAGCAAAAAAGACTTTTTTAACTTATTAGATGTATATTTGGATGCCGTTTATTTCCCCTTGCTAAAAGAAGAGGATTTTAAGCAAGAAGGGCATCGTCTTGAATTTGCCAAGCATGATAAATCCAGTTCGCCTTTGGAATTTAAAGGGGTGGTTTTCAATGAGATGAAGGGATCAATGAGCAATATCTCAAGCGTGACATGGCAAGCATTAACAAATGGCTTATTTCCAGACTTAACTTACAAGCACAACAGTGGAGGTGAGCCTGAAGAGATAATAGAGCTAACACACGATTACCTAAAAGGCTTCCACCAAAAGTTTTACCATCCTTCAAATGCCACATATTTCACTTGGGGAGATGTGGATGCTAAAGAGATACAGGATTTCGTAAATAAAAAACTTAAGCAGAAATTTAAAAAAGTTGAGCAATCAAAGATTGAGATTGTAACCGCACAAACACCATTTTCAAAACCAGTAAAAAAATCTGAGATTTTCAATCCTGTCTCAGAAGAGCAAATTGGACATCAAAATTATGTAGCTTGGGTCCTTGGAGAAAGCTGCGATATTAACCAACTTTTAGAGGCTCATTTAGTGTCGTTATTGCTTCTTGGCAATTCAGCATCGCCGCTATATAAAGCGTTAGAATCAAATGAACTTGGTAAATCACCTGCCCAGATTTTAGGTTTAGAAGATAGCATGAGGCATTTAATGTTCATTTGTGGAATAGAGGGCACAAAAGAAGGTTCTCAAGAAGATTTTATGAAGCTTATCGAACAGACATTTATTGACATATCGAAGAATGGTTTTACTAAGGAACAAGTAAATGGAGCTTTATACCAGCTAGAACTTAATAGACGAGAAGTGTCTGCTGGTTCTATGCCTTTTGGATTACAAATTCTCCTATCGATGGCTCCTGGAGCACTCTATAATGCAGATCCAATAGCTCTTTCAGATGTTGATGAAGCCATCAAAACACTGAGAACAAAAGTGGAAGATCCGAAATACCTGACTGGTTTAGTCAAGAAATTCTTCCTTGAAAATACTCACAGAGTTGATTTAGAGATGGTCCCAGATATGGGCCTCATTAACCGAAGAGAAGATGCATTCAAAAAGACATTGGACAAAATCAAGGCCTCCATGAGCAGCAAAGACAAACTTGAATTAGTAAACACATCGAAAAGCCTAGCTGAAAGACAGGAGGAACAACCAAATAAAGACCTATTGCCGAAACTAGAACTGTCTGATGTTCCAAAGAAAGTTGAATATCCTCAAGCGAAAAAATTAACTACTTTTGGTTACAGTCCTTTGTTTTATGAGCAGCCCACCAATGGTCTTACATACAGCTCAATTTCTAGGAATGTTGATTTATCAAATGCTGTTGAGGTTGGTGACCTAATGCTCATGAATAGCCTTCTAGGAAAAATTGGTACTAAAAATAATAACTACTTAAAATTACAAGAGAAAATTACAAGTGTCTCTGGTGGTATATCGAGTTCTAGCCACTTCTACTACAACAAAGACGGAGAGCTTGACGGAAGAATAATGCTCTCTTCGAAATATCTCCCTGAAAATGTAAATGAAGTTTCAGAATTAATGTTTGAGATTTTCAATGGCACAATATTTGATGATGAAAAGCGAATAAAAGAACTTATGTTTCAAAATTTTATGGGTATACAGCAATCAATAGTTGAAAGTGGTCATCGCTATGCCATGCTTTCGGCATCTTCAACACACAACAAACTTTCACTTGTGAATGAAATTACTGGCGGTCTTTCCTCTTTGTATAAGTTTGCCCCTTTTGTCTCGAATAATGAACAAGCAACTAAACAAGCCATAGAAAATATCACAAAACTTCATGCTAAATTTAAAGATCTTGGAAATGAGTTGACATATATTTCAAATATCAAACTTACCGATGAGCAGATTAAAGGATTGAGAAACTTAGAGTTTGAAAAAACTGGTGAAAGTACGTTCAAACTTGAGGCACCGGAGGTATTTCCAAAAATTGCTATGCCAATTAACACGCAGGTAAACTTTTCTGCTTTATCTATGAATGCTCCAAGATTTTCAGTTGAAGAGTCTCCGAGATTTCTTCTGCTTTCAAGCATTTTAAGAAATGAGTTTCTGCATAGAAGAATTAGAGAGCAAGGTGGCGCATATGGTGGGGGAGCAACTTATGATGCCTTTGCAGGAACATTCAAATTTTTCTCATATAGAGATCCTAGGTTTATCGAAACTTATGAAGATTTCCAAGAATCCTTTAAGTGGATTGCGAAAGGTGATTTTAACGAAGAAATAATTCTTGAAGGAAAACTTTCAGTGCTCTCAGATATTGATAAACCAGCATCACCTGCTTCTGAAGCTTTTAAAGACAATAGATTTAATATTGAAGGCAAAGACCAGAAAACTAGAGCCAAATATAGACAAAAGGTGCTTGAAACTACAAAAGAGGAAATACTTGAGGCAGCAAACTATTTCTTTGATAAGCCGATGAGTTATTTTTCTATTATAAATCCAAACCTTGAGAAGAAAGCTCAAGAAGAAGGTTTTGAGATTAGAAAAATTTAATCAAAAGGATTCCACCATCTATTTGGTTTTTCTATTGGGCAATTGGTTAGCTGTCGTTTGTACCTAATAGAATTAAATTTCACTTTCCGAGCAACATCAAGCAACCAGTCTTTATTCTTGTAGGTTCGTCTTTTATAACCCCCCCAGCCCTCATGGTAACCAAGATATAGTTTGTCGGCTTCGTATCTTCTGACACCTGCACCAGGCGCTTTCGACAAATACCAACCAATAAAATCAACAGAATTTGAAAAATTACTGCGTCGAGCCCATCTACTGCCAGTTTCTTTTTTATATTCTTCCCAAGTAGCCTCAATGGCTTGGGAATAACCCCTAGCAGATGATTTTCTTTTCCATGGGATAAAACCCAAAACCTTCTCTCTATCTGGTTTAGCATTTGGATTGAAAGATGACTCTTGTCTGATTATTGCCATCACAGTGCCTGGCTCAGCACCCCATTTTTCATAGGTGGTAACAAGAGGCTTTTCCCATCTGGGATTTTCGTCAAGCATCAAACAAATATCATCTTGGTTGGAAGGAATTTTAGCCTCGCAATTTATGGCTAAAAAAAGTGATAGTAAAAAAACCTTTATTTTCATATCTTTAAAAAATCCTTAAGCTTCTCTTCTGTAATTAATTTTACGCCAAATTCTTGCGCTTTTTTAAGTTTTGACCCTGGATTCTCGCCTAAAATTAAATAATCTGTCTTTGAACTTATGCTAGCCGATGGCACGCCACCTTTGTTTTTGATTATTTGTTTGAGTTCATCCCGGCTAAATTCTTGAAACGACCCTGTGATGACTATTTTTAAATTATCAAGGTGCGCATCTGCAGCAACCTCATAATTCTTAATTTCCAGGACTTCTTGTAATGCTTTAACACCAACTGGATCCCGCATAAAGAAATCAACTATATTTTGTGCAACAACGCCACCAATGTTATCCATCTGCATGAGATCTTCATATGTGGCTTTCTTCAATTTATCAAAAGTTTTAAAAAATCTTGCAAGTGCAGATGCAGTCGTCTCACCTACTTCAGGAATGCCTAAAGAATTAATAAACATTTCTAGAGAAGGCGCTTTTGATGCTTCTATACTTTCAAAAAGATTGTCGATAGATTTTTCACCAAAGCCCTCCAACGACTTCAATTCAGCCTCATATTTTCTCAGCTTGAACAAGTCAGCTGCTTCCTTTACATAGCCTAAATTAATAAGGTGTTTATTAATCTTGTAGCCTAAACCCTCAATGTTCATAGCTTTTCGTGAAACAAAGTGTTCAAAAAATCCAAAAAGTTGTGCCGGACATTTCATTCCATTGTCACATCTCAAAAAAGGGCCTTCAGTTTTCAAGACATTGCCGCATGAAGGGCAATGATTTGGGACATTTACATTTTTTTCTGATCCATCTCTTACATCAACATTCACTTTAGTAATTTGGGGAATTACGTCCCCTGCTCGTTTGACTAAAACCGTATCATTTATCTTTATATCAAGCCTGTCTAGCTCGTCCATATTATGCAGAGAGACATTTGAAATATTTGCTCCTGCCAGTAAAACAGGTTCAATTTGTGCAAAAGGAGTGACAACTCCTGTCCTGCCAACGGAAAATAGAACTTCATTGACTTTGGTATATTTTTCCGAAGAAGGAAACTTCCAAGCAACTGCCCATCGAGGTGCTTTAGAAACGGCTCCCAATTTCTCTTGATTTGCAAAATCATTGACTTTAACAACTGCTCCATCAATCTCATAATCCAAATCATCTCTTGAGTCCAAAACAGCCTTAACAGCATTAGGAATTGAGGATGCCACGCCGAACTGGATTTTGTCATTAACTGGAAGATTATTTTTTTGTAAGAATTCAATAAATTCACTTTGCGACTTACAGGAAAAATCCTCGGATTGTCCACCTATACCGTAAAAAAATACATCTAAAGGTCTATCTTTAACTATTTTAGGATCAAGGTTTCTCATGGTTCCTGCAGCAGCATTCCTGGGGCTTACAAAAGCTTTACCACCTGAATTTTTTATTGTTTGATTCAACTTTTGGAAATCATTGAGCCTAAAGAAAATTTCCCCTCTTATCTCTAAAAGTTTAGGTGGATTATGTTTAAGAGTAGTAGGAATTTTTTTTATTGTCAGAACATTTTCCGTTACCACTTCTCCTGTTTGTCCATCTCCTCTTGTAACTGCTTTGTTTAACACTCCATCTTCATATGAAATGGAAATACCAAGTCCATCAAATTTTGGTTCAACAGAATATTCAGTTAAGGAATGACCAGTCCACTTAGTAACACGTTCATCAAACTTTAAAAATTCCTCTTCGTTAAAAACATTATTGAGAGAGAGCATGGGTTTTAAATGGCTATGCTTTTCAAATGCTCGCTTTGGTTTGCTTCCAACTTTCGCAGTTGGAGATGTTGTATCTATATTGCCTTTATGCTTTTCAAGCAGCTGAAGTCTTTGGTAAAGAGCATCATACTCTTCGTCTGAGATTTCTGGAGCATCGTCTTGATGGTAGAGCTTATTATGCTTTTCTACTAAGAGCCTTAAATTTTTTATTTCATCATTAACTGACATAAGAGTTCATTTTGATGTCAATTTCAGTTGCTTGATCTTGATAATTTTTAATTGTTTGATCCGAAATTGAATTGAATTGATCATCTAGTAACTTCATATCGAAACTAGTGCTTAAATTTCTTGCTAAATTTAACATTTGTTCAAATGTTTTTAAAACATTTTTTTGTCCTTTTAAATGAAGAACTATAGTGACAAGTGATATTTCCTTTTCCTCAGAAAATATCCCTGGTTCCTCTCCATTTATAACCAAAAATCCTCCAAAGCTGCTGCCAACATTCTGTTCAAAAAAACCATCATGGTACTTTAACCCGCTCGCCGTGATTTTTGTTTTAAGCAGTTGCAGGCGTGGTTTTTCATCAATTTTTGATGCGAGATGAATTGAAATATATCTATTTTCGTTAGGATCATTCAAAGCAAATTCTCCTTGTTTTGGTGCTCTGACAGCATTCACAATCTCTTCACTAAGATGTTCACTAGAATTCTTTGATGTTTCCTTTAAGTCGTTTGAAATTTTTATTTTATTTTTTGGGAAGTAAATTTTTTTAATTCTCACGCCAATCAAAACGAGAAACGCTAAAGCTAAAACTGCATAAAGAATGTAAAGATATAGAGGGTTCAAGATTGAGCTAACTCCATTGCTTGCTCCACGTCAACTGAAACAACTTTTGAAACTCCAAGGTCACGCATTGTAACTCCAAGCAAATGGGAGCTCTTTTCCATCGAAATCTTATTATGAGTTACAAAGATAAACTGCACTTTATTAGACATCTCGAGCACTAAGTTAATAAAACGTTGAGTATTCTCATCGTCTAAAGGAGCATCCACCTCGTCTAGTAAACAAAATGGAGCTGGGTTAATAGAGAATAGAGAAAACACAAGTGCTAGAGCAGTAAGTGCTTTTTCACCACCTGAGAGCTGGGATAATTTTGTATTTTTCTTTCCTGGCAGGCGAGCCATTAGTATCAGTCCTGATTCATCTGAATCATCAAGTTTCTTAAGTACTGAAAATCCTCCGCCAAATAATTTAGGAAACATTTCTTCTAGATATTTATTGACTGCAACTAAACAATCATTGAAGGATTTATTTGATTCTGAATCTATCTTTTTAATTGCTTCATCTAATTTAGTAAGCGATGTTTCTAGCTCTTCAATCTGCTCAGAAAGAACTTCTTTTCTCTTTTTCTCTGCATCTAGTGTTTCAGGCGCAGCAAAATTGATTGGCCCCAAACCCATTATTCTTTTTTGGATCTTCTCTAAAGCCTCAACCACCTCATTTCTATTTTTTTCAATATCCTTAGTATCTTTAAAAGTACTTAATCTATTTTCTTTCTCTCTAATTTCTATTTCTAAGCTTCTTTTGTTTAGTTCTTTTTCATTACGCTCTGAAACTATTGATTCTCTTTGGGTTTCTAGCTTTGAAATTTCTGCTTCAAAATTTCTTAACTCTTCGTTTGCTTTATCTTGTGTAGATCGGAGCTCCATAACAATAAGTTCTAGATCTTTTCGTTTTTTTACAAGCACAGAAAGCCCACTCTCCTCTGATGTTTGCTCAGTTTTTATAATTTGTTTTTCCTCATTAATTGCACTCAATCTGTCTGAGAATTGTTTTTCAAAATTTACTATAGTTTGCTTCTCAACAGCAGGCTCACCTTGGGCCAAATCATAACCTCGCACGAATGCAGCACATAATTCTTTATGAACATTTAAAGTTTCTTTTTCCGAGAGACTTAAACCCAATCTAGAAATAGCACTAGTTGCAAATTTATTTGCCTCCTCAGTCAGACTATCTGATTCATGTCCTTCTGTACTTTTTGGATTTCTTAATTCAGATAAACTTGTTTCAACATCATTTTTTTCTTGATCAAGCCTTTCAAGCCTCTGGTTATAGGATTTTGCTTTTTCTTCAATCATTGATATTTTTGCACCTGTCTCAAAGAAGCCTCTTTGTTGATCTTCTAGAGATTTTAATCCTTCCAAAAGCTTAACTTTTGCTACATCTCTTTTTGAAATTACTGCCAATTTATCGCCTTCAAGTTTTTCTATTTCAGAGCTTATATCTTTATTTTCTTTCTCAGATAATTTTTTTCTTTGCAATAATTCGTCAAGCTCAGAGCGAATAATATACTTTTGATATTGTTGTTCCTCGTCTCTGAGTTTCTTATATTTAGTGGCAAGATTTGCTTCAGCATTAAGACGACGAATTGATCTTTTTACTTCATCCTCAAGATCTCTGAGCCTTGAAATATTTTCTGCTGTTCTTCTCATTCTTGATTCAGTTTCTCTTTTTCTTTCCTTATATTTTGTTATGCCCGCTGCTTCCTCAACATAACTCCTCAACTCTTCGGGTTTGGCTCCGACCATGCTAGAAATAATTCCCTGTTCAATTATTGCGTAACTATTTGAGCCTAATCCTGTACCCAAAAATAAATCCTGGACGTCTCGTCTTCTTGCTGAAGCATTGTTTATAAAATAATTGGACTGGCCATCACGACCCATTTCTCTTTTTACACTTACTTCATCGAATTTAAGATATTCACCACCAAGAAAGTTTTCTGAGTTATCGAAGCTTAATTCTACTGAACAATGACTTACCGGTTTTCTATTGTCTGAGCCGTTAAATATTACATCTTGCAAACTTTCACTTCTCAAACTTTTCGGTGAAAGTTCCCCCTTTACCCATTTCACAGCATCGATAATATTTGATTTTCCACATCCATTAGGACCCACAATGCCGCACATAATCCCTGGGAAATCAACTTGAATTGGATCAACGAAACTTTTAAATCCTGCGAGTTTTAAGCTTTTAAGTCTCATTTGGGTTTTTTTATAGTATAAATTGTTACAAATAATATGGATATAACTAATATTGCTAGAGGCAATAAATAAAGCACAAGATTATCTTTTGGTTTAGTCTGCAAATTTATGTAATTTCCATAGCGATCTTCCATAATTTCAAAAATGTCATCGTCTTGATATCCCTCAATGATTAGTTGTGCTATTTCTTCCTTTAGATCTCTTGAAATTTGTGCGTTTGAGCTATTTATATTGCCATATGAACACTTCGGGCATCTTATGTTTTCAGATATATGCTCCAATCTCTCAAGCTGTTTATCTGATAGCCCCTCATATAGCTGTGAGGTTTGGCATATGAGTGTGAGAAGCAAAATAAGACTAAAAAAATACTTCAAAATCCTGTTCCCAAATTACTCGATTTACCTCACCAATTCTATGCTCAACAATTACTCCATCGATAATTAGAAATGTCTCAGGTGCGCCCGTGACACCAAGCTTAAGTGCAAACGAACCGGTATTGTCAAAAATAGAATACATGAATGGATCACCATTTCTTTCGAGATAGTTATTTGCTTTGCTTATTGTATCTTTGTAATTAATGCCTACGAGCTTAAGATCTGGATATTCTTGAGATATTTTCTCTAAAAATGGATGCTCAACAAGACAAGTTATACACCAGCTGGCCCAAATATTTACAAGGATTTTTCCTTCAGTGAATTCTAATGGATTTACTAGCTCTCCATTTAATTGTCGAAGATTTGTAGTATCTGGAAAAGTTTTTCCATCCTGTGTTTTGATTGAAGCTGTTTTAGGAGTATTCAAAACAACAATCATTGATACAATCAATAGAAAAAAAATTACCAAAAAAATTATTTTAAAAAGCCTTCCGATCATATCCTACGAATTGTTCCATAAAAAATGGAGATCATCAAAAGAAAAGATGATACCCAAATCCATATCATTCCACTTTTTCTTGAGAAGGATATGGACCAAGATCCATCAGGAAAACGATCTCCAAGAACTATTAAATAATCATGAAATAATGTTGACTCAATAGAGGTTTCGGAAGTAATTTGTCCACCAACCTTATAGATTCTTTTCTCAGGCGCGAGATCAAAAACATCATCCACAAGAAATAAAGCCTTTACACCATCGAAATTACTCTCAGCTATTACATCAATCGAGTCAAACTTTAAGTTTGTCCCTATAGCACTAATATTCTCGCCAGGAGAAATTCTTAAATCTAAGTTCTGCGAAAAATTATGATTAAAAATTACCGCGAAAGTTAAAATGACAACGGATATATGACCAAGAATTTTATGGGGCATTTTAATAGACTTTGTTTTCAATAGCTCAAAAAATGCTCGAGCCATGAGAGCGAGCAAAATTATGCCTGATATTACCAAGTAAGCGTAAACATCTTTCAAAATAAACTGTTGCACAATAAGACTTAAAATAATTATTAAGGCGGCAAAAACAATTAACTTACGAAATCCTTGTTTTAGAAATTGTTCCATCGTAAAAATTAATAAAAGAGCAATAACCAATGGTGATATGAGATTTGAAAAATAAGAGGGGCCTATACTTAGCTTATTGCTTGTAAAAGCCTCTAAAATTATCGGATACAAGGTTCCTATAAGTACGATGAATAAAATCGACATCAAAATTATATTGTTAAGCAAAACAAGGTAATTTTTTGACATAAATTTCGGCCATGAAGTCTTCACAAGGTTTGATCTTGTAAAGAAAATATAAAAGGAAAGCACAGAGAAAATTGCAAATATCCCAAGCAGAAAAATTCCTCTAGTCGGATCTGCTGCAAAAGTATGCACACTATTAAGTATGCCAGACCGCACTACAAAAGAGCCGAAGATTGACAGTAAGAAAGTGATAATTCCGAGAAAAACCATCCAAATTTCTAAAGTTTTTTCTCTGCTAAATATCAAAGAATGTGTAAAGGCGGTGCCTGCAATCCAAGGCATTAGTGACACATTTTCTACTGGATCCCAAAACCAATACCCTCCCCAACCAAGCTCATAATATGCCCAGATAGAACCAAGGAAAATTCCCATGGTAAGAGTGAACCATGATACTCCTGCCCAAATTTTCAGAGTATTGAAAATATCTTTTGTAAAGCCGTTAATTAATGCAGACAAAACAAAACTAAAAGTAGCAGCGTAAAACACATAACCAGTGAAAATTAATGGTGGATGAATAACAAGCAAGGGATCTTGTAAGAGAGGATTTAAATCTGCGCCATTAAGCGGTGCCGGGTTTAATAGGTAAAAGGGATTGGATGAAGTTATTAAAAAGATCAAATATAACACCAAAATACTAGAAACAACCTGATTAGAAATTACCAAATTTCTGGAAGGCACAAGAACCAAATTATTAATGTAGTTTGCAAGAGCCAGCAGCATAATCATCAACAAAAATGAGCCTTCATGCGCTGACCATAGGGCTGAAACTTTATAAAAAGTCGGGAGCAAAAGGTTTGAATTCGATGCTACATAAAGGTAAGAAAAATTATCAGTAACAAATTGATAGCTCAGATAACAACAGGCTGAAAATAACCCAAAAAATATTACAAATGAAGTATTTTTATATGACTTAGTTGAGTTATCTCTAAAGCTTGATATGAGAGTATAAAATGCCCCCAGCAATGAACAGGTTAAAAAAGCATTACCAAAAAAATCGAAATTAATTGTTTCCATCATTTATCTCTATGGGCATATAGTTCTCATCATGTTTTGCTAACAACTCCTCCGCCATAAAAATATTTTTATTGCGATCAAGGTAACCGCGAGCAACGACACCGCTATTTTCTTTAAAAAGGTTGGGCAATATCCCCTCATATGAAACCATCATTTCATTTTCAAAATCCGTAATCATAAATGAAACTTCTAAATTTTGAACATTCTTAAAAGAGTTTTCTTTCACCATTCCACCAAGACGAAATTTTCTTTCAGTATTGAAGTCTCCAGATTGTACTTGGGACGGTGTTAAATAAAAATCTATATTTTCTTGAAGCGCTTTCAAAATAAAAAATATTATGAACACCAGAGCCAAGGCAAAAGTTATTATGGTATAAATTCTTCTTCTTCTATTTTCTCGTATCATGTTTTCTAAGAAATTTTTCTAGTTCACTTTTTTTATGTTGTATGGCAATAAAGTAGGTGAGAAGAACTGTGATAACAACGACAATATAGGAAGCATTTACAAGCATTAAGTCATTCATCTAATATCTCCCTGAGTCTTTTTGATCCTCTATCACGTTTAAGAATTTCTGACTGTACATTATTAGCAAATATACCGTACGCCAAAAGCAGAAAAGAAAATAGCATCATTGGCAACAAGTAAAAGTACTCTGAATCTATAGAGGTGCCTGAAGTTGTGATGCTCGCTCCTTGATGAAGGGTGTTCCACCATTCAACTGAGAACTTAATAATCGGTATGTTTATTGCGCCTAAAACAGAAAAAATACTCATAATTTGATCTGCAGTCTGATAAGAGTTAAACGAAGACCTTAAAACAAGTAGACCAATATACTGTAAGAACAAAATGAACGTTGATGTAATTCTGGCATCCCAAACCCAGAAAGTTCCCCATGTAGGCTTTCCCCAGAAAGAACCTGTTATCAATACAAGTGCAGTAAATATCAAACCAATTACAATTGCTGCATTCAATAAAATTACCGAAATTTTTGTCCTCCAAACTAAGTAAACAAAACCACACATTGCTAGAAACAAATAGACAAGTTCAGAAATAATTGCAGATGGAACATGAACAAAAATTATTCTAAAAGATTCGCCTTGTTGGAAATCTGGAGGTAGTTGGAATAAAGCCAAATAGATCAAAGGTAGCAAAAGTACTACGCCAGATATAAAAGCTGCACCACTAGTGAATCTGCAGAAGTTATAAACTTTGTCTAAAATCAAATACTTTGCAACATACTTATACATCACTTCACCTGAATCCTTAAAATTTTAATTGTTAGATAATTACAAAAGACATCAGAAAAAATAAAATATGCTAGTAAAAAATAAAAATTCGCTAGTGAATACATTTCAAAGACATCTTTAATTAAAATTATGTAAGGAATAAGTAGTGGTAGCATTATCAAAGCATTAAGAGCATTATTTTTTTTTAAAGAAATTGCACTTCCTAGCTGGAAAAAATTATTTAAGGTCATGGCCATGATCATGTAAGCAAAAAAATAAGGCCAACTCATTTCAGCTGTGAAAAGCATCGATAGCAAACACATCGGAAGAAAAATTAAAAAAATTTGTGCCAAGTGCTTACTTAGAATATAAGACAATAGGTCGTTGGATTCAGATACCCTTTTCTCTAGTATCCCAGTCCTATAATCATCTTGGAAAGCGCTTTCAGATACAATTAAAATTGTAAGAGTAGTTGCTATTAAAACGTTTGCAAATATGAATAATTCCTCTAATTCAAGCACAATAAAAATAGCAAACAAAACCGCAAACACTGAGAGAGGTAAATAAATATTCTTAGGAAGCTTCAGGTGGTATAAGAACTCACGCTTCACACTTTTCGAGAGGCTTTTCATAAATTTAATTTTCTTGTTGCAGCTACACTATCCTGATTATTTGTAATCACAACAAGGCCTCCTGTTTCTATGTGCGAAATAAATTGCTTGTTAATAGCATCGCATGAATCCTTATCAAGAGATGCAAATGGTTCATCCAAAATCCAATATCTCTTATTCGATTGAAATACCCTCATAATTGCAAATTTTCTTTTCTCCCCAAAAGACAAATTCAAACAATATTCATCAATTAGGTTTTGTATATTTAGTAATTTTGCGAGGCTAATGTCGCATTTTAAGTTATCAAGATTAAAATTTTCTTGCATTGTTAGTTCTTCTACAAAAGCATTTTTGTGTCCGAGATATGAAAGGTTTTTTTTGAAGTCTTTTGTAGTTTGTAGCGATGAATTATCAATAACTCTGCAGAGGATTTTTAAAAGTGTGGATTTACCAGAGCCATTTTTCCCTCGAATTTCAAGGAAATCACCATCTTTAAGTATAAAGGATTGGCTGTTGAGAATTTGTTTACCGTCTATGGAGTAACTTAGTTCTTTTGCTGAGCAAATTGTAGTCATACTGGTTTTTTAGATATCTTTTCTGTAGCCTTATTTATAGTGTTTTTGGGTGAAAAAACAACGCGATTATTAAGATTGAAAATGGAACTAAAATTCATATAGTAATATTGTATCAGTATCGCTAAACTTAGATTATTATGAGATTGTTTTATTTAATCCTCTTTGCCGGATCTCTTTTTGCAGAAAAATACTATCCTAATGAGGTTTGGGAAACCAGAGAAGCTGAAGAAGTTAACCTAAATCAAGAAGCTGTTAACAAACTTTTTCAAATGACTTTTGAAGATCAGGCGACAATGAGTGCAGTCTTGATTAAAGATGGCTATATAGTCGAAGAGCAATATGCTAATGGTTTTGATAAAAATTCTTTTGGAACCTCTTGGTCTACTGCAAAGAGTTTTTATGCAGCACTTATAGGCATTTCGCTGGATAAAGGTGAAATTAAAAGTTTAGATGACCATGTTGCTCATTATGTCGAGTCTTTTAATGACCAGTCGAAAAAAGATATCACAATAAGACAAATACTCAATATGACTAGTGGGCTTGAGTTCCCAAGTCATGAACATGAAATGATGTTCTTTGAAGAAGATCATCTGAAATATGCACTTGATGTAGGAGTTGAAAGCACTGCTGGAGAGAAATTTCAGTACAACAATGTAAACTCCATGCTAATGGGAGAAATACTCAAGAGTGCGACTGGAAAAACTGCAAAAGAGCTAATTGACGAGAGAATTTTCACAAAAATTGGCATCCAAAACTACACAGCCTGGGAAGACAGTGCTGGCAATACATTAACCTACTGTTGTCTAGATATGTCAGCAAGAGATTATTCAAAATTTGGATTACTTTTTTCAAGGGATGGAAATTGGGATGGGGAACAGGTTATTTCAAAAGACTATGTTGATCAGTCTCTGCAATTATATTGGGGAAGCACACCAAGCATGGGCTGGATGCACAGCGATACCAGAGGCTATAGCTTACAATGGTGGATTTCTAAATATGACGATGAAGCCAAAATTTATAATACAAGTGGTAAATTTGGACAATTTGTTTTTATAGACAAAGAAAGAGATATTATTTTTACAAGAATTACCAAATATTATCCAAGTGGAGGTGATGTTCAAAAGTTTGGGCCTTTGCGTTATTTAAAGTTTTTGGGGAGTGTTAATGCTGCTTTGGGTGTGTCAAGATTCCTATATGACATTGGTTTGATTAACTTCGAAGATGGTAGTGTTCAGACACCATACACACTAGCTAATGGAGAATCCAAAGAGTTCTATGAGAACTATGTGGACATTGTTGAAGTTATGGCAAACCTAGAGAATGTTGAAAAGTAAATTTATATACCTCGTCCTGTTTGCTGCGTTTTTGTCGGGACAGGATATCAATAAAGCAACATTGGCTCAGCTAAATGAAATGATAATGGGGGATCCTGCAACCCAAGCATTAATCGTTTCTCACAGGGGAGAAATGGTGTTAGAAAATTATGGCGAGGGTAAGAGCTTCAAAGACTTTGTTACCTCACAATCTATTGCAAAAGCACTGTACGCATCTTTATTTGGTGTAGCTATAAAAAAAGGTTTAATTGATGATCTTGATCAACCTATAAGAAAATTCTTTCCATCTTGGGAAAACGACTATAGGGGAGATATTACAATTAGAAATCTACTGGAAATGAAATCTGGTTTGTACAGAACTGAATCTTGGAATGAAGAAATGTTTCTTTCGCGAGATAATCTTGCTTTTGCTATGAGTGTTGAGTTAGAAAATCAACCTGGAGAAATTTACAAATATAATAATGTTAATACAGCACTTCTAGGGCCGATTATTCAGCAGATATTTGATGCATCACCACATGATGTTTTGATAAATGAAATTTTAAATCCTATTGGTGTAAGTGATTATGGGCTCTGGCAAGACCATACTTTAAGAGATGTTACTTTTCACGGTATTGATATGACGCCAAGAGACTTTGTTAAGTTTGGACAGTTAATAGCTCAAGATGGAAACTGGAATGGCAAACAACTTATAGATGCAAACTATATTCGCAGTTCAACTCAACCGATTTCTAAGGGTGAGGGAGAATATTATGGTATGCATTGGGCAGTAAGGAAGATGACAAAGGATAAAAAGTTACTTTGTATGGAGGGATTTAATGGGCAATACCTTTTTGTGATACCAGAAGATGAACTTGTGGTAGTGAAATTTACAAAATACTCACACAACAAAGATAATGGATATGTTATCAGTTTTGGTCCACTTGATTATGTTCTATGGCTTCCTTTTTCTTGGCTTAAGGCTATTGGTGAGGCCTTTGCGGGGGCAGAAGAGGAAGCACCTGCGAGTGATGAGAGTGGCGGGATAAATATGCCTGCGACTATGTCACAAAAGGATAAATTTAATTGTCCAAATACTTCTACCGATAAATGCCCTCCTGTACAGAGAATTCAAAACTTAGTCTTCGGTCTAACCGAAGCTAGTCCCAATTAAGAACAACTTTGCCAGCTTTTCCTGCGTTAAGTAAGTCAAAACCTTCTTGAAAATCTTTATAAGAAAGGGTGTGGGTAATTATTTTTGATATATCCAATCCCGATTCAATTAAAGCAATGGCCTTGTACCAGGTCTCGTAAATTTCTCTTCCGTAAATAGCTTTTATATTTAGTGCTTTAAATATAATCTGAGATAAATCAACTTTTATTTCTTCGCTTGGCAAACCTAAAAGAGCGATATCACCGCCCATAATCATACAATCAACCATATCTCGAAGCGCTTGCTCTGATCCCGACATCTCTAGACCAACATCAAAACCTTCTTTCAGACCCATAGCTGTCATTTTTTGTTTTATTGGCATAGTGGAAACATTTAGAGTTTCAACATCACAAACCTTAGCTGCTAATTCCAAACGTTTTTGATTAATATCTGTTAGAAGAACTTTTTTTGCTCCAACATGTTCTGCAATTGCTGCAGACATTATGCCAATTGGGCCAGCACCAGTAATTAATACATCTTCTCCTACGAGATCAAAAGATAGTGTTGAATGAACTGCATTCCCAAATGGGTCTAAAATCGATGCGAGATTATCTTCAACAGAATCTGGTAGAGGCACTACATTTTTTTCTGGCACGACAACGAACTCAGCAAAAGCACCATCACGATCAACTCCAAGATTAATTGTATCTGGATCAAGATGTAACTTTCCTGCTCGTGCATTTCGACTTTTTGTTCCAGCAATATGCGATTCTACTGAAACTCTCTGGCCTACCTTAAAATCTTTTACATTTTTTCCAACTTCAGCAACTTCACCCATGAACTCATGGCCAATTGTCATTGGTGTTTTAATTGTTTTTTGAGCCCATGCATCCCAATTCCAAATATGCAGATCTGTCCCACAAATTGCAGTTCTTTTTACCTTTATTAAGATTTCATTATCTTGATAAGAAGGAATATCAACATCCATTAACGTCAAGCCAATAGTAGGTTTTTCTTTGACCAGTGCTTTCATAATATATTCAATTCTTTACCAATTTTTTCAAAAGATTTTAAAGCGAAATCTAGTTGCTCTTTAGTATGTTCACTATTTATTTGTAATCTTATACGAGCTTGGCCCTCAGGGACGACGGGGAAAAAGAAACCAACTGCAAAGATACCCTCCTCTGTCAATCTTTTAGAAAATTTTTGTGCTAAATTTGCATCTCCTAACATCACTGGGATTATAGGATGCTCATCTCCTCTTAAGTTAAATCCAAGCGCCGTCATCTTATCTCTAAAATATCGGGCATTCTCAAAAATTCTCTTTCTCCTGTCAGGTTCTTGCTCAACAATTTCTAGCGCTTTTAAACTGGCTGCAACAATTGATGGTGAAAGCGCATTTGAAAAAAGATAAGGCCTAGATTTTTGTTTAAGTAATTCAACGACGTTTTTGCGAGCACATGTAAAACCTCCAGAAGCACCACCTAAGGCTTTTCCTAGTGTTCCAGTTAGAATGTCGACTTTTCCGAGCAAATCAAAATGCTCTGCAGTTCCTTTTCCGCCTTGCCCAACAAAACCTGTAGCATGACAATCGTCAAGCATGACAAGGGCATTATATTTTTCAGCTAGTTCAGTAATTTTATCAAGCTTTGCATAAGTTCCATCCATAGAGAAAACTCCATCACTCACAATAATTTTATTTCTTGCACTTTGCTCGTCTGCCCGCTGCAGCTGTAACTCTAAATCTGCCATATCGCTATGGTTGTACCTAAATCTTTTTGCTTTGCACAGCCTAATTCCGTCAATGAGTGAAGCATGATTTAAAGCATCACTGATGATAGCGTCTTCAGCTCCAAATAAAGGTTCAAATAGCCCTCCGTTGGCATCAAAACAAGCCACATAAAGAATGCAGTCTTCATAACCAAGAAAATCACTGAGTCTTTTTTCAAGTTCTCTGTGAAGACTATTTGTTCCACAAATAAATCGAACCGAAGCCATACCAAATCCTTTTTCATCAAGGCTTGCAGACGCAGTTTCAATAATCTCTTGATTGCTTGCTAGACCTAAATAATCATTGGCACAAAAATTTAACAAATTAGCTTGATTATCAAGCGTTACTTCTGTTCTTTGTGGAGACGCAATATTTTTTTCAGATTTATACAAACCCTTTGCTTTGAGTTTTGTTATCTCATTATCAATAGCACTGTAAAAACTTTCTTGCACAATAGAATTATAATAAAAATCTCCTATACTTATTGAAAAAATGCAATTTAAAAATCTCGACACAAGAAAACCCTTCCTTATCTTCCAAGAATATTATCTGGCTGCCGAGTCTGCGGGCCAGCCTCATGTCGAAGCAGGCTGTATTACTTCTGTGGATCAAGAGCATAAACCACATTCAAGATACGTAAATTTTAAATATCTTTTTGAAGATAGTATTATTTTCTTTTCAAACTACACCAGCAACAAGGCTAATGATTTTAAGAATAATGAAAGCGTTGCAGTTAATTTTTGGTGGCCAAGTACGGATGTACAAGTCAGATTGGAAGGATCCATTTCAAAGTGTAGTGAAAATTTTTCTGATGAGCATTTTAACAGCAGGGAAATCGGAAAAAATGCTGCAGCAATTGCCTCAGATCAATCAAAACCAATAGAATCATATGAAATCTTACAAGCAAAATTTGAACAGGTGAAAGAAGCTATAAGCTCAGGGGAGATACAGCATAACAGGCCTCCAGATTGGGGTGGTTATCAAATTAAAATTGCCTTTTTTGAATTTTGGGAGGCCAATGAAGAAAGATTGAATTACCGGGAATGCTACAAATTAGAAAACGATGATTGGCGACGGTATTTTCTCCAATCCTAGTAAGACTCTAAATCAACAAGTAACTCAGGATTAATTCTATTGCCGTTGAGATAAACAACCCAGTGCAAATGTGGTCCGGTAACTCTTCCAGTTGACCCAATACTGCCAATAAGATCTCCTGCATTTACCTCAGAGCCAAGATCTACTGCCCACGCACTTAGATGGCTGTATGATGTAAATAATCCTCCACCGTGATCGAGAATCATAAATTTCCCACTATAAAAATGCTCTTCTGCTAGTACTACTTTTCCAGACTTTGGAGCAACAACAGGATCGCCCTCAAAACCATCAATATCAAGCGCAAGGTGCGGTGCTCTTGGTGAACCATTTATAAATCTTTTTTTACCATAGCCAGAAGTTATAAAATTTTTCACTGGTGTAACAAATTCAAAATTAAAATCTCTTTGCGGTGATCTATTTTTAACGATTTGTCTTACTTTTAAAGCCTCAGAACTCGCCCTTTTTTGGTCAGCAATATTTAAATTGACCAATGCATTATTTTCAATAGTTATCCTTGATTCTCCATAGTCGATTGCTTTAATTGATACATTCAAACCTAAAACTTCTTGCTCATTACTCTCAAGCACATAAGGTAAACCTAAAATCTCATAATCTATGCCAGACTCTTTTACCAAATAACCAGAACTTTCTGCTCTTGCAATTATTTTTATAAATCCCCCAGAATTTCCAATTAATTCAAAATTACTTGGAAGCTGATATGAGGTTTTAGATGCGCATGATCCCAATAGCACTAAGAGAAAACAGATTAAAAAATTTTTCATTCTTACAAAATAACGATTTTTCTTTCAAAGTGAAAGAATATTACAAGAATGTGAAATCATTCAAATCTCATTGCTGATGGCAAAAATTTTCCTTAAATTTAATTCATGAAAAAAATTCTTGTCATTGTTTTAATATTAATAAGTGTATTTAATTTGTCTTCTGCACCATCAAAGAAGGTGAATCCTGAGAAGCTTTTTAAAGAGGCTGAAAGATACCTTTACAAGGGTCAATACGAGCTGGCAAGGAAATCGCTAAGCAAATATGTTAAGGCTGAAAAAGATGATGCTGATGGTTGGAGCATGTATGCTTTTGCAAACAGAAAGCTTAAAAAATATGATGCTGCTGAAAAGTACTACAAAAAAGCTCTTAACTTAGATCCAGAACATAAACAGGCTTTAGAGTATCAAGGAGAGCTCTTTGTTGAGCTTGGCGATATAGCATCTGCAGAAAATAATCTAAGCTTATTGGCTGAACTCTGTCCAAATAGCTGTGAAGAGTATGAAATGCTTGAAAAATATATTTCTGGTGCAAGTGTAAAATCTTGGTAGCAGGCATCACACTCCAATAGTTTTCACTTAAATGTCATTGCAAAAAGCCATCCTTTTTTACTATATTTAATTAATGACTGGGGAGAGAATCCTATATATAGCCTTAATCCTTGTTGCTATAGGTATTGGTATATATGGATCTGTGAATAAGCTCTTTAGACCTCACGTTTATTATGAGTGTTCATCAAACTCTGAGGGGGGTTCTGCTAGCTTCTATATAAATGAACGAGAGTTTTACATTGTATCGATTGCACCACCAAAGTATTTGACCACTAAGTACGATGGTAAAGTGGAAACACTAGATTCAACAACTAGCTATTTTAAGGAAGATAAAGTTCACTATGTAATTCACAATAAGACTGATAATTCTTTCGCAATTAGCAAAATTATCGGTGAAACAATAACCACAAATACTTACGGGCCATGTCAAGAAACAAGACAGTTTCTTCAAAGAAACTAAATCCAAAAAGCGTATTTTTTTAATAAATAACTTTTAGACTCCTGTAAAAGCTAGCCTTTTTTTTTTATATTAATAATGTATAGGAGAATTATGAGCGATTCAGAAAGTGTTAATAAAGTTGTTGAAATTTACGTAGAATCAATGAAAGAGTCTAGTGCAGATAAAGTCAAAGAAGCTTTTCATCCAAATGCGAAAGTTGTAGGCCATCTTCATGGCGATTTTTTAGAAATGAGTACTGAGGATTTTGCAGAATTTGTTGCGGCACAAGAACCGGCAGAAGTGGAATATGAAATACTCTCAACTGTTGTTGAAGGTACAACTGCAGCAGTCAAAATTAGAGATAAATATTTGGGGATTACTTTTCTCGATACCTTATCACTTATAAAAATTGGTGATCAATGGAGCATATACAACAAACTATTTAATGTCGAAGAAGAATAGGTTTTAATTTTTTAAATAAGTGACTCTTAGGCTGCTACAAGGGTCATAAATACTGGCGGAGAGAGAGGGATTCGAACCCTCGATACGGAAACCGTATAACACCTTAGCAGGGTGCCGCTTTCGACCACTCAGCCACCTCTCCTGAGGAACCTATAATACAAAGTTCTAATTAATTAGTCTCTACCTTCTACAAGGTTTCTTAGTATGTGCAATTCGTCATCTGAGTAATCTCGACAAAAACTAAATGGTGGACTCGGGTTGGTAAATTCTGAAAAGTATTCGACTGCAATCCAGCTTATAAGGCAACGTTCTTTAAGTTCTAATGTTGTATCTGACTCCAATTCTTTTAAAAATTCTTCTGGTACAACAGGATCATTTACCATTCCAATTTGATTTTCAAGCGGATTATCAAGAACAAGAAAGCTCTGATTATTCTCTGTAAATTTTTCCCAATCAGTATTGCCGAAAGAATTTGGATTGCCATATTTAGCCACATTACTCCAGTAGGTCATCATGTCTTCGCTTAGTGCTTTTGCTCCGCTTAAACTTGAATTAGGAAATACAATACTCCTTAAGTAAAACGGAATTTCTTGCATTTCAAAATCACCCAACATAAAAGGTATCTCCATGGCATGTGCTGCTCCCAAATAAAGAGCATAATTGCCTGCGATTGAATTGCTTTGTTCATCCCAATCAAAACGAAATGAATAAAGATTTGCATTATTTTTACTCATTCGTCTGAGAGGTTCCTCTGCCCCCAAATGACGCCAGATATCACTTCTATATCTGATCCAACTCTTAAGATTCTCTTCGCTTCGCTTCAAGTTTCTGCGGATTTCTAATGTGGTGTCATAAAAATAATCCGAGCGAATGTAATAAAAATTCATTTCATCTCGGTTTGTTCCAGCTAACACAGTAACGTTTGGATCGACCTGCTCTAAAGATCTTAATATTCCTTTCTTAGGAATTACTATTCCATCTCTTACGGTTACAGGAAGAATTGGATAAACTTCTCTGTCACTTGCTTCTTCATAACGTGCATAAATTTCTTGGTGTGAAAGTTCTTTAAGGTACTCTACAATTTCACTAGACTTCGTCATGAATTTTATATCCTCTTCAAAAACTTTTTCAGACGAAAGAGTTGAGAGAGATGTAGCTTCCTCCAATGAGTAAGTACTAGAGTAACCAGATTGCGATATTGCTTTTTGGAAAAGCCCTTTCGACAATGGTGATGCCAATAATGCAAGGATGTTGTGACCGCCGGCAGATTCTCCAAAAATCGTAATATTATTTGGATCACCACCAAACTTTGAAATGTTTTGCTTAACCCATTTAAGTGCTTGAATCATGTCTAGGTGTGCAAAATTTGAGGTTAAATCTAATCCTGAAGCGTCATCTCTTATAAAATCCGATGAAAACCAACCAAAAGGGCCAAGTCGATAATTAATTGATACAACGATGACATCTTTTTTAATTAAATTCTGAAAATCATATGTATTAGCCGAGCCATAGATATTTGCACCACCATGGATCCAAAACATAACAGGAAAACTGTTTGATTCTAGCACCTCGCCTTTCTTTGGGATAAAGATATTGAGATATAAACAATCTTCTTCACCAATAGTATTTGAGCGTCGGTATACCCCTAAAACATAGTCGTCACCAGGCTGAACACATTCATTACCAAAGTCCGTGGCGTAAATACTTTTAGTAGGTGTGTATTCTCTTGGTGCTTTCCATCTCAAGTCACCAACAGGCGCTTGAGCATAGGGGATTCCTTTAAAAATATAATTCTCTTCATTTTCAATACCAAAAAAATCACCAGAAGGTGCTGAAACTTTTTTAAGTGACTTGTCTGGTCGATCTGTTAAAGATGAGCAAGACATTAAAATAATACTGATAAAGATTAATAGAAATTGATTACGTGTCATGATTTTAATGCAGCAATAGCTGACGATAATTCAATGAATTTATCAGTTAAGTTAGAGATGTCCGGACTGCCACCTTGAGCAAAATCCTCTCTTCCTCCACCCCTTCCTCCATATGCTTCGTTTACCATCAATATTAGATCCTTGGCATTTGGGTTTTTGATATTTGAAATCACGATGTAGGAAAGCTTTTTTTCATCTGCAGAAATTAGGATGGAAAAGGCAGTATTTTTATTTTTTACAGCTTTATCTGCTGCCCTTCTCAACATTTCAATCGATGCATCTTTTTGGAGTATTAACTTACCAGTTTTTCCACCCAAAGAGTAAGACTCCTCTGAGATTATTTCGGCATTCAGGCTCTTCTCTGCCTTCTTACCAGATTTAAGTTTTTTGTTTTCCTTAAGCACGCTTTCAAGCTTGCTTAGCACCTGATCATCAGAGACATTAAGTAATTTCTCAACCCTCTCCAAAAGTGAGATAGCTTTTTTTGATTTTTTTACTAAATTAGTACCCGTAATTGCCTCAACTCTTCTTACTCCTGATGAAACTGATGACTCGCTAGAAATAATAAGACCACCAATATCAGAAGTGTTTTTTACATGCGTTCCTCCACAAAATTCTACAGAAAAATTTCCCCCAATGTTCAAAACTCTGACATTATCTCCATATTTATCACCAAAAAATGCAATTGCTCCAGTCTCTAGAGCTTTTTTGTAAGGCATGACTCTTACCTGCGTCTCAATGGCATTATCTATCTGTTCATTTACCAGCTCCTCAATATCTGAAATTTGTTCTTCAGAAAGTTTTTTTGGAAAGGAAAAGTCAAACCTAAGTTTTTCTTCATTCACAAGAGATCCCTTCTGCTCCACAGAATCTCCCAACACTTTTCTTAAAGCAGAATGAAGCAGATGAGCAGCAGAATGATTCCTTATAATCCTTTCCCTTCGATCGCCATCTACACATAATTCATATTTTTCTGATGTACGTACCATCCCATCGATAATTTTTATTTCATGTATATGGACGTCGCCCGATTTCTTACAGTCAATAATTTCACCATAACAACTCTCAGATTTTAAAATGCCTGTATCTCCTACCTGTCCACCAGATTCTGCATAAAACGGTGTTTGATTAAAAATAATAAATCCATGATCAACAATCTCGTTAACCTCCTTTCCCTCGTTGCTAAAAAGGAGTTCAGCATGACCTTCAGTTTTTAGAGTTTCATACCCCACAAATTCTGAGGTTACTCCAGGCTTGATAACAAAATCCTTTGCATTAAACATGGAGCTCTTTTTAGAGCCCGCCTTTTGTTTTTGCATCAAGCTTTCAAAAACTTTTAAATCAACAGAAATACCATGCTCTTCAGCCATACTTTGTGTTAGATCAATTGGAAAACCAAAAGTATCATGCAACTTAAATGCGACTTCTCCACTTAAAATCTTTATATTCTGATTTTTTAAGCTGTCTTCAAAAATTTTCATACCCACAGATAATGTTCTGAAGAATAATTCTTCTTCATCTTTGAGGGCCGACTTAATTTCGGCGACATTTTTGAAATCTTCGTAGAAATCCTCTTGCAACAAATCCTTTAGCACATCCATACATTTATACAGAAATGGTTCTGTTATCCCCATCTTATAACCATGTCTTATTGCCCTTCTAATCAACCTTCTTACAACATATCCACGTCCCTCATTTGATGGATAAATAGTCTCAGACATCAGAAAGAAGACCGACCTTATATGATCAACAACAACATTGAGTGATTGGTCATTGGGGTTAGGAAAAAGGTTACTAATTGACTTTTTGAAGTCTGAAAAAAAATCTATTTCAAAGTTAGAGCCAACACCTTGTAGCACGGCACAAAGTCTCTCTAAGCCACTCCCAGTATCAACACATTTGTTTGGAAGCGGATGAAGCTCTCCCGAAAGGTCACGATTGAATTCCATAAAAACTAAGTTCCAGATTTCTACGTATCTGTCACCTCCATCACCTTGGCCGGGCGGGGATCCTTCAAAACTTGGACCATAGTCATAAAAAATTTCTGAACATGGTCCACATGGGCCAGTCTCCCCCATAGACCAAAAGTTATCAGCATCACCAAGTTTAGATACTTTATTTGGGTCAACACCAATATTATTAACCCACAAGTTCAATGACTCGTCGTCTGAATTGTGAATTGTTATCCAGAGCTTTTCCTTTGGCAGCTTTAGTTCTTTAGTTAAAAACTCCCAAGCAAATTGAATCGCCTCTTTTTTGAAATATTGACCGAAACTAAAGTTTCCAAGCATTTCAAAAAATGTTAGATGTCTTGAAGTAAAGCCAACATTTTCTAAATCATTATGCTTGCCTCCAACACGTAAACATTTTTGTGAAGAGGCTGCAGAATAATCCCTTAAGTCAGAGCCTAAAAAAGTATCTTTAAATTGCACCATACCTGCATTCGTAAAAAGTATGCTTTCATCACCATGGGGCACTAAGCTGCTTGAAGATACTATTTTATGGTTATTTTTCTCAAAGTATTTTAGAAAGGCTTGTCTGAGTTCACTAAGTTTCATTTGTTAGCTCTTGGCTGTACCTCTTTGATTTTTCAATGTAATGTTTTGAGCTAAGTTTTAAAACTTCTATTTCTTCATCAGATAAAGCTCTAATTAACTTAGCAGGACTGCCCATTATAAGTGAATTATCTGGAAATTCTTTCCTTTCAGTTATTAAAGAATTCGCTCCAATTATTGAGTTATTGCCAACTACAGCATGGTTCATTAAGACACTTCCCATACCAATGACCGTATTTTTGCCTACAGAAGCTCCATGAATAATTACTTTATGTCCAACTGTAGAATTTTCACCGATATTCACTGGTATTCCCTCATCGGTATGTATGACTGTGTTATCTTGAATATTCGTACCTTTTCTTATATGAATCTTGTCATTATCCCCTCTTATTGTGACGTTAAACCATACGGAAACATCATCTTCGAGAATGATTTCACCAATTAAATCGGCGGACTTTGCAATCCAAACATTGTCTTTATTAAAGCTTGGTTTTTTTTCTCCTAGGTTGTAGATCATATCTTTATTATAATTATATAAATCAATCTTATGAATTTTTGTTCAAATTGTGGCTCTGCAAAATTAGAGAAAATTATCCCAGAGGGCGATAATCTTGAACGATTTGTATGCCGTGAGTGCGGGACGATACACTATACAAATCCCAATATTGTTACAGGGGTCTTACCATATACAAAGAATAAAGAGATTCTGCTATGCAGACGATCAATTGAACCTCGTTCAGGTTTCTGGACATTGCCTGCAGGTTTTCTAGAAAATGGAGAAACAATTGAACAAGGCGCAATCAGAGAAACGTTGGAAGAGGCAAAACTAATAGTTGATGATATAGCCTTGTTTTCGGTAATAAGCGTTCCGCATATAAACCAAATTTACACTTTTTTTACTGGTCAAATAGTAAATGATGATTTTGGGCCTACTGCGGAAAGCAGTGAGGTAAAGTTGTTCTCTATTGAGGAAATCCCTTGGGATGAGCTGGCTTTCCCAACAGTTGTGAAAACCCTAGAGCTGTACCTGCAGAACGGAAAAGGCGAAGTTTTCAATGAGACTTTGTCTTATTGATTCTTTTTGTAAAATTGATAAGCGTTATCAAACATTTTAAACCAAGGCGATTCAATTCCCCATTCTTTAGGCGCCCATGAATACTGTTTAGTCAAGAATGTTCTTTCAGGATGAGGCATCATAATCATCACTCTTCCATCTTCATTACAAACACCTGCAATACCCTCAGCAGAACCATTTGGATTAAATGGATAAACACTGGTTGGTTGATGTTTAGGGTCAACATACTCAAGCACTTTGTTTCTCACTTTGCTATCAAAAGATGCTCTCCCCTCACCGTGCGAAACCATGACCGGAATAACACTATCGGCCATGCCCTCTAAGAAAATAGATGGAGAATGATTAATTTTTAGCTGGACAAGACGACATTCATATTGATTTGAAATATTTCTTTGAAAAGAAGGCCAAGTTGTTGACCCTGGAATAATATCAGTTAATCCTGATAAAAATTGGCATCCATTACATACCCCTAAAGAAAATTTCTTTGGATTGCTGAAGAAATCTCGAAAGATTTTTTTCATTTTGTTCTTATTGAGAATAGTTTTAGCCATACCCTTGCCAGCACCTAAGACGTCACCATAAGAGAACCCCCCTGGGACAACTAACCCAATAAACTCATCAAAAGACTTAATTTTTGTCCCAACCTCACTTAGATGTACGTCATTTACTTCAAAGCCAGCTGCCATTAAGGCTGCAGCCATATCATAGTGACCATTTATCCCCTGTTCACGCAACAAAGCAATTTTCGGTTTACTTAAAAAGAGTTTCTGAGTTATCGCTGGAACAGCAAAATTAATTTTTGGAGTTAAAAAACGATCAAATTTTTTAAATGCTTTTCTTTCAGAGGTAGCAGTTTCAGGATTATCACGCTGAGCTTGGATTTTGAATGACACATCGTCCCAATAGTCATAGAGTTTATAGATTCCCTCTTCAAATAAGACCTCATTAAAATTTTTAACCCGTATCTGATGTTCATTATTTTTTTGAGCAATTTCATCAAAAAATATGCCTTTTTCATTGAGCTCGTCTTTAATGCTTGGAAGGTTGTTTTTTTCTACCTCAATAACAAGACCAGATTCCTCAGAAAAAAGTTTTGGTATGATTTTTTCTTTATCTGACAAATTTAAATCTAAATCAATTCCTTGATCACTACACAACGCCATTTCAAAGAGTGCTACAAGTAACCCCCCATCTGAAATGTCATGCAGAGCCAGAATATGTTTTTTAGTAAGAAGTTCTTGCACAGCCTCAAAGAGGGCTTTAAAAAGATTTGGGTCGTCTATATCTGGTGTGGGCCCTCCGAAAAGCCCATAACTTTGATAAAGGCAACTGCCTCCCATTCTAAAATCAGATTTATTTGTCCATAAATGCAATAGAAGTGAATCTTTTTTTGAAAGCTGAGGAGTAACACTTTTTCTTAAATCTCGAACATTTGAAAAACTTGATACATTAAGGGTCGTTGGTGATCTTACAGATTTAATTTTTGTACCTTCTTTCCAGGTAACATTCATCGACAATGAGTCCTTTCCTACAGGTATAGAAACACCCAGAGTATCTGCAAAGTTAGCACAAGCCTGAACCCCTCTCAATAAATCTCCTTTTTCATCATTAGTCTTTGACGAACTCATCCAGTTTGCAGAAAATGCAATTCTCGCTAATGATTCATGCTTTACCCCACTAATGTTATTAATTGCCTCGGCTAGTGCCATCCTTGATGAAGCCTCTGGATTCTCAATAGCAATTGCTGGTCTTTCTCCTAATGAGAAAACCTGGCCTGAGTAAGCATCATAAGAATCAAGCGTTGCCGCATAATCAGATACTGGAATTTGCTTATTGCCTATGAATTGATCTCGATATACCAAACCATTTACAGTTCTATCGCCAATAGTTATGAGAAACTTTTTTGAACCTACAGCTGGATATTTAAGAATATTCTTAAAATGTTTGCCTAAATTATCATGTGGCAAGGTTTCTTTATCAGTTAATTTATCGAAATCTTGAGCCATAAGTTTGGGTAGTGGTATATCCTTAAAGAGGTCATCAAGTGCAAGATTTATTACTTCTTTCCCTTTATAGGAGATAACTAATTTTTTTTCTTCAGTGAATTTACCAGCAACTGAATAAGGGCAACGCTCTCTTTTACAAATATGTTCTAAAGCAGGTAATTTATTCTCGGGTATTGAAAAAACATATCTTTCTTGAGATTCGTTACACCATATTTCCATAGGAGACATCGAGGGGTCGGCAATATCAATATCTTCAAGATTAATTTTTGCACCTAGGTCTGCATCTTTTGCCAATTCAGGTATAGCATTTGATATGCCGCCGGCACCAACATCGTGAATGAAATTTATTGGATTTTTAGAGCTTCTGGCCATAAATTTATCCAAGACTTGTTGGGCACGTCTTTGCATTTCTGGATTTGAACGTTGGACTGATGCAAAATCTGAATCCTGATTTTTTGAGTCTTTAATAGAGCTTGCTGAGCCTCCACCCAATCCAATCAACATTGCAGGACCACCTAAAACAATAATTTTGTCTCCAACTTTTGGTTGTCCTTTTTGCACAAGTGTTTCTTTTATAGATCCAATGCCACCAGCGAGCATAATTGGTTTATGGAAACCAAAATTTTTGTATTCTAGAGTTCTGAAATATCCAAAAATATTTGGTCGACCAAATTCATTGTTATATGAGGCTGAGCCGATTGGAGCATCATTTATAATTTGCTTCGGTGATGCTAAGTAATTTGGACCGTTATCAGCTGTTTCCCATGTCTCCATCTTCTGGCCAAGTTTTAGATGAGAGAGTGTTAGACCTGTAAAACCTGCCTTTGGTCTTGCAATCCTTCCAGTTGCTGAACAATCTCTTATTTCTCCTCCACTTCCAGTCGCAGCTCCTTCAAAAGGAGATATGCCTGTAGGATGATTATGCGTTTCGACTTTAATTGTGGTGTGAACATTTTCTGAAAATTCCTTAAAGACGTTATTCCCTCCTATTTCAAGGAGATTTTTTGAGAATGATGCTAACACTGCTGAATTGTCATGATATGCGGAGAGAATGTGTTTCATATCAATTTTAGTAGTCGACTTAATTGCATCAAATAAACTGTCGTAAGCAAATGGGATGTCTGTCTGCCAACTAGATCTAAAAATCTTGTGTCGACAATGTTCTGAATTAATTTGTGCGAACATCATGAGCTCGGCATCAGAAATTCCTCGTGATAGGTTATTGAATAATTTATTTAAGTGGTTGATTTCATATTCATTCAAGGCAAGTCCTTTCTGTTCGTTAAGCTGATCTAAAAGGCCATGATCTTCATGAATATTAAATATTTCTAGTTTCCTTTCTTTAAGATTCTTATACATATCCTTTGTTTCCATCAAGCTAAAAAACTTTGATTCAGTCATACGGTCAAAAACCTTTTCCTCTATTAGCGAGAGATTTTTTTTATTTGCTCTAAACGCTTTAAATCGATCTATTCGCACAACCTCACTTATTCCTATGTTTTCCAAGATGTCTTGAGCTTTACTTGACCAAGAACTCTGAGTGCCTACCCTTGGAGAGAATACTAAGTTTGGCTTGATAGCTAGTTTGTTCGCAGAAAGGATGTCTCTGATGTTATGAAGAAGGTTTGCAGTGGGGTTTTTTTTCAGGACTACGGAAAAAATATATTTTGATTCAAAAGCAAAATTTGCATCACCAAAGAGCCTGGCTTTATCAAGGTTACTATAAACTTCGTCTCCCTCAAGGAGAATGATTTTTGCCATTATGCCTTATTAATTAGTATCTTTTCTTTTAGCTCCTTAATGAGATCACGATACTCTGCAGCTGCTTCAAAATCTAGCTCTTTAGCAGAATTTCTCATAAGCTTATCAAGTTTTTTTATTTCACTTCCGATGTTGTGATAGGAAATACTAGAGACATCATATTCTTTTCCATTTTTAATCTTAGTTTTCTTCTGTTCCTTGAGCTGTCTTGCCCCCTCCATAACATCTTTTATCCTTGAGGTCACAGTTTTTGGTGTGATGCCATGTTTTTTGTTGTATTTATTTTGTATTTCTCTTCTGCGGTCAGTTTCTTTTAAAGCACGGCTAATTGAACCAGTTTCTTTATCGGCGTACAAAATAGCTTTTCCTTCAACATTTCTTGCTGCTCTGCCTATGGTTTGTATCAGTGATCCCTCAGATCTTAAGAAGCCCTCTTTATCTGCATCAAGCACAGCAACTAAACCAACCTCAGGCAAATCTAAACCCTCTCTTAAAAGGTTGATACCAACAAGCACATCAAACATGCCCAACCTCAAGTCTCTCAGAATTTCGACTCTTTCTACTGAGTCTATATCAGAGTGCATGTATCTGACTCTAATGCCTTTTTCATGCATAAATTCAGTTAGATCCTCTGACATTTTCTTCGTTAGGGTTGTGATAAGAGTCCTGAAACCTTTTGCTGTTACTTTCTTTACTTCTTCAAGGACATCCTCAACCTGTAGTCTTGCTTCTCGGATCTCAACTTGTGGATCAACTAATCCTGTTGGTCTCACAAGAAGCTCTACCTTTGAATCTGAATACTCCTCTTCCCACTTTCCTGGAGTTGCTGACACAAAGACTCTTTGTGGAGCTATATTATTCCACTCTTCAAATCTTAATGGTCTATTGTCCAATGCACTAGGTAATCGAAAACCGTATTCAACTAAGGTTTCTTTTCGAGACCGATCACCTTTAAACATCCCACCGATTTGAGGTACAGAAACATGAGACTCATCCACAAAAACAATGGCGTCTTTTGGAATGTAATCAAATAAACAAGGAGGCGCTTCACCAGATTTCCTGCCAGAAAGATATCGTGAGTAGTTTTCCACACCATTGCAAAATCCCAACTCACCAAGCATTTCTAAATCATAATTAGTTCTTTCTTCAAGCCTTTGAGCCTCGAGAAGTTTATTACTAGCTTTCAACTCTTTTAAACGAATCTCAAGTTCATCTCCAATTTGCTCTATAGCATTTTCAATGGTCTGTCTTGGAGTAACATAATGTGTTTTGGGGAAAATAGTGACCCTGGGAACATCCGTTATAATGGCACCTGTTAAAGGGTCAAAATATGAAATTTCTTGAACTTTATCGAAATCGAGCTCAATTCTAACAGCTTCTTTTTCAGCTTCAGCAGGAAAAATATCAATGATATTACCCCTGACTCGAAAATTTGACCTTTGAAAATCTAAATCATTTCTTGAGTACTGCATAGTAGATAATTGTCTCAGAATATCTCTTTGATTAACGACCTCACCACGACTTAAATTAAGAATCATTTTTAGATAGGATTTTGGATCACCTAAACCATATATAGCAGAGACTGAGGCCACAACAATCGTATCGTTGGATTCAATCAATGCCTTTGTTGCAGATAATCTCATCTGCTCTATGTGTTCATTAATGTTGGCATCTTTTGCAATATAAGTATCAGATGAAGGTACGTATGCCTCAGGCTGATAATAATCATAGTAAGAAATAAAGTATTCCACTCTATTATCTGGAAAAAATTCTTTGAATTCTCCATATAGTTGTGCAGCCAATGTTTTATTTGGAGCCATGATGATAGCCGGTCTCTGAGTCTTCTCTATGACCTTTGCAATGGTATATGTTTTCCCCGAACCAGTTACTCCAAGTAAAGTTTGGTTTAGCAGGCCATCATTTAGGTTTTTACATATTTTTTTTATTGCCTTGGGCTGGTCACCTGTTGGTTGAAAATCTGCTACTACCTTAAAGTTCGTCATAGTTTTTTATTTATGAATAGTTGTATATAATTTCAAATTCGTTCCCCGATAGCTCAGTTGGTAGAGCAACTGACTGTTAATCAGTGGGTCACTGGTTCGAGCCCAGTTCGGGGAGCCACTTTAATTCAGGTGTATAATAACATTTATGGGAATATTCGTTTTAGGCGGAGTTGTTTTTATAGTCACTTTTATTCTTTTTAAAATTTCAGCTTTCAAAAAAACCAGCAGTGACCAATCTTGGAAAAAGCTTGCTGCAGTAACAATAGTTGATTATCTCGTATTAGTTGTAGGCACACTTGTGACAGGCATTTTATTCATGACTTTCTACAGCATTGGTCATGCTTAAACCTTAAAATTGTTAAATTTTAGTGTCTGTATTACAAAGAAAGCAGCATTATTTTACTAAACAGTGGACATAATCCTCATTTCCTGTACTGTGTCTTAAGTGATAAGGAGATGCAATGCAAAAAGGAGTAGTTAAATTTTTTAACAATGCCAAAGGATATGGATTTGTTGCACCCGAAGACGGTTCAAAAGATGTTTTTGTTCACATCAGCTCACTGCAGAAATGCGGTCTAGAAACATTAGAAGAAAATGACAATGTTGAATTTACAGTTGAGGAACACAAAGGCAGAATGGCTGTTGGTGAAATAAAATTAGTCTAAGATAGGTTCCAAAAAAAATTACAAATCGCTCACACCAAAGTGAGCTATATCTTATTTGGTCATAATTTTAAAAAAGTTTATGATGAAAACATGTCTGTGGCCTTCATATCTGACTTACACCTTGAACCAATTGAAAATAAAAAAACATTTGCTTTCTTTGATTTTCTTGAATCCGCTCAAGAAAAATATACAGCTCTTTATATTTTGGGTGATTTTTTTGAATACTGGGTTGGTGATGATGACGATGAGCTAGTCAATCTTGAAATCAAACGTCAACTTAAAACTGCAACTAAAAATAATCTTAAAATTTTTTTCTTACATGGCAATAGAGATTTTCTCATTGGCCAAAAATTTGAGGAGGATACTGGCGTACAAATCCTCAAAGATAAGACATTGATACAAAAAAATGATCATCGTATCTTAATTGCACATGGTGATGCCTTTTGCACAGATGACATCGAATATCAAAATCTAAAAAAAGAACTACGATCAAAGGCTTGGCAAAAAAAGTTCTTACAAAAACCTTTGAAAGAGCGGATTAAATACGCTCAAGACCTTCGTGCTGAGAGCATTGAAAAAAGCAGCAACAAACCAGAAAATATTATGGATTCAAATCCCGATGCGATTTCCAACGCCATTATTGCCCACAAAGCCGATATTCTCGTCCATGGTCATACCCATAGGCCAGAGGTTAGCCAGGCTGTTAATGGCTCGACAAAAGTTGTCTTAGGTAGTTGGGAGGATGAAGGTTGGGTGTTTGAATACGACCAAACTCACTTTGAGCTAAAGTCTTTTCTAATCTGAAAAAGTAATGTAATATACTGTATATATATACAGTATTTTTATGATTCCAGTTAAGAAGGGTGAGGATAACTTTCTCCACAAAAAGCAAAAGCATTCTGGTTTTCCTAGCCCAGCTGGAGACTATGTAGAAAACCCTATAAACATGAACGAGCTACTAATTCAAAGATCAAGCTCTACATTTCTGATGCGCTTCAAAGGCAATGATATGCTCCTATCTGGTATCAAACATAATGCCATACTGGTTATAGATAGGAGCTTAAAAGCCAAGAATGGTGATATTATCGTGGCTTGTGTTGAGGGCGAGTTTTTGTGCAGAGAAATCATGATTACCGAGAAGAAATTACTTGTTACCAATTGTCATAAAAATAGATCTATTGATATAGAACAGGTATTAGATTTCGAGATTCTTGGAGTTGTCACTTCATCAATCAATATGTACTGATGTTTGCCTTAGTTGACTGCAATAGCTTCTATGCTTCATGTGAAAAAATATTTAGACCAGATCTGAAAAACAAGCCTGTTGTTGTGTTGAGCAATAACGATGGCTGTGTAATTGCCAGATCCCCTGAGGCAAAAAAAATGGGACTCATAATGGGACAGCCATGGCATGAAGTAAAAAATAACTATCTAAATAATGGAGGTGTTGTTTTCTCCTCAAATTATGAACTTTATGCAGATATCTCAAATAGGGTCATGAATATACTGATGGAGTCATGCCCTGAAATAGATATATATAGCATTGATGAGGCCTTCCTAAATCTAAAGTCTTATGAGAAAAATATTGACTTAGTAAGGTTTGCATTTGACTGCAAACGAAGGTTAAGGGAATGGATTGGTATTCCGGTAAGCATAGGTATCGCCCCTACTAAAACATTAGCCAAACTTGCAAATAAAATGGCAAAGGATGATAGCCGTTTCGAAGGCGTAGTGATATTAAAAGATGAAAACACAATAAAGCACTTCTTAAAGAATATAAATACAGAAAAAATCTGGGGTATTGGCAAAAGAATGGAAAAAAATTTAAAAGATATTGGCATAGATAATGCGCTAGAGTTAAGAAACTTTAATCCGCGCCTCTCAGGCAATAACTTTAGTGTAGTTTTAGAAAGAACTATTAGAGAGCTCCGAGGTCAAGCTTGTATAGGTTCAGAAAATATGTTGGAACCTAAAAAGCAGATTATGGTTAGTAGAAGCTTTGGCCGCTCAATAAGAGCGAAGAGAGTGTTGAGGGAAGCTATTAGCTTTCATGCTGGACGGGCAGCAGAAAAGCTAAGATTTGAAAATCAAAAATGCCGCACAGTGACTGCATTTATTAGGTCAAATCCTTTTAATGAAAAGGTAAGGCAGATATATGCATCAAAATTTATAGAATTAGTTCATCCTACAAATGATTCCAGAATTATTATAAAAAGCGCTAATCAAATACTGGAAAATATTTACAGAGAGGGTTACACCTACTCAAAAGCAGGCGTTTTATTAAGCAATTTTACTGATAGTTTCGGTTATCAAATGAATCTATTTGGTAAATCACAAGATAGTATAAAAAGTGAAAATTTAATGCAGATTGTAGATGAGATAAATCTTAAAGAAATATCTAGGGCATCTTTTGGCATTCAAGGTTTTAGAAATACTTGGAGAATGAAACGAGAAATAAAGTCAAAAAGATATACTACTAAAATTAGTGAAATTCCAAATACTAAGTGAAACTGTTATTGATATATCTATCATAATGAGCAACAGAGAGGTCAAAAAACTCTCTATTAATCAAATCTTTAAGTTCCAATAGAGTGTGGTCAGAAAATTGTTCTTTAACTTTAATTCCAAAACTCTCAAGGTTAAGATCATCATGAGAGGAGGCTCTAAGCAAATCAAAGATCCAACAAATAGGACTTAGCTCCTGATTGAAAAGAATCTTTGCTTCTCGAAGAAATTCTTTAAATTTTTCAGCGTCTATAATTTCGAATTTTTCTTGAAGAATAGTGGTTTTGAATTGTTCTAATCGTTTGTTGACGATATCTTTTTCAGCATCACCATATTTAACCCAACCAGTAACTTCATGTGCGAATCTTTTGCACCCTCGACAAATTTGATCACCATAAGTAGTAGAACATATACCAATGCAAGGAGTTTTTTTCAGATAATCTCTTTTCATTATTTCTATTACATTAACTTAGATGTAGAATTATGGGCAAATTTTAAAAGAAAAATGCTTCAAGATTACTATAAAGACAAAAAAACTCGAGAAGAGCAAAAACTTCCTCCACTTCCCTTGAATGTGAATCAAACTGAAGAGATTGTAAAAGCATTTGAAACCAATAAAGCAACAGAAAAAGATTTGATACTTATTGAAAATGAAGTTCCTCCTGGTGTAGATGAAGCCTCATTTATTAAGGCAGCATTTTTAAAAGATATAGCACTAAACAAAGTAAGTTCAGACTTAATAAGCCCTCAGCATTCGATATTTTTGCTGGGAACAATGTTGGGAGGGTACTCTGTTGAGGTTCTGGTTGAGCTGCTTAAAAAAAGTGACTACCAAGGAGATGTGGCAAAAGCTCTTGAAAATATGATTTTAGTTTATGATTCTTTTAATGAAATCTTTGAACTGAGGAAAAATAATCAATTTGCCCAAGCTGTAGTTGACTCATGGTCTGATGCAAAATGGTTTGAAAAGAGAGCTAATTTACCAGGGCAAATAAATCTCAAAGTTTTTAAAGTTAATGGGGAGACCAATACCGATGATTTTTCTCCAGCCAAAGAAGCATGGTCAAGGCCAGATATTCCACTACATGCGCAAGCCTTCTTAAAATTTTCTGAGAATATAAAAAATCCGCTGGCCGAGCTAGAGGCTCTAAAAAAAGATAACACACAGTTAGTATTTGTTGGCGATGTTGTGGGTACAGGCTCTTCAAGAAAATCTGCTGTAAATTCTCTCTTATGGCACATGGGGTCAAACATCCCATACATTCCTGCTAAGAGAACTGGTGGTTTTTGCTTTGGTGGGAAAATTGCACCTATTTTTTACAATACTCTACAGGATTCAGGCGCTCTTCCACTTGAACTAGATATTGATCAACTTGAACACGGACAAGATATTGTCCTTGAACCTTACAATGGAATTATCAAAGATAAGGTCTCAGGATCAAAAATATCAGAATTTAAGCTTGGTAGTGATGTTATTTTTGATGAAGTTAAAGCTGGCGGTAGAATAAATTTAATTATCGGCCGACAGCTAACAGATAAAACTAGGGAAAAACTACAGTTACCACCCTCAGATAAATTTCGAAGATATGGAGAGAGTAGTTCGATTAGCACTAATTTTACATTAGCTCAGAAGATGGTTGGAAAAGCATGTGGTACAGAGGGTGTAAAAGCAGGAGAATACTGTGAGCCTCGAATGACAACAGTTGGTTCACAAGACACTACTGGACCGATGACAAGAGATGAGCTAAAGGAACTTGCATGTCTAGGGTTCTCATCTGATCTGGTAATGCAATCTTTTTGTCATACAGCAGCTTATCCAAAACCAGTAGATTTGGATACTCATAGAACTTTACCTGATTTTTTTATTAATCGAGGTGGCGTTTCTTTGAGGCCTGGGGATGGAATTATTCATTCATGGCTTAACAGAATGCTCCTTCCAGATACTGTTGGTACTGGAGGTGACAGTCATACACGTTTTCCTATAGGGATAAGCTTCCCTGCAGGTTCTGGAATGGTGGCTTTTGCCGCAACCCTAGGTGTAATGCCAATTGAAATGCCGGAATCTGTACTTGTTAGGTTTACTGGAAGTATGAATCCAGGAATTACTATTCGAGATTTAGTCCATGCAATTCCTTACTATGCAATTAAGCAAGGCCTACTTACTTTGGATAAGAAAACGAAAAAAAACATTTTCTCAGGCAGATGTCTTGAAATTGAGGGGCTTCCGAATCTTAAAATTGAGCAAGCCTTTGAACTTTCTGATGCCTCCGCTGAAAGATCTGCATCTGGATGCACAGTCAAGTTAGATAAAGAACCAATTATTGAATATCTAAAATCAAATATAACCCTGTTAAGGTGGATGATTTCTGATGGCTATCATGATCCAAAGACATTAGAAAGAAGAGCAAGAGAAATGGAAAAATGGATCGAAGAACCGGTCCTGCTTGAGGCAGATCGTGGGGCTGAGTACGCAGAAATCATAGAAATACCTCTTGATGAAATTACAGAACCTCTTCTTGCATGCCCTAATGACCCTGATGACATAAAGGCCTTAAGCAAAGTTGCTGGTGATATTGTTGATGAAGGTTTTATTGGCTCATGCATGACAAATATTGGCCATTTTCGAGCTGCAGGAAAATTACTTGAGAAATATGGAAAGTCTAAATCCAAGCTATGGATAGTTCCCCCAACCAGAATGGATGAACATCAGCTTACTGAAGAGGGTTACTATGAAATATTTAAAGATGCTGGCGCAAGATTGGAAATACCAGGCTGTTCATTGTGTATGGGTAATCAAGCACGTACTGAAGACAATGCTACTGTGGTATCGACTTCTACAAGAAACTTTCCTAACAGAATGGGTGATGGTGCGAATGTGTACCTTGCCTCATCAGAAGTTACCGCAATCTCCTCACTGCTTGGGCGTATTCCAAGTATAGATGAGTACAACGAATACATGATAGATTTAAACTCGATGTCTTCAGAAGTTTTTAGATATATGAATTTTAACGAGATTGAAGACTACTTAAAAAAAGTTCGAGGTTTGGATATATCTCACCTTAACATTGAGGAGGTCAAATCTTAGAGCCTCTTTCTTCCTCTAATTTGTTAAGATAACTTTCTGAAATTTCGGTAAGATAATGACCGTCAAATATTGATCTTTCAACATCATCTAAATTTGGATTCAAATCTTTCACTGATGCAATTAAGTCCTCCAAATCTTGATAAACTAAATTATCACAACCCAAGTACGTTTTTATTTCTTCATTAGACTTTCCTGATGCAATTAATTCCGATTTTGCAGCCATATCTATGCCGTAAACATTTGGAAACAATATCTTAGCTGCCGCAGAAGCAACTGAAACTTTTTTAGCACCGGCATCATAAGCCATTTGAACAATTTCTTTCATTGTGGTGCCTCTAACAATTGAGTCATCAACCAAAAGTACGTTTTTATCTTTGAATTCTTTTCCAATTGGATTGAGTTTTCTTCTTACCGATTGCCTTCTTTGACCTTGTTCAGGCATTATAAACGTCCTACCAACGTATCTATTTTTTACAAATCCGTAAGCAATTTCTTTCCCAAGAACTTGTGCAACAAGTGTGCCGCATGTAATCGAACTCTCTGGGATAGGTATCACAACGTCTATTTCGTTTGGAGGTATACATTTCTTTATTTTCTCGCCCAGTTTTCGTCCCATATTTTGTCTTGCTTCATAAACACTTACTCGATCAATAATTGAATCGGGTCTGGCAAAATAAACGTATTCAAAAAGGCAAGGAGATAATCTAGATTCCTCCACGCAAAGCTTAGAAAATATTTCTCCTTCAAAAGTAATAAAAATTGCTTCGCCAGGCAAGATATCACGCTCTAGACTGTAATTTGATGATGAAAATGCCGCACTTTCAGATGCAATCATATAGTCTTTGCTGCCTTTTGAATTAAGTCTTGAACCAAGAGATAAAGGTCGTATTCCATTTTTATCTCTGAATGCTAATAAACCAAAATCCGTAATTATTGAAACAACATTAATACTTCCAATACATCTTTGAAATGTATTTGTAACAGCATTAAAAAATATTTCAGGGCTTGGGTCGTTCTCTTTAAACTTTGAAAGTTCGTGAGCAAGTATATTTAAAAGCACCTCTGAATCAGAATTTGTTGTTATATGCCTCAAATCATCATGAAACAATTCTTCAGCCAGCTCAGAAGTATTTGAAAGGTTTCCGTTGTGTGCAAGCGCTATTCCATAAGGAGAATTCACATACATTGGTTGGGCGTATTCTTTTGAATTTGCTCCTGCAGTTGGATATCTTACATGCCCTATACCATATGTACCTTTGAGCCTATTAAAATGTTGTTGGTTAAAAACTTCTCGAACAAGCCCTTTTGCTCTCCTTGAATGCAAGTGATCTTGTTCGCATATGGTTATTCCCGCTGCATCTTGGCCACGATGCTGGAGCATAAGGAGGCTATCATAAAGCTCTGTAAAGCAATCTTCACTTTGTACAACACCAACTATTCCACACATAAATTAAAAAAGGTATATGAATATCCCCAAAAAAAAGGTTGAAAATATCCTAACAATAAACGATTCATTAACAATATCGTAATCATTAAAAAAAGGGAATATTTGTAAAACGAAGAACATTAAAAGCATATATCTAAGTACAGTAAGTAATGAACCTGAAATTAGATTTATGCTCCCCTTAACCTTTGGAACATATAAGCTCAAAAAGAAGTTAATTATTGGTAATCCAGCTACAGCAAAGATCAATACAAATACATTATATAATGATCTTGCAAATTCAAACCCATTCTCATCAAAGATGTTGAATACTGCATTAAGATTATTTAAAACAACATACACGTACAAAGAGGCGACAGAAAGATAAACCAATTCATTTAAAGCCCCATTTTTGTAAGCTCTAAAAAGAAGCAATAATAATCCAGTTATAAGAACAATATCTAAAACACTAAAAGTTGCTAATTCCATTGCTCTATATTGACAGAAATTATACCGAGTTCCTCTTTGAGCAATTGTCTAACCTTCTCAAATTTAGTCTTATTAAGATAAGGTCCAACATGAAGCATTTCATTAAAAATGAAAGAGTTAAAGCCATTTTGCATAAGCTCCTCTCTTATAGCTTCAAGTTCTTTTGTTTCTTTATCCTGTTTCAAGATTAGCACCCAAGATACTGGGGTTCCATCAAAATTAAGCCTGATCGAGCTATTTTCACTGACAATTTTTATGTCTTCAAGCTCTGAGTAAATATCATTTACATTATCCTTGTACTCTTCGATTGTATTCTTGTAATCCGTTACTGAAATCAAATCATCGCTTTGATTTAAAAATTTAAAAATATTGAAGCCCAGGAAAACGATGTAAATAATTGTCAATAATATAAGAACGCCGAGGAAATTTTTGATAAATATTTTCACGACAAAATAATCAACATTTTTTCAATGAAGTCTCTAAGATCTTTTCGATTAACAATTTTGTCAATAAAACCTGCTTCAAGTAATTTTTCTGAGGTCTGAAAATCTGCAGGCAATTCTTCCTTAACTGTATCCTGTATGACCCTTTTGCCAGCAAAACCAATGCGAGCTTTTGGTTCAGAAATTATTAAATCTCCCAACATAGCTAAGCTTGCTGATACCCCTCCATAGCAAGGATCAACTAAAATTGATAGGAAAGGTATTTGTTCTTTTTTTAGTTTTTTTACGGAAGCAGCAGTTTTTCCCATCTGAAATAATGATATTAGTGATTCCTGCATTCGTGCTCCTCCACTAGTTGAAAAGCAAATGAATGGAAGTCTTCTTTTAACTGCCTGCTCAACAGCATGATTAAATCTTTTCCCAACAATAGCTCCCATTGAGCCACCCAAGAAATTAAATTCAAAAAGCGCACACATAACCTCCTTGCCTTTAATTTTTCCAATACCAATTGTTAGCGCCTCATCGGAGCCAGATTTTGAATGTGCCTCGATGAAGCGATCTTTATACTTCTTTGTATCGACAAAGTTGAGATGATCTTTGAAATCCTCTTTAGAATTAAGAGACTTAAAAGAATCTTGATCAAAAGTTATTTCAATTCTTTCAGCTACAGAAGTTTTGAAATGGTAAGTGCATTTTGAACACACATACGAATTCTTGCTGAGTTCAGGAAGATAAAGAATTGAACCACAACTTGGGCATGATTTCCAAAGTCCCTCAGGAACCTTACTATCTTTGTCATCACCAAACCTCTCAGAGAGATTTCTTTTAATATTAGGTAATAAATCTTTGATCCAGTTCATTTAAAAATCCTATTTTTTTTATAACTTAAGTAATTATACTCTGGTCCCATAAAATACAACCCAAATGGATCAACAGTTTTCCCAGATCTCTTTCTATCTTTTGCTTCAATAATATTTGCAAAGTCAGATAAAGACTTTTCATTACGACCTACTGCCAGAAGTGTTCCAACTATTATCCTTACCATATTTAGCATGAAAGCATTTGCTTTAATCCGAAATGAAATTAAATCATTGTCTTGTCGTACTTCTGCCTCATATATTTTCCTAACTGAATGTTTTGATTGGCAGCCTGTGGCACGAAATGAACTAAAATCTTTCTCTCCAATTAATAGTTTTGCGGCATCATTCATTCCTTTTACATCTAATTCTCTTCTTACCCAAAGCGTTTTATTGTTATGAATTGCTGGCTTAAAGTCTGAGTTTGTTATTAAGTAAATATATTCTCTTGAAATTGCATCGAACCTTGCATGGCTATCAGTTTCTACATTAAAAAAATTTATCAAAGAGATATTATTTGGTAGGTTTGCATTTGCTCCTCTTATCCAAGAATCAATATCTCTTTCAGCTGTAGTATCAAAGTGAAAAATCTGGTTTACCGCATGCACACCAGCATCAGTTCTACCAGAACAAACGATATTTATTTCGTGATCAGCAACTTTTGCTAATGCATGTTCAACCTCGTACTGTATTGTTTTTTTAGTGCTTTTCTGTGCCTGAAAACCCTTGTAACTAGACCCATCATATTCAAGTTGACAAAAAAATCTTGCTGTCATTTTAGCTTTGCTTGTAATTTTTTTAATAGTTTTTTTTGTGAAGTATTCAGATTTAGGGACTTAATTTTATTAATTGTTAATCGAGCTTTTCGTTTATCTCCTGTATCAATAAGTGCTAATGCAAAATCAAGTTTCTGTTTAACAACATCTGCACTAATATCATTTCCTTTCGGGTGAAGTGATTTGCTACTTGAATGCAGCTTTCTTTCAGCTTTATTTAGTTTCTTGTTTGGTTTTGAGGAGCTTGAAAAAACAAATAAAAGAAATAAAGCTATTATAAAAATACCAGCGACTAAATCATTCTGAATATTAGGTTCAACCGATATAACATCTGTTGTCTCAAGAGTAAGATCCTTTGGTTTTAAAAAAGGAGCTTCCAAAAAAATTATTTTGTCAGTCTCTTTTAACATCTCCACATTGAGCTCTATCTATTAAGTGCTGATCTAGAACGGTAATTGCAACCATTGATTCAAGAATTGGGGTAGCCCTTAAACCTACGCAAGGGTCATGCCTTCCTTTTATCGCTATATCAACTTCTTCATTCTTAATATCGACAGTTTTAGAGTTTTTTGAAATACTTGAGGTTGGTTTAATTGAGGCAAATACATCAATATCCTCACCGTTTGAAATACCCCCAAGAATTCCACCCGAATTATTGGTTTTAAAACCTTCTTTGCTTATTTCATCATTGTTTTCAGATCCGCGCATTGTCACAACATCTGCACCTACTCCAATCTCAAAAGCCTTTACTGCATTAACGCTCATTACAGCTTTTGCTAGTTCAGCATCAAGCTTTGAGAATACTGGTGCTCCAAGACCAGGACCTACACCCTTTACCTTTATCAAAATCTTTGCACCAATAGAATCCTGTGCTTCCATCAGATTTTTAAAAAACTGCTCAAGTTCAGAAATCTTGCTTTTATCAGTAAAAAAAAAGCTGTTGCTGTACACGTCATCAAGATTAATACTATCGGCACAAATTTGTCCTATTTGCACCACTCCGCCAAATACTTCTACCCCAAACATTCGTAAAGTCTTCTTAGCTATTGCACCTGCTGCCACTCTCATTACAGTCTCTCGGGCACTTGCTCTTCCACCACCTCTATAATCTCTAATTCCATATTTTTTAAAGTATGTAAAATCTGCGTGTCCTGGTCTAAATTTATCTTTGATATTTTCATAATCTTTAGATCTCTGATCTTGATTTTTAACAACTAGGCCAATCGGAGTACCAGTTGTCTTCCCTTCAAATACACCCGATAAGATTTCAACAGCATCAGATTCATTACGTTGAGTGACATATGCAGACTGTCCAGGCTTTCTCTTATCTAGTTCTTTCTGAATATCTTTTTCGGATATTTCAATATTAGGAGGGCAGCCGTCTATAATTGCACCCATTGCTACACCATGGCTTTCACCAAATGTTGTAACTTTAAAAATTGTTCCAAAACTATTACCTGACATACTTATCTAAAAATATTTGTTAAGACTTCATCTATATCAATCTTTTCAAGGTCGTTATTATAGAGAGAAAGGAGGTTTTTTGCATCAAGATCTGAATTATTTATAGCATTCAAGAATTTATTGTTTAGGTGTGGCAAAGCTTCTTTTCTTCTTTTTTTATGTCCAAGGGGATATAAGATTTCTTCTGAGTAGGTATCACCATTTTTCATTTCAACTATAACCTTATTTGGAATAGCTCTTTTGGAGAGATCATAATAAAGTTTAGTATATTCTTCATTTTCATTCGTTCTTGTTATTGATCGAAAATTATCAATCAAAGGATTGTTTGCTACTTCATCTAAATACGAATTTGAATCTAAAGTTCCGTTTATCAGACAGCATGCAACTATATATTCAATGCAGTGGTCTCTGTCAGCATAGTTTTTTAATTCACCTTGTTTTGAAATAATTCTTACGCCTGGCTCTTGGGTAAAAATCTGAATTTTTTTTATGTCAGCAATTCTGCCTTTGATTTGTTGATGAATCTTTATGGCAGATTCTGCAGCAGTTTGTGCATGAAACTCCGCTGGATACAAAACTTTATACAAAATATTATCCATTACATAAGAATTTAGCTCTCTCTCTAAAACAAGTGGACTTTTATGCATCAAGACATCATTAAACCCCCACCTCTCTGCTGATAAGGCAGATGGGTAAGTTTCTTCGCTTATCTCAGAGATAAATGCATGTTTTACTCCCCTTGCTGACGCATCTCCAGCGGCCCAACTTTTCCTTGCTCCAGTATTAGGATAATGACGATATGTTCTTAGACTTTGTCCATCAACGAAAGCATTTGAAAGTGTAGACAACATTTGTTGTTTGGTATGTCCAAGAATCCTTGAGGTAACTGCTGCCGATGCAACTTTTACAAAAGCAACATGATCAAGCCCCACCTCATTTAAAGAATTTTCTATCGCGAGTGAACCTTGGATTTCATGAGCAATAACCATGTTTTCTAAAAGATTTTTGAAAGAGATTTTTAGATTTCTACTATTTTTTGCGAAATCTACCAAACTTAAAACTGCTCCAAGATTATCTGAGGGATGACCCCATTCTTTTGCTAGCCATGTATCATTGAAATCAAGCCATCTTATTAGTGCACCATTCAAAAAGACAGAGTCAATAATATTTGTTTTTATATTTGTGCCAATAACCTTATATTCTCCTTTCGAAAGATAAGGCAATTTTAAAAATTTCTGCACATTATTTTGTCTGAGTGATAATAGGGCACATGCCAAAGAATCAAAAAAACAAAGTTTTGCCTCTAATAAAGAATCTTTATTTGGTTCATAGTTAAGAGCATAATATGACAACTTCTCCAGAACTGGTTCGTTCATTTTTTTCTTTATCGTGAATCAATATCTAGCCAATCCCTATCTTCGGGTCCAATGTAGTCAGCGCTTGGCCTTATAATTCTATTGTTGTCCCTTTGCTCATAGATATGTGCAGACCATCCTATTATTCTTGCTATAGCAAAAAGAGGAGTAAAAAGTTTTGTTGGTATTCCAAGATAATGATATGCAGGTGCATGGAAGAAGTCTGTATTAGGAAAAAGCTTTTTTATGCTCCACATTTGGTCTTCAATCACTTCAGCAACTTCATGCAGGACCCTATCGGGATGACCTAAACTTAATTTTTTTGAATATTCTTTAATAATGTTACTTCTAGGATCCTTTATGGAATATACAGCATGACCAAAACCCATAATTTTTTCTTTATTATCAAGTTTTTGAGAAACATAATTTTTTGCCTCATCTATGGAATTTATCTCCTCAAGCATCTTCATGGCTTCTTCATTTGCACCTCCATGAAGAGGCCCTCTCAGACTTCCTACTGCTCCTGTTAAACAAGAATAAATATCAGACATTGTTGATGCGCATACTCTCCCTGTAAATGTAGAGGCATTAAATTCATGTTCCGCATAAAGAGTAAGCGATACATCTAATGTTTTAGCGTTAAGCTCAGGCACGTCTTTTTCTGATAATAATTTCAGAAAATGCGCAGCTATTGATTTTTCTTCTGTGTGAAGATCTATTTTTCTTGAGTGGTGTGAGAATTTATACCAATAGACAATCGCAGAGGTAGTGACACCTAAAAGTCTTTTAGTTATCTTTAGTTGTTCATCAAAACTGACCTCAGGCTCAATAACACCCATAAAAGAGACAATAGTCCTTATGACCTCCATCGGGTGAGCATCTTTTGGAATAGATTCTAAAACTGACAGTAAGCTAGAAGGGACTTTTCTTAAAGCAAATAATTCATTCTCAAATTCCTTAAGTTCTTCATATTTTGGAAGCTTTCCATGCAAAAGAAGGTATGCAACCTCTTCAAATGTTGCATTCTTGGCTAAATCCTCTATCGAGTAACCTAGATATCTTAATGATCCTTCTTGTTCTACAGTGGACAAAGACGTTTGGCCAGCTGACTGACCTCTTAAGCCTGCACCTTGTAGTTTCTTCATTCTTTTAATTCGTAAAAATTTATTCCTCTTTTAACAATATTGCGGCCTTTAGACTTTCTCCACCTATTGGTATCTCTCAGACTATAAACACATCCGCAGTACTCTTGTTTATAAAAATTTTCTTGCTTAGAGATCTCTAGCATCCTTGCAGACCCGCCTTGCTTTCGCCAATTAAAATCCCAAAATTGTACCTCATTATATCTTTTTGCAGCTTTTAAACCAGACGTATTAATTTGGTTTAAATCCTTCCATCGTGAAATGCCAAGAGTTGTTGCAAAAACTTTAAAATTATTCTCAAAAGCATATAATGCTGATCTTTCAAATCTCATATCAAAACATACTGTACACCTCTTGCCTCTTTCAGGCTCATTTTCTAGACCCTTTACCCTTTCAAACCAATTCTCCTTGTCATAATCTGCATCTACAAAATCAAAACCCAACTTGTTGGCATATCTTATATTTTCATTTTTTCGTATTTCGTATTCTTCTTTGGGATGAATGTTAGGATTATAGAAAAATATGGTTGTATCTATGCCTGAAGCAGCAACTGCATCCATTATTTCACCTGCACAGGGAGCACAACAACTATGCAGTAAAAGCTTATTATCCATGACAGGCATGTTTAAGATTGGCCTAATATAATTTTCTGTTGATAATTTATTCATTAAGTAGATGTTGTCTTAAATCGTTGTAATTTTCAAATGATCGAATATTAGGATATTCTTTTTTAACTTCTTCTGGGGCAAAGATTAATGCACCTCCCGACTCCTCAATCATTTGTATATCATTGTAGGAATCACCTATGCTGCAACATTTGAAGTTCAGAGAATGGAATGCCTCTACAACAGCTTTTTTTGGATAATCTTGTCTGAGCTTATAAGAATGAATGTAGTTTTCAACAACATCAAGCTCATGGCATAAAATAAGAGGTGATCCAAGTTTTTCTATTACACCCTCGCATAGTTGATAAAAAGTATCTGAAACAACAACAATCTGGTAGTGATCTTTAAGGCTATTTAAGAAATCTTTTGCACCCTCAAAAACCTCAATAGTGTGGACGAATTGTCTTATGGTTGAATATTTAATCTTGGCATTTCGTAAAGAATTAAGTCTAGTCTCCATAAGTTTGTTGAAATCTTTAATCTCTCTAGTAGAGAAATTTAACTCTGGAATATTAAATTCTTTAGAGATCTCTTTCCATATTTCTGGGGCAAGCGTTCCCTCAAGATCAGTGCAAAGTATTTTCATTTAGAATTATTTATTCCGTATGGTACATGACCCGTCGATACATGACTAGTTGCCTCTTGACAATTTTCTGTAAGATCGTCAAAGAAGATATCTGCAGAGAATCCTTTTAAAAACTTTCCCTTAGGAAGACCCCCCAAGAAAAAGGTCTCGTCAATTCGAATTTTTTGTTGTCTTAGAGTTTTAATTACTCTTTTGTGAGCAGGTGCTGCTCTTGCAGTAACAATCGCAATTCTTATAGGACATTTTTCAGCAGTAAATTTAGACTGAATAATATTAAGTTTTTTAAGGAAGCTATTGAAAGGTCCTGGCGATATTGGCTTAGATGATTTACCCTCCTTTTCAAGATATTTCTCAAGGCCCTTTTTTTTAAAAACTTTTTCAGATTCATCAGAAAAAATTACTGCATCTGCATCAAATGCGATTCTAAGTTGCATGCTTGACGATTGATTAAGCTGTTCAGTTAAAATGTGTGCGGCAGCTATCTTGTTTTCTATGGCAAGTTTAACATCCGAGATATCAGCAGAAAGAAACAAATCAATATCCAATGCGTCAACATATGGAAAGGGACTTTCCCCACCCGAAAATACTGCTTTAGCTATCTCAAGCTCATATTTCTCAATAGAATTAAAAATTCTCAATCCAGTTTCTGAGCTGTTTCGTGATAATAAAATGACCTCAACAATTTTCCTTTTTGCTGTATTCATATCTAACAATTTTTGAACTAATTGAAATGCTGCACCCTTTTGAAGCTTTTTATCTTCATGTTTTCTTTGATAATCTGAGTATTTTTTAATCCCATGTTTTACATAAACGTCATGACTGTCATTAAGGTCAAATAATGCTCTTGAACTTATACCTATTTTTAGAACCGACATAAAATTTGTAATTTAAATCAATAACTGTATATAATTACAGTACATGTTAAACCTTACCAATCAACAGTTCAAAGTTTTTGAAGTAATAAAAGCGCATTTGTTAAATAATGGCTTTCCCCCAACTCGTGCTGAAATTGCTGAAATTCTTGACTTTAAGTCAGTAAATGCTGCCGAATCACATATCAAAGCACTAGTTAAAAAGGGTGTGATTGAAAAAGTACCAGGGAGCTCAAGAGGAATAAGGCTTATCGATCAGTTATCAGGAATTCCATTAATTGGAAAAATAGCCGCAGGTACCCCTATTACTGCTATTGAAAATGTTGAAAAACATATTCCAAATAATCCACTTACACAAAATGTTGATTTTTTCTTGAGAGTTCAAGGAGATAGCATGATCGAAGCTGGGATCCTAGAAGATGACTTGGTAGGAATTAAGTCTTGTAATTATGCAGAAAATGGAGAAATTATTGCTGCACGATTGGACAATGAAGTAACCCTAAAAAGATTCAAGAAAGAGGGAAATAGAGCATTTTTAAAGCCAGAGAATGCTGCTTATTCAAATATTGAAGTTACGGGCAACCAAGATTTTTCTATTGAAGGAAGGGCTGTTGGTATTGTAAGGGAAAGCATTAGTTAAATTAGTGAATAATTCTATTTGATACTTTCGAATTTATAAGCCCATCAAGCATCTCTTCGTCGATATTCTCCGAATTAACATCTAGATTTAATGTCTCAATACCTGATTTAATCATCTCTTTTGCAACATCAAATTCCATGCCATTAAGTAGAGTCTTTACATCTGGCGAAAATTCAATTTTTACTAGAGGGGCATCTTTAGAATCAGATCTTCTTAAGACAACAACACCTTCAGAGATTTCAACTAGCTCAAGATACTTAGACATATTTCTATATTATGATCTTTTGGAAAATATTAAAGAGAATAGTTCAATCTCTTAGCTTTTCTTTCCAGATTGAATCTTCATGAACATAATACCATTTCTTTTTCTTGCTTCCTTTTTCTGAAGAAAGGTAATGATTGTTGCTCTTTTTGTTGTATCGAATGACAAGACTATCTCCTTCAGGATCTGTATCAGGTGCAGATTTAAAAGAACTATATTTCTCAGGCATCTGATTCACAAAATTTTTAATTTCAGTTATGAGTGGTGCTCTAGTCTCCCTGTTTTTTGGAAATTGTGAGGCAGCAAGAAAAAGTCCCTTCATACTATCTCTAAGCAAATAGTAATCATTACATTTTTGGCACTTTAGTTCCTCTATTTTAATTGGATCCATGAAAACAGGTTTTAAATCTCCATTTTTAAGCAATTGTCTAGTAGCAGGACACTCATCATTTTGACATGAATAATACTTTCCAAATCTTCCAAGTTTCATTTCCATCTTGCTGCTACACTTATGACAATCTATTAACTCCTCATCAGTATTTTTAGGCTTAATGAACTCTCCAACATGATGTTTTGTTCCTGGACATATTGGTGAATTAGAGCAAATATCTATTTTATTATTTTCATCAATTATGTAGCTATCCATGGAGGAGCCACATATCTCACAGTTAGACTTTTTAAAGATGCTTTCTGCCTCCTTGCTGTCATCTTCAGTAAAAAGGTCAACCGAAAAAAGAGATTTTGTAATCTTGCATTGTCGCTCACTATCTTCAATGTTGTAGCCAGAGCAACCAAGAAACTGACCATTTTGGTTTGTTCGTAATTGAAAATTTCTTTTATTTCCACACTCACAAATAATATTTGTATCTATAGGCGTATTTCTTTGCATTGAATCAAGGGCAACTTCTTTCTGACTTTCAAAATCTTCATAGAAGCTGTTGAGAATTTGTTTCCAATCTTTATTTCCTTCAGCAATTTCATCAAGGCTTTTTTCCATATCTGCGGTAAATCCATAATCCATTATTTTTCCAAAAGAATTTTCCAGTCTATCCGAGACTAGATTTGCTATTTTAGTTGCATACAATCTTTTACTCTCACTATTTACATAGCCTCTTTCTTGAATATTAGTAATTATCTCTTGGTAAGTTGATGGTCTTCCAATTCCTTTCTTTTCAAGTTCTTTAACTAAGCTTGCCTCTGAATATCTTGATGGAGGTTTAGTAAAATGTTGAGACATATTTGAACTTGATAATTCTTGAAGTTTTCCAATTTGTAATTCTGACAAATCATAATCTACATATCCGCTGTTCTTCCCAGGGGGCATTATTTTATAAAATCCGTCAAAGCTTACTGAACTTACTGAAGTATCAAAAATAAATTCATTAATCTTGGCACTAATACTATTTACATTTATTTCTGGTTGCGGCATCTGGGACGATACAAATCTTTCCCATATAAGTTTGTAAAGTTTTTTATGATCTTGACTTAAGCTTAGATCTGTACTTAATAGGTGAATATCTGTAGGCCTTATAGCCTCATGCGCCTCCTGGGTGTTGCCTTTTTTTGCTGCAAAGTTCCTTGGTGTTGAGTATGTTTCTCCAAAATTTTCAAGCAAAAACTGTTTGCAACTACCTTTAGCTGATTCACTGATGTTTGGGGAGTCAGTTCTCATATAAGAAATATACCCTCCAGTGTATAAATCTTGGGCAAGTTTCATTGTTTTTGACAAACTGAAACCCAAGATAGAGCTTGATGTTTGCTGAAGAGTGGAAGTAATAAAAGGTGGTTTTACTGGGATCTTTCTCTTGGTTATATCATTGGAAATAATTTCTATCTTTTTATCTTGTATTTTTTGGCAAAATTCAATTGCCTCCTTTTCGTTACGGAGACTCAGATCACTTTTCTTGGTATTAAGTTTTAGTGGGATTTTCCTATTATCATGTTCTATTTCTATTTCAATTTCCCAAAACTCCTCTGGGGAAAAGGACTTTATAGCTTTTTCTTTCTCAACAACTAATTTAACTGCAACTGACTGAACTCTACCAGCAGATAATTTCCCATAGCTACCAATTTTTTGCCAAAGGACATTTGAAAGATCGTAGCCAACAATTCTATCTAGTATCCTTCTAGTTTTCTGTGCATCTACAAGACCATCGTCAATATCACCTGGAGCTTCAAAAGCTTTATTAATGGCGTTTTTTGTTATTTCACTAAATCTCACTCTTTTGTAGGAATATTTTTTTCCTAAAATTTCCTTTAAGTGCCATGCAATGGCTTCACCTTCTCTATCCAAGTCTGTTGCAAGAAATATTTGTTCTATGTTCTTTGCAGACTTTTTTAAGTCTTTTACAACCTTTTCCTTTTTTGGATCAATTTCATAACTAACCGTCCATTTGTCTTTGTCAATTGCTTTAGCTCCTCTTGGCAGTCGTCTCACATGGCCAACACTTGATTTCACAATAAATTCGTTGCCTAAGTATTTACCTATAGTTTTTGCTTTAGATGGTGACTCGACAATTACTAAATTTTTACTTGCCATTTCTAATTAACTCTCTAATTAAGTTTGGACCCTGATATATAAAACCAGTATAGATTTGAACCAAATCAGCCCCAAGTTCAATTTTTTTGTTATAAGAATCTACATCAAAAATACCACCCACCGCAACAATAATTTTTGAAGAGTCTAAATTTTTTTTGAAAATTTTTAAAATTTCATTTGCTTTATTTTCCAAAAGCTTACCTGATATTCCGCCTGGTAAATTGCTAACCTTAGCAGCTGTTTTTAATTCTAAATCATTAGACGTATTTGAAATAATAACCCCTTCAACCAAAGATGCATTTATTTCGTTAATTAGCTCTTCATATTTAGAAATTTCTTCATCTGGAGAAAACTTAATAAAGATTTTGGGTATTTTTCTCAGAAGACTTCTCTCCTTCAAAATAGCTGCAATTAGTCTTCTGAAGTTCTCTACATCATGAAAAGATCTTAATCCAGGAGTATTAGGTGAAGAAATATTTATTGTCAGATAGTCAACATAATCCCCAAGACACTTAACACATTTTTGATAATCACTTAAAAAATCTTTTTGTGGGGTAGTTTTATTAGGACCAATATTTGCTCCTAAAAAAATATCTGGAGTTCGTTTCTTAAGTTTTTTTAATACATATTGCATCCCTTTGTTATTGAATCCCAAGCTATTTAAGAGTGACTGTTTCTCTGTAATTCTAAATAGTCTGGGTTTTGGATTTCCAAGCTGAGGTTTTGGAGTGACTGTTCCTATCTCAACAAGACCAAATCCCATTTTTTGCATAGGATTTATAAGTTCAGCATTTTTGTCTAAGCCAGCAGCTAAACCAATTCGATTAAAAACTGAAATCCCCTTTACATTAATCTTAGTTCTCCTCCTGCCATATTGAGGAAAAGGGATTATTTTTAAAAAAAAATGTGAGACTTTTTGTGCAAACTCTGGAGGGAGCAGGAAAAGTACTTGTCTTATTACCTTATAAATTTTGTAACCCTTTAAGATATTTTTTTAATTCAACCTTTAGTTTTGGGTCTGAAAGCCCAAATTCAATATTTGCCTTAAGATATCCAATCTTGCTGCCACAATCGAATCTTTTTTCTTTAAATTGATAGCCTAAAAAGTTATCTATGTCCTTTGCTATCGCATCCGTAATTTGTATTTCACCATTTACTCCAGGGTTTTTTGAGTCAATTAAAGCAAAAATACTATGGTTAAAAATATACCTTCCCACAACAGCTAAATCAGAGGGGGCTATATTTTCTTCAGGTTTTTCTACTATTCCATCAAGGGTATGAATATTTTTATGATTTTTTGTTGTAGAGACTATGCCAAATTTTGAAACATCTTGTTTTGAGACCTTCTCTAAAGCTAAAACTTGTTTTGATGATTGCATGGATATGCTGATCATGTCTTTTAAAATATTACCAGGCAAAGGATCAATAAGGTCGTCTGCAAGGATTACAGCAAAAAATTCGTTCTCATTGATCATGTGTTCAGCACAACTTATTGCATGACCTAACCCTTTAGGCTTGTCTTGTCTTACAAAAGTAAACCTGCTTGTAGAGCCTCCAATATTTTGGATCTGCTTTACAAGGTGATCTTTTTGATCAGATTTTAGCTTTTCTAAGAGTTCGATATTTTCATCAAAATGATCTTCAATAGCTCTTTTTGCATGATGCGTAACAAATATAAACTCTGTTATGCCTGCTTGTTGTGCTTCCTCGACAGCATATTGAATAATTGGCTTGTCTATTATTGGCAGCATTTCCTTTGGTGTTGCCTTTGTGGCTGGCAAGAACCTTGTTCCAAAACCTGCAACCGGAAATATAGCTTTTTTAATTTTCATCGGGCAGATTATACATAAAAAACCTCCTGATTCTATGTTTCATCTCTGGAAAGACTCCAACTCAATTTATTCCTGCAAACATTGAAGAAGTCATGATCTTGAGGATGTACCAATCTAAATTTTTTTTCACTCTTTTTAACAACAAACTTGTTGTTATCATTCTGAATACTTACTTCCTGATTTCCATCGAAAATTAATAGTGACTTAAGCTGTGACTCTTGTTTGCTTAATGTAACTCTTATTTCTGAATTGCTGCTTACAATCAAGGGTCGTGCAGATAGTGATAATGGATTTAAAGAGGTTATTACAAACGCATTTAATTCTGGGTATAAAATTGGACCTCCAGCTGATAAAGAGTATGCAGTTGATCCATTAGATGTTGAAATTATCAATCCATCTGCTCGTTTTCGGTAAACAAAAACATTATCAACTGCTACTTCAAACTCCAGAAGCTTGTAGCTTTTTTCAGTATGAAGAACAAGTTCATTAAATGCGGAGTACTCCTTGTCGTTATAAGAGCAATTAAGAATTTCTTTCTCCTCTATTCTATTTTCACCATTTAAAACTCTTACTAATTTCGATTCTAAATTGTCACTTTCAAGGTCGGCCATAAAACCAACTTTTCCAAGGTTTATTCCTAAAAAATGTATGTCGTTATCAGTAAACTCTTTTGCCGCAGAAAGCATGGAGCCATCTCCTCCTACAACTAGCACTAAATCAGGAGCGAAATTTTTAGCACCCTCCCTATCATCTTTTATAAGATATTGAATATTATTTTTTGATAATATTTCACAAATTCTATCGACTGTTTCGATAGTTTTGTCATCATAAGAGACAATTAATATTTTACTGAAAACCATTGTTAGCAAAAATAAAACAACTAAAAGAGTTTATCAACTCAGATAATATTATAACTTTTTTATCAGGTGCTGGGCTTAGTACTGCAGCAGGCCTTCCAGATTTTCGATCAGATAAAGAGGGTTTTTGGGAAAAAAATAAACCCGTCAAATTCTCCGAATTTTTAAAAAATGAAGATTCTCAGAATAAATCTTGGAACAATAATATCGCGATAATTAATTCAATAAAAAGAAAAAAACGTACCAAAATGCATGACTTTATAGATAAGTTTCTTATAGAAAGTAAAAAGAATACTCACATCACACAAAATATTGATGGCTTTCATTACACAAAACATTTGTCGTCGCAAATTTTTGAACTCCATGGAAGCGTAAGGTCAGCACATTGCCTGAACTGTAAAACAGTCTATGATCCTGATTTTTTTTTTAAAAATCATGTCCAATCTACTGGTAGTTGTTTATGTCCAAAATGTAAGGCAGGTCTTGTAAAAGTTTCTACCATTTCCTTCGGACAAAAACTCGATGAAGAAATATTACGTAAATCTTTTTTGGTAGCCAGCAGATGTGATGTATTGATATGTATGGGGACGTCACTAATGGTCTCTCCAGCAAATTCCATACCTAAAATTTCACGGCAAAGTAATTCAAAAGTAGTAATATTAAATAAAGAGGCTACTCCTTTCGACAATGAAGCCGATTTAGTTATAAATGGTGACCTAGAGAAAATATATGAAAAAATTAAATGAAAATTTAAAGACGCTACTTCAAACCTTTTTAGCTTTAAGAAATCCGAAGGATGGATGCCCATGGGATAGAGTACAGACACATGAATCTATTGCGCATTGCGTCATTGAAGAAGCATACGAAGTTGTCGATGCAATTGAAAGAAATGATTTTGATTCACTTAAAGAAGAGCTTGGTGATCTTCTATATCAGATAATTTTTCACGCAGAAATGGCAAATGAAAAAAAAGCTTTCAACTTATCTGATGTTACTTCTACATTAAATAAAAAACTTATTAGAAGACATCCGCACATTTTTGCAGAGAAGAAGACCGTAACTTCCAAGGAAAGTCTGATGATTTGGGAAAACATTAAAGCACAAGAAAAGCCAAATCGACCCCCAGGATCTGTGATGGAAGAGATTCCAAAAAAATTTCCACCATTTCTCAAAAGCAAAAAACTTCAGAAAAAAGCAAAGAAAGTAGGATTTGATTGGGATAGCGTAACACAAGTCCTAGATAAATTAGATGAAGAAATAGCTGAAGTTAAAAAAGCAATAAATGAAAAAAAAATCAGGGATATTGGAGAGGAAATTGGGGATGTTTTTTTTACTCTAATAAATCTAGCTAGACATTATGATTTAGAATCTGAAATACTCTTACAAAAAGCAAATTCAAAATTTGAAAACAGATTTAGATCTATGGAAGACTTGGCAAATAAAAATAATTTAAACCTAGCCAGAATGGATATCAAAGAACTTGAACAGTTGTGGCAAAAAGTAAAATGATAAGAATATTCACTGGAAGCATTACTTTTATACTTGTAGTTCTCAATGGTCTACAAATCACAATAACAACCATTATCATTGGTCTTTTTAGATATATTCCTTACAAACCATTCCAAATATTTATTTTAAAGGTAAATGAATTTTTGGCGGACTACTTCTTGTATTTTAATAGTCGCATTCAAGATCTTATGCATTCACCAACCTATGAAGTGTTTGGAGAGGAGAATCTTAAAGATAATATTTGGCAATTTACAACGCTAAATCACTTAAGCTGGGCTGATATCTTTTTATTTTGTTATTTTACAAATCATAAGACTACAACTCCAAGAATATTCATGAAATCAGAACTTTGGTGGTTGCCCATAACTTGGGCAGCGAATATTGCCTTGGCGATGCCATATGTTAAGCGACGCTCCAAAGAAGAAATTATTAAAAATCCAAAATTAGCAGAAACAGATAGAAACGCTACCCTCAATGCCTGCAAAATATTCAAACTCATGCCCACAAATGTTTGTGGGTTCATTGAAGGTACCAGAATAGACCAAGAAAAATATGCAAAATCTAAAAGTAAGTTTAAAAACCTTATGCCTCCAAAAATTGGTGGGATGGGTTATACCCTTGGGGTCATGCCATATATTGAGTACCTTACGGATATTACTCTCGTTTATAAGTCTAACAAAAGGAGCTTTTGGAGTTTTCTATGTGGAGATATGAATGAAGCAAGCGTAACAATTAAAAACTATAAAATACCAGAAAACCTCAGAGGGAAAGACTATATCAGTGATAATAGTTCAAGGGAAGAACTTAGGTCGTTTCTTGAGTTAGTCTGGAAAAATAAAGATGAAATCATAGAAAAAGAAAAAAAGAGATATGGTATTAAGAGCGTATTTTAGTTTTTTGGTTCTTTTTTTAGTCAGTTGCTCTGACAAAAATTCCCAAAATAAAGATTTCGAAGAAGAATTTCAATCAATAATTACAACTTTTGAGGAGATGGTTATTATCAAGGATAATTATGCTTCTCTCACAAAAAATGAACTTACACAAAGATTTATAGAAAATATTGATCCGCAAAATATACATTTTATATCCAAGGATGTGGATGAAATTCTTGCAAGTATTAACGAACAATCACTTTATAAAACACTGAGCACAGGCGTAAATATTTTTTATAAAAGGTATCATGAATCGCTTATACAAAGAACTGCGTTTTTAAATCAAAATAGTTTTGACTTTCAGCTCGATGAAGAATTATCTCTTAGTGATAGGCCAATAGCAAACAGCATACAAGAAAAAAAAACTATCAATAGAAAAATTGTAAAAAATGAGCTTATAAGTCAAATGCTCAGCAGTAATATAGGACTGCAAGAAGCGATTTTTAAACTTAAACAGTCCTATAAAGATAGAGTTTCTTATATCAGAAAAGTGCGGGCTCAAGATAAGTTTAACCTTCTTGCAAATAATTTTTTAAGTATTCTTGACCCACATTCGGCGTATTTTTCCGAACGAGATTTAGAGAATTGGAATCTTAGAATGAATCTTACTTTTGAGGGAATTGGTGCAATTATCGGTTATGAAAATGAAACTGCAAAAATTGAGGAGTTAATGCCTGGTGGACCTGCAGTTAATTCAAATGAAATTAAAGTGGGCGATAAGATTTTAAGTATTGGTGAAGGAGAGAATGGTAAATTACAAAATGTTGTTGGCTGGCGATTGGACGATATTGTCGACAATATTAGAGGGGATGAAGGAACATTTGTCCAACTTGAAATTGAAAACAACTCAGGAAGAAAAATAGTCACTCTTGAGAGAGGCAAAATTTCTCTTGAAGATAATGATGCATCAAGTGAAATAGTTGATTTTGACGAATTTCAAATCGGTTATATAAAGCTACCTTCCTTTTACAGTGATAGTGAATGTTTAAGACTAAATGCCTTTGCCTGTAAAAGTGCAACTAATGATGTAAAAAAGATTTTACGAGAATTTAATCTTTCAGGAGTGGATGGCCTTGTATTTGATCTAAGAAATAATGGAGGAGGTTTTTTACATGAAGCAGATAGTCTTACAAGACTATTCATAAACGCTGGGCCCACTGTGCAAATAAAAGATTCACAGAATAGAATTACCAATTATACAACTTGGCAAAGCAGCAGATCGTGGGGAAAGCCCTTGGTAGTTTTAGTCAATCGTTTTTCCGCATCTGCATCTGAAATTTTTGCTGGTGCAATTCAAGATTACAACAGAGGTATTATCGCAGGGCAAAAAACCTTTGGTAAAGGTAGTGTCCAGAGGTTTTTAAGAACATTAGATGGGCAAATCAAGCTAACAGATTCCTTGTACTATCGTATTTCTGGTGAGCCAACTCAGATTTTTGGAGTTGATCCATTGCTTGAATTTCCTAGCTTAACAGATGAAGAGGATTATGGTGAAGGAGAATATGATAATGCTCTTGCACCCTCAAGCATTTCCAAAGCAGTTTATTTTAAATTCCAAGATAATTGGAATCAAAATGTTTTTAAACAGCACGAAAATAGACTGAGTGATTCAAATTACTATAAAAAACTTCTTGAGATTAAAAATGCCACAAAAACTGATGTTAATTTGTCTTTGAACCTTCAGAAAAGAATTAACCTTAAAGAGATAAATGAGCAAAATACTCTTGAGCTTGTTAACTTTAGAAGAGAGCTAGGAAATTTAGAAACATTCAGTAGCTATGATGAATACTTGGAATCAGATAGTACTGAAGAATTTGTTATTGATGCAGAAATAGACCAATCGCTATCGATAGTAATGGACTTATTAAATTCATAACATGAAGATAGTTTGCTTTAATATCAATGGCCTGAGAGCAAGACCACATCAACTTGAAGCTATTTGTAAAAAATATGATCCTGATGTTATTGCTATTCAGGAAATAAAAGTCAGTGATGAAGATTTTCCAGAGGATATACCTAAAAATCTAAATCTTCAGTATTTTAACTATGGTCAAAAAGGATTTCATGGAGTGGCTATTTTTTCAAAACAAAAACCAGTATCAATAATATATGGCTTAAACGGCGGAGATGACGAAGCTCAAAAAAGATTTATTCAGTGCGACTACGAAACCAACATAGGTTTAGTGTCAGTATGTAACTCGTATTTCCCGCAAGGGGAAAATAGAAAACATCCTGAAAAATTCCCTTATAAAGACAGGTACTATAAAAGAATAATCAAACACTTAAAAAGTTTAAAAAATGAGATTATTCTTACAGGAGATTTTAATATTGCTCCTGAAAGGAATGACATTGGGATGAATGAGGATGGTATCAAGAGATGGTTAAGAGAGGGGCACACAGCATTCTTGCCTGAAGAAATTGAATGGTATCAGAGTCTCCTGGATGTTGGACTTAGGGATAAATGGCGTGAAGTTAATCCAGAATCAACTAAATGCTCATGGTTTGATTACCGATCCAGAGGATTTGATCAAGATCCAAAAAGAGGCTTAAGGATAGACCATTTTTTGTTAACAAATAAATTGCAACAAAAGTATGTTAGCTCTGATATAGACCATGAACTTAGAGCCATGGAAAAACCGTCTGACCATTGTCCTATCTTTTTAGAATTAAATCTTAATCTAAGAAATTAAAAGATTTTGTGCTTGCCACGAATAATTTCCCAAAACATAACATAATCACTTATCAAGCTTAAGATAGGGTGAGTGAATGTAGCAGGTTTATTTTTTTCGATAAAAAAATGTCCTATCCAGGCAAAACCATATCCACTCAGCACGCCAAACAAAAGATTCAATGGATTAAAGGTTAGAAGAAAATTTATAAAAAAAAGTATTGACAAAGCAGTACCAATAAAATGCATTAACTTAGTATTTTTATCTGAGTGTTCACTTAAATAGTATGGATAAAAGTCTTTAAGATTCGAGTATCTTTTCATGCTACTATAAATATTAATTCTTATTATTGTTTTTAACAAATGTACCAATACAAAAGAATCTATGAATATTAAAAACTTAATTATCTCTTTAATACTTCTATCTGTATATCAAATTTTTGCGCAAGAGGAGGTTCAAATCATTAAACCTGGTGCTCCAGGACAAAATAGTGAAATCATTGGTGAAGAACAAGCAATACAGATTGCAGATTCTTCCTACACAAAAGCAGATGTCGATTTTCTTCAAGGAATGATTATGCATCATGAGCAGGCTATATTAATGTCGTCTTTTGTTCAATCTCGAACAAATTCAAAAAATATTAATGATCTTGCCGGCAGAATTGATGCCTCCCAAAAAGATGAAATTGATTTTATGCAAGCCTGGTTAGACGAAAGAGATGAACAGTCCACAGGCATGATGAAAATGATGAAAGGGATGGCAACAGAATATCAACTAAATGAGCTTCAAGCTTCTTTAGGTGTAGATTTTGATAGACAATTTTTACAATTGATGATAAATCACCATGATGGTGCAGTAGAGATGGTTGAAGAGTTAAGAGGTTACCGTGGTTCTGCTTATGATCCCGTTTTAAACCAATTTGTTTCCGATCTTGTTAATGATCAAGGTGTTGAAATAGAGCGAATGAATTTATTGCTTACTGATTTATCCGATGATCCAAGAGCTGGTTTATCAGCGGGTTTATATACTGCAGAGGAGGCAATACTCAATTTAGAACTCGTTGCCACTTTAAAGAAACCGTCAGGATTTTTTGACCCAAAAAACCCAGAGATGAGAGGCTCTGAAGATCCAGATGCTAAGGATGATGAAGAGGAACTTACAATCGAGGAGTCATCCAGAAAACTAAGGTCACCAATGTTATCTTTTTCAAATACTGATATGGCATTTAAGGATAATTTATTAATAGCTGGAAGTTATCATGGTTTTAATATTTACGAGCTCCAAGAAAACGGTGTGCCAAACCTTATTACTTCAGTAGTGTGTCCAGGTGGCCAAGGAGATGTCTCGGTTGTTGAAGATATTCTAATAATGTCCGTTGAAGAAACAAGAGGCAGGGTGGACTGCGGCCTTGACGGAGTTGGACCTGATCCTAGTCCAGAAAGATTTCGAGGAATAAGAATCTTTGATATCTCTGATATTAGAAAACCAAGGCAGGTTGGAGCTGTGCAGACATGCAGAGGCTCTCACACCCATTCAGTAGTAGCTGGGCCAACTACTGACAACAAAATTGTGGTCTATAATTCTGGAACCGGTAGTGTTCGAGAAGAAGATGAATTGAAAGGTTGTATAGGTAGTATTCCAGGTGACGTGCGTACCGCCTATTTCAGCATTGATGTCATTGAAATTCCAATTGAAAATCCTGCAAACTCCAGAATTGTAAGCAGTCCAAGAGTATTTGCAGATAACGATAAAGGGATTATTGGTGGCCTATGGAGGGGCGGTGATCATGGTGACGGAACACAAGACACACGACCAACAAATCAATGTCACGATATCACGGTCTTCCCGTCAGCGGGTATTGCTGCTGGTGCATGTTCAGGAAATGGCATTTTATTTGATATTTCAGATCCTTATAATCCTGTAAGAATTGATGCAGTAACAGATCCAGGCTTTGCCTATTGGCACTCAGCAACTTTTAATAACGATGGAACCAAAGTTGTGTTTACAGACGAATGGGGTGGCGGAGGCCGAGCAAGATGTCGAGCTTGGGATCCTCTTACCTGGGGTGCGGATGCTATCTACGATATTGAGGATGGTAAATTAATATTTAAAAGTCATTATAAGATGCCTGCACCACAATCAGAGTCTGAAAATTGTGTTGCCCATAATGGTTCTATCATCCCAATTCCAGGAAGAGATATATTTGTTCAGGCTTGGTATCAAGGAGGTATGTCAATTATGGACTTCACTGACTCATTGAATCCTACTGAAATCGCTTACTTTGATAGAGGTCCTATTTTTGAAGATACCCTCACAACAGGTGGCTACTGGTCCACCTATTTTTATGAAGGATTTATTTATGGAACAGAGATAACAAGGGGATTGGATGTGTTTAAACTCACTCCAAGCGAATTTGTGACTAAAGAGGAAATTGCAGCTGCAGAAAATGCCCGTCCAGCGCTAGGGCCAGATAGGGTCTTTAATCCACAGCAACAAATTCCAATGACATGGGGTAAAGCCTTTCAATAGTTGACTATTTGGGACGAGATCGGTTTATTTTCTCAATTGATGCTATAAGCCGATCCAATCCGATATACAGGACACTAAAAATTATTACAGAGAGTATCGAACTAAATTCAAGATTAGCACCCCCTGTAAAAAAACCATATATAACTCCTACCAATATTGCTGATGAAAACCACCTTTTACTTACAAAGTCACTACGTAAGTCGAATATTCCAAGCTCATCTTTAAGGACAACTTCACCATTGACGACTATCGAAACTTTCGGGAAACGGTCTGTTGTAAAAAAAACTCTTATAGATTTGAGATCTTCTGATAGGTCGCTCTTTGAGAGAAAAACTTGATATTTACTCTTTGGTTTTATGCTTTCTTTATGATCTACGAGCTCGTTATCAACATAAAGTTTTGAATTATATGAAAATAAAGCAGGCTCAACAGTAACCCTAATGTTTCTGTTCCTAACATCTACAGTCCATTCACCAAACTCTGATAACCATCCACCTTTCATAGCCATTTGAACTATTAATAACTGACTAGAGTCTCAATTTGGTAGCCCTGATCCTGAATTAATTTACTACCGCCTAAGTCAGGTAAATCTATAACGCTCAAAATTAAAATATTTGATTTTTTAATATTAAAATTTTCTGTTAATAATTCAGCACAAGCTATAGCCGTACCTCCAGTTGCAACCAAGTCATCAACTATGACAACACGGTTGGAGGCTTTGAGCACTGTATTCTTCTGAATTTCAATCGATGTGCTGCCATATTCTAGATCAAAATTCTTTTTGAATGTGGCATTAGGTAACTTACCTGGCTTCCTTGCTAAGACAAAGGGCAAACCAAGCTTATGAGATATTGAACCAGCAAATATAAAGCCTCTGCTTTCAATGCTTGCCACAGCAGAGGGGTTAAAATCTTTGGTAATCTTTATTAGTTCATCACAAGTTCTTACAAAAGCGTCAGGAGATTCAATTAGACTTGTAATATCTCTGAACTCGATACCATCTATTGGAAAATCTTTGATATTTCTGATGTATTTCTTAAGGTTTAAAGGATCTGTCACAATTTTTAATTTCACTCCCACTCAATAGTTGCAGGTGGTTTTGAAGTTATATCATACACAACCCTGCTTACTCCTTGCACCTCATTGACTATTCGTGTTGAAACATGCTGTACAAAATCATTAGGGAGATTTGTCACTTTTGCTGTCATAAAATCTGAAGTATCTACAGATCTAAGCCCAATAACATCCGCATAAATTCTGTTATCACCAACTACTCCAACTGATTTTATTGGCAAATAAAAGGCGTAGGCTTGGCTCGCTTTATTATAAAAGCCACTTGATTTAAGTTCCGTTAAAAAAATATGATCTGCCTCTCTTAGCTTATGTAATCTATCGCTTGTTACCTCACCAATGACCCTTATACCTAAACCAGGACCAGGGAAAGGATGTCTACCAATAATCTCTTCAGATAAATTTATTGTCCTGCCTATTCTTCTTACCTCATCTTTAAAAAGCATCCTAAATGGCTCAAGTAATTTCAACTGCATACGTTCTGGAAGCCCACCAACATTGTGGTGGGATTTAATTACCTTAGCTTTTGTTTTTGAATTTCCAGCAGATTCAATTACATCTGGATAAATTGTTCCTTGCGCCAACCACTTAATGTCTTCAAATTTCTTTGCTTCCTCTTCAAAAACTTCTATAAAAGTATTGCCAATTATTTTCCTTTTTGTTTCCGGATCTGTGACTCCTTTGAGTTTTCTAAGAAAGATATCACTTGCATGTACTAAATTTATATCAAGATTGATTTTTTCTTTAAGGCTGCTTGTAACATTTTGTGCCTCATCTTTTCTTAACAGTCCATGGTCTACCATAACGCATACTAACCTTTTACCAAGCTGTTTATGCAATACCGATGCCAGTACTGTTGAATCAACACCACCACTGAGTGCTAAGAGAACCTTACCCTCTTGAACATCGCCTGTAACTCTTTGTTCAATTTGTTCAAGAATATCTTCAGAACTCCAATTCTTTTGGATTTCACAGACTTGTATAAAATTTTCTATCATCGCAAGACCATGGTTGGTGTGAGTCACCTCAGGATGAAATTGCAACCCAAAATAATTTTTTTCTAAATTCTGATATGCAGCAATGGGCGAATTATCAGATGATGCAATCACCTCATAACCCTCAGGAAGAGCCACTACTTTATCGCCATGTGACATCCAGACATCTATCTGATTAGGAAGATTGTTAAACAAAGAAGACCAATCTTTTATAATTAATTTAGCATTACCAAATTCTTTTTTACCATCATTAATTATCTTCCCTCCTTCCTGATGCGCCAACACTTGCATGCCATAACAAATGCCTAAAATTGGTTTTTTTGAATCGAAAATTAATTGGTTAATAGTTGGATTGCCTTTGATATTTGATGTTTCTGGCCCGCCACTAAGAATAAATCCGGCAACCTCATCATCATTGGATATTTCATCCCAAGGAGTTACTTCAGAATATATATTTAATTCTCTTAGCCGGCGAGCAATTAATTGGGTATATTGCGATCCATAGTCTACAACAAGAACCTTTTTCATTAATCTGACCGATAATTTGGAGCCTCTTTGGTGATACTTACATTGTGAACATGACTTTCCATGACTCCTGATCTAGTAATCTTCATGAACTTAACTTTGTGTTTTAGTTCTTCAAGGGTTTTTGATCCTGTATAACCCATTCCCTGACGAAGGCCGCCCTCAAGTTGAAAAACCACATCTTTCAACCAGCCCCTAAATGGAACTCTTCCTTCAATGCCTTCAGGAACAAGTTTGTCGGTATCTACTTCATCTCCATGCATGTAACGATTTGCATCCGTTCTTTTAGACATTGCTGCAATAGATCCCATGCCTCGATATGTTTTAAAACTTCTCCCTTGATAGAGTTCAACTTCCCCAGGAGCCTCTTCTGTGCCTGCAAAAACACTCCCCAACATCACAATATCAGCACCAGCACCAAGCGCCTTAACAATATCTCCAGAATACCTTATACCTCCATCAGAAATTACTGGAATATCACCGGCAACCTTCACAACATTAAGCACGGCTGACAATTGAGGAACACCAACACCTGCAATTATTCTGGTTGTGCATATCGATCCAGGACCAACGCCGACCTTAATGGCATCAGCACCAGCTTTAATTAAAGCTTTCGCACCCTCCTCAGTCGCAACATTTCCCGCAATGACATCAATTTGAGGAAAGGATTTCTTCACATGTTGTAAACAATCAATGACTCCTTTTGAATCACCATGAGCACTATCAATCACAAAAACATCAACACCTGCATTTACTAGCAATTCAAGCCGCATATTAAGTTCTTTACCTACACCAATTGCTGCTCCTACCATCAATCTGCCTTCAACATCTCTTGATGCAAGTGGGTAGTCAATAGATTTCTCTATATCCTTCATTGTTATAAGTCCCACTAACTTCTCCTCTTTATTGACTACTAGAACTTTTTCAATTCTGTGTTTGTACATCAATGATTTGACATTATCTTGACTTTCTCCTTCACTGACTGTGATTAATTTATCTCTAGGAGTCATTATTTCTGATACATATTGCTCCATATCTTTGGCGTATCGAAAATCTCTGCCGGTAACGATCCCTTTAAGTTCCTCATCATCAACAACAGGCATTCCCGAAATGCTCAATTCGGAAGTAAGTTGAATTAATTCTTTAATTGTATTTGTAGATTTTATAGTGATTGGGTCCCGAACAATCCCGCTTTCAAACTTCTTCACCTGCTTCACAAGTTCAGCTTGCTCACTAGGGGAATTATTTTTATGAATAATGCCAATACCACCAAGCGATGCAAGAGCAATTGCCATTTTTGCTTCGGTCACAGTATCCATCGCAGCAGAACAAAACGGAAGATTCAGGTTAATATTTTTCGTAAATTTTGAGTTTAATAAAACATCTTTTGGCAAGATGTCAGAATGCATTGGTGCAACCAGAACATCATCGAAAGTTAGTGCTTCTGTAAGTACCTTTTCCATAATATAGTATATAACAAATCAATTTTTGTTTCCAAGGAGGAAAATTTGTTGATGCTGAATGCATTATTTACCGGTTATATGCTTGCCATTCTATCGAGCTGGCTCAAATCAAGTTTTGATAATTATCAATTGAAGAATCGTTCTTTATTAGCTAGATCAAAATGTGATCATTGTGGCAAGAAACTAAAATGGTTTAATCTTTTTCCAGTACTTTCATACCTCTTCCAGAGAGGCACTAGCACTTGCTGCAAAAAAAAAATTTCACGAAACTATCTTTATATTGAGTCTTCCACATTCTTATTAGGTTGTATATTTATTTTTTTTGAGTTCTCTCTGTCATCAATCCTGTTGATTCCTTTTTTAGTAATTCTGGTATTTTTAGATGAGAAATATCAAGAAATTCCTATCTGGTTAAATGCTCTTATTTTACTAGTAGTTTCACTTTCGAAGGAAAATCTTGATCCAATAATGCTTTTAAATGCTGGAATGATTTTTCTTGGATTAATCATAATTTATTGGTTATACAGGGTTTTTAGAAAAAGGGAAGGCTTAGGTCTTGGAGATATAATTCTAATTTTTAGTCTTTCTTTGTATCTTGAAATACCCACAATTTTCCTCCTCATAAGCATTAGTGCCGCGCTGTTGATAGTAAAAATTATTTTTTCTAAAGATTACTATAAGCCACATGCTTTTGGTTCGTGGTTATCAGGATGTTTAATTGGTTTTATCTTATTCCAAGAATTTTATGAGTTTGCAAACTCAGTTCCCATCTAGGGTGCTTTCGACAAAAAGAAACTGATTGATTAATATTTTGATCTTGGTTTTTTGAATCCATGGGTTGGATAAAAAAATAATCATAGTCGTAGTGTGAAAAATCCAAAGGGTCTATGTCTTCTTGAGGGAATACTATTTTTATTTCATTTCCCCTCCTTAACTTAATATCAGTATTTGCTTTGGGGCTCATGCAAATCCAATCTATACCCTGGGGTGGCAGAAGTGTTCCATTTGTCTCAATTGCAATGAAGATATTATTTGATTTGAGCGTATCAATTAAGTTCTGGTCGGCTTGTAGAAGAGGCTCACCACCTGTAAGTACAACGGATATTTTTTGTTCCTTTGAAAGCCATAAAGATTTAACTTTTTCAATCAGCTTATCTGCCTGATAGACGCCACCATTAACACCATCAGTACCATAAAAATCTGTGTCACAAAATTTACATATAGCTGAAGCCCGATTTGATTCTTTTCCACTCCATAAATTGCAGCCAGAAAACCTTATAAAAACAAAGTCTTTCCCTGTATTGGCACCCTCACCTTGTTGGGTAAAATAAATTTCTTTAATCCTGTACATCTATCAGAGGGTCCTGTAAACCATTTTTCTTAAAAGCTGCCAGTCTTTCCAAGCATGCGCTACATTTTAAACAAGGTTTTTCTTTTCCTTCATAGCAAGTCCAACTCAATGCATAATTTAAGTTCATTTTTTGGCCCTCAGCTATTATATTTGCCTTTGAAAGATGTTGAAAAGGTGCCTCAAATTGAATCTCATGATAATCACAAACCTTTAAAACTTCCTTAAGTTTATTAATGAAGTCTGGCCTGCAGTCTGGGTATATTTCATGATCACCACTATGCGCAGCATACCAAAGATACGAGATCTTCTCTTTTATTGCGAGCGATGCTGCAATTGAAATCATGATCATATTTCGATTGGGTACTACCGTCATCTTCATGAGATCTTTATTATAATTTCCCTCTGGAATTGCTGAATCACCAACTAGGGCCGAATCAGACAAAATATTATCAAGGTCAAGATTTATTATTTTATGGGGCACTCCCAGAGCAGCACAGTTAGATGCGGCAAAATCTATTTCTTTTTTGTGTTTCTGTCCATAATTGAAAGTTACAGCATGCACAGAATCAAATTTTTTTAGTGCTTTGTGTAAAAGAGTGTAAGAATCAAGGCCTCCGGAATAGACCACAAGCGCTGCATTCATTTAGAGCGCATCTGTCTTTGCAGCACAGATAAAATCATTCCGATGCAACCCACCAATCTTATGACTCCACCAAGACACCTCAACAGCACCCCACTCCAATACAATTTTTGGATGATGATCCTCCTCTTCAGCAAGCATTGCAACTGCATTAGAAAAAGTTGCTGCCTCCAGATAATCGGAAAATTTAAAAACTTTTACTAATCGTTCAACGTTTTCAAGCTTAGTAATTGACCACCCATCAATCTCTTTAAAAAATTCCTCTTTTTCAGCAGCATTGACTAAAGGTGCTCCAATCCTGCAAGCTTCACATTTATTTTCTTTAAGACTCATATCAAAAAAATGGTTTTGTTAAATTTTTTGGATCTAGTAAACTCTCAAGTTCCTTCCGTTCAATGTTAGTCATCTCCTCTGCAACATCTATAATAGATTTTTTCTCTTTATAAGCTTTTTTAGCAATTTCTGCTGCCTTTTTATAGCCTATTATGGAATTCAGTGCAGTCACAAGAATTGGATTCCTATGCAAGTTTTCTGAAATGCCTTTTTCATTGACTTTAAAATTTTTAATGCATTTTCCTAAAGGAGGCAAACAATTTCCTAACAGATTTATACTTTTCAACACATTGTATGCAATCAATGGAAGCATAACATTGAGTTGAAAATTTCCACTCTGCACAGCTAAGGATACAGATACATCGTTTCCTATGACATCTGTTCCTGCCATAATGACTGCTTCTGGTATAACAGGATTTACTTTGCCAGGCATAATACTGCTCCCAGGTTGTAACGCTTCAAGCTCAATATCTGAAAGCCCCGTTAAAGGCCCGCTATTCATTAACCTTAGGTCGTTAGATATTTTAATCAGTGCTAACGCCAGATTTTTAAGCGAACTTGAAAGGTGTGCTGCATTATCCTGTGAGCTCATAATCTCAAAGAAGTTTTTTGACGGTTGAACTTTTATGCCTACTTTTCTACTCAAAGACTCACAGAAAGTTTTAGAAAAATCTTTATGAGAATTTACTCCGGAGCCTATAGCAGTACCTCCTTGAGGTAGCTGCTGCATTAGCGAAAGAGAATTCTCAATTTGAGCTTTACAATTTTTTAATTGTGCCGCCCATGCAAAAATTTCTTGAGAAAAATCGATAGGCATTGCATCCATTAAATGTGTTCGACCTGTCTTTGTTTTTCCTTTCAGTTTTTTGGCTTTATTTTTGATCTCGTTTATTAGCTTAGCCAAGTTTGGAAGCAGAATATCATTTAGATCAAAAAGGGAGCTTAAGCATATAGCTGTAGGGATAGTATCGTTACTGCTTTGACTTAAATTAACTTCATCATTAGGGCTCACTTTATTTTTTAATTTTTTTGATGCAATACTAGCAATAACTTCGTTTGCATTCATATTAGTACTTGTACCAGAACCAGTTTGGAAAACATCAATTGGAAAGTGCTCATCAACATCTCCATCAATAACAAGCTGTGCCCCATGTTTTATTGCAGAGGCTTTTTTAGCTGGTAATAGTCCGAGATATTGATTTGCCTCTGCAGCTGAAAACTTTATTGCTCCCAGGGCTTTAAGGAAAGATCTTCCAAAAGGAAATTTAAATTTAATCCCGCTTATTGGAAAATTTTCTACAGCTCTTTGGGTTTGTGGTCCCCATAATGCGTCTTTTGGGACTTTTACTTCGCCCAGACTATCTATTTCAACTCTGAAAGATTGACTCTTTTTCATGATTAATTAAGATTATATTTTAACACAAAAGCACTATGGAAATTGCCGATAAAATTGATAAAAAACCAGCCTATAACATTGATCTTGCAAAAGGGAAGTTGCCGTTTAAAGGAAAAGGCCTGTCTAACTCTGTAAATATTGCTACCTGTACTATTGAAGAACAAAGAAGACATGGGGTTGAAAAACTTGCAGCAGCTTATAGAATTTTTTCCAGAAAGGGATTTGACCTTGGAGTTGCTGGACATATTTCATTTAGGGATCCAGAGCATAGAGAGTGTTTTTGGATAAATCCTTTAGGCTATCATTTTGGACAAATGAAAGTTTCAGACTTAGTCTTGATGCATCAGAATGGTGAGCTAATTTATGGAAAAGAAAGAACAGGTGATGCTGCACAATCAATACACTCAAATATTTACAAAAATCGAGACGACATAAATGCTGTAGCACATGCGCATCCAATGTATGGAAAAACTTTCTCTACTCTAGGTAAAACCCTTGATCCAATTACTCAAGACTCATGTGCATTTTATGAAAGAACAGCAATTTTTGCTGATTATGATGGCGTCGCAAATGGCCCACAAGAAGGCATTAATATTTCAAAGGCTTTAGCTGATAAAGATTTCCTAATTTTACAAAACCATGGAATTTTAACAACTGGAAGCATGATTGATACAACTATATGGTATTTTTTAAATATGGAGGATGCCTGCAAATCACAACTTATAGCTGAATCTGTTGGGAAGCCAATTAAGATTCCACACGATGTTGCCTGCAAAACAAGAGATTATGTTGCAAATGACTTATCGGCTTTTGTAAGCCTTCAACCACTTTTAGATCTTTTGTGGGAAGAAGAAAAAGACTTTCTTGACTAAGTTATAACTGCTTGAACTTCAAGGTATTCATCGATACCAAATAGGCCATGCTCACGACCATTTCCAGACATTTTAAAACCACCAAACGGTGCTGGGTAGTCACCTCTTGAAATTCTATTGAGAATAACTTGGCCTGACCTAATACGCTTTGCAATTTGTTGGCCTTTATTTAAATCGCCACAGGATATCATGCTCGACAGGCCATAAGGAGTATCGTTGGCAATATCAATCGCCTCCTCTATATTACTGTATCCGATTAAACAAATTACCGGTCCAAAAATTTCTTCTTTTGCTATCTGCATTGAATTTACCACATTTGAAAAAACAGTGGGTTTTACATAAAAACCTTTTTTCATTCCATCTGGTCTTCCAACTCCACCGCATGATAACTCTGCACCCTCATCTATACCAATCTGAATTAACTCTTGAACTTTTTTAAATTGCTTTTCATTAGAAATAGGTCCCAGGAAAGTATCCTCTTCTTTTGGATCTCCAGTAATCATTTCGCTCGCTGCTGCCACAGCAATTTCTGTTGCTTGCTCCATTAAATTTTGAGGTACCAACATTCTTGTTGGCGCTGAACAAGATTGTCCGGTATTAAAGAAGCATTGCTTTATCCCCATATTCACAGCTTGCTCGAGATCAACATCCTCTAAGATAATATTTGGTGATTTTCCTCCTAGCTCGAGTGAAACTCGTTTTACGTTGTCTGCTGCATTCTTTTGAATATCTATGCCAGCTCTAGTTGAACCGGTAAAAGATATCATTTCAAGCCCTGAGTGACTACTCATTAATTTTCCAACTGTATGGCCATAACCATGGATTAAATTAAATATCCCTTTTGGAAGTGATGTGGTATCAATTATTTCAGCCAGGATTTGCGCAGCTCCTGGAGTAATTTCACTTGGCTTTAAAACAAACGAAGTACCTGCGGCAATTGCTGAGGCAACCTTCGTACACATTTGATTAAGAGGCCAGTTCCAAGGTGTGATCATCCCAACAGGACCAATAGGCAACTTGTTAATTGTAATATTGTCATGGACCTCATTAAAAGAGAATTGCTCGATAACTGAAAGAGTGTTTTTAAAGTGTATTGTCCCTGAACCAAATTGAGCTTTTAAAGCTAAAGACATAGGCGCACCCATTTCATCAGAAATAACTTGACCAAAGTCAGATCTTCTTTCTTGCATACCCTCAATAATTTCTTCAAGAATTTTTTTTCTTTGTTTAATGGTTAAGTTTGAAGCTAATGTAAAGGCAGCATTTGCAGAATCTACTGCATTATTAACATCATCTTCAGATCCAGAAATGACAAAACCAATTATTTCTTCAGTTGCAGGATTTACAATATCAATTTTTTCTTCTCCATGGGGAGTGATAAATTTGCCGTTTATATAAAATTTGTCAATGTTCATATATATATTTTACTCTATATGGATTTAGAGCACATATTTAAATGATAAAGTTAATAATTTCTGGTGGGACGGGGTATATAGGCAGAGCCTTTTACAAAAAGTTCAAAAATAAATATTCAATAAAAATTCTTACAAGAAAACCTTGTAAGTCATTTCATATCAATGAATTAGAAAGCTGTGACATCCTATTGAATTTAGCAGGAGAGAAAATCTTTCCAGATAGATGGACATCGCGAAGAAAGAAGATCCTTTCTGACAGTAGATATAAACATTCAGTTGAATTAATTCAAAAAGCAAATGATCTCTCTATAAGTCATTACCTTCAAGCATCAGCAACTTCATTTTATTCATTCAGTGAAGAAAAAATTTTTTCTGAGGATTCGGATGTTTCATTTGATGATAATTTTTCACAAGAATTAGTATGGGAATGGGAATCAGCATTAGAAATCTCAACGATACCAATTAACACCATATTGCGACTTGGGGTCGTCATTGGACCTCATTCAAATTTTATTTTGCCGTTAAAATATCTTTATAGTTTTTGCTTAGGAGGAGAGATTGCAAAAGGACAACAAAGAATCTCATGGGTGCATATCGATGATGTAATTAATATCATTGATTTCTTAATTATAAAACAGATCAATAAAACAGTTAATGTTACATCCCCTAAATCCATAAATAATGTTGAAATGAATAAGACTTTTTCAGAAATTTTAAAACGACCTGCTATATTTAATTTGCCAGAGTTTTTTTATAAAGCATTATTTGGTGAATGTTGTGAATTATTAACAAAGGGGAACAACGTTTATCCTAAGACACTCTTGGATGAAGGATATAGATTTAAATATCCCGATTTTGCTCAAGCTCTTAAAGACTCAGTTTAATTTTTTAAGTTTTCAAATGCTTTAATTGCATTTTGGCGTGATTCTTTAAGATCGACAATTGGGTCTACGTAATCATAAGATTCAGGATTTGGAGGCAAATGGATATCTTTAGTTGGACAATTTTTCAATTCAGGTATCCATGTTCTAATGTATTTACCTTCAGAATCAAACCTTTCAGACTGCGTCATTGGATTCATGATGCGAAAATAAGGTGCAGCGTCAGTACCAGTAGAAGCACTCCACTGCCAGCCACCGTTATTTGAAGCAATATCTCCATCAATTAGATTATTCATAAAGAACTCTTCGCCCCATCTCCAATCAATTAAAAGGTTTTTACTTAAAAACATTGCGACAATCATTCTTGTCCTATTATGCATCCACCCAGTACTTAACATCTCTCTTATTCCTGCATCGACAATTGGAATTCCAGTTCTACCTTTTTTCCATGCTTCAAAAAATACACGATTATCAGACCAAACCATCTTATCTGTATAATCTAGGAAGGGTTTATTCTTTGACACTTTTGGAAAGTTATAAATAATATGTCTGTAAAACTCACGCCAAAGAATTTCTGAAACCCAATGCACAATACCTTTGTCTCCTTCAGCTAAATCTCCATTATTATTTTTTGCAGCCTCAACAAGACACCACTTTGCTGAAATAATTCCAGCATTTAGATATGGAGAGATTTTTGAGCAGCCGTCCATTCCAGGAAAATTTCTATCATCTTTATAACTGCTTCCTTTAGATTTGAGAAATTTACTTATATTTTGCTGAACTTTTATCTCACCAATTTCCCAGTTAGAACAGATTGGATTGTCATATTTATCAATAAGAGCAGATAGGTCTGAACTTTTCTCATCTGTTTTATTTTTCTGCTTCGGAATTGGAAAAAGATCAAGCATCTCATCTTTTAGCAGTTCGAACCATTTTCTCTTAAACGGACTGTAAACTGAAAAATTATTCCCTGCCCCAGTCTTCAAACTTCCGGGTTCATGGATAACCTGATCATGATATGTATGAACTCCTATTCCATTTTCTTTAATAGTTTTGTAAACCTCTCTATCTCTATTTAACTCATTTATTGGATACTCAAGGTTTAAGTACACATTTGAAATATTTTTCTCTTTGCAATATTTAGAAATTACTTCTGGGCAATTTTTATAAACTTCGGCCTCTAATATTTTTAGAGGAATATTTAATTCAGCGAGAGAATTTTGTAAAGAACTTAAATTTTTGAGCCAAAAATTAATTTTACAGATTGCATCACCATGACTTTTCCATTGATCTTCAGTAATCAGATATAACGCGACCACTTCTTCAGAGGCATTGCACGCATGCCAAAGGGCTGGGTTATCAAGAAGCCTTAAATCATTTCTAAGCCAGACGATTGATTTCATAGAAGTTGGTATATTTTTTCTTTAAGCTCTTTTTGTTCTTTTTCAACAAATTTTTTTACCTCACCAAACTCTCTGTTCTCTGACTTATGTAGCTCATTTAAAGAAATTATTTGTAACAAGCCTAACTTTTCAAAACCCTCAATAATATTGTGGTGATGCTCTCTCTGAATAGGGCCTCTGAATTCTATTACATTCACAAAGTAACCTCTGGTGATTATCTCGACAATCATACTTGTGCTATCTGCTGTGACAAAAATATTGGAATGAGTATCGATTGCATTAAGAAGGGTATCAAAGTCAGTTTTTTCTAAATTCAGGAATTTATGTTTATCTTCAGGATTTTTTTGCAAATTTTTCCATGCGTATTCTGGCGTTCTTCTTGAGTTAATGAAAGTTGTCTTCAGGGATCTAAACTCAAAAGCTAAACGATACCAATCTTTTTCCCCATAATCGTAACCACTTCCATCACCTCCAAGCAAGACTAGATTTTGAGAGTTAGATTCTTTCAAAACTTTGAAGGTTTCAAATTTTGTTGGTGGCAGGTTTGAAGAAATGACTTTATAGACTTTGCTTATGTCCTTTTTTGTTGAGACAATGCCATCAAAACTCTTCATTATTCTAAACTTAGGTGTTCCCACATAAAGAACCTTGGCCCCACTTATCCTGGCAAGCAATAATCCAGGGAAGACTGTTCTTGAGCCAGAACATATCACAAAGTCAAATCTGAACTTTACTAAACTTGGATTTAAAAGCTTTAAAATAAATAAATATAATTTTTGACTTACTAATGAAAGAAGCTTCTCTAAAAAACCAGGCATAGAAATTAAATCTTTATTCAATAAAAATACATCTTTCTTCCTGTCGTAAGTTTTGATTATATTTCTTAGCCCGAGGCATTGACTTAAATGGCCTAACTTTTTATCGGCAACAATTGCTATTCTCATAGCTTGCCATTTGAGAATTTAACAGAATATCTTTCACCATCAATTAAAAAAATCTCAGCTTTTCCCCCAGCTTCCTCTACTAAACAAATACCAGCTGCAAAATCCCATAAAAAAATTCCTTTTTCGGCATAAAAGTCACACTTTCCAGATGCTACATATGCACATGACAAAGCTGCACTTCCAAACATCCTGATTTTTTTCCAACCTTTTAAAGAATCTAAGAACTCCATTGAGGATGTCACCGACTCCGATGCTGGGAAACCGGTAGTCAGTGTGGCTTTGTTCTTTAAGTCAACTGATGAAACACTAATAACATGATCATTTAATTTTGCCCCATGATCTTTAACAGCCTCATAACACTCATCACTATTAAAATCATAAATAATTCCTATAAGGGATTTATTCCCATTCATTAGTGCTATAGAGACGCAACATTGATTTAAGCCTCTAAAATAATTTGCAGTACCATCAATTGGATCAACAACCCATCTCATTTTTTCAACAGCATTTGGAACGATTTCTTCACCCTGAACACCTATCTTTGTTATAGCAAGCTCGTGTCGTATTAATTCTTCAGTTTTCCTATCTAATTCTAATTTTATGTCACGACCCTCCTCACTTTTGATTATTTTTTTTTTGGTTTTTTGTGAAAGTAATAAATTTCCTGCTTTTTTTGCGGTTTTTTTTGCGATTAATCCTAGTTCAATTAAATCCATGATCTTTAACCCCAACCCAAGCATCCATACACATATCACTTAAGTTATATTTTGCCTGCCAATCTAATACTTCTTTTGCAAGACTTGGATCAGCATAACAAATAGCCACATCACCAGGTCTTCTTTTTGAAATCTTAAATGGAATTTCAATAGAATTTACTAATTCAAATGTTTTAATTAATTCAATTACTGATGTGCTTTTACCGGTCCCCAAGTTAAATATTTTTTTACCATGAGTCTTGAAGATAAAATCAATGGCCGAAAAATGTCCATCAATTAAGTCTGAAATATGAATGTAATCTCTTTCTCCACTGCCATCTTTCGTTTGATAATCATTTCCATAAATTTTAAGTTCTTTGTCAATGCCTAGTGCAACTCTGATAATTCTGGGCATAAGATTGTTTGGAGAGTTTAAAGGGTCTTCGTAAATAAGTTTCTCTTTGTGCGATCCAACTGGATTAAAGTATCTTAAAGAAACAACATCAATAGTTCCCTCTCTAGCCACCTCTGAAAGCATATTTTCAATTGCTATTTTGGTGCTTCCATACACTGACATAGACTTAATTTCTGCCGTTTCAGGAATTGGCTGAAACTTGCTGTCACCATATACTGTTGCTGAAGACGAGAATATAAGTTTTTTAACTTTATTTATAGCCATAGCTTTGATTAAGTTTATGGAGCTTATAACATTATTGTCCCAGTATTTAATTGGGTTGCTCTGGGATTCCCCTACCGCTTTTAACCCAGCAAAATGTACAACTATATCAGGTCTGAAAACTTCAACACAATTAATTAATTGTCGATATTCTTTTGCAAGATCTAGTTCAGTGAATTCAAAATTTTCCTTGAAAATATTTTTAATTTTTAAAATTTGTTCTGGTTTTGAATTTGAAAAATTATCTATCACTAAAACTTTATGATTATTTTTTAATGCCTCAAAGGCAAAAGTAGCACCTATGTAGCCCGCACCTCCGGTAACTAAAATTTTCACAAATTAAATCTGAAATTTTTTGGAGCCAAAAGCAAGTAAAATATAAAATAAAAAACCACAAATATCACACACATAAACTTTAAAACAAGATGATCATCACTAAAGTAATTCGCTCCAAATACAAAAGGGAAATAAAAGCTAAAAATTAAGGCAGTAACGATAGAGTGTTTTACTCTTTCGGAGATTATTCCAATTTTTGTTATTCTCTTATAAATCAAATGATGCAGATGGTAATTATCTGGTTCTGTTGTTGACAGTTTTGAGATTAGTCTTCTAAAAATTGAAGAAAGTATCTCAGTAGTAGGATATATCAAAACTAGCAATACATACCATGGCGATAAACTATTAATTTGATAAATTTTAATTACAGTAATTGATATAATTAATCCTAGAATGTAGGCTCCACCATCTCCAATAAATATTTTGCCTAAGGGGAAATTAAGAATAAAAACTCCTAGTATAGAAAATAGAACTGCAACTAATGTGTAATAGATTTCAGTAGTTTTCAATAATTCAGCTGAAAAAAGAATAGACAAACAAATAGTAATTGAATACAAAAGTACAAGACCATTCATCCCGTCAATTATATTAAATGCGTTGGTCATGCCAACTAATGCAAAACAAATAAATATAATTGAAAAGAATTTGTACTTAAATAGTTCATCTAGCAATGGTATCTCAATCGAATATGCTTCTATTCCTAAGAAAAAGTAGCACATCAAAGCAGTTGGCAAAGCAACAATCATTCTAACTGGTGGAGAAATCTGGATATTAAAATCATCTAAGAGGCCAATTAAAAAAAGCGGAATTGAGCAAAACAACATAATTCTCAGAAACTCATAGTTATCACTTGTAGATAGCAAGCTGACAGAAAGAAGAGAGGCATATATTGCTATACCACCTAATCTGGAAATTGACTTTGTATGTAGAGTTTGTGGCATATCTCTTAAGTTTTTATATCCCAAGCGCACTAATAATTTATTCAGAAATATAAAGGCTGTTCCTATTAGTAAGGATAAAGGGAAAATATCAGTCATTAAAAAATATTATACCTTTAAGTCAATTAAAAAATTAGAGGTAAAAGCAAACAGCAAAAACAAGGATTTTTATGTCAATTAACAAAAATATCACATTTACTCTTTAATTTGTTGCATTATTGTCTAAAACCCAGGATTTATCGAGATATGTAAATCAAAAATAGTTGCAAAATTAAAAATTGATCGTAGAATTAAGAGAAGTATTATAGGTTGGGGTTCTATATTACAGGTGAAACGAGGACACAATGATTAAAGACTTTCTAAGAATAATAACGGCTACATTGATTCTGCCATCCTATCTGTTAAATGCAAATGACGAAGAAATTAATGACGAAGAAGTACGAGAAGTTGATGAAGTAATTGTCGAAGAACAATTAGAAGTAGAAGTCGAAGACGATGATGAAGAAATTGAGGACGAGCAGGTTGAAGTACAGGCTGATGAAGATGAAAGCGTTAGTATCCTTGAAAGCTTGACTGCAGGTGAAATTGCTGCAGCTATAGCAGCATTGTTTGGAGTTTCAAATGCATTAGATGATGACGATCCCGCTCCAACACCAGCTCCAACTCCGGAACCAACTCCAGAGCCTACACCGGAGCCAACTCCAGAGCCTACACCGGAGCCAACTCCAGAGCCTACACCGGAACCGACTCCAGAGCCTACACCGGAGCCAACTCCAGAGCCTACACCTGAACCAACACCGGCGCCGACTCCAGAGCCTACACCGGAGCCAACACCTGAACCAACACCTGAACCAACACCGGAGCCAACACCAGACCCTGGTACTGGGACTGGAACTGGAACTGGAACAGGTACTGGGACTGGAACTGGAACAGGTACTGGAACTGGAACAGGTACTGGAACTGGTACTGGAACTGGAACTGGAACTGGAACAGGTACTGGAACAGGTACTGGAACGGGTACTTAAAAATTAGAAGAGTTTATGAGAAAACTCCCTTTTGGGAGTTTTTTTTTACAACTTATATCTGCTTATTTCATCAAACAAATTAGTAGCATTATTTAAAGTAGCTCCAGGATCTTTAGTTAATGGCCTCCACAAATACTCGAAAAATCCAGTATTCAAGATATTATCTAAAGGTATTTTAAAATATACTCCTTTATCAAAGCTGCCTTCTCCATAAGCTGCAAAAGAAACGTCTGTTAATGTAAAAAATAGTCCAAGCTTAGTACCGTTTCTGTAAGTGCGCGAAAATTCAAACTTTGTTCCAACATCGCCTGCTAAGAATTCCCCATATTTTACTGAAAATAAAAAATCTAGCTTTGGTACCAAATACCCAGCCTTGATTTTATATATGTGATTATCATAACCAAGTACATCAAACAACATTCTGTGACTTCTTTTCTTTAAATAGTAATAATCAAACCCGAAATGAAATCGTGAATTATTTTTTTGGTAAATATAATCAATCCCTGAACCCATGAACATTTCTTCATATATACCTGCACTCAGCGCAAAATAATTATTTTCATATGGGGAAAAGAAATAGTTTGCTTGCAATCTCCCTATAGTTATTCCTTTGTCAAAATTATTAAAATACTTTTTAGTATCTGACCTAACTTGATTTGGGAATGTTCTATCTGGAGGAATAAATAATTTATCAAAATTATCATAAACAGAATATTTCAAGTTTGTTTGAATAAAAAAGTTATGGTTAAGAATTATTTCTGAATCATGCTCTAACATGAGACCTTGAAAATTAAACCCTTCTCTTGCAGCTACAAATGTCTTAATTTTTGGACCTAATTTATTGAAAATATATGGAAATGACTCATTAACCTGATAAACGGTTCTGTCATTGTTTCTAATTATTTTATCATCAATTATAAATGGCTTGTCTAGGTTAAGCTTCGATTCCTTTACCACCATTGAATATTTCTTATGGATAACTTCTACAGAATCATAGTCCGAGTTCTCTCTAAATGCCTGAAATAATTCTTTGTCTAATTTATCTATGTCAATAAAACTGTTCTGAAAAATTTCTACTGCGATACTTTTATTAGATAATTCTTTTTCTTGAATTAACTTAACTCCAATACCTTGACTATTTAAGTATTCTTGGATGTTTGAATATAGGATCAATGGCTTAGTAGGACGACTTAACTGTGACTGGGTCTCTTTTTGAAAAAAATTATCTTTATATACTATATTGGCTGTTATTTCCTGACCTCTTTCAATGCCAAGCTGAATTGAATTATTATTATTTATCTTCCATTTCAGGCCAAAATTATATCGAGTTTTTGGTATTTTTTTTATAAACTGCCTTTTACCATAAATAGTAGGGTCATATTCAAGACTAAATTCAAAACTGTTATTTACCTTGTGTTTAACTGAGTAAAATACACTCAGATCATCAGAAGAAAAGTAGTTCCCAAAATTAAACATGCCGCCTTGTTCAGTTTGAGCAAATCTATCACCAAGATCATTAAAAAGAGGTTTGAATGGATTATTTATGCGTAACCTTCCAGAGCTTAAGTTGCCTGATCCAATACCAAGGCTAAAATCACTCCTTCCAATCCCTTTTGTTGCTACAATATACTGTCTTGAGAATATCCCAGTACCAGCAAAGTCATCAAAACCCATAGATAATTCTGGCAAAATATAACCCTCTCTTAACAGACCAATCTTTACTGAAAAACCTTTGTCTTTATATGACTGAAAATAACCAGGATAGTCTTTCCCAGCAATGTCAGTATAAAAAATGTTTGCTTGAAGCCAACTATATGGTGATGCTGAAAGAAGCAACTTCCTATCTGGGAAACCTCTGTAGAACTGAAAAGATAACTCACCTTCTTGAGGAAGTCTTGCATTTGGGAGGCTGACAGTTCCATTTAGGCCAAATTTATTATTCGGCATCACCGAGCTCATGAATATGAGCATTGTAAACATTAAATATTGAGATCTAATTTGAAATTGCATTTAATGATGCTGCTGCAAATGCTACATCGGACAATGTCTTAGCTGCCAATGAAACTAATGGTATCGAAGACAGCACATCATATTTTTTAGGCACTATGATAGTATCTCCTGGCATAAGCTCTACTTGGTTAGTAGAAAACACAGAGTATTTCCTTTTAAATGAGATACCATTTGCCCTGATAACATAAACGTTTCCTTTATCAGCAAACCTCGTAAAGCCACCTGTGTCATTTAAGTAATCACTTAATGTTAGGTCTGGATCATAAAATGTTGTAATTGGAGTATTGACTTCACCCTGTATATTAATTGTGTAGCTTAGTCTTGGTACAGTAACTGTATCACCGTCTTCTAAAGAAATTGATACTGAGTTAGTAGATCCATAAGAAATATCACCAGATAATCTTCCTATTGGTTCAATACTCCCTGAAAATTCAACTAATTCAACTAATTGTTCAGACACTTGGGTACCCTGAACATATGAATTTGCAAGATTTGATAAAATAGCATCTATTAGATTTTGTCTAGATGTCTCGATCTTTTCTTTTTCTAATCGTTTTATTGATTCTCTTGTGAAAATTATCGCATTTTGATTTGCTTCACGCTTTACCCCCCCTGCAATGTTATATAAATCTTCCAAAGTTGTTCCAAAAGGAACTATGTACTCGCCGGGGCTATTTACCTCTCCGTCAATAGAAACCTTAACAAACTTTTTTTCGGCTGAAGGAAATGAAATGCTTGCGATAGATTTAACATCAAAAGAACCTTCGAGACTGACTGTAATTAAATCACTTCCATAGCTTAAGTACGCATATTCTGATTCTGACACTGTTCCTAAAATTTGCTCACTTATCGATTTTATTGTGGAAAGGCTAACTTCACTAATTGCAGGCAAGTGCACCTTTGACGAAAATATTGAAATTGGAATTGAAAACCTTTCAAGGATTTTTATTTCTTGCCGACTAAGCTTACCCAAGCTTAAACTCAACAATTCTTTTTCTTTTTTTTCAGCAAGCAAGAAGTCTAATTCAAAATTTAACTTTTCATATTCTTTCAATAATTCTTCATTCAAGAGCCTTCTTGAATCTTGATTAAGAGTTAAAGACTTTATATTTGATTGTTGATTTTCCTCTATAAGCTCTATGCCTCTCTGAACATCCACAATTCTTTTTGTAAGTTGCTCATACCCTGAATCTGAGTCGTTACTTAGTTCCATAAGCAAGTTTAATTCTTCAATCTCGTCATATGAAAATACACGTAAGTAGTCATTAGGTTTTATTTCAATTTCAGGGTTTTTCTCTTGATAATCAAGATTGAGCAAATGTATTGTTTGATTAGGTTTTTCATATTGCTCATAGTAAACAGCAAAATAGGGGTATAGATAAGAATTAATTTGAAGACCAAAAGCTTCAGAGGATAGCAAATCCCTTAACTGAAGTCCCTCGAAATTTGGGTAGTATCCTGAGCTAAAGTTATCTCCATAAATTCTAAAGCTTTTGTTAAGTTCAGGTTTATTTTTATATACTTCAATTGATAAAAGTTGAGTATCTTCAATTTTTTTATCTAAAACAGGTTCTGAAGTTTTAATCATATTATCTTCTTCATATGTAATAAATACTTTTTTTTGTTTTATATTAGGATCTGCAAACAGCAATAAATCTAAAAACGTGTCACTTGGTAAATACTCATAAATCATTGGGCTTAAAACGTCACCTTTAATTTCAACAAGACGATTTTGTTTTTTTAGTAAAATTACATCACCTGCGCTCACAGTAATATCTTTCATTCTGTCCCCATTAAGCAAAAGGTCATAAAGATCAAATTCTTGCTTTTTCCCAGCTGACTCTATTTGTATTTCTCTTAATGATGCATTTGGTTTTAAGCTGCCTCCATAAGGTATTGCAGAAGAAACTGTTGTGAATGCATTAACTATATAAACCCCCGGGCTTGAAACTTCTCCAACTATGTATATCTGTTTAGGGCTGATTCTTTTGATAGTAAGTTCTGAAGTCGTTCCTTTTGCAACTCTTTCAAGAAAATTATTTATCTGCTGTTCCGCTTCAGTTGCAGTACTTCCCTTAATAAAAACTTTTCCATATCCCTTGATATTTATGAAACCGTCTGAGCCCACAATTAGGGTCAATGTATTGCTTATTGCTCCAAAGATGCTGACATCTACGCTATCTCCAATTGAAATTCTATAATCAGAAGATGCAGGTATATCTGAAGTTGGAGAGATTGTGGTTGGTAAAAATTTAAAGTAACTGTGCCCAAAAATTTCTTGCTTGAAATTTTTTTCTTTTCTTGAAGAAATTTTTTGATAAAGTGAAGTATCTTCCTCAGCAACCACACCTTCCTGATTTTCATCAATCATTAACTCCTTTAATTGTTGAGGTGTCAAAGCTTCATTAATATTATTAAAATCTTGCGCTAAAAGGTTATTTAAAATAGCAAAGAAAAGGAATATGGTTAAATATGTTAACTTAATTTTCCTCATCTGTTCCTTAAGAGCCTCAAAACTTTACCAAGACCAAATGAAGGGCTTGGGTCAAAAAAATGAGTGAGCATTGTAACTCTTTTTTCATTGTTTTTCATTTTAAAAGGTCTATTGCAATGGTAGGTCACTCTTCCTAAAAATAGTAAAGGGACATTGTTAGAAAAGTCTAGGACAATAGGTTTTTGCTTTTCTGATAATTTTTTTATGCCATTTTTTGAATTAAATAATTTGAACCTTGCTTTGCCAATAATATTTGAAAATTCTTGGATTGGCTCTTTCCTTACTTTTGGAAAAATAATTAATTGGCCTGAATCTTCCTTGCCTGTATCTGGAATATTTACAGGAGTAACTAGAGTAAATATGTGAGAATCAAAGTGACCCCTGTATGCTTCTGATTCGTGAGTCTGATCACATACTCTTAAAATTCTATAGACATCATTTTTTTTTACATTTTCTTTTTTATACCCCAACTCAATAGCTATGTCCTCAAGTTCATTCAAAAAGCCGTCGAAATTAAAGCTAACTAAGTATTTCTCATGAAGGTTTGAGTTTTCAGAATAAATTTTTTTTTTGCTTTCTATGGCTTCCTTTGCTGCTAAATTAAATTTCAACTCAGGAACAAAGCAGTACCCTTCTTTAACTAAATTTTCTCTGCGGCTTTTATTTAAATACATTTTTTTTATACCAATCAATGAACTCTACAATCCCATTTTCAAGAGAAAATTCAATTTTGCACCCTAATGCTTTTTCAATTTTCTTTGATGTGCCATGTGTTTTATATACATCAAGTGGATTACTTTTTCTATTTATGATTTTAGCACTTCTGCCAACTTTTTTCTGCAAAGCCAATAAAAGATCTGAAACTAAATAGGTCTTACCACTACATATATTAAAAATACTATGCCCTTGTGGTAAGGGTGTCTTAAGAAGACTATTCAAAGCCATTGTAACATCACCAATATATGTAAAATCTCTTAAATTTTTACCCGAGTTATTTAGATAGATTTTTTTATTCTTCATAATTGAATCAAGAAAAATAAATGGTGCCATATCTCGACGTCCCCATGGGCCGTAAACTGAAAAAAATCTTAAGCCAATGATATTTACATTAAAAATCTTAGAATATTCTTCTGCTAGCTGCTCATTTATTTTTTTTGTTTTAGCGTAAAAACTTGTTTGAAAGCTAGAATTACTATTCTCTGAAACAGGGTAATTATCACAAGAATAGACGCTTGATGATGATGCATAAATCAATTTCTCAGGTTTCTTAATTAGACACAAGTTAATTATGTTTCTAAACCCTATAATATTTGTTTTAAAATACAGATCAGGGTCTTTCATAGATGCTCTTACACCTGCTTTAGCAGCAAGATGAACTATATAATCAAACCTAATATGTCCCAATTTCTTTTTTACATCATTTTCAGAAGAAATATCTAAATTGATAAATTTAATTTCTTTTAACTTTTTAAGTTCACGTCTTCTTTCCTTTTGCTCCTCTTTTAGGTTGTTTTTTAAATCTACCGCATACACTTCAAGATTCTTTGGGAGGCTCTTTATAAAATTAAAACCAATAAAACCAAAACAGCCAGTAACAAGTATTTTTTTCATAACTTAAAATAAATTCTAGATGCATTAAACAGATAAACAATGAAATAGCATGTCCCAATCACAATTCCTTTAGTCTTGCAAATATAGAAGAAAACATCTAAAGCTATTGAGATTTTATTGCTTGACCTTGACTCTGTAACTACATGGACTGCTGCCAATGTCTGCTTCAAGCAATCCCCTTCATAATTTCCAGAATTAATATACTGATAGAATCCCTTGTAGTCTTCATTTTTTTCTCCTTTTGCAGGGAATAAATGCAAAGAAGAAAGACTGCTGCTTCTTAACATCATGCTTATACAATACCCAATGCCTCGACTATACAGGAAATTTTTGCTGTGCAATTTATTTGGTGCTGTCTTTACTGTCGTAGTTTTGTCTTCAAGTACCCTAGTATAGTAGTGATAAGAAAATATTGATTTATTCTTATCCATAAATTGAACTTGGTTAAGTAATTTTTCTTGATACCATTCATCATCACTATCAAGGAAACATACGTATTTAGATCTACATAGTGATAAGCAATAATTTCTACAAAATCCAGGGCCAAAGTTCTCTACAGACCTGTAAAGATTAACTCTATTTTTGGAATCAGTATTTTTAATAATCTCCTTTAACTTCTCGAACTCTAAATCAGTAGAAAAATCATCGACTATATGAACTCTATAATTTTGGAAACTTTGTGAAAATACTGACATTAATGCTCTCTTAATAGTAGCTGAAGCATTATAGTAAGGAATAATTATTTCAACAGAAGATACTTTTTCATCAAAAAGATAATTTGATGAGCAAATATTTTTAAACTTACTATTAATATTTTTAATCTCCATTTTTTTGGTCTACGTTTTAAGATTATCTCACTGTACTGTCTTTCTCTAGCTATTTTTTTTTTGGAAGATAAGCCAGTTGTGTCAAAGTATATCGAATTATTTTTTACAAAATCTAATTTATCTACACCTTTATTAAATTCACTGACTATAAGATTATAGTCAGACGCAATATCATAATTTAAATCATAATCTTCATGATTGGCTCTAAATATAATCCCTTGGTGGCAATATGCAGAGGAAAATAGGTGAAAAGTTGCTTTTTTATTTTTTTTTGCTGCATTTTGTGCCAAAAAAACTTCAAATAACATTGGCTTATTGATAGTCGAATAGCCATCTCCCTCTATCCAATCTCCGCTGTTAAGATAATGAATATATTCCCCTTTAACTCTTCTTTTTGCCATATTCATTGCATCGTAGATACCTTTATCATCAGATTTTTTATAACTTATTAATTTGTTATTTAATCCAAAAATATAATTTTTTATTTGATTAGTGTTTGACCCATCTTGAATAATTATTTCTTTAGGGGGTTTTTTAAGTCTCAAAATACTCTCGATAGTAAGCCTTAATTGGAAAAAATTATCTTTGCATAAGGTTACTACTGAAATATTTGACACTATTTAATTATCCCAAATTTATACAAAACTTTTCTTTTTAGTGATATGAGAAATTTTGGCTTATATTTCTTAATCTTTGTAGGAACATAGCCATTCAATGATTCAGGATAATATTTCTTTAAAAAAATATAATTTAATGGGTCATTCATAAATTCCTTCTTTATTGCCGAGCCAATATTTTGATTTCTATCTGATGTTGCTTTGTTAACAAAGTTATATGTTTCAATTTTGGAATTCATAAAGAGACTTGAATCTTTAAACTTTTTCATTTCCTTGCTTGAACTTTTCTGGACAGCTCTCTTTATAACTTCATCAGAGCAATCAATCTTAAAGAATCTCATTATTTTCTTTACTTCATTAAAAGGGTCGCTCAGAAGGTCTTCATACTTTATTACTACTACAGGCTTAGATTCTGAACAGTGATTAATCCAGGAATTAGCATGCTCACCCCAAGTTCCAAAGTTATACCAATACTCCTCTGAAAAATCCTCAATATTTTTATAAAGTCCTGGAGCTTGAGCCTGTATAAATTCAAAATAACTACTTAAAACATCAAAACCATTTCTAATGACATAGATCGCACCTGACACCTTTCCAGCAAAATGTTCATTATATTGTGAATGCTCTTTAATGAATGCAGCACCATTAGAATTAAAATTTGATATATCAAGACGTTCTAGAACGCTCCAATCGGCGGGGATTACAGAGGAAATATTTGAGTAGGTTAATTCAACATTTTGTTTGATTACATTTCCGATTAAGAATCTAAGCCATGTATTGCCTGACTTAGGAAAAGAGGAGATAGGAATTATATTCATTTGAAAAATTTGTTATTTTTTTCAAGAAGTTTAAAACTTTCAATATCTCTAAATTTAATATGTTTAGCAGGATTTCCTCCAACAATTGAATATTCTTCAACGTCCTTTGTTACAACACTTCCAGATGCTATGATGCTGCCTCTTTTTACAGTTACCCCAGGAAGGATTGTTACATTTGCTCCAATCCAAACAAAATCTTCAATTCTCACTTTTTTCAAAATAGATTCTTTGCTATAGGGAATTGATTCAGAATTATCATATTGATGGTTAGAGGAAAATATTGTCAAGGATCTGGCTGTATGAACGTATTTTCCAATTTCAACTTTTCCTGAGCACTCAATAAAGGTATTTGATTTTAAATGTGATGTTTGATCAATTATGAAATCACCCTTTTTAGCAACTATCTCAATTCCTCCAGGACCCTGTGGATAAAAATTAATTTTTAAATTGTGCTTTCTCCCGAGCCTGAAAACATAAACTTTATTCAAGAATGTGGTTAATTTTTGCTGTAGCAAGTCTATATAAAAGTATGAAAGTATCTTGATAATAAGCCTTTTCATATTATTGAAGCCTACCCTTTTTCAGTTCAAAAACTCGATCGCATATTTCCAACATTTTTGGCCTATGAGAAATGATAACCATGGTAATATTTCCTTTTATTTCTAAAATTTTTCTTGCTATCTCTTTCTCAGAATCAAGATCCAAAGAAGATGTAGGTTCATCTAAAATAGTCAAAGGTCGCTTATGATAAAGACTTCTAGCAAGAGCTATTCTTTGTTTCTGCCCGCCAGAAAGATTTGTTGCTGATTCATTTATTTTAAATTTCAAATCTAGATTTGCTTTGTTCAACATCTCTATAAAACCTGTTAGTTCAAGCACATTCTTAAAATGTTTTTCATCCTTCTTTTTAAACATCAAAATATTTTCTTCTATGGATTCCTCAATTAAGAATGGGTCTTGCCCAATATAAGTAACAATTTTTTTTAAAGAACTAAAGCTATCAAATGGTTTCTTATTCAATCTAATCTCCCCTGAATTAGGATATAAAAATCCCATCATTAAATTCATTAAGGTACTTTTCCCACTTCCAGATTCTCCCTTAATTCCAATAACATCACCTGAATTGAGAGACATATTTAGATTAGATAATACATTCGTATTTGTATCTGGATACTTATAGTTAATATCTATTAACTCTAGTTTTTTAAATTCGGTGTCATTTTCAAATAATTGAACTTCATTATCGATTTCTTTTCTGTCTAATTTTAAATTTGAACTATCGTCATTAAACAACAAATCATAAATTTTGCTTAAAGCATCAACCCCAAAATTTATTTTCATTATGCTTGCAGCAAGTTGAAATAATATTGGTATCAATCTAATTGATCCAGCTGCAAAAATTGTTAGGATTGGAAGCAAATCAGCAAGATCTCTTTCGAAATAGATCCAAAATGTTACCGTGCTGGCTAAGAAAACTACTAATAAAAACTCAAAGAAATATTTCGGAAGCTGGCTAATAATAATAAAACTGGCTTCTGCATTTCCATAATTACGAGCATGTAGCATTATTTTTTTTAAAAAATAATCATCAATATCAAATAGTTTTACTTCTCTTATTCCTCTAAACATTTGTTGTAAATAAGACACTACTGATGTTGCGGATAAATTACTAAATCTCCCGCTTTTTGACATTTTTGGTGAGAAAATAGTTGAATAAATTAGAAAGGCTAGCCCAAAAATAGTCAAGAAAATTAGTAAGACCTCAGGACCACTAAATAGAAATACTATGCATACGAAAATACAGATTAAAATATCACTCACGACTCTCAATCCAGTAAGAAGTATTCCATCTGTAAATCTATTAACTAAGCTAGACATTGAATAAATTCTTTCTGATGTTTTTTTACTTAAAAAGCTCAGGTAGTCCTCATACAGAAATTTCTTTGTCAATCTTTCTCTTAGCTTAAATTGTTGAGAATAGCCAAACCTTACAATCAAAAAATTAATTAAGATTGAAAAAACAGTCTTTCCAAGAAAAACTGAGAACAATATAACTGAAAGCCAAATAGGATCCAAAAGAATTTGAGAAAGCCAAATCGGAAGCATTATCAAATATTCTTCTACAAATTCAGTCTGTTGACTTATGAGTGAAATGAAAACACCAATTAACGAGAGACCAATTAAATCAAGAAACGACTGAAAAAGAAACAAAGTCAAGAAAAATGAATAATGGTACCATTTTAACTTCAATATTCTTTGAGATAATGAGATTATTTTAATAAAACTCATAAGTTTTTTTAAAGGAGATCTTTATTATGGGATACGGCTACATTAAATATTTTTTTGATTCTGCGTAATGCCATTCTTGCTGAATAGGTATAATAAATTAGTTGCCAACCAAGAGAATTTATTTGCTTTTTAATTTTCTTTAAGTCAGTTTTTAAAAATTTTAAAACTGAAACCCCATGATCAAAGTTCCATATATGCTCCTTACAGTCTGGCTTGCAGTACTTGATGATTCCAAGCAAGTGATTCTCAAACACCCAAACATCTTTTTGCGTAAAATTTCTTCGTAGTGAAATTTCTGTATCGGAAGTTATATTTTCATCAACCTTATGGCCTATTTGATGAAGATGGAAAGTATCATCAACAATTCCATATCTCCCATTATTTTCTCTGATAAGGTCTGCAATGACAATATCTTCATTACGAAATAAGTAATCATCCTCTAAACTCATTAATGAATCGTTAACAAATTTAGTTCTTCCCATTTGAGACCCTGATAGCGCTCTGAATTTAAAGCCCTCTCTTTTTTTCTTGTCCTCAATAGTGATGTTGTAATTATAAATTCTTTTACACTCAGCAAAATCGTAATGTTTCATATTGCGCTCCATGATTTCAAACCAATCTTCCGGTAGAGTGACGTCAGCGTGTAAATATACAAAAAATTCTGTTGTGCATAATCTTATTAGGTCCCTGATGGAACCGCCTTGGGATTGTAAGTTTATGTGATTTATTATCTTTACTTTATCAATAGACTCCAGATTTTTCCGGATATGGTCTGGAATACCTGCATCACCTATTAGGATTCTATTTACTTTGCTAAAAATTGAAATCTTTTCTATATTTTCAATTAATTTATTGTTGTAACTTTTTAAGGGAATGATGACGTCTATTTTCATATCTGTATTATATTCCAAGCATTTAAAGCAAATCCATAGAAAAGAAAAATAACTATTCCAGGCAAATTATGCTTTAATTTAAAAAGACAAATCATTGATAAAAGCTCAATTAAAAAATAATAGTATAGTATCCTCGATCCCAGTTCATTCTCTTGAAATATTGCGAGAACCGCTAGGAATGCTATAAAAAAATACCTCAGTAAGAAAATAAATCTAAAAAGATTATTCTTGAATGCTATTGATTTTATAAGAGTTTCAGATAAACAAAAGTAAAAAAATACCGATACAACCTTTGAAACTATTCCAGTTCTAGTTCCTTCGCCTCCTACCCCTATTGACCTCCCAAAATAGTTTGAATAGCCTGCAAAGTCAGCTAACTGGTAAAGTGTATAGTATGAAATTATTGAAATTACAGTAAAAAAAAGTAGAGCAATAATTCTTGAAATAATTGAATTTATTTGGATATTTGTCTTATTCATTATAATTATCATGAACCACATTATGTACATAATTGCAGACAAAAAAATTGAGGAAAAGTGAAACATAAAAGCAAAAAAAGTGAATAATAAGCTTATAAAATATTTCTTTTCTGACGTGTAAACTAAAGCAAGAATTAGAAATGATCCTGCAAAGCACTGCCTTATTGCGTTATTGACTCCGAGTGTAAAAAAAATAGAACCAATAATTAGCACTAATAGGTATATCAGATTCCTGTCTTTAGTAAAATATTTAGAATTCCATACTCTCACACTCGCAAAGAAAATCAGAATCGCTAATAGAAATTGAATAAATGCAATTACTGCTCTATTTTCCTCAAAAATTAGACTTAAAAAGTAGACTAAATAAGCAAAGCCTGGTTCAAAGAAGAAGGGGTAATCTACAGTTAGAGTGTATGTATACAAATCATAAGTATCTACCTTTAGTAAATATATTATCGAGATAAATACCAGTGAGAATGCTGCAAAAACAGATCTCATAGCTTTTTTTGTGCTCAAAAGAAGAAGCGCTAAGATATGTTGAAGAATGTATACGGCAGTTAAAATATTCAATTTAGATCAGATCAGAATATTTAATTTGCTGGTTATGCTTAATATTATTTTTTGCTTTTTTCCCAATAATCTTTTCATAATCCCAAGGAGGAATTTCTCCATTGCCTGGTCTTCTAACCCAAATATTCTCGTAAGTTATCTCATCTCCTGCTTTAATTTCCTTGTCTGCTACGACTGAAGCTCTAGCAAACCTATAAACATCTTCTTCTTCTTTTGTTCTGTTCTTAATATTTTGGCTTGCTATAAAAATCTCTTTAGATTTTTCAATTAGAAATGATAGTTCTGATGGATTCATTGATGCTGCAATGTCTGGGCCTTCTCTATACATTGAATCTGTAAAATGTCTTTCAATTATAGATGCTCCACAAGCCACTGATGCAAGTGCCATACTAGGGCCAATTGAGTGATCCGAAAATCCTATTACTGCATTAGGAAAATTTTCTCTTAAAAGTGCAATTCCTTGTAGTGAAACATTCTCAGGCGGGCTTGGATATAGGTTAGTACACTCCAGAAGAGCATAACGAATATTGCTAGAATCAAGTATTTCAACACTTCTTCTAAGAGAATCAATGGATTGCATTCCTGTACTCATGATTATCGGCTTACCGAAGCTAGCAATATGTTTAAGCAAAGGCAGATTATCACACTCGCCAGAACCAATTTTAAATGCAGGCACGTCTATACTTTGTAGAAAATCAGCTGCTGCTCTAGAAAATGGCGTTGAAATATAAATTAATCCTTGAGATTCAGTAAAATCTTTTAATTTAACCTCTTCTTCTTTGGTAAGAATGCATTCACTTATTACATCCCAGATTGATTTATCAGCATTTGGAGGAAATATTGATTTAGCCTCATCAGTCATCTCATCTTCAAGAATGTGTGTTTGATGTTTAATAATTTCGCACCCTGATTTTTTTGCAGCTAAGACCATTTTTTTTGCAACATCTAATGATCCCCCATGATTAATTCCAAGTTCGGCAATAATCAGAGGTGGATTGCCTTGTCCTATATTTCTATGTTTTATTTTCATTTTGTAAATCTTCTTTAAAAATTTGCTTTAACCTTTCTTTTGGCGACATATTAATTTTATCAAACCTTAATGATTTAGTTTTTGAATATTTGATATTTAGGTTATCTAATTTTAATTTATATGGTTTACAACTTCTTTAATATATCCCATTAAGTCCTTATTGATAAAGCCTAGCCTATTCGGTTCAAACTTTACAATAAATCCAAGATCTAAGTAACTTAATAATGCTGCAGTGTAAAATCCAGTAACATATTTAAAATTCATTTTGCTGTGTAATTCCTCAATATTTATTTTTGTCTCAAGAATGTTTAGCCTTTTAGAATGGATTTTAGAAACCACTGACTTTTGAAAATCAATTGGATCTCTTGGATGAAATTTTAAGTGAACAACTTTAAACTCTGACAGCAATTGTCGGACAAAATTCAATAATATATTTTCATGTTCTTTCAAGTTATTTAGAAATGGCTGGTTCAATAATAAAATTTCATCACTAGATCCTTTTCTTTCCTTTATTTTTAGATTTTTATACTCAACCTGGACTTGTCGTTTAATTGGCACTGGCTTTGTATAAATGATACGTTTTACAACCTTGTTATTTAGTCTAAAAAATGTTTCATGGCCAATTGAAAAAAGGGTACTGCCCTTAATACCCAAAATGAACGAATAAACAAAGTTCTTAAACTTATCTCTAATTTTAGGACTGGGTTCTCTTACTAAATTTGGTATGTAAGATGCCATACCTCCATCTTCGCTTAAGGTGCTTTTTATACCTTTTTTCTCGTAAGCTCTATAAGCCACATAATGGTTGAAAGGTTCATATTCAGAAAATAAAATTAAATCGTTGAATTCCTCAGAATCAATTAAATCTGAAATTTGATTTCTATATTTATTTAATTTAAACAAATCTAAAGATCTTAATTTAACTGGATCAGGTATTAAAAGGCACTTAGAGTAATTTATTTTCTCCAAGTCTTTGATTTTAAGGTTATGACATATTGCTAAAACTGTTATTTCAGAACCTAACTCTAGCCTAAGCAACTCTCGAATGTGATAACTATTATTTATCACAACCAATACCTTACTCATTGCTATATCCAGATATTTTAATGTAAACAGGCCAGTGTTTTAGTTGCTCTTCAATTGTACATAATCCACTTTTTTTATAGAGGAATGATCTCACCATCTCATAGACTCCCTCTTTGTAGGTACCAATTGGTTCAGAAAGATCAAGCTCTTGAGTCTGAAAGCTACCTTTTGGTATGAACTGCAATTTCTCTAAGGGCTTAAGCACATATCGGTTCTTATCAGTTGTAATGTTCAAACCCCACCTTCCAACACCATTCCAATTTGCAATATAGCTAAATGGGATTCCTTTCAACGTAGAACCAGATCCAGAAAAGCTCATAGGTTCATGCCATGAACTTGTACCGAAGTGATTACAATGAATATCTTTAACTCCTCCTGATAAAAAAAGAAATAAGTCAACAACATGTGTGGAATTTGCTAAAAACCATCTTTGTTTCTCGACTAGACTCTTTTTTAAAGACACAACCTGATTTGAAAACTCTGTAAATTCAAAGCTAAAGCTTTGAACTTTTTCGTACTGAAGTTTATCTTTAAGAAGATTGATGCTTCTATAGAATCTTCTATTATATGCAATAAATATTTCTGTGTTTTTGTTTTTTAGTTTTATTAGTCTCTCAAGGTCATTTCTATTAAGGCTTCCAGGCTTTTCAAGTAAGATTGACTGAACTTTGTAATTTAATAAATGCTCACAAACTAGTGGTAGTTCTTCGATATCAGTTGCTACTATCGATCTTTTTATATTTGATTTTATTAACTTTTCATTACTTTCAACCCCTCCAGAAAATACTTCTATATTATTTGTTTCAGAAAATGCAGTGCTTCCTTTTAAAGATCTTCCAATGACCAGAATTTGATCTTTACTTAAAAGCAACTCCAAAACATTAAAATATTCCTGAGCCATATTCCCTGTTCCAACTAGGAGTATTTTTTCTTTAGGTGATATCTCTAACATTTTGATCTTTTATCCAATGTGTATTATTTATCAATGAATCCAGAAAACATCTGTGCAGACATATTGATTCTCGAAGGGGGGTTAAATGTGTGCGTCCAGAAAGAAGCAATGTTTCGTATTCATCAATTAGAACAGAGCTTAAATACGGAAAACTAAACTCCTTAATTTTTAGGGCTGATTTAGCTTTATCATAGACCTGAATAGTTCCACTATCCTCTTTAATTGTGGTTACATAATTTTTAGATTGAAAAATTATTTTTCTTTCAATCCCCTCCTCTTTATATGATTCAATTACGAATGGAATATTTGATAAATTTCCACATACACGTCCAGTATATTCAGTGTAGCCTGTCCTTTTTGATAAACAATCTGTTAATTGCATTGTACTAAATTCTAAATCTAAGTTTTCTTCTTCTAGAAAATAAGAAAGTAAATCTATATAGTGGATTGCATTGCATGCAAGACCTATATTGGATCCTACAACTCTAAATTCAGTAATGTCATGCAAGATTTTTTGCAATTCAACATAACTGGGCATTGCTCGTCTTGTACAATTTACATAGCAATTTTTATAACTTTCTATATTTTTTTCAATGGATGCGTACTGTCTTAAATCATTGAATAAAAATTTTTCAAGAATTATATTTTTTATATTTAGTATTTTTGATTGTTCCAACAATTTATATCTTGGTTTTGAGCTTGTGCTTAATATCAAAAGATCTAAATCTTCTTCAATATCCTCCAAAGAGGAAACAATTTTATAGGTTTTCATGTTTTGCTCTAAATTCAATTTTGATTTCTTTATTGCCTCAACATCCTGATCAATAATATAAAAAAAAATTTCACTTTTAACACGGCATAGGGCCTCTATGTGTCTGAAGCCGATATTTCCACAACCAACTATGGCAACTTTAAAAATCATTGAATATTTTTTGGACGGGTTTTTGCCAAACATAATCTTTACACAAGACTTCTAAAAATTTATTTGCGCTATTCCCTTCTCCAAATTCATTAGTTGGATTAAACGATTGTGTTTTTGCTTGAAGTATAGAACCTATGATTTCTTGTTCATCAAAATTGCAATTTATGATCGACTCAGTAGACTTATCTCTACCTTTCTGCCTATTTCCAATATTTATTGATGGCACTCCATAAAATGGAGCTTCTCGAATCCCTGCACTCGAATTCCCTATGATAAATTTAGCATTCTTTAAAAGAGTTAAAAAATATTCAAACCTAATACTGGGAAATTGTCTAAATTGTGAGGTGCTTAACTTATTTTTGAATGAAGTTAGTATCTCTTTATGTCCATGGTCATTATTTGGTGAGATTACTATGCAATCTTCATTTGTAGATAAAAGTGCATCACAAAGGATGTTAGAATTATATTTATTTTCTTCAGAGCTAATAGTGGTTACGGGGTGCAGAAGAACAATTCCATAATTTTTAAAATTTATATCATATCTTCTCTGAGCTTCTTTAAGTGATGGGAGAGTCTTTGAAACCATAGTATCAAGATCTGGTGACCCTATTACAAATATTGAATTAGGATCTTCGCCTAACTGACATAGTCTTTTCTTAGAGGCATCATTTGACACAAAATGGAGATGAGAAAGTTTTGAAATAGAGTGTCTAATATGTTCATCTATGGTCCCTGAGACCTCCCCGCCCTCTATATGAGCAACTAGAAAATTATTAAATGCTCCAACTATTGCTCCTGCCAGTGGTTCTAACCTATCTCCATGAAGAACAATTAGATCAGGATTAATATTTTTTACATAATTAGAAAATTGTTTTATTGTTTTGCTTAAAGCAATATCCATCTCGCCATTTGAAGAATTGCTCACTTTGAAAGTGTTTTTTTTAGCAAATTTTTCAACCTCAATGTAAGTTTCTCCAAACTTTTTTTCTAAGTGCATGCCTGTTATGAAAATATGTGTTTCAAATTGTGTACTATGCTCATTTAATGCAAGTATAAGAGATTTCATTTTGCCAAAATCAGCTCTAGTACCCGTAAGAAAAACAACTTTTTTATGCATATGGTGTATTTAAAAATTCTTCATAAGCTATTTTTAATCCATCAACAAGATTTACTTTTGGTATCCAGCCTAAGTTTCTTATTTTAGATGAGCTTAACTTTTTTCTAATTGTCCCATCTGGTTTTGTGTTATCAAAAACAATATTGCCCTTAAACTCCACAATATCTTTAATAAGATAAGAAAGCTTTTCTATACTTAATTCTTCATCACTACCTACATTGATGTGAGAGTTTTGCTGTTCAGTAATAAGTTCATATTCACCTTTAGGAAGACTCAATATATGTAAAATTGCCTCAGAAAGATCATCAACAAATAGAAATTCTCTTTTTGGCTTGCCAGAACCCCAAACTTTTACAAAATCACTATTATTTTTTTTTGCATGATGGAATTTGTAGAGCAGGCCAGGTATTACATGTGAATTTTCTGGGTGGTAATTATCATTTGGCCCATACAGGTTTGTTGGCATTAATGACCTAAAATCTGTTTCATATTGTCTATTGTACGATTCACAAAGCTTTATTCCCGCTATTTTAGCTATTGCATATGGCTCATTAGTCTTCTCTAACTTAGAAGACAACAAGTCCTCTTCACGGATTTCTTCTGTGTTGTCATTAGGATAGACACAAGAACTTCCTAAGAAGATAAGTTTCTTAATGTCATTTTCAAAAGAAAATTTAATTAGATTATTTTGAATTTGCAGATTATCTAAAATAAAATCTACAGGGTATTTGTTGTTAGCGTATATCCCTCCGACTTTAGCTGCACATACAACCACATAGTCTGGTTTGCTTTTCGACATAAATTTACTAACTGCAAGCTCATCCCTCAAATCAAGCTCACTCTTTTCAGCAGTAATTATCTGGTATAAAGATGTCTTGTCTACAATCTTTAATAAGGATTTACCGACCATACCATTATGACCTGCAATATATAGTTTTTTCACTGCAATTCTTTTAGCTTTCTTTCTTCAAAAGCATTTTTTAGATCATTTTCTATCATATCGTTAACAAGGTCATCCAAAGTAATCTTAGAGGACCACTTTAATTCTTTCATGGCCTTCGTTGAGTCACCCAATAATGTTTCAACCTCAGATGGCCTGAAATATTTCTCATTGATTTCGATTATGCTTTTTCCTGGTATAACTGAGTTTGAAAATTTATTAGGGGACTTATCAATTATTAGCTTTTCATCAAGGGCTTTCCCTTCCCAATGGTACTTAAAGCCCAAATAATCTAAAGACTTTTCACAAAATTGTCTGACAGAAATTTGAGACCCTGATGAAATTACAAAATCATCTGGTTTATTGTGTTGCAGAATTCTCCATTGCATCTCAACATAATCTTTTGCATGGCCCCAATCTCTTTTTGCATCAAGGTTTCCTAGCACCAATTTTTCTTGAAGCCCATAACAAATTCTTGATAATGCCTTCGTAATCTTTCTTGTAACAAAAGTTTCACCTCTTCTTGGAGACTCATGGTTAAACAATATGCCATTAGATGCAAATAAACCGTAAGCCTCTCTATAATTTACTGTTATCCAGTAACTGTATAATTTGGCTACTGCGTAAGGGCTTCTTGGGTAAAAGGGTGTTTTTTCGGTCTGAGGCACATCTTGAACTAAGCCATAAAGCTCTGAAGAAGATGCTTGATAAAATTTAGCTTTATCTAATAGGTTGTTGGCTTTTATTGACTCTAGTATACGTAATGCACCAAGCGCATTTATATCGGATGTATATTCTGGAATTGAGAATGATACGGAAACATGTGACTGTGCTCCTAAGTTATAAATTTCATCTGGTTTTAGGTCACCTATAAGATTACTTATAGATGCATAATCTGAAAGATCGCCATAATGTAAGTATAGTGATTTGTTATTCTTAAATGGATCTTCATAGATTTGATCAATTCTTCCAGTATTAAAACTTGAAGATCTTCTTATAATGCCATGAACTTCATATCCCTTTTGTAAAAGTAACTCAGCGAGATATGAACCATCTTGACCTGTTATACCAGTGATTAATGCAATTTTTTTCATAAGTTTTCAAGTTTTGCTATTTTCGATAATTTAAATGTAAGTAGATTTAATGCGATATATTTTCCATTTATAGCAAGAATTAAAATTAAAAAAGTAATAAGGCTATTCAGAATTAATACAGAAAGAACTAAATAAGTAAATCTGTCAGGACTGCTTTTTACTTCTGGAAAACTTGGATTATCAATAATTTTAAATAGATAGTTTTCGTTATTAGTAAAGAGTAGTTTCTGTAATTCATTTTGTATCATCCCTGCCAAAATTCTTCTCACATCAATTGACTCTGTTGAATTAAGCTGTGTTGTAAGAAATTCTAAATAATTTTGATGCTCTTGCTTGTGCTTATTTTTTAAATAGATATCAAGCTCGTTGACGACAAGCTCTAAAAGCTCTTTGGCAAAATAAGGTGATATATGAGTTACAGACATTTTTATAAATCCCTCATCATCAATACTTGCTTTGAAGTTCTCTTTTATAAAGCTACCATGAGCCTCAGTCAGTGTTGGGAAAGAGATAAATTCGCCGTTTTTATAAATTTGACTTTTGTAAGAGTATGATTTTGTAGCTATATTAAATTTTTCTGCTGCAATGAGTTTTGAAATTATGTAATCATTGTAAAGGGCTTGCTCAAAAAATGTCTTTGATCTAATGGTTACCAATGCTTCCGAGGTTACCCCTCTGGATGAACTAGTAGGCCCACCAACAAGTTGTGCAAGACCTGCAAACCCCGAGCTTGCAGATGTATCGTCAGAAGACCTTGGCATATATATTGCTTCTGATTTGTATGAATTTGGAATGCCAAGAAGAATGGCAACAACAGTCGTCATTACAATAAAATTTAAAATAACATATAACTGTATAGATTTAGTAACCGCTTTTAAAATTTCCTTCCAGGAATAATCTTTTACTTTTTCGCTCATAACTTAAAAACTACTTGGTGCCCAGGGCCGGACTTGAACCGGCACGAAGTTGCCTTCGAGGGATTTTAAGTCCCTTGTGTCTACCAATTTCACCACCTGGGCTATAAAAAGTCAAAATTTACTTTTTGCTCTTTTTCTCTATCATCAAGGTCATCATATTTTAATCTATATAAATTATTTTTCTTGATCACAGATTTTAGAATCTCCATTGTTTTGTTTAATTCTTCACTATATTTGTAGAGAGCAGCAGTATCTTTGGGGAAACAAGCGCCTCCAAAACCTCGTTTACCATCAAATCCCGGTACTTGCATATGTGATTTTCCAATTCTTGCATCTTTGCTAACTACTGTTATGAAGTGATTCCAATCACTATCAGTGTTTGATAGTTTAAAAATGTCATATAGCTCATTAAAAAATAATACTTTTGTTGCTAGGAAGGCATTGATAGAATATTTTATCAATGAAGCAGAAGCTAAATCAGTAAAATGAAAATCATTAGATTTGCAGATTGAGTTCTTTATGTAGCATTTCTTTACATATTCACAATCTTCTTTTTCACCGCCAAGGATAACAAATTGAGAATTTTCAAAATCATAATCAGCATGAGCTTCTCTAAGAAATTCTGGATTGTAGACAAGCTTTTCTCTAGTTTTATAAATCTCTAATAAAAAATTAGGTAGTACAGTGCTTTTTATTACACATATAACATCAGGCAGGAGATCATTTAATTGTCCGAGAACTAATTCAATTATTGAATTATCTTGAAAACCATTTTTTCTCATGGGTGTAGGCAAACAAACAAAAATTAGGTCAGGAGAAAAAGCAACAAGATCTTCTACATTAGTGTTAAGTTTTGGATCAACTGAAAAAATTTTAGTATCCACAGAAAAACCATTCTTAATAGCATTTCCTACAAACCCGAGCCCTATTATTCCTACTTTAAGCATATTATGATTTTAAATCGTTAATTGTATCAATATCTTTAGAACTTGCATCATTCATTATATAAGGGATTATCTCTTCGTTTGGAATCTTGCTAAATTTTCGAAAAGATTTATCTGAAAAAATATAGATAGCTCCATTTGGCATGTAGCATTTTGGCAGCTCTTGTCTGTTTTGGAAGGGAGCATTGTTATTAAAAGCTCCTGAAAGATTTCCCGTCTCGTTTAAATAAAAAGCTTTTAAATGCGAAGAGCTTGTCTCTAAAACTGAAATAATAAGTGAATCATCTGGAGATGATTTAAATAATTCAATACAGTCCTCAATATGTACTTCTGTTCTCAGTGGAGAAGTTGGCTGTAATAGTATCCACACAATTTCTTCGTCATCAAAATAATGTGATGCATGCTTAATAACACTATTCATCGTAGCACTATCTGAGCAATACTGCTCCGGTCTTCTAAGAAAAAAAATATTTTTATCTGAGGAATAGCTATTCAATTCAGGCATATTTGTAGAGAGTACAATTTTCTCAATATTTTTAACTTTCTTCGCGCTTGATAATGTCCATTCAATAAGTGGCTTATCTCTAAAGTTTTGTATGTTCTTTTTCTTTATTCCTTTAGACCCTGCTCTTGCAGGAATAAGGATATAAAACTTTTTTTTATAATTTTTCATGAATAGTAGACAAAATTCTTTCTGTTGTTGGCGAGCAACAAAAGAAACTTGGGTTCATTAAATTCCCTTTATTGTAATTTAGTCTTTTCCTGGTTTGCAATGTAAGCATTTTTCCTCCTGCTTCTTCAAGAACAAGTTGGGCTGCGGCAGTATCCCATTCCATTGTTGGACCAAGTCTTGGATATATATCGGCAGAACCTTCAGCTACAGCACAAATTTTTAGTGAACTTCCATAACTAACGACCTCCACCTTGATAGCAGAGGATAATATCTTTATAAAATTTTCAGTTTCTTTATTGGTATGTGATCTGCTTGCAACAATAGTTAATTTTTCCCCAACCTCACTTTTAACAGAAATCTGTTCTTGATTTTTATACGAGCCTTTTCCTTTTTGAGCACAATATAAAGATTGAGTAGCGGGGGCATAAACCAGTCCAAAAATTGGATAATTCTTAAAGCATAAAGCCACATTAATTGTATAGTCATTTCCCCTTCTAATAAATTCTTTGGTGCCATCTATGGGGTCTATAACCCAATAATATTTCCAGCTTTTTCTTTCATTATGTTCACATAATTTTGTTTCCTCTGAAATGATGTTTTGATATTTCGAAGTCTTTAAAAAATGAAACAACTCATTATTTACAAGAGCGTCTGCTTCTGTTAAAGGGGAACCATCATTTTTATAAGATAGGATGAATTTTCTTTTCTTAATTATTTCAACTTCGAGGCCAAGTTCGTAAACAAGTGCTTGAAGTTGATTCACAAAATTATCATTTATCACGAGAAACTAATCCAAATTTAATGTACTTAGCCCATAATCTTTCATGAAAAAAGTATAGAATGAACTTAATAACTAAATCTGCAAAAAAAACAAGGCCAATTGCTTTTGCTGGAACGCCAAAAAACCATGCAATTAAAGCAGTTACAATTGAGGCGATTGTTCTCCATGTTAGTGCCTTAACAAGACTACGTTTTGGTGAATCTGTGCTCACTATTTTTTCTCCAAATAACTTAAGATCTGATTGACTGCTTCATTTGGCTCTATACCAGAGGTATCTATCAAAATCTCAGGGTTTTTAGGCTCTTCATATGGGCTAGAGATCCCAGTGAAATTTGGAATATCTCCCTCTAGAGCTTTTTTATATAATTTTTTTGGGTCTCGGCTCATAAGAGTTTCCAAGTCACACTTTATATAAATCTCAACAAAATCGTCTTCATGAAATAAACTCCTGACTATTTTTCTATCAGAAAGAAACGGTGATATAAATGAGGCTAAAACAAATACTCCCGCATCATGAAGAATTTTTGCAACCTCTCCTGCTCTTCTAAGGTTCTCTATCCTATCTCCTTCTTTGAAACCTAAATCTCTATTTAACCCATGTCTTAAATTATCGCCATCTAAAATATAAGTTAGAACTCCATCTTCAAATAGCTTCCTTTCAACAAGGTTAGATATAGTTGACTTACCTGAACCACTTAGCCCAGTGAACCAAAGAACTTTTGGTCTTCTGCCAATCAATCTTACCCTTGAATTAAGATCGATATCTGTCTTTTCCCAAACTATATTCTCAGACCTTCTTAATGGATGGTTGATGACTCCTGCACCAATGGTTAAATTTGTATTTCTATCAATTATTATGAAAGATCCAAGAGATCTCACTTTTTTGTAACTCATAAAACATATTGATTCATCCAATAGAACTTCACATTCTCCAATCTCATTCATAGATAATCCATCTGAATTAACTTTCATATATGAATTTATATCGATTTTATTTTTATATTTTATGACTTTTCCGTTTATGGTTTTTGTGCCAATTTTAAAGAGATAGTTTCTGTCTTTGAGTGATTTAGATGAGTCAAACCAAATAATATTTGCATTAAATAGATTAGAGTTTTCTAGTTCAGAAGTTGCATCTGAAAGAATATCACCTCTTGAAATATCAATTTCTCTATCAAGTGTGATTGTAATTGAATCATTAGGTCCACAAGATTCTACCTTCTTGTCTCCTATGTAAATGTCATTTATTGTTGCATTTTGGTTTGAGCTAGCAACAATCAGCTGATCTCCAATGCATGCCTTTCCTGAAGCTACCGATCCACAAAAGCCTCTAAAATCTAAATTAGGCCTTGAAACATACTGTACTGGCAAGTTAAATGTAGTGCTCTCTTCTTTTTCTACTTCGGCATCTTCAAGAAGCTCCATTATTGGTTTTGAATTTGCCCAACTTAATTTTTTAGATTTCTTTGTTATGTTTTCACCCAGTAAAGCAGATACCGGTACAAAGTTAATCTTGTCAAAACTGAGGGATTCAGCCACCTCTTTCTTATAGGTAGAGATAATAGATGTGAATACATCTTTTGAGTGACTTACAAGATCCATTTTATTTACTGCAACAATAATATTTCTGATGCCAACCAGATTAGCTATAAATGAATGTCTTTTTGTTTGTTCGAGTACACCTTTCCGAGCATCAATAAGTATAATCGCAAGATCTGCTCCAGATGCTGCAGTAACCATATTTCTTGTGTATTGTTCATGCCCAGGAGAATCAGCAACAATAAACTTTCTTTTTTCAGTTGTAAAAAACCTATAGGCAACATCAATTGTAATACCCTGCTCTCTTTCGGCTGCTAAACCATCAACAAGTAATGCAAAATCTATTTCACCACCTTGGGTTCCAAGCTTTTTAGAATCTTTGAGTAGGTTGTCTATTTGATCATCAAAAATTAGTTGTGCTTCATAAAGCAAACGACCTAGTAAAGTGCTTTTACCATCATCAACACTGCCACAAGTAATGAACCTTAGAGTTCTAAGCTTATTCTGTTTTTCAATAAACTCTTTAATCTCATGCTTTGCTGTCACTAAAAATACCCTTCCTGTTTTTTTTGTTCCATAGAGGCATTAGCGTCCTTATCTATTGCTCGTCCCTGTCTTTCACTTACAGTTGATTTAAGAATCTCAAGCATTATTTCTTCTAAGTTAGCAGCATTGGATTCGATTGCTCCAGTTAACGGGTAGCAACCCAGTGTTCTAAACCTCACATTCAATTCTTTAACTTCATCATTTTTGAAATCCAGCCTGTCATCGTTGACATCAATTAGCATCCCATCTCTTTCAATGATCTTTCTTTTGCTAGCAAAATACAAAGGAACAATTTCAATATTTTCTTGGTAAATGTATTGCCAGATATCAAGCTCTGTCCAGTTTGAAAGAGGAAAAACTCTGATAGTCTCATTTTCTTTCTTTCTGCAATTAAAAATGTTCCATAGCTCAGGTCTCTGATTTTTTGGATCCCATCTATGTCCTTCTGACCTAAAAGAAAATATTCGCTCTTTGGCTCTACTTTTCTCTTCATCTCTTCTTGCTCCCCCATAAGCAACATCAAATTTAAAATTATCCAAGGCCATTTTAAGGGCTTGAGTTTTCATAATATCTGTATGTACCTCGGAACCATGCTTAAGAGGATTAATATTATTTTTCCTCCCTTCTGGATTAGTGAAGACAATCAGCTCAAGATCATTTTCTTTTTTGACTTTATCTCTAAAGGCATACATCTCTTTAAACTTCCACAAGGTATCAACGTGCAAAAGTGGGAATGGTATTTTTCCAGGGAAAAATGCTTTTTTTGCTAAATGTAGCATTACAGAACTGTCTTTTCCTAATGAATAAAGCATCACAGGATTTTTTGCTTCAGAAAACGCTTCTCTGATTATGTGAATCGATTCAGATTCTAGTGTCTCTATGTGAGTTTTCATTATTTAATGGAGGCTGAGAACGGAATCGAACCGATGTTAACGGAGTTGCAGTCCGCTGCATGACCACTCTGCCACTCAGCCAGTTGAGTAGATTTTAAACTAATAATTGTAAGAGTCATCTTTAAAAGGCCCATTTTCATCAACAGAAATATACTCTTGCTGTTGCTGGGTTAATTTTGTTATTTTCCCTCCAAACCCCTCAACCATTAATGATGCAACTTCTTCATCTAGTCCTTTTGGCAAAACCTTAATATACACTTCTTTATCAACATCGGCTTTTTTAGCATGTGCATTTTTAAATAGCATGATTTGTGCAAGAACTTGATTACAAAAGGAGCCATCCATAACTCTGCTTGGATGCCCAGTTCCTAAAGCTAAATTTACTAGGCGCCCTTCACCAAGGAGCAATAAATAGTCATTGTCTGCTCTTATAACCTTATGGACCCCAGGTTTAATTTCATACCAATCATATTTTTTTAGATAGTTAACATCTATTTCATTATCAAAGTGTCCTATATTACATATTACACAAGCAGTTTTCAGAGCATCAAGCATAAATCTATCTAAAACATTTATGTTTCCTGTAGCTGTAACTACAAGATCATATTTTTTTAAAAGATTTGAATCTATATTTTTGCCCTCATTATTAATTATTCCATCTGCATAGGCTGAAACAACAGAATACCCATCAAAACATGCTTGCATTGCACATATAGGGTCTACTTCTATAATATCCACAATCATTTTCTGATTGTTTAATGCATCTGCAGTACCTTTACCAACGTCCCCATAACCAATTACCAAGGCTTTTTTACCTGACAATAGCATATCTGTGCCTCTTTTAATGGCATCATCAATGCTATGCCTACAGCCATACTTATTATCATTTTTTGATTTAGTTATTGAATCATTAACATTAATAGCTGGGACCCTTAGTTCTCCTTTTGCCAGCATTTCCTTTAATCTATGTACTCCAGTTGTTGTTTCTTCTGAAATGCCATGTATAAAATTAAGCATTTCTGGGTATTCTTGATGTACTTTGATAGTAAGATCCCCACCATCATCAAGAATCATATTGGCATCCCAAGGTTTTCCATCTTTGCATATTGTTTGCTCTAAGCACCACTCATATTCCTCTTCTGATTCTCCTTTCCATGCAAAAACTGGAATACCAGCAGCAGCGATAGCAGCAGCAGCATGATCTTGTGTAGAAAAAATATTACAGGAAGACCATCTAACCTCAGCACCTAAATCAATGAGTGTTTCAATAAGAACAGCTGTTTGGATAGTCATATGAATGCAGCCCATAATCTTGGCACCTTTGAGAGGCTGCTCATCTTTGTACTTTGCTCTTAATGCCATGAGCGCTGGCATTTCATCTTGAGCCATTAAAATTTCTTGTCTGCCAAATTCAGCAAGACTAATATCTTTTACCTTAAAATCTTGCATTAATCTTCGTAGTAAGAATATCTCTCTATATCATCTTCTACAGTCTCTTGGCCGAACTGAATTTCAATAATCTTGCATGTCTCTTCAAATGGATTGGTTATTTGATGCCAGTCGCCCAACTCAACCGTAAGATGATCAAATCTAGAGAGATTAATTTCTTTCGTGCTTTCAGGAGATTCTTTTGAATAATTAACAACACACTGGCCTTCAGAGACTAACCATATTTCGCTTCTTTTGAAATGCTTTTGCAAGCTCATGCCTTTTCCAGGTTTTATTATAAGCTCTTTTACCTTTACACCTTCAGACTCAAATAAATTATAAAAATTCCCCCAAATCCTCTCTTCGCCATCATATTGCCAGTTTTTCAGTATCCAGCTACTAGAATTTTTTTTGTCATCTCCTCCAACACTAAAAACAAAATTTACCCCCTCAACGCTCATTTCTGGAATGTTATCTTTGCCTCTATCTCCACCGTTACAGAAATTTATTTCACTTTCAGGATACATATTCTTAATTTTTACTAGTGCTTGGGTTGCGCTTCCAAGTTCATCGTCTTCAAAGTCAATTACTTCATCCACTTCTTTGACATTTTCTAGAACTGATTTTCTTTCCTCAAATGGCATAAAGGCTTTACCTTTTTTATTTACCAACCACTGATCACTATTAAGGGCAATTATTAAGTAGTCTCCATATGCTTTTGCTGACTTAATATAAGATATATGCCCGGAATGAATAGGGTCAAAGCCGCCGCTTACAACTGTAATTTTCATGTGCTAATTTTAAACTAATTTAATTGGCTTTTCCCAGAGAAAACCTTGGTTTTCCCGACCAAAATGCCCATAGTTTGTTGTTGTTTTGTAGATAGGTTCAAGAAGATTGAGATCATTTATGATGCCGCTTGGTGTTAAATCAAAATTTGATTTTACCAATTGCTCAATTTCATTAAGATTTAAAGCCTCAGATTCAAAAGTATTAATGAATACAGAAACTGGCTCACAAACTCCAATTGCATACGAAGCCTGAACCTCGCAATATTTACAAAGATCTTCACTTACTAATGATTTTGCCACTCTGCGCAGTGCATAAGCTGCGGAGCGATCAACCTTAGAGGGGTCTTTCCCAGAAAAAGCCCCTCCACCATGACGAGCCATACCTCCGTAAGTATCAACAATAATCTTGCGGCCAGTTAAGCCACAGTCACCTACAGGCCCGCCTATTTCAAAACGTCCTGCTGGATTAATAAAAAATTTAGTCTTATCATCTAAAAGGTCTTGAGGAAGCGTATTATTAATAATCTCCTCTTTTATGAGTTCTCGTAATTGTACTAATGATAAAGCTGGATCATGCTGACTAGAAAAAACTACAGAATCTATTCTTTGTGGTTGGTAGTCATCGCTGTATTCAACAGAGACTTGGGATTTTGCATCTGGCCTTAACCCATAGCTCTTATCTTTTAGTAACGCCTCATGTTTTAAAGTTAGCCTATGTGCCCAGGCAATGGGCAGTGGCATCAGTTCCGGCGTCTCACGACAAGCATATCCAAACATAATACCTTGATCTCCAGATCCTAGTTGCTCGCCATGTGTAATGCCTTGACTTATATCCTGGCTTTGGTCAGAAATATAATTAGTAAACGCAAAAGTGTCATAACTAAAACCAAGCTCTTGATTATCGTAACCAATCTCTTTAACAACATTACGCGCAATCTGTTCGTAATCAATATTAGCTGTGGTGGTAACCTCGCCTCCTAGGATGACATTGTTGTTTTTGACCATAGTCTCGCATGCAACTCTAGAATTTTTATCTTGCATAAGGCAAGCATCCAAGACAGCATCGGAAATCTGATCGCATATTTTGTCAGGATGGCCAGCTGAAACTGATTCAGAAGTAAAGATATAAGACATTACAAACCCTCAATAGAAACACCATCCAATGCCATGGAGTTGCTAATGAGCTTGTCCATGATTTCATCGATCTCTTCATCGGTTAAGCTTTTGTCTGCAGCTTGAAACTTAAACCTAAAACCAAGTTTTAAGAGGTTTAATTTTTTGTTTTGAAAAAAATCAAAAATAAAACTTTCGGTTATGAGACCATTGTCATTTGTAATGTCGTTAACCAGCTTTGTTAATGTTCCAACTTTTTCCAAATCACTTAAACTAAAGGATAAATCACGGTAGGAAGCAGGAAAATCTGATGTTGGGGTCAATTGATTATCTGGCACTGCTAGATTGTCAGTGGTGAATTCACATGCGAACACTGGTGTTTTGACTTTAGATTCAATGGTCTCTTTGCTAATCTTGCCCAAACCACCAATTTCAATACCATTTAAAGTCAAAGATTCGTAAAAATCGTAACCCCTCTTATTGGTAAGCTCATAAGTTGGTTGCACTTTCAAAATATCATTGCAAATACTATTCACAAGGCCTTTAAGGTAGGCGTAATCCAATTGAGCATTAAATTCTGCAGCATTTTTATTGACGCGGCCTGAAATGGCTAAAGCAAAACGTCGCTCTGTGCCAGAGGTTTTGTAAATATCTGAGAACTCAAAAAACTTAATGGAATCTTTCTGTCGATTCTGGTTATAGGCAATATTGGTTCTGATCGAATTCATTAAGCAGGTGCGCAATATGGCACGTTGTTTGTCCAGGGGGTTATCAACAGCGATAGCTTCTTTGCCCTCAAAATCAGTGAAAGGATTGTTGATGACTTCAAAGCAGCCCTGATTGATTAAATAATCTCCAACCAGTTCTTCAAAAGATCTATTTTGTTTTTTTACCATGACAGGCAATGCCAAAACTTGAGACGGGATATTATTATAACCAATCATTCTAGTAACTTCTTCTGCCAAATCATTAAGCTGATCCACATCGGATCTGTGGGCTGGCACAGTCATGTTCTTGCCAGCTTGAAAGCCCAAAGCACTCAAATAGCTAAGTTGCTCTTGCTGGCTAATATCGATCCCAGCCACTGCATTAAGTTGGCTGGCATCGTATGGCACTTCCGCCAATGTGGTTTTATTTTGTTCGCTATAAAGAGCAACCGACTTAACTTCAGTGTGCTCGGAAACAATCTGTAAAAATCTACGCAAAACATCTTCTTGGCAGAGATAATCCACGCCGCGCTCAAACTTATAGGCTGCCTCCGAGCTAAGGTTGTATTTTCTTGCTTTGCCTAAAATTTCTTGTGGTTTGAAGTAGGCGCACTCTACCAGTACCTTAGTTGTATCTGCTGAACAGGCTGTGCTGGCCCCACCCATGATACCCGCCAAACTGATCACTTGATCGTCCAATGAAAAAACCAAATTCTCATCGGTCAATTCGATCTCAGTATCTAATAGGGTCTTGAACTTTGTATTAAGCTTTTTCTTGGCCAAACTGAAATGCCCCTGCATAGTGTTATGATCAAAGCAGTGCGTGGGTTGTCCTGATTCGTAAGCTAAGTAGTTGGAGATGTCGGTGAAAAAATTGTTTTTGTTGATGCCTAGATCTGCACAATAAGCTTCTAAGTAAGGTTCATACTTTGTGGGTGCTTGCTCGATTTCAATCTGCAGAAAAGAAATATTTGGGCATATATCTTGAGCTTTATTGTCAAACTGGAGTTCAAGTGCTGGCAAAGTCATATCACTTTTTGGCAGCTCTTTGGCATGATAGAAGTAATTGAGATCACGCGCTAGGCCTTTAAGTGAAAGGCAGTCCCCGCGATTGGGGGTGATTTCCATATCGAGGACTTCCCCATCGATTTCATGCTCATGCCCTAATTGAAACAATAAATCTGATAACTCCTCTAGCTTGGGTTGTTGCTCTAAGAGGTTAAGTAAATGTGAATAAACGATCTTCATTTAAATTGCCTTAAGAAATCGAGGTTTGATTTGTAAAAATCTCTTATATCTTTCACTTCGTACTTGAGCATAGCAATTCTTTCGATGCCCAAACCAAATGCCAAGCCAGAATACTTTTGTGGGTCAATGCCGCAGTTATCTAAAACTTTTGGATTAACTACCCCACATCCTAGAATTTCTAACCATTTATCACCAAACAAGACATCAACCTCTGCGGATGGCTCAGTAAATGGAAAATAAGATGGTCGAAAACGCAGTTGTGCCTCTTCACCAAACAATGAGTGACATATCTTATAGATTAAGTCTTTAAGATGGGCAAAATTGACATTCTCATCGACATACAATCCTTCAATTTGATGAAACATTGGTAAATGAGTAGCATCATCGTCTTTGCGATAGACTTTACCTGGGGAAACTACCGCTATAGGAGGTTTGCTAGCTAGCATAGTTCTAACTTGGACTGGTGAAGTATGCGTACGCAAAACTTTTTTCATGCCATCGACATAAAAAGTATCATGCATTTCCCGAGCAGGGTGGGTTGCGGGGATATTGAGCATATCAAAGTTAAATTCTTCACTCTCAATTTCGGGCCCTTCGGCCACTTCAAAGCCAAAGGACGTCAGTAATTTAATAAGATCAAACTTTACTTGATTAATAGGATGAATTGCCCCAATTTCTTTGTCTAGGCTTGGCAGGAATATCTCTTTTGGTTTTGACATTAATCTATAGCAGTTTTGACAACTTTTTCAAAAGTTGCTTTATCCTGTATAGCTAACTCTGACAGCATTTTTCTGTCAAGTTCTATATTTTTTTTATTGAGACCAGCAATAAATTTTGAGTAAGTAAATCCTAGCTCTCTAACTCCAGCATTTATACGAGTTATCCACAGTCTTCTGAAATCTCTTTTTCTATTTTTTCGATCTCTATAAGCATATTGCATCGACTTAATTAAGGACTGTTTTGCAGTCTTAAAGAGCCTTGACCTCGCGCCATAGTGACCCTTAGTTCTTGCAAGAACTGCTCTATGTTTTTTTGCTGCAAGATTTCCTTTAGTAGTCCTTGGCATATTAGGCCTCCAAAAGTTTATTAACAACTTTCAAGTTTGCTCCTTCAAGATTACTTGTGCCCCTTGCATGTCTTTTTCGCTTAGTTGTATGTTTAGAAAGAATATGATTTCTTCCAGCAGATCTCATTTTCAGACCTGAACCTGTAGGTTTAAATCTTTTTTTTGCACTTGAATGATTCTTTAATTTACTCATTTTTCTTTTCGTGGTGTTAACAGTGTACTGTAAGTTCTGTTTTCAAACTTTGGCTCCACTAACACGGATGCCATATCTTCCGTTTCTTTGATGATACTGTCAAGTAAAGTTTTTCCAAATGAAGTATTACCGAGTTCCCTTCCTCTAAAAGTTACTGAAACTTTTACATTTGCTTTTTTATCAATAAATTCCAAGATCTTCTTAAGCTTCACATCTATGTCGCCTCTTCCAATATTTGGTCTCATCTTAATCTCTTTCAGATCTATTTTTCTTTGATTCCTTTTCGATTGTGCTTTCTTCTTTTTTTGTTCAAATTTAAATTTTCCATAGTCAATAATCTTTGCGACAAAAGGCTCTTTATCAAAAGTTATTTGTAAAATATCCAAGCCCCGTTCTTTTGCAAGCTCAATCGCATCGCGCTTAATGAAATTTCCTAGTTTTTCTCCTGTTTCAGAAATTACAGTCAGCTTATCACCCTTCATGAATTCATTAATGGGTGCTTGTGGCGGTCTTCTTCTTTGAGGTCTCAATGTTTAAAAATTAAAAAGAAAGTTGAATGATAATGCATCAGGCGGCATCAAGAAATGTCGAAAAATTTTTCATAGGAAGTGAATGATATATAAAAATACGATTTTATCAAGATTTTACATCCCAAAGCGTGGAAGGGTTTTTCATAGATTTAAACTCAATGACATAATTAAACGGATCGCAAACAAACATCGTCTCTTGTTCTGGAGGTCGTCCTTTGAATCTAACAAATGGTTCAAGCAGTATATTTGCATCATCATAATTTGCTAATCTAGTCTTAATGTCATCAAAAGTCTTGCGGTCAAGATGAATGCCAAAATGTGGTACTGGGATGTCACACATATCAACTATTTTTGATGTACTCAATTCATTTTTTTGGAAATTTGGATCTTCGTGCAATGTTAGCTCATTACCAAAAAAATTTATATCTTGCCAGTCATCTTCTGACCTTCCAGCGTTACAGCCCAATAGATCGCAGTAAAAACTCTTGCCCTCACTTAACGAGGATACCTTCATTGCAAGATGAAACATTGATTGCATACTTAAGTATAAATTTCTTTAACAGAGGTTTGTAATTTTTTTGCTAAATCTTTTCTTATCCCAAGCTCTTGTGAAATATTATCAACTTCTAATTTTCCTATATTTTCTATTGAGCCAATTTTTTTGTAAATTTTATTTATGGTTTTAGGGCCAATGCCTTTAATATCCTGCAAAAAGTGGGTTGTAAGTTTCTTTCTATTTATGCTTCTAAAATTTTTGATAGCAAATCTATGCGCTTCATCTCTTACATCAAGGAATATCTTTGATGCATCAAACTCTCTTCTAAATTCAACCTTCTTATCATCTACAAACAAATTTTCAATGCCATATTTTCTTTTTTCTCCCTTACCAAGTGAACTGAAAATAATTTTTGGAGCCTTGATTCGAGTCTTAATAAAGTTTAGGTGCGTTTGACCACCGTCAATCAGTACAATATTTAGGGGGAAATTGTTTTTTAGATATCTTTTAATGCCGAAAATCAAGGCGTTTAAGTCGGAGTTGGAGTGCTTAACCGGAACTCGATAAAATCTGTACTTAGACTTATCTGGTCCGTTTTGGTCAAAATAAATACAAGAAACTGTTTTTATATCACCTGCACCACCGCTTACATCAAAACCTGCAATTCTAAGATCAGACGGTATTATGCTAATGTTCTTTTCAATAAAATCTAATGATCTTGCATATTTCTGATTTTTTTGAAGCTTCAAACTAAGAAAGTTTTTTGCGTTTCTTTCAGCCATTTCTAGCCACTTTTTTTTCTTGCCTGAAACTTTATTTAAAAAGTTAATTTTTGGAAAGAAAGGGTTGTCTAAGATTTCTTGTGAACTAATGATTTCTTTTATTTGCGGATTTGCCAGCACAAGTCTGCTTACAAATTCTTCAGTTATTTCTTCCTTAGTTTTCTTTAAAGGGTTTCTGTAAGTGTATTTTTTAATATTGGAGAAGGCATTATTTTCAATAATGCTTACTACAAAACATACTATTTCCTCAGCGTAAGCAACACCTAAAACATTTATTTGGTCGCCACCTGCAAATATTACTTGGGTTTCTTCAACTTTTCTTAGCATTTCTATTTTTTTTCTTAATGCTAAGGCTTTCTCAAATTCTTCCGCTTCTGAAAGCTTGAGCATCTCATGTTTTAGAGCCTTTAAAATATCTAGGAAATTTCCTCTAAGCACAGACTTAGCTTTGTCCACATCATTAAGATACGATTCTCTTGAAATTTTTCCTACGCAAGGTGCAGAGCACTTGCCAATTTGATGCTGCAGACAAGGACGGGACCTATTGCTAAAAAAAATATCATTGCAGGTTCTAAGACTAAAAATTTTTTGTATTTCAGATATCGCAGTTCGTGTTCCTTTTGCGCTTACAAAGGGACCAAACAAATTTTTTTCTGCTTTTCTTGTTCTCTTAAAAAAAACACCAGGAAAATCATGCTTAGTGTTTATTTCAATGTAGGGAAACGTCTTGTCATCGCGTAATAGTATATTGTAGGGGGGTTGCTCAGTTTTAATTAGATTCTGCTCTAGCAACAAGGCCTCAGTCTCATTTTGGGTCTCTAAAAAGTCCACATCGTTTATTTTCTCAACTAATTTAGTTGTTTTATATTCTTTGATTGATTTTGTAAAATAACTTTTTACACGCTTTTTAAGATTTTTAGCTTTGCCTATATATAAGATTTTTTTTCTTTCATAAAATCTGTAAACACCTGTTGTTTCAGGAAAGCTTTTTATTTTTTTCTGTATGACTTTATTCACTTAAAAATTTTTGGGTATTTCTTTTTCCAAGTTCTACACCCCACTGATCAAACGAATTTATGTCCCATATAAGACCTTTAATAATGGTTTTATTTTCCCAAATTGCAATGAGAGAGCCTATGCTATGAGGTGATAAATCCTTTAACTCTAATGTGGTGAAACCTCGGGAAAACGTATTCTTGTGAGGTTGTGACTTTTCATTATTCTTTAGAGACTCGACTAATGCTTTAAATTGTGTATGGTTGAGCTCTTTTCCTTGTGTACAAATTATATTTGTATTAAATATTTTGGTTCCTTGATATAAAGATTGAAGAAATGAATGTTGTGCTTCTGGCCCAAACCCACCCCATACTATTTGACTAGTTTGATAATCAAGCATATCGCCTGATTGACTTACTGATTTTCCATTTGATTCCATCTCTAACTGTTGTGCATACTTATAAAAATTCCTTAACTTCCAGTCATAATTCAGAACAAGTTCGGTCTCCTTATTTAAGACGTTGTTGTAGAAGATGTCTTGGAGTGCCATTTTAAATGGGATTGACGACATGCCTTTTGAAAGCATCTGATTGTCAATTAAAGCACCGCCTTGAATAAACTGCTTATAGGCTCTATCACCCTCCAGTGCTGATAGCATTAAAGAGATTGCACCCCATATTGAAAAACGACCACCCGTATTTTTATCTAAATGAAAAATATTTTCTTCTGGAACTCCATAATCAATTGCTTTTTTTTCGTGAGAAGTAATTGCTATAGTTGAATCTAAAAATTTTCTTTCAGTTATATATTCATAAGCAGAGATAGTCTCAAGGGTAGAAAAAGACTTTGAAGCAATAATTAGTAAACAATTCTTTAAATCAACTCCAAAAAGCTTTTCTTCAAACTCTTGTTTATCACTTCCAGTAATATGAATCACTTTTTTTGAATAGTTATCTATAAGAGATTCGCCAATCAAAGACGGCCCAAGGTAAGAACCACCAATTCCAAAAAAAATTACTTTTTCAACACCAGCTAGGCCTCGTTTAAAGGGTAATGTATCTGGAAGATTAATCTTATTAGAAAATTTTTTCTTTCTGTAATTAAAATGACTCACAGATTTCTTTTCTGATAGGTTTGTTATTTTCCCATCATAAATATCTTTATATTTTTTAAGGATATTCTTATTCTGACAATAATCTTGAATATCATTAATGAAATCTTGGGGTAATCTTTGATGTTGAAAATCAACAGATATGTATTCCGTTGTTATTTTTTCGCGCCAAAGATGTGAACTTGGATCATACTTATTGAGTATAAAAATGTCTTTTAAATTCATAAATAATCATTAAAAGCTTTTGCTTTATCAGCTGCTTCAGTAATTGGTCTTCCCACAACTATGTAATCAGCCCCGTATGCATATGCCTCCTTAGATGATAAAACTCGTTTTTGATCGTCTTCTCCATAAATATTCCTTATGCCAGGTACTACCTTTAATTTCTTAAAATCAGAAAGTAATGGAAGTTCTTTTGGGCTACAAACAATTCCATCGATTTTAGTTCTAGAAGCTAAATCTTTCAAAACCATAATTTGTTGTTCAATATCTCTGTTATAGAGTTCGTTCACATCGTTGTGATCAAGGCTTGTGAGGAGGCTAACACCAATAATTTTAATGTTACCCTTTGATTCACACGCATCATCAATCATCTTTTCTCCACCAGATAAATGAATCGTAGTCATAACAATGCTTGAGCTTGAAATCTCATTGATTGTCTTTTTAACTGTATTTGGAATATCGTGGAGTTTCAAATCTAGAAAAATTTCAAATCCCTTTTCTGCAAGGAGTTCAATAACTTTATTACCACAAGATGTGTAGAGCTGAAGACCAACTTTTACTAAGCACTTTAAAGGATCAATGTATTTTATGAATTCGTTTACTTCTTGAAAACTTGAGAAATCTAGAGCTACTATAAGTTTTTTTGAAAACATAAACTCTTTTATTTTAAATGAAACAATTTATGAAACTAAGCTCAATGAAATTCTTTCTCTCTCCGAGTCCATAGCGCTTATTGAGACAGTAATTTCGTCTTCAGGTTTAAATAGTTCTTCAACTTTCTGTTCACTGGTTTCAATCTCTGAGTGGTGAATTAAACCATCAATGCCGCCCTCAAGCTCTACAAATATTCCAAAATCTGTAACTGACTTTATTTTTAATTTTTCAAGGATATCCCCAACATTGTGCTTGTCCTCAAATTCTTTCCAAGGATTTGAAATTGTATGCTTTCGACTTAATGACACCTTTCTTTCTTCAAGATCAATGTCCATAATTTTTACTGAAACCTTGTCACCCTTATCTAAAATCGAAGCTGGATTTATATTTTTGTTTTTCCAGTCAAGGTCTGTAATGTGAACTAAGCCTTCAATATTTTCATCTAATTTTACAAAACAACCATATTCCGTTGTCTGAGCAACTGTGCATTCAATAATTTGACCAACATGGTATTTCTTCTCTATATCTTGCCATGGATCATCTGAAAGCTGTTTTAAACCCAGAGATACTCTCATTTTCTCTTTGTCGAACGATAAAACCATAAACTCCATCTTTTCTCCAACATTAAGCATTTCTTTTGGATGTGCGACTCTTTTCCATGAAATATCGGTTATATGCAAGAGGCCATCAAGACCTCCAAGATCAACAAAAGCACCATAATCTGTCAGGTTCTTTACCGTTCCCTCAATTTTCTCTCCCTCTTTAATAATTTCAAGCAATCTGTCTCTTTCCTCAGAGTTTTGCTCTTGAAGAACAGCTTTTCTGGAAAGAACAATATTTGTGCGTTTCTTGTCAAATTTCATCACCTTGAATTCTAAAACTTGTCCAGTTAAGTCTGGGTAGTCTTTGCCGCCTTTGGGGTCTATTAACGAGCCAGGCAAAAAAGCTTTAATAACGTCTATGAAAACTGTGAAGCCACCCTTAACTTTATGTACAACTTTTCCTTGTAAATAAGTTCCATTGTTGAAGCTGTTTTCAATTATTTCCCAAGTTTCTTGTTTTCTCGCTTTTTCTCTTGAAAGTCGGATTTCACCAAATCCATCATCTAATGCGTCTAGGATTACTTCCACTTCGTCACCCTCAGACACAAGAACTTTATTAGTTACATCTTTAAATTCATCAACTGATACAAGCCCGTCTGATTTAAAGCCTATATCTAAGGTGACCCATTTTTTTCCAATGTTCATTACATTGGCTTTTACAAGTGCCCCTTGAGATAGATTAAAGTTATTAAAACTCTCGTCTAACAGCTTTTGCAACTTATTTTCAGTATCTTTCATTTATTAAATTTATTATCTTTACCGCAGCATCCTCAACTGTCTCAGAATCGTTTTGTATAACAACAGAATCTTCAGAAATTTCTAAAGGGGAATTTTCCCTTTCAGAGTCACTTTTATCTCTGAGAATAATCTCGTTTCTGAGTTCAGAGATATTAACCTTTTGTCCAGTATTTCTCAACTGATTTGCTCTTCTTTCTACCCTGGTTTCTAACTTAGCTGTAAGAAAAATTTTGATCTTTGATTCTGGAAAAATTACTGAAGCCATATCTCTCCCTTCAGCAACAAGACCTGGCTTCTTAAGGAAAGATCTTTGAATCTTATATAACTTTTTTCTCACATTAAGATTTTTGGATAAAATTGATGCAAGCTTCGTCAGTTTTGGACCTCTAAGTTGACTAGATATGTTTTCCTCCTTGAAAATTACTTGCTCCAAATTTTCATTAAGAACAAAAGTAAAATTTTGAAACTCATGTAAAAAATCTATATTTTTCAAATGTGTGAAGGCGAACACCCTATAAATCAAACCACTATCAAGGTAATTCCAACCCAATTGTGATGATATCGTTTTTGCAATAGTGCCTTTACCAGAGCCTGAGGGACCATCAATTGTAACTATTGGTAACATTTTTCAATCAAATTAAAAAATTTTGGAAATGACGTATCAACACAACTAGTGTCGTCAAAATTTATAGCTTTATTGATCCGCAATCCAGCAATGGCAAAGCTCATAAGCATTCGATGATCACCATTTGTAGTAATGCTTAAATCTTTATTCATGTTGTGCTCTTTAGGGTTTATCTCAAAACCATCTTCAAATTCTCTGAGCTCAATATTAGGATTAAATTTTTTTAGATTTGACAATAATAAAGATATCCTGTCTGATTCTTTGTACCGAAGTTCTTTTGCACCTCGGACTACTGTTTTTCCTTGGGCAAACATAGCAAGAATTGCAATTAATGGTATTTCATCAATAAGGTTTGGTACCATATCACCCAAGATTGTTACCCCCTTGAGTGGCCCTGCAATTGAAGCTTTTAAATCCGCACGTGGTTCATTTGAAATAATTCTTAAATTCTTTTGTTCAATTTTTGCACCCATTTCTTTTAAGATATCTAAAAAAGCTGTTCGTGTTTTATTTACACCAACGTTTTTGATTTCGTTTATTCTGCCAGTGAGAATATCCGCTGCTAAAAAATAAGCGACGCATGAAAAATCTTTAGGAATATCAATCTTCTTTTTTGTTAGTTTTTTTCTTCCATCAAAAAAAATTTTTTTTCCTTCTTTTTTTATTAAACCATCGCACTCCTCAAGCAACCTCTCCGTGTGATCTCGTGAAATTAAATGCTCTTCTATTTCGATTTGACTACCTGATGAGACTGCTGCCATCAAAAGGCACGATTTAATTTGTGCACTTGCTATTTCTAAGTGGTATTTAAACTTTGGTTTTAATTCTGACCGGTTTATTTTTATCGGTGCAAATTTATTGTTGGTAAGCTCAATCTTTGCACCCCATTCTGAAAGCGGATCTGCTATTCTCTTCATGGGTCTTTTCGATAATGACGTATCTCCCAAAAGGATTGCTGCTTCTCCCAGTCCTACAATGTATCCAGTCAGAAGTCGCATCCCAGTTCCAGAGTTTCCTAAATCAAGTTCAACATCTTCTCTCGAGCTTTTTAAAGCATTAGCAGCCTCCATGGTATGCTTCACATCTTCACTAATTTCTTTCCCATCAAAATCAAGACCTAAAATTGCACATCTTTGTGCAATAGATTTATCAATGGGAATTCCTCTCATAGTAAATACTTTTTTATATCATTAATGACTTTATCAATATTGGTTTTATTATCCTTAAAAATCTCTTCCCAGAGATCTTTATTTGCATCTGATAATCTCAATATTTCTTTCAAGCTAGTCCCTGAATATTTATTAAAGTTAATTCCTTTGTCATCAAGGATTTGTCTGTAAATAAAACTAAACAGATGAGGAAAATGGCTTAAATATGCATAAGTCTCGTCGTGTTCATCAATACGCATAACTGATGTCTTTGCTCCTAGCGAATGCCAAAATGTCTGTAATTTACGCATGCAGTCTAAGTTTGTGCTCTCTATCAAGATCACCTCCTTATCACTTATTAAATTATGTACTGCATTATTTGGCCCAACTTTGTGACTGCCACAAATTGGGTGAGAGGAAACAAAGTTTTCTGGTAAATCAGTGTTGGTAAGAAACTTTTTTGAACTTGAAATATCGGTAATAATTGAATCAGGAAATTTCGAGGAAATTTTTGATAAAGCGTTTAGAACAAGCTCTTGTCTAAGGCAAATAACAATTAGCTCGAATTCGCCTTCAACATCATCTATATTTTTGAAGATTTTTTGATATATACCTTTTTCATGTAGGCATGAAACATAATTTAGGTTCTCCTCGACACATGACACTTTTTTATGATTTATTGAAAGAGCAATTGAGGTGCCCATAAAACCCGAGCCAATAATAAGAGCACTATTCATCTTTTTGAATTCTCAAAGAAGTCTCAAGTATGCTCTCAAAAATAGTCTTAAGATCTTCATTAGGATAATTACACTCTATTTCTGAAATTTTTTTAAGAATTTGATTATGTCTTTGCTTATCAAAAAAATCTTTCTTAATTTTTCTTTTAATCACCCCAATTTCTTTTGAAATCTGAAGTCGAGATTCTAAAAGACTAATTATTTCAATATCAAGACTATTTATTTCATTTCTCAAAATTAGTAAGGTCTTCTCATCCATACTTTTTCTCAAATTCTTCCATAAAACTTGCAAGTGCTTCTACTGAGGAAAGCTTCATTGCATTATAAATGCTTGCTCGCATCCCCCCAACTGACCTATGACCTTTTAAGTATTTAAGCCCTTCTGAATCCGCCTCATCAACAAATTTCTTCTCTAACTTCTCATCTGCGATAGTAAATACAACATTACATCTAGATCTTTGTTTTGGATTTACAGGATTTAAATAAAAATCAGACGAATCAATAATGTTGTAAAGAAGGGATGATTTTTGAATGCTAAGCTTTTCCATTTCTGAAATTCCACCTAATCTCTCATACCAATCAAAAATTTTTCCTGCCAAATACCAGCCAAAGGTGTTGGGGGTATTCAACATTGAGGATTGTTCAAAATGGGATTTATAGTTGAGCATATTTGGTAAAGCGGGGTTTGATTTTTCAAGCAAATCATCCTTAATAATTATCAGTGTTATGCCAGCAGCACCAAAATTTTTTTGAGCGCATGCATAAATAAAATCGTATTTCGATATATCCAAATTTTCGGAGAATATACAAGAACTCATATCGACAAAGCTTGGTACATCAAAATTTGGATCTGAATTTATTCTGATGCCTTGAATTGTCTCATTTTTACAGTAGTGGACATATGCTGAGTCAGAAGCTATTGACCAATCTGAAATGTCCTTAATTGAAGTATAGTTATTTATTTTTGCACTTGTGCAGACTTTTACTTCACATATCTTTGTAGCCTCCTTCATAGCTTTACTTGACCATGAGCCAATGTCAGCATAAGAAGGTACTAATTTGGTCGCAAAATTCATAGGTATCATGGAAAATTGCAAGGTAGCACCTCCCTGCAGAAAGATTATTTTGTACTCATCTGGCACATTCAGTAACCTTCTGGCAGATGCCGCAGCTTTTTCTGCAATATCCACAAAAATTTTATCTCTGTGGCTAATTTCAATTATCGAGGAACCAATTTTATTGAAATTGAGAAACTCATTTTTCACCTCTTCCAATACATCCGCAGGTATTATTGCGGGACCCGCGCTAAAGTTATGAGTATTATTCTTCATCAAGAGTTTCTTTAAAACCTACGGCATCGACAAGTTTTTCTTCTTCTCTTGTTGTAACAACCTTCACTCCCTGAGTATTCCTTCCAATGATGCTTATCTGATCAACTTGAGTTCTTATGAGCGTTCCTCTGTTACCTATAAGCATAACCTCATCTCCATCCACCACCTGTACTGCAGAAACCATTCTTCCATTTCTTTGGGAAGTATTTAAAGCTATTACTCCCTTACCACCACGTTTTTGGCCACTAAACTCAGAGATATTGGTTCTTTTACCGTAACCATTTTCACTTACTGTTAGAAGATGAGACTCAGGATTTACTTTTATAATTGAGATTACTTTATCACCCTTAGCAATATTCATTCCTTTAACTCCTCTTGTTGACCTGCCCATAGGTCTTACATCTGTTTCTTTAAATCTGATTGCCTTTCCCGATTCAGAAGCTAAACAAATTTCGTCATTTCCCTGTGTAATTACTGTTCCAATGAGTTTATCTCCCTCATCAAGATTTATTGCTCTGAGTCCAGGAGCATATTTCTTTTGGAATGCAGTAAGGGCTGTTTTTTTAACTACTCCATTTCTGGTCGCCATTAGTACAAAACTTCCCTCAGAATACTCATCTACAGGAAGAAAAGACGTGACTTTTTCATCATCTTCTAGGGGTAAAACATTAGAAATAGGTCTGCCTTTTGCTGTTCTTCCCATAAGTGGAAGCCTGTAAATCTCAAGCCAATGGACCTTTCCTTTGGTTGTGAAACATAAAACTTGGACATGTGTATTTAAAACAAGTACTTGTTTAATAAAATCCTCGTCCCTAAGAGCAGAAGCAGTTTTACCAACACCACCCCTTCTTTGTGATCTATACTCTGCAAGTTGCTGTGTCTTGACAAAACCATTATTTGAAATTGTGAAAACCCTTTCTTCCTCGGGAATTAAATCAGCATCATCAATAGTAAGTCTTCTTTCTATAATTTCTGTTCTTCTTTCATCACCAAAATTTTCTTTTATTTCTATTAGCTCCTCTTTAACGACTTCTACAAGCCTTGCTTTATTAGAAAGAATTTCTTGAAGTTCTTTAATTTGCTTAACAATCTCTTCGTATTCTTCGTTTAATTTATCTGTTTCAAGTGCTGTAAGTCTACTAAGCCTTAACTCAAGAATTGCTTTTGCTTGAACCAACGAAAGCTTGTACTCAGAACCAGCTAAGCCAAAACCCTCTTCTAGCCCCTCAGGCTTACAAATATTTGGGTCTGCAACTTTATCAAGCAGTGGTTTGATTGTTGAGGCTGACCATTTTCTGTCACAAAGTCTATCAGCAGCAACTTTAGAATTATCTGATTTTTTTATGATCTCAATTATTTCATCAATATTTGCAATAGCTACAATTAATCCCTCCAAGACATGGCCTCTTTCCTTAGCTTGCCTAAGTTCAAATATTGATCGGTTTGTAATGACGTCCTTTCTGTGATCAAGAAATATATTTAGAAGTTGTTGAAGATTACAAAGCTGTGGCTTGCCATCTACAAGAACCACATTGTTTATTCCAAAGACTTGCTCTAACTGCGAATTTTTTATCAGGTTGTTTAATACAACCTCGGGTACTTCGCCTTTTTTAAGTTCGATAACAACTCTCATGCCGTCTTTATCAGACTCATCCCTTATCTCTCCAATTCCTTCAAGTTTTTTCTCTTTAACTAATTCAGCAATTCTTTCTAGCATTCTTGCTTTATTTACCATAAAAGGAATTTCTGAAATAATTATTGCTTCCTTTCCTGACTTCATGTCTTCTATTGATGTTTTTCCTCTAACGTAGACTTTTCCCTGGCCAGTTCTATAGGCCTGCTGAATTCCATCAATACCAGTAATAATTCCTCCCAAAGGAAAATCTGGTCCTTTTACAATTTTTAAGAGGTCGTCAATCAAGCAGTCAGGGTTTTCTAAAATATATAAACACGCATCTAGAATCTCTGTTAAATTATGAGGAGGAATATTTGTTGCCATTCCTACAGCAATGCCTGAGGAGCCATTAATCAACAGATTTGGAATGCGTGTTGGAAGCACATCTGGAATATCCTCTGTACCGTCATAATTTGGTGAATAACTAACTGTTTCTTTTTCAATATCGGCTAGGATTTGATCTGTAATTTTCTGCATTCTAATTTCTGTGTATCTCATTGCGGCTGCAGAATCGCCATCAATACTTCCAAAATTTCCTTGGCCTTGAATTAATGGGTATCTTAAAGAAAAGTTTTGGGTCATTCTTACAATTGCATCATAAACAGCAGTATCACCGTGTGGATGGTATTTACCAATAACGTCTCCCACTACTCTTGCAGACTTTTTATTTGGTTTGTTGTATGTATTGGAAAGCTTATGCATAGCAAAAAGAATTCTCCTATGAACAGGTTTCATACCATCTCGAGCATCAGGCAATGCACGACCGACTATGACACTCATAGCATAGTCCAGATAGGACTTTTTTAACTCATCTTTTATATCTACAGAAAGGACTTCTTTAGCAAAATCTTGCACAGTAGTATTTTACCATAAGCAGAGGTACTAATCTTTAAATTCGCTCACTAATTTAGAGATAGTTTCCTTTGCATCTCCAAATAACATTCTAGAGTTTTCTTTGAAAAAGAGAGGGTTTTGAACTCCAGCAAAACCTGAGGACATTGATCTTTTTAACACTATCACAGTTTTAGATTTATGCACCTCCAATATGGGCATACCATAAATTGGACTTCCTGGTTCTTCAGTTGCAGATGGATTTACAACATCATTCGCCCCAATAACTAAGACGACATCAATCGTACTCATTTTTGGATTCAGATCTTTAGGTTCAAATAGGTCATCATAAGATACATTTGCCTCTGCAAGCAGAACATTCATGTGGCCTGGCATTCTTCCTGCGACTGGATGAATACCAAATGATACTTCACAACTGTTCTCTTGAAGCAAATCGCCTAATTCTTTAACAACATGCTGTGCTTGTGCTACTGCCATTCCATACCCAGGAACTACTAAAACTGAGCTGGCAGATTCTAAAATGAGATAAGCATCTTCAGAGGAAATAGGTCTAATTTCGCCATCAACTTCACCTCGACTAGAGGAACTACTTTTATATCCTACAAAAAATATATTGTATAAATCCCTGTTCATTGATTTTGCCATTATTAAAGTTAGAACTAATCCTGAAGCACCAACAAGACACCCAGCAACAATTAACGCTGTATTAGATAGCACTATTCCCGCTAAAGCAGCTGCAATCCCTGATAAAGAATTAAGTAAAGAAATAACCACTGGCATATCTCCTCCTCCAATTGGAAGAACAAAAACTAAGCCAGCAAAAACTGAAACTACTAGAAAAATAAAAAAACTTAATTCAAAATTAGGTAGGAAAGAAGGGCTTATACCAAAAGACTGAAGTAAAATATAAGAACTAAAAAGACCAAGGTATACAAGGCAAATTACTAGCAGATACTTGGACAACGAATTAAGAAAACTTGGAGTAGACTTCAAATATTCTGAAAGCTTAAAAAATGCAATAAGGCTCCCAGAAAAAGTAAGGCCGCCTATAAATATAGTTAATGCTCCAATAAGTGTAATTATATTCACACTGTTAAGGCTTTGAAGCTCTGACCAAGCAAGCAGATACGACGATAGGCCACCAAAACCATTAAAAAGCGCTACCATCTCAGGTATCGATGTCATTTTTACTCTTATGGCAAATAGAGATCCTATAAGACCTCCAATCAACATAGCTGAGAGTACGAGTATCGGATTCACAACTTCTATTAGCGAAACAATTACAGCTAAAAGCATACCAATCGATGAGACCAAGTTACCAGCTGGTGCTGAGTCCTCTCTAGATAACATTTTTAGTCCATAAATGAACAAAATTGCAGAAAAAATATAGGCTACTTCTTGAAAAGACCCAATACTAAACATATTCATTTCTTTCTAAACATCCTAAGCATTCTATTTGTTACCAAATAACCTCCAAAAACATTTATTGACGCAAATAATACTGCAAAGAAAGCAAGAACAGTTTGAAGTGTACCCTCGGTTCCTAGGGATAAAGCTCCAACCAAAGTAATTCCACTTATGGCATTTGCTCCTGACATTAGAGGAGTGTGAAGAGTACTGGGAATTTTTGAAATAAGCTCTAAACCTAAAAATATCGAAAGAACTAAGATAAAAAATAGTAATAAATATATTTCCATCATTTAAAGACCTCATTAGTGATTTTTCCTTTATTCACCAGAAGGGCAGATTTTACAATTTCATCTTCAAAATTAACCTCTAGATTACCTTGTTCTTGATTATAAAATTCCAGAACAAAATTTATAAGATTATTGCTCAAGGCAAATGATGCATGATTGGCTGCGAAAGAAGGGAGGTTAGAAAGACCCATTATCTTTACTCCCTTATGGTTAACAATTTGATTTATTTTTGATCCTTCAACATTGCCCCCACTCTCTACTGCCATGTCAAAAATTACGCTTCCTGGCTTCATGCTTTCAATAGTCTCTTTGTCGATGATACTTGGTGCAGGTCTTCCAAAAATTTGTGCGGTTGTTATTACAATATCTGATCTTACGCAGACCTCTTTTTGGAGCATTTTCTGTTTTTGAATTTGCTCAGATGTAAGTTCTTTTGCATATCCTTGTGTAGTCTCTTCTGTTGCTCCAAGATCAATTTTAACGAATTTAGCTCCTAACGATTTTACCTGCTCCTCCACTACCTCTCTCGTGTCAAAAGCTTCAACTTTAGCGCCTAATCTTTTTGCAGTTGCTATAGCCTGTAATCCAGCAACTCCTACCCCTATCACAAAAATATTCGCTGGTTTTAAAGTTCCAGCAGCAGTCATCATCATAGGTAAAGCAAGATTTAATTCTTTTGCAGATTCTATCACTGCTACATATCCAGCTAAATTTGATTGACTACTTAGAACATCCATTTTTTGTGCTCTTGTTATTCTTGGAATGAACTCCATGCTAACTGCTGAATTACCTCTCTGAGAAAAACCTTCAAACTGTGCTTTTGATGTGAAGGGATCCATTAATCCTATAAAAAATGAATCTTTCTTCATTATTTTTATCTCTCCTGCACCAAGGGGAGACGTTGAAAAAAGAATATCAGAAGATCTAATACAATCCTGTCTATCCGTAGCTTTGGCCCCTAAATTTTCTAAGACGCTATCCTCTAGGTTAATGCCCTTGCAGAGTCCACTTTCAAAAGAAATATCTATACCCATATCTAGTATAGGTTTGATGCTATCAGGATGAAGAGTTGTTCTCTTGTCACCAGAATTGTTTGGTAAGATAGCCCCTAAAATCATCGAAATATATAATTAAATCTCAGATATACTTTAACTTATGAAAAACTTTGATCAACAAGAATTAGATAAATTTTCCAAATTGGCGAAAGATTGGTGGAATCCTTCAGGAAAATTTAAACCTCTTCATTTAATCAATCCTCTTCGGTTTGATTACATCAAGAGTAAGATTGATCTTAAGAGTAAAAAAGTTCTCGATATTGGTTGTGGAGGTGGAATTTTATCTGAAAGCCTTGCAAGAGCTGGATCAGATGTAAAGGCAATTGATCTGGCAGATGGACCCCTTAGTGTTGCTGAAATTCGTAGAAGAGAAACAAACCTAAATATATCTTATGAAAAGTGCTCTACTTCTGAACTGGTTGATAGAGGAGAGAAATATGATGTTATAACTTGCCTAGAAATGTTAGAGCATGTCCCAGAGCCCAGGCTGATTGTTGAAGAGTGCAATAAACTACTAAAGGCAAACGGACATGTATTTTTTTCAACAATAAATAGGAATATGAAATCTTTTTTTCTCGCAATAGTAGGAGCAGAGTACGTATTGAATATACTTCCAACTGGAACACATGATTTTGATAAGCTCATAAAGCCATCGGAATTAAAAGAATATATTGATAAAACAAGTTTGAATTTCGAAGAAATTAAAGGAATGCTTTATCTTCCTTTTTTTGACATTGTAAAATTGAATGATGATCCATCAGTTAACTACATAATTCATGCAAGAAAAAAATAAAGCTGCTGTCTTTGATCTTGATGGAACACTGCTTGATTCAGGAATAACATTTCATAGAATTGTGAACGAGCTTAAAAATAAGTTGGGACAGTCTGAGGTAGACTATGAGCTGGTTCGCAAATACTCATCAAGAGGAGCAAGCCTAATCTTAAAAAACTGCTTCCCAAATATTGATGAAAAATTGTTGAAAAAATTAAGAAATGATTTTCTTAAAAGATACGAAGAAATTATCGTCGATAATTTAGTTCTATATGAAGGTGTTGAGGTAATGTTAGAAAATTTACAAGCAAAAGGTATTAAATGGGGAATAGTTACAAACAAATCACAAAAATATACCCATCCAATAGTAGAAAAACTTGGGTGGCTGTCTGTGCCCTTAATTTGTCCTGAAGATGTAGCAGTTGCGAAGCCAGACCCCGAAGGACTATTGAAAGTCCTTAAAAAATTGGAGTGTGATCCAAAAGTTTCATTCTACATTGGGGATCACGAACGTGACATTGAAACAGGAATAAATGCTGGCACAAAGACGGTATCTTGCTCATGGGGATATTATGAGAGTGATCCTAAGTCTTGGAATGCAAATTTTTTTATTGATAGTCCTTTGGAGCTCATAAGATGCTTGTAAAGAAGGTCCCAGAGTTTAGCCCACCGTCAGAATTACTAGAAGGTAAGAATATTCTAATTACTGGTGCAGGCTCTGGAATTGGTCGACAGTTAGCAATCGATTTTGCTCAAAAAGGGGCAAACTTAATACTAATGTCAAAAGATTTCAAAAAATTAATGTCCGTTCAGGATCAGATCAAAGGAAAGAACAACAAAGAACCTCTAATCATTGAATTTGACTTTCTAAAGGCTAAGGATAAGGAATATAAAAGGCTTTCAGAAGGTATTGATAAACATATTTCGTGTCTGGATGGCCTTGTCCATGTTGCTGCGGTGCTTGGTTATATTTCACCATTTATGAGCACATCGTTGGGCCAGCTAAAAACAGTTATGGAAGTCAATTTTGAAAGTAATTTTTTGTTAACACAACTTTTAATGCCTCAACTTTTAAAAGCAAGATCGCCATCTGTTATTTTTACAAGTTCTGGAGTTGGAAGAAGACCAAGGGCACTCTGGACTAGTTATGGTATTTCGAAAGGAGCAGTAGAGGCGTTTATGCAGACATTAGCAGATGAATATGAGAATAATATTAGATTTTGCACCTACAACCCAGGTGCCACCAAAACTGCCATGAGAGCTCAAGCTTTTCCAGCAGAAGATCCAAACACAGTTAAACTTCCAAATAAATTAACCAATGATTTTTTATGGCTGCTCTCTGAGGAAAATAATACGACAGGTATAGCCTTTGATTATAGTAAGTTAGAGACTAAATGACCTTGTAAATTTTTTTCAAATTCTGAATATCCCTATTATTGACTTTCTTCCATTCACCTGGCTTGAGGGTTTTTGGCAACTCAATTGAACCATACCTTAGCCTAATCAGTCTGTTTACAGTTAATTCTTGGGTTGCCCAAAGTTTGCGTACCTCTCTATTCTTGCCAGAAAAAAGACAGACATAAAACCAATGATTCTTTGATAACCTTTTTTTCTTTACCTCAACAATATCTGAGAAATTAGATTCTAAACCATTGATCTTCACTCCCTTTAATAGTTTTGAAATCTTCTCATTTGAAATATCTCCATAGACTCTACACAAGTACTCACGATCAATACCACTTGATGGATGAGAAAGCATATTTGAAAAATCACCATTATTTGAAAATAACAATAATCCTGATGTGTTTACATCAAGACGCCCAATCATTATCCATTTTCCTTTTTTTCTGGTTGGCAAATTTTTGAAGACACTATCGTTTTTTTCTGAACTTGCATTTGAACATATTTGGCCTAAAGGTTTGTGATACATTATGACTTCAAGTGGAGCAGACAAATCCGCTATATGCTGAGAGCCGTTAATTTCAATAATATCGTTGTCCTTAATAGCAATGTCAGACTTAACCAATTTTGAATTTACGAAGATTTTATTTTCTGAAATATAATTCTTAGAAGCTCTTCGATTTGTAAAGCCTAAATTTGATAAGTATTTAGATATTTTTTGATCTTTCAGCATCTACATCGTTCTGCAAAGAAAGCTCTGGGTCAATACTTAAAACATCAGGCAAGTTTGGTAATTCTGGTAACTCACTAAGTGATTTTAAAGAAAAATCATCTAGAAATTTTTGAGTTGTAATAAACAATGCTGGCCTACCGGGAATGTCCCTATAACCTTTTATTTTTGCCCAACCTTGATCAATAAGTAGTTTAACTACACTTGTTGCAACACTTACACCTCTAATTTCTTCAATATCCCCTCTTGTTACTGGCTGCATGTAAGCAATAATAGAAATAGTTTCAAGAGTTGCTCGCGACAACTTAAGAGGTTTAACCTCCCACAATTTTGCAACATCTTCTGAAAAATCTTGTTTAATTTGAAACCTATAGCCACTTGCAACTTCAATTAATTCAACCGCTTTTCCCTCATAATCTTTTTTTACCTGAAAGAGTGCTGAAATAATTTTTGATTTTTTTTCTTCATCTTCAACTTCAAATAAATCAATAAGATTATTAAGAGATAATGGTCTGTTTGCAGAGAATAGAATTGCTTCAACTCTATCTTTAAGATTTTTCAATGTAGTATCTCCTCAGTATTTTTAAAATAAAGCTCACCAAACTGCTCAGCTTGAACAACTTCAATATAGCCCTTACGGTTAAGCTCTAAAGCTGCAACAAGGATTACTGAAATGGCTAATTTTGATTCACCTTTTAATACCAACTCTGGTAAAGAAATAAAATCACGTGTTTTTAAACTTTCTAGCAATAATTTCATTTTTGATTCCACAGAAATATTTTCTAAAGTGACTTTATGGCTTTGCATGTTGTTAAGTTGTTCCAGAATAGATCTAAGAGCAAATGAAAGATCATTTTTGTCATAGAAATTTCTGGGTTTTGGAAGTTCAAATTCAGGAAGTTTCGCAGCCGCTCCAAATACATCTCTATCAACTCGAGGAAGCTCATCTATTTCAAGACTCACAGCTTTAAATCTTTGATATTCCTGTAGCCTTCTAATCAATTCAGCTTTTGGATCGCTATCAACTTCATCATCTTCTTGAGCTCTAGGTAAGAGAATTCTGGATTTAATTTCTGCAAGATAAGCTGCCATTGATAAGTAGTCTCCTGCAAGCTCATATTCCATGGTATCCATTAGACTGATATAAGAAATATATTGATCAGTTATATCGACGAGGTTTACCTCCAGAATATCTAGGTTTTTTCTTTGGATAAGGTAAAGAAGAAAATCCATTGGGCCTGAAAACACATCCAATAGTAGAAGAAGTGCTTTTGGAGGAATATATAAATTTTCAGGGAGTTCATTTATTTCTGAGCCTTTGACCTTTGGAAGGCCAATTTCTTTTACACTGTGCATACACAAGATATTGTATATAAAAAACAAAAAAAATACTAAATATTGTGTTTTTTTTCAATAATGGCAAATTTAAAAAAAATACTTAAAAAATTATTAAAAACACATAGCTTAGTAGTGTAAAATTTACGTTCTATTTCATATATAAAATGTATATTACTGATAACAGCAGAATTCTTTCTAGGGAAGAGCTTTCTACTCCTGAAGAGATAACACAAGAAATTCCCCTCTCGAAAAATGCATCAAAACTGATTTTTGGTGCTAGGAGAAATATAAGCAAAGTTTTACATAACCTCGATGACAGAGTTATTGTAGTTGTTGGGCCTTGCTCAATTCATGACCCTGGTGCTGCTATTGAATACGCGAATTTATTAAAAGAATTTTCAATTCAACTAGAGGATAATTTGTTAGTGGTAATGAGAGTATATTTTGAGAAACCAAGGACCACAGTTGGTTGGAAAGGCTTAATTAACGATCCAAGATTAGATAATTCTTTTAAGATTAATGAAGGATTAAGAGTTGCCAGAAAACTTCTTAATGACATATCTAATGTTGGCCTTCCAGCTGGAACTGAATTTTTAGATCTTATATCTCCTCAATATATATCTGATCTTGTAAGCTGGGGTGCAATTGGGGCACGAACCGCGGAAAGCCAAGTGCATAGGGAGCTTACATCCGGTTTGTCATGCCCAGTTGGCATAAAAAATTCTACAAATGGTGAATATAAACCTGCTATTGACGCTATTAAGTCAGCAAAATATCAGCATGTTTTTTTAGGTGCAACCAAACAAGGTAAGGTTGCAATATTTAAGACTTCAGGCAACGATGATACTCATTTAATACTCAGAGGTGGTAAAAATCCAAATTACGACAAAGGTTCTGTACATGCTTGTATAAAGAGCCTTTCAGAATCAAATATAAATTCCAATATTATGGTAGATTTTAGTCATGGGAACTCCCAAAAAAACCATGAAAATCAGGCTAAAGTATGCTCGAGCATTTGCTCTCAGATAGCAAATGGAAACAAAAATATAGTTGGTGTGATGATTGAAAGCAATCTACAAGCTGGCAATCAAAAAATTTCTAATCAAATGGAATATGGTAAAAGCATAACTGATGCGTGCGTAGATTTTGAGGAAACTAAAGTTTTTTTAGAAAACTTAAGCACTGCAGTCCAAAAAAGAAGGGAAATTGGATAATTATCACAAATTTGATATTCACCTTGCAGCAAGTATTGGAGTTGTAGGTTCAATTATTTTTGAATGTCTAAAATCAAAGGGTAAATACAAAGTTAAGCTAAATGAACTTTTTTCTTTACTTTCTTATCTGAATAAAGACGAAATACTAATTAACATTGTAAAACTTGAAGATAGTGGCCTTATTTTTTTTGACCGAAGCAAAGAAACTCTTTCAGTTTTTGGCGTTAACCGAAAGGTGAAGCTTCGCAATGCTGTTGCTAAAGAGGGCATGTCAATTAGCAGAGATTGGCGTCCGTCTGAAGATACCCTAGAAATTATTAAACGTTCAGGCATTAATTCATCGTTTATCGAAGAACAACTACCTGAATTTGTGATCTATTGGCTGGAGCAACCCAAGCTATTAGTATCATATAATTCAAAATTTATAGAACATATTAGAATGAAATGGGCTCAATATAATGCTGAAATAAATACAAAAAAAGATCCTCATCCCATAGCAGATGATTGGACCCCAAGCGATGACTGTCACGATATTTTGCAAATGACAGGCATCGAGGATTCCTTTATACACGACCACCTACCAGAATTTATAATGTACTGGAAAGATGATGGTCGTGCTTTTAGATCATGGGATGTAAAGTTTTTGGAATATGCCAAAAATAAATGGAATTTTCTTAACAAAGAATCAAAAGCTTCTGTAAGAGAAAATTTTGATTTCTATATTCCAAGTGAACCTGAGAAAACAAAACAAAAAAGAGAGAAAAATATAGTGAAAAATTTGCGAGATAAATATAAAATCTAGCCTCGCAAATTAAGATTATGAATAAAAAAAATATAAGAACGTCATTTATTATTGTTATTGCGGTTAGTATATGGATGCTCCTTGGGCTTTTCGCGCCAACAAAAAATGAATCGGTAACGTATGTTCCTCAAAAACAAACCGTATTAACTTCTTATTCAGTTGCGAAAGATTATCAGCTTCCTATTTACTCAAAAATTGAATCAGAAGCGTTCTCTAAAGTAGATTTAAGATCACAAACTTCTGAACGAGTAAGAAAAATACATCACCAAAATGGAGATTTTGTTCAGGAAGGAAATATAATTTGTGAGCTTGACTCGGGACAAAGACAAGCAAACTATAAAAGAGCTGAAATCGAGTATGCATCACAGAAAGAGCTCAATAAAAAAGGATTATCTTCAGAATCTTCATTGGTCACTTCCGAGACTGCATTTGAAAGCGCCAAAATTGAGTTAGACCGAACAAAAATACGGGCACCATTTGGTGGATTTATCGAAGATATGGCTAAAGAGGGGCAGTTGCTTCAAAACGGCCAAAAATGTGGAACACTTATATCATTATCACCTTTAAAAATCGTGGGTAATATTTCTGAACTTTTAGTTTCAAAAATAAAACTAGGCCAAGAGGCAAAAATAAAATTTGTTGGAGGTTCGGAATTTATGTCAAATATCACATTTATAAGCTCGACCGCTGATCCTCAAACAAAAACCTTTAGAGTTGAGACAGAGTTGAGCAATTTAGAAAATTCTATTAAAGACGGTCTTACAGGTGAAATGTTGATCTACACTGATCCAGTTAAAGCACATTTTGTTCCAACTTCAGCTTTTATTTTGGCAGATGATGGAGATGTAGCTCTTGCCCAAGTGGTTAATGAAGGTAAAGTTGAAATTGAAGTTGTGGATGTATTACGTGACACTATTGACGGGGCATGGGTTACAGGACTTTCCGACGTTGCAAGGATAATTATTGGTGGCCAAGGCTTTGTAAAAGAGGGTGAGGAAGTAAATTTCCAAGATAAATAATGGGAATAGTAACTACAGCTGTAAGTAAATTTAGAACCACTTTACTAATTATGCTCTTTTGTGTAGTGGCAGGTGTTCTGGGAAGAGCAAATATGCCAATCGCATCAAACCCTAACATCACCCTTCCATTTGTAAACGTCTCGGTATTCCTTGAAGGAGCATCTCCAGAGGATATGGCTAGACTCGTATCTAAACCACTTGAAAATCGTTTTCTAAGATTAGAAGGCAAAGATGAGGTTTATTCAATCAATGGAAATAGTTTTACTTATGTCAGAATTCGGTATGACGTTGATTACGATATAGATCAGGCATTAATTGATGTAGAAAGAGCAGTTAGTGAAGTTAGAAATCAGCTTCCTCCTGAAGTAGATTATGTAGGCGTTCAGGAATTTGCAGATAATGACCAACCTATTCTAACTTATTCTTTGTATGGATTTAGTAATCTGAGGTCGGGATTTTTTATTGCAAAAACCATTGAAGACAGATTGGAAAAGATTCCAGGTATTCTTGATATTTCTATCGATGGTGTACCTGAAGAATTGCTTGAGGTAGAAGTAATAAAATCAAAACTTGAAAGCACATCAGTAAGCCTTCAGGAAATTGCCAATGCTGTAAGATATAACAATGTTTTAATACCAGCTGGCTTTCAAGATACAGGCTCTGGCAGCTTTGCAGTTGAAATACCAAGTGTTTTTGAAACAAGGGACGACGTCTACAACCTTCCAATAAAATCTTCAGGCAATAAAATTGTAAAACTTGGGGATGTTGCAGAAATAAAAAGAACTTTTAAAGATCCTACAAGTTTTTCGAGGGTAAATGGTTTTGATGCTATTACCTTGTCAATAGTAAAGAGAACTGGCTTCAATGAACTGCAAATATCTGATGCGGTAAAGAAAGAAATTGAACTCATAAAATCTGAGTATCCAACCTTAAATATTGAGCCAGGAATGGATTTTACTAAACTTGCAGGAGATCAAGTCAGTGAGTTATCAGGGAATATCTTAACAGCAGTTGTGTTAGTAATGGTAATAGTTGTAGCCGCGCTAGGTCTTAGGAACGGCATTATCGTTGGTATAGCTATACCATTCTCATTTCTAGCTACATTCGGAGTGTTGCATTTCATTCTCGGATATGAATTTAACTTTTTAGTAATGTTCGGAATGCTTCTTGGTTTAGGAATGTTAATCGATGGTGGGATTGTAATAGTCGAATATGCAGATAAGTTGATTGATGCTGGTCAGAGTCGCCAAGATGCATATCAAAATGCTGCAAAAAGAATGTTTACTCCTGTTGTGGCTTCTGTTTTAACAACATGTGCAGCATTCACACCCTTGATGATTTGGCCAGGAGTTCCTGGAAAATTTATGAGATTTCTTCCAATCACAGTTTTTACTGTTTTAATAGCATCATTAGCATATGCTTTAATCTTTGCACCTGTAATTGGTTCGTTATTCGGTAGAAAGAAGAAAAATTCTGATCTTAAAAATGAAAATGAAAAAGGTCTTATTAAGCGTGGTTATTCTAAGGCAATTAGCTTTGCCACAAAAAATCCATTAGAAACAATTGCGTATACAGTCTTGGTGGTCTTTTTGATAATACCACTTGGCGTAGTTGGGAATTATGGAAAAAGTTTTGTTTACTTTCCAAATATTGATCCGTGGATAATAAATGTAAACGTTCAAGCAAGAGGCAATGTATCACCACTTGAAGGTCGAGATATGGTTATGGACCTTGAGGAAAAACTTATTGATGTAAGGGGTGTTGAAGACTTACTCATGACTGCGAAAACTACTGAATGGGGTGGTGGTGACGGTGTTGCTAGAGGTTATATTCTTGTTGAGGACCTAAAAACTCTTGATTACACTGGTTGGGATGTTCTAAATATGGCGAGAGAAGCTGTCAAGGATACCGCAGGCTACAAAATTAATATTAGAGAGCTTCAAGAAGGCCCCGGGCAATGGACTGATCCGGTAGAAATAAAGCTTTTAAGTGAAGACAGAGGTTTAATCGATAAAAAAACAGCCCAATTAAGAGATTTCATTGAAAACAACATTGATGGCTTAACTGGTATAGCTGATACAACTCCCAAGTACAAAATTGAGTGGAAGTTAGATGTCGATAAAGAGCGTGCATTTCAAGCAGGAATTAATTTGTTTGAAATAGGATCAGCTGTACAAATGGTCACAACTGGCATAAAGCTTGGTGAATATAGACCAGATGACTCTCAAGAAGAGATTGACATTAGAGCACGTTTTCCAGCTGAGCAAAGGAATCTCTCAAGCCTTGATCTCATTACTGTAAATACTCGAAACGGTCCCGTACCAGTTTCGAGCTTTGTAGATGTTAAAGCAAGACCTAATGCTACATCATTGAATAAGTTAGATGGAAAATTCTTTCATGAGATTAGTGGTATTAATGTCCCTGGATATAACCTTTACGAGGAAATAGAAGAAATAAAGAAATGGATGAGAGATACAAATTTTAATGATCCAAGAATGGAGGTAAGGTTTGGCGGTCTAACCCAAGAGGGTGATGAAGCAGAATCTTTTTTAACTTATGCATTTTTAGGTGCAATATTTTTAATGTTTTTGATATTGGTTACACAATTCAATAGTCTGGTGCAGCCATTCATAATACTTATTTCTGTCGCATTTTCTACAGCTGGAGTTTTCCTTGGCTTGACTATTGCTCAAGCAGAGCCCTCTACTGTTATGACCGGTACTGCAATAGTTGGTCTTGCTGGTATCGTGGTAAATAATAATATTGTCTTAATTGATACCTATAACAGGCTCAAACTTGAAAATCCAAAGGTCTCAGCTGAAGACCTTATACAGAGAACTTGTCTAGATAGATTGAGGCCAGTATTGCTAACCTCAATTACAACTATATTTGGCTTAATATTTCTTGCTAATGGCTACAGTGTTGATCTGTATAATCAGACTGTTTATGAAGGAACATCAACAGTCAAATGGTATCAAAACTTTGGTATTAGTATTTGCTGGGGGCTTGGCTTTAGTACAATCCTTACACTTTTGGTAACCCCTTCATTCTTAATGGTCTTTGAGAAAATGAATGTCTAGGTATGGCAAAATTTGAAGACTCAATTAAAGAACTAGAAAAAATTGTAAAAATACTCGAAGAGGGTGAACCTAGTCTAGAAGAATCACTCAGTAAATTTGAAAAAGGCATTAAATTAATAAAGGCTTGCCAAAAAGAACTTGAAGATGCTGAAAATACCATAAAAGAACTTACTGAAGATGGCACAATTAAACCACTCGAAGAATAGTCAAAAAATTTCTGAGAACAGTCTCACGCAAAGAATAAACAACAATATATTGTCGTTAGCGTTACCAAAAAATGATATTTCTAAGGCAATGAATTATGCGCTTCTTAATCCTGGCAAAAGAGTTCGTCCAATCCTTTTATATTTAGTAGCGGACGCACTCAATCTAGACCTCAAAAAAATAGACCCAATAGCTTTAAGCGTAGAACTAATTCATACATATTCTCTTATACATGATGATCTTCCCTGTATGGATGATGATGATTTTAGAAGAGGTCAGCAATCTTTACATAAGAAATTTTCTGAATCAACAGCCATTCTATCTGGAGATGCGATGCAATCAGAAGCTTTTAAAATAATTGCCGAAAATAATTATCTCAATGCAGTAGAGAAAGTTAGTGTTATATCTGAACTCGCTGAGGTTATCGGTGCTAATGGAATGATTCTAGGCCAATACAAAGACATATTGTTTGAAAATACTGAGCCAACAAAAAATGAAATATTAGAGATGGCAAGGTTAAAAACAAGCTTACTTATTGAATTTTGTATCCTTTGCCCTGTAAAAACTTTTGCTAGTCTTAATAAAGCATGGCTAAATCTTGCTAGATCGGTTGGTGAAGGATTTCAACTGGTTGATGACTTGCTTGATTTGTCACAAACATCGCAGCATATTGGGAAAACAGCAAAAAAAGATTTAATGAACAACAAAAAGACCTTTCCAATATATTATGGAAAAGATGCAACGGAAGTTGAAATAGACAAGAGATCAAAAATTTCAAAAGAATCTTTGGTTAAGCTTGGATTACATAACTGTCTTCTTTCCGAATATATTGAAAAATTGTTTCATAGAACAAACTGATGAAAATTTATAAAGAGTTCCCAAAAACAAAGCCAATAACACCACTATTGGAAAAAATTGAAAGTCCAAAAGATACAAGAGCTCTAAAATACAACGACTTAAACAAGCTTGCAGATGAAGTCAGAGAATTTTTATTGTTCTCTGTAAGTCAATCGGGCGGTCATTTTGGAGCTGGATTAGGGGCTATAGAACTCACAATAGCACTTCATCATGTCCTAAAAATGCCTCTTGATAAGATTATTTGGGATACAGGTCATCAAGCATATCCGCATAAAATCCTTACTGGAAGAAAAGACTTGATGCATAAAATTAGACAATTAGATGGTCTTGCAGCTTTTCCTGCCATAAGCGAATCTGAATTTGACTCACTTACAGTTGGTCACTCGAGCACCTCAATAAGCGCTGCTCTTGGAATGGCACAAGGTTCAAAATTAAATGATTTAAACAAAAATATATTCGCAGTTATTGGAGATGGAGCTATGACCGCAGGTATTGCCTTTGAAGCAATGATGCATGCAGGTCATTTAAAAAATAACCTGAAGATAATCTTGAATGATAACGATATGTCCATTTCAAAAAATATTGGAGGCTTATCAAACTATCTTGCAAGCATATGGGCTTCAAAAGCATATAAAAAGATGAAATCAAGTGGTGTCAGGGTTTTAGAAAAACTTCCATATGCTCTACATATCTCTAGGACACTAAAAGAGGGCATGAAATCTGCTATTATGCCAGGAAATCTTTTTGAAGATTTAGGAATCAAGTACATTGGCCCTATTGATGGTCATGACATCAAAAAACTTGTCAAGACTCTTAAAAGAATGGTTGAAAAAAATGAGCCATATCTTCTTCATGTTATTACTAAAAAAGGAGCAGGCTTTGAACCTGCAGAAAATCAAAGGATTAAATTTCATGCTATCTCAAAAATAGAAACAGCTGCGACCTCAAATTCACCTAAATTTCAAGATGTTTTTGGAGACTGGCTTTGCTATAAAGCAAAAAAAGATAATAAGCTTATTGGCATCACCCCTGCAATGAAAGAAGGTTCAGGAATGGTAAATTTTGAACAAGAGAACCCTGATAAATTTTTTGACGTTGCTATTGCTGAACAACATGCCATAACCTTTTCTGCAGGCCTTGCATTAGAGGGACATAAACCTGTAGTTGCAATATACTCGACTTTTTTACAACGCGCATATGATCAGCTGATTCATGACGTATGCATCGAGAAATTAGACGTTACCTTTGCACTTGATAGAGCTGGTGTGGTGGGCGAAGATGGGCCGACACACTCTGGGAACTTTGATTTAGCTTTTATGCGATGTGTCCCAAATATTATAATTGCAACGCCTTCAGATGAAGATGAACTATGGAAGTTACTAAATACGCTCTATGAGCATAAGGGGCCTGCAGCTGTTAGATACCCAAGAGGCAGTGGAAGAGGAGTAAAAGTTAATCAAAACGAAGATACAGTCATAATTGGCTCATCAAGAACAATAAGAGATGGCTCGAACCTATGCATCTTGAATTTTGGTGTGCTGTTAGACAGACTTGAAGATATTGCAGATAAATTAGATTGTGGGCTTCTTGATATGAGATTTGTAAAGCCTTTAGATACAAAGGCTTTAGATAAGATTCTTAATCAATATAAAAAAATTGTTACCGTTGAAGACCATACAGTTTCTGGTGGTGCTGGAAGTGCAGTAAATGAATATTTTTCAAGTAGATTAAATGGAGTATCTGTACTTAATCTTGGGTTAAGTGACGAATTTCCAGAACATGGAAGCCGTAGTGAAATTTTGAAATTAAATTCATTAGATCGGGAAAGTTTATCAAAAAAAATTACAGACTATTTTAATTCTTAAAGGAATCCCATCCCAAATCCACAAAAGAAAGTTCTTTTTTACTTTCATCAAAAACTTTTATTGCATCTCCACTGGTGATTTTTCCAACTCTGTGAACATTTTTAGATACCTCTAGAATAATTTTTCTATTCTTTTTGTGAGCAGTAAAACATAGAACATAATCATCGCCTCTGATTAAGTCTTCTAAATCAGATAAAACAAAGGAATCTGAAAAATTTATTTCTGCCCCTTTTTTTGATGCACTGCATATTCTTCCAAGATCTATTAAAAAACCATCCGAAACATCAATACAAGCATTAATAAAAGGATTAAGTTTTTTCGTGAGATTTATTGGTAATTCAGGTTTTAAAAAAAAATTTTGATCTAAATCTTTGTAATTTACTAAACCATGATGCCCTCTTCCAAGAATATTTGAAATGAAAATGTCGTCATCTTCACATGCACTATCTCTACATAAGATTTTTTCTTGCGCTTTGCCAAAGAAACAGACTGCTATATTTAGTTCACCAAATGTTAGATCTCCACCTGTAAGTTCTACGTCATATCTAGAATTGAAGCTCTTTAGTCCATCACTAAATAAATTAAACCATTCATCTGTTGGCTTTGGGTGTGAGATTGATAAAAGGTAAGATGTTGGTAAACCTCCCATGGCTAAAATGTCACTTGCTGCTGTTGATAAACACCTGTACGCAATATCTTTTGGGCATAAATCTGCTGGGAAGTGTTGACCAGATATATTTGAATCAATAGAGGTTAAAATCTCAGACGAGTTTAGGGAAACACAATCGTCTCCATGCATAACCCTCCTGGATGTTTTTGGTTCTAAGGTTAAGTACTTCTCTATGTAATCTTTTTCAGATCTCACTAAGATGGGTATCTTTCTATCAATCCTGCAGCACCCATGCCTCCACCAACGCACATAGTAACTACACCAAACTGTTTATCTCTATTATTTAGCTCTCTAACCATATGGCCGGTAAGTCTTGAACCAGTCATTCCATAGGGATGACCAATAGATATCGACCCGCCATCAACATTGAGCTTATCCATTGATAACCCTAGCTCATCACGACAATAAACCACCTGTACAGCAAAAGCTTCATTAAGCTCCCATAGATCAATATCATCTATACTCATACTGTATCTATCTAATAATTTTGGAATAGCAAATACAGGTCCTATACCCATTTCATCTGGATTACAACCAACTGTAGTGAAACCTCTAAAATAGGCTTTTGGTTTTAAGCCCAATTCTAATGCTTTATCTTCAGACATCACTAGTGTAATTGATGCCCCATCTGAAAGTTGTGATGAATTACCTGCAGTGACGCTTCCATTCTCTGGATCAAATACAGGATTGAGGGAGGACAAACCTTCAATAGTTGTCGAGGGTCTATTGCACTCATCTTTAACACATTCTGCATCAACTACTTTTTGTTCTCCAGTTTCCTTGTTTGTAAGGAGCATTTTGGTTTTCATAGGAATAATCTCGTCACTATATCTTCCAGCTTCTTGTGCTTCCGCTGTTCTCAATTGACTTTGTAATGAATACTCATCTTGTTGTTCTCTTGAAACTTTATACCTTTTTGCAACAACCTCTGCGGTCATCCCCATTGGGAAATAAATTCCAGGCATCTCAGCATTTATCTGATCATTAACAAAATTATCCATATTTATTTTTGGTTGCACCATAGTAATTTGCTCAACACCGCCAGCAAGTATAGTGTCATAACCACCTGCCATAATTTGGCCTGCTGCCATAGAGATAGTTTGAAGACCAGATGAACAATATCGATTCACAGTTGTACCACCAACTGTAATTGGTAGTTTTGACAAAACAACCGCATTTCTTCCAATATTATGTCCAGTTGCTGCCTCTGGATTACCGCAGCCCATTATTACATCCTCTATCGTATCAGGAGGTAAATTCGGATTTCTTTCTAGTAAGGCATCTATAAGATGAGATAACATATCATCACCCCTCGTCATATTAAACGACCCTCTAAAGGATTTTGATAACCCTGTTCGCACACTATCAACAATTACTACATTTTTCATAAAACTCTCCAAGAACTTTATTTTAACTTCTTTTCCTCATCATTTAAATCTAGTTTTTGGTACCAGTTTGGAACTATGTCTATTCCTAATTTTTTTGCTCTTTTGAATAAATATGGAATAGTGATTGGCGAAAAAGGCAAAATTAACAAAATACCCAATCCTGCACCTTTAAGTATTTCTTTAAGCTGTTTATTTGCTGATCTAAGATAGATTTGATCTTCAGTTTCAAGGTATCGAAAGAAATTATCAAGCATTTCTCTATTTGCTTCATTCTCTTCCTGTAAAGCTTTGATAAGCTTTTCAAGATAACTATTTACACCTTTAAATGACATAAAAAAAACCTCCGCGTAGCGGAGGTCTTATTTTAATGAATTTTATTCCTATTAGAAGTTATATCTAAGAGAAATACCGCCATTCATTGGCTCCATGTAGTACACGTTGATATTGCCTCCATTGGCACCTGTTGAAGGAAAACCACCCATAGGAACGTCTTTGTCTTCAAGATTATGGAGATAAACATCTACACCCCATCTGCCATCCGATGAATCAAATCTTAATCCAGCATTAACAAATGAGAATTCTGGAATTCTTTGAAATTCATTATTAAATGGAGTTAGGTAAAAATCTCCCCTATAAATGTAATCAACATTAAATGTAAGCAGCCCATCATCGTTGTTAACTAAGTCAAATTCCGTGCTCAATTGTGCAGTTGTTTCTGGAACCTGAGGTAATCTGTTTCCACTTAAATCCACAAAAAACCTCCCATTATCTACACATGGAACTCCCAAGAGGGCATTGAATGGTGCCTGGCAATAGTCTCCAAAACTTCTAAAAAGAAGTCCAACATCTGTCTGAGCGTAGCTTACACCGAAACCACCATCAATCGAAGGTGATAAAACTGCTGACACATTATAAGGATTTGTTGGGTCATATTCACTCACACCATCGCCAATTTCTGATACGTTGTATCCTGCTACCAAAGCAATTCTCACCCATTCTGCTGGAATAAAGAGAGATTCAAGTTCAAGGCCTACGATCTGTGCATCAATATTGTAAGTTGTTGAAGAAAAGCCCTCAATCCTTACACTTTGTAAGCCATCAATATCATTGAGATATGCTGCAGCATTTACGACTAGAGCACCTCCGAGGAATGTATTTTTTGAACCAACTTCAAAAACACTATGCAATTCCGGATCGAATGATGTGATTCCATCGACTGCTGTAGGATTAAATCCACCTGATTTCACTCCTCTATCATATTTTGCATAAAGCAAATTACCATTATCCAATTTGTAATCTAGAATTAATCTACCTGTAACTTCTTCGTCGGAGGCAGAACGTCCTGGAACTACTGGAAATCCACTTAAGGTACCATTATAGCCTGCCAAAAGTCCTCCAGGACCAACGTCTGTAAGTCCGCTAAAGACGTACTGATCAATGTCAAAACTATTAAATCTAATACCTGCTCTAAGCATGGTTTTATCATTGAGGTCGAACGTACCTTCAGCATAAACGGCATCTGTTGTTCTAAAACCTTTGTCATATTGGCCTACGTTTCTCTGCCACATTGGTAGTTGTGGCGTCATCTGGCCCGCAGCAGCAGCCCCCATGATTGCATTTCTTGCAGTATCTAAAGAAGTCTGAACACCAGCTTGTGTACCAGCTAATCTAACAGATGGAATTTCAGCTGCTTGACCAATTAAAAACATTTGCGCCAATGCTGCACAATCAGCTATCCCTGAGCAAAGCCCGAGAGCAAGATACTGAGCAGATAAAGCAGTAATTTGCGCAGGTGTTGTTGGGTCTGCAGCGACATAGCCAGCCGCAGCTCCTATTACAGCATTTGTAATATTATCCTCAGCTACACCGGCATAAGTAAGTAAGAAGGTTGACCAAAAAGGCAGTCCACCAAAATCTGCAAGTTCTGGATACATTCTTCCAATTGGCCCGAGACCAACTTCTGAATAATAATGTAACCCTGGAGACTCTACTTTGTAGTTAGTAAAGTACCTATACAGAGAATGGTAAAGTCCTGCTTGAAGGTTGAAAGGCCCATCAAGATTTGAAGTAAACCTAAGCTCGTAAGTGTTCTCTCTGTAGTTAAACTCGGAGTTATCAACCGCCATATCTCTATCAAACGTTCTCATTCCGCTTCCCATAACATTAGCGTTAACATTGCCCATTCTGTAGGGAAGTGTTGGAACGGTTCCATTTAAATCCTGCGCATGGAAATACTCTTGCATATTGAAAAAGGAGATAAAGCTCACATCCCAATTATCATTGAGTGTGTGATCTAGCACTAGAGATGCACTATAGTCATCCCTGATTTGTCTAGGATTAAATTGAACATTAGTTGATTCATAAGGCACTGGTAAATCTACACCTGCATCAGTATCAAGGAGTATGTTTGATTGAATCAAGTCACCTGGATAGTTCATTGTAATCCAATCCACGTTTGCAAAGAGAGAGACTCCACTATGTCTTACCCCTCTATCAGGAAGCTCGTCACCCCATTGTTCACAGCCCATTAAAGCATTAGTGTTACAGTGTGATTGTCCAGTTCTGAAACGACTATCTTCTTCATTAGCTACCATCATGGTAAGTTTTAATGAAGTGTCATCGCTGACATCCCAGATTGATTTAATCCTTGCTCCAAAGAGGTTTCTGTCATCGATTTTAGTGTTGTTATAGAGGTTGTCTACATAGCCATCTCTATTAACAGCTCTAAAGGAGATTCTTGTTCTAAAATCTTCTCCAGGATTAATTGTCATAGCACCTGTAACTCTGGATAGGTTTAAGTCGCCTGTTTGGTATTCGATGTAAGCATCAGCATCGTCACCAGGATCAACACTATTTATAATAAATGTTCCTGCTGGATTATTTCCACCAAAGAGAGTTCCTTGAGGACCTCTTAAAACCTCAAAGGTTTGTATGTCATAAAGCTCGTTGAAAGCCATTTGCAAACTACCTTGGTTGACGTCATCAACACGAAATGTAGTAATGCCTGCACACGATCCGCCTACACAGTAACCGGTTAAACCACGAATTGAAACTGATGCAGCTGAGAAGTTACTCTTTACAAATGTAAGTCCTGGAACGCTATATTGAAAATCAGCAAACTCCTTCAAGTTTTTGGATTCAATATCATCTGGAGTAACAACTGAAACAGCTAATGCCGTGTCCTGCAGTTGATCCTCACTACGAAAAGCGGTTGTAACCACTTCCTCTATATTTTCACTTGATTCCTCTTGTGCAAAAGAGAAAGAACCAAATGCAAGTAAAACTAGTAATAAAATTTTTTTCATAACTTTCTCCCTTAAGTTATCGATGTGCATATAATATTACAAATATCAAGGTAATCAAACTTTTATGACATGAAAAAAAGTGAGAGAGTGAATGAAATTCAAAGGATTCTTGATGCATATTTTCCAAATCCAGATGTCCCTCTGAACCACACTGATGCATACACACTTACTATTGCAGTCCTGCTTTCAGCTCAATGTACTGATGAAAGGGTAAATCTAATAACTCCTAAATTATTTAAACTTGGTCCAAACCCAGAAAAAATGGCTCTTTTGAGCAGGGAACAGATTTATAAAGTTATAAAACCTTGTGGTCTTGGACCACAAAAATCCAAGGCTATAAAGGAGTTATCTAAAATTTTAATTAGAGATTATGATGGAAGGGTTCCCGAGGATATTGAGGAGTTAGAAAAACTTCCCGGTGTTGGACATAAAACAGCATCAGTTGTTGTCTCTCAAGCATTCGGTAAGCCATCATTTCCAGTAGACACACACATCCACAGATGCGCCCAAAGATGGAAACTTACATCCGGAAAAAATGTCCAGACTACAGAAAAGGACCTTAAAAGACTTTTCCCAGTTGAAAAATGGAATAAACTTCATATTCAAATTATCATGTACGCAAGGGAATACTGTCCAGCGAGGGCATGTTACGCTTTAGAGTGTCCAATATGTAAAACATGTAATCCAGATAGAAAGAGAAAATTTAAACACAAAAAGCCATGATTAACGAATTTAAAAGAGATCTTGATAAAACGATTTCGTCTTATGACGAAGAGTTATCAAACTTTATGACAAAAGAATTTAATCGACAAGAAGAGCATATTGAGCTTATTGCCTCTGAAAATTATGCGTCAAAAAGAGTTCTAGAGGCTCAAGGGAGTGTGCTTACCAATAAATATGCTGAAGGTTATCCAAATAAAAGATATTACGGTGGATGTGAGCATGTCGATGGTGTTGAATCAATTGCAATAAAAAGAGCGAATGAATTATTTGGATCAAAATTTGCGAATGTTCAGCCTCATTCTGGTGCATCTGCGAATGCAGCTGTCTTCTTAGCTTTGCTTGAGCCTGGAGATACTATTCTTGGTATGGCACTTGACCAAGGTGGACATTTAACACACGGAGCAAAAGTAAATTTCTCTGGGAAAAATTTTAATGCTGTTCAATATGGACTTCATAGTGAAACAAATGAAATTGACTATGATCAAGTCCAAAAACTTGCTCTAGAGCATAAACCAAAGGTTATTATTGCTGGCTTTTCTGCTTTCATGGGAATAGTGGATTGGGCAAAATTTAGAAATATTGCTGATGAGGTAGGTGCATATCTCATGGTTGACATGGCACATGTTTCAGGGCTAGTTGCTGGCGGGGTTTACCCAAATCCTGTTCCTCATGCTCACGTCGTTACAAGTACGACACATAAATCCCTACGTGGTCCTAGATCTGGAATAATCCTTTCAAATGAAGATGAGGACTTTCAAAAAAGACTAAATTTTGCTGTATTTCCCGGCTCCCAAGGTGGCCCACTAATGCATGTTATTGCGGCAAAAGCTGTTTGTTTTAAGGAAGCTCTCACAGAAGAATTCAAACAATACCAAAGGCAAATAGTGATTAATGCAAAAGCAATTTGCAAAAGATTTAATGAAAGAGGAATGGAATTAGTAAGGAAGGATACAACTAATCATCTCGTCTTAGTAGATTTACGTAACAAGGGTGTTAATGGGAGAGAAGTCGAGGATCTTCTAGGGTCCATTAATATAACCCTCAATAAAAATTCTATCCCCAATGATCCTGAATCTCCATTTGTAACATCTGGAATAAGAATAGGTACACCAGCAATTACAACGCGTGGATTTAAAGAACAACAATCAAAACAAGTGGCTGATCTTATTTGTGATGCGATAGAAAATAAAGATAATGAATCCAAACTATCTGAAATAAAAAACACGGTAAAAAGTATGTGTAGTAAGTTTCCAGTTTATAGCTAATGTATTGTCCATTCTGCGGTCACGATGAAACTAAAGTGATTGATTCTCGACTGGTTGCAGGAGGCTCACAAATTAAACGTCGAAGAGAATGCAGTAATTGTGGTGAGCGATTTTCAACATATGAAGAGGCTGAACTTGTAATGCCAAGAATTATAAAAACAAATGGCCGAAGAGAGCCTTTTGACGAAGTAAAGTTACGGGCAGGCTTTCATAAAGCTCTAGAAAAAAGACCAGTACCATCAGATAAAATAGAAAATTCTATACAGTCCATTAAAGATGCAGTAAGAAAAATTGGAGAGAGAGAAATAGAATCACAAGTCATCGGTAAACAGGTAATGAATCAACTCAAAGAACTTGATCAAGTAGCATATGTTAGATTTGCCTCTGTATATCAGAATTTTCAAGATGTTAAAGACTTCACTGATGAAATATCAGAATTATCAAAGAAATAATGGACCATAAAAAGCTGATGCGAACTCTTATCGTAGATGCTTCGACTTACAGATTTACCACCAAACCAAACCCAACTGTAGGGGCTATGATCGTGAACGAAGAAAAAGTGTTATGCACTGGATTCCATACTAAATACGGGTGCAATCATGCAGAAGTTGAATGTCTCAATCAGCTAGATTCAAAGAATTTAAGTGCAGAGGATAAAAAAAAATTATCACTACTTGTTACCTTGGAGCCATGCTGCCATCATGGGAAGACCCCTCCTTGTACTGATGAAATCATAAAAAGTGGTATTAAAAATGTAATTGTTGGCTCACTTGATCCCAATCCTCTTATGTCAGGAAAGGGCATTCAAGTTCTTCGTGATGCAGGCATAAATGTTAAGACTGATGTTTTATCAAATGAAGTTAAAAAAGCCAATTACTCTTTTTTTTTCAAACATAAAAACAATAGGCCTTTCATATGTATAAAAATTGCAATGTCAAATGATGGAATGTCGCATTCTTTAAATGGCAGCTCAACCTGGATAACTTCTAAAAAGTCTAGAGATGACGTTCAATCACTGAGAGCAAACTATGATGCAATAGTCACTGGTGGAAACACTGTGAGAGATGATAATCCTAGAATGAATGCAAGGGTTTCTTATGATGTAAATCAACCACGCCGAATTGTAATTACTAGAGAGAAAAACTGGGACATGAAGATGAATTTCTTTCGAGACAATAATTTTGAAATTGTAAATTCATGTCAATTAGATGAATTTATTAAATCTTTTCAAGATCGAGATACATGCTCTTTGCTTATAGAGGCCGGACCAAAACTAGTTAATTCCTTCTTAGATGCAGGGCTTTGTGATCAGTTTGTAATCTACAAATCAAATAGAGACTTAGGGCAAAATAGTGTACCGTGGTTTGAAAATAAAAATGCATTAATAAAAAAGGGTTTTAAACTCAAAGCACGGTCTTATATCGAGAGTGACGTGAAAGAGGTATACACAATATGATTAGGAGCTCAATTAAAGAAATAATTAATGATCTTAAAGAGAAAAAGATGGTAATTATTCTTGATGATGAAGACAGAGAAAATGAAGGTGACCTTATCTGTGCTGCCGAGGCAGTAACACCTGACATCATTAATTTTATGGCAATGAATGGGAGAGGCTTGATATGTCTTGCTCTCAATGCTGAAAAATGTGATGAGTTGAACCTGCCACCAATGACAAGTAATAACAATGCTGCAAATAAAACTGCATTTACTGTATCAATTGAAGCTAAAGAAGGAATTACGACAGGTATTTCAGCAAAAGACAGAGCCCACACCATTTTAACTGCAGTTAATGAAGACTCTGGTGAAAAAGACATTGTTCAACCTGGACATGTATTTCCCTTAAGAGCAATGCCTGGTGGAGTTTTAGCTAGAGCTGGTCACACAGAAGCAGCTTGTGACCTTGCAAAACTTTCTGGATTCTCTGCTACTGGTGTCATTTGCGAAATTATGAATGATGACGGGACAATGGCTAGGAGAGATGATTTATTAAAGTTTGGTGAAAAATTTGGTCTTAAAATTGGAACTATTGCTGACTTAATTGACTACAAGCTTTCATTAGAGTCAACCCTTGAAAAATTACTTAAGAAAAAAGTGGACACAGAGTTTGGTAAATTCGACCTGACGGTATGGAAAGATCTTATATCAAATGAACATCATTTTTCTCTAAGCCTAGGAAATTTCAAAGATATAAATGAGCCTCTCGTTAGAGTCCAGACACAAAATGTATTGCAAGATCTATTGGGAGTTAAAGAAATAGGAAAAAAATGGTCAATCAGAAGTTCTCTCAAAAGGATTTCTCAAGAAGGTGCAGGAGTTTTTGTTCTAATAAACCATAGAGATGCAAAGTCGTATTGGTTAAAAAGCTTAAATGACCAGAAAGTTGAACCTAAGAAGAATAGAAGAGTCATTGGGGTTGGCTCCCAGATTTTGAGAGCCCTTGGCTTAAGCAAAATAAAAGTTCTTGGAACTAATACTAGATATAGCGGGTTGTCAGGTTTTAATATTGAGATCACAGAATTTGTAGATGAATAAAAATAAATTAGATTTTGGAATTAGTCCTGAAAAAATTGCAGGAAAGAATGTTTTGTTAGCAACGACAGTTTGGAACAAAGAGCTTCTTTTGCCTGCCAGAAATGAAATCAAGGAGAAATTAGAAAGCATGTCCGTAAATATCCTTGAATTATTTTGTCCAGGCTCATTGGAATTGACGGCAAGCATTAAAAGATTCCTTAATACGAACAATGTTGATGGTGTTATTGCTTTAGGTTTAGTAATAAAGGGTGACACCCCTCACTTTAAACTTGTTTCGCAGCAAACATTTCATGATCTTGCTAGATTATCTAATGAAAACTTTGAGATTCCATTAGTTAATGGCGTTCTCACAGTTGATAACAGGGTTCAGGCTGAAGAAAGAATAGATCCCGCTAAACTCAATAAAGGTGCTGAATTTGCCCTCTCATTAATGCATATGCTTTCGTCATGAACAAGAATCTTGCAAGATACAAAGAAGAGGTCAATGCTCGAGAACTTCTTGTTCAAGCTTTTTATGAACTTTCCTTTGGACATAACGATCCAAAAATAATTGAGAACTCATTTACTAAAAACTTTGTTAAAAAAAAAGTTAATTACATTTTTTTTAAGGATATTTTTCAATTTGTTGTTAAAAATAAAGCAGATCTTAAAGAGCAGATTAAAAATAAGGCTGAACTTGAGATGTTTGGCATTTTAAAAGTAGAAACTATGGAGGAAAATATAATTTTTATAGCTTTAGCGGAAGCTGAATTGTTCCAAACACCTAAAGCTGTTTTAATAGATGAAGGCATACGGCTTTCAAAAAAATTTGGCGCAGATAGTTCCTATAAGTTTGTAAATGCAACATTAGAGAAAATTTTAAACTAAATCCTATGAATATAAGCTTTATCGGATGTGGGCATATTGCAAAAGCATTAATCAAAGGATTCTCTGCTGATAAAGAAATAAATATTTTTGGTTTTGATAAGCTCGAAGATAATCTGAAGTGGCTTAACGAAAATGGTTATAAATACCTAAGCTTAAAAGCATGTTGTGATTGTTCCGATATTATTTTTCTATGTGTCAGACCACAAGATATGCATGATCTTTGCAATGAGCTAGCAAGTGGTAACCTTGAAGACAAGAAGATCATAAGTGTTGCTGCTGGGATCAAACTAGATCAAATTGAAAAATTAATCCCAAGGAACAAAGTCTATAGAGTTATGCCAAATATTGGGTCAAAAAATAATTTAGGTATAACCGCTGTCTTTTCAAAAAATGATAACCAAGAACTTCTTGAACTCTTAAAAATTTTAGGTGAAGCATATGAAGTAGACAATGAAGATCAAATTGACTTACACACAGTATTGCTCGGAAGTACACCAGCATTTTTTTATGATCTTCTTCATGAATTTGAGTCAAGAGTTGAAGAGTTGATTGATGATAAAGATCAGATTAGGGTCGCAACTATAGTCTTCCTTTCAAGCCTAATTACCTCTATCAGTAAAGGTCAAGACCTTTTGGAGCTTGTGGAAAGTGTTGCATCAAAAGGGGGCACAACTGAGGCTGGAATAAACTTTTTAAGAGAACAAAGGTTTAATGAAATTTTTTCAAAAGCTGTAGATGCAGGTATTATCCGTGCACGTGAGCTATCTAAAGATTAAACCGTCTCTCTCGGGACTGTGAGATATAAGAGATATTTTTACCCCGACGTAATCTTCTATAAAGTATATAAATTTTTTTGCAGGTTCCGGTAAACTATCAAAGTTTTTAAAGGCAGATAATTCACACTGCCAACCTGCAAAATTTTCGTATACTGGGGTTACTTCGTGCAAGTTCCTTGATTTATAAGAAGTTGATTTGCCCTCAATCTCATAATCAACACACACTTTAATATTTTCAAAATTATTCAAAACATCAATTTTTGTTATGCATAGCTCTGACAAGTTATTTAATTTTGCTGAGTATTTTAAAGCTACTAGATCCAACCAACCACATCTCCTTGGTCTTCCTGTTGTTGCTCCAAACTCATTCCCAAGCTCTGCTATTTTCTCCCCCTCTAAATCAAATAATTCAGTGGGAAATGGACCAGCTCCTACTCTGGTTGTATATGCTTTAGCTACCCCCAGAACGTTAGAATAAATACTTTTTGGAAAGCCTGAGCCTACACCCACTGAAGTTGCAAGGGTATTTGATGAAGTTACGAAAGGATAAGTACCATAGTCAACATCAAGAAGTGTTCCTTGTGCACCCTCATAGAGAATATTGCCCCCTTTGTTATGTATTTCCTCCAAAGTATCTGTAACGTCTCCAAAATATTTCTCAAGATTATCAAAGGCTTTTTGGGTCTCTACAAGCATCTCTGATGCATCAACTGGCTTTGAATTATGTATGTTAACAATTTGGAAATTGTAATACTCAACAATGCTTTCTATCTTTTTTTTGAGATTGGTCTGATCTTCAAGATCGAAAACCTTAATACTTCGCCTTGCTGTTTTATCTTCATAGGCTGGACCTATGCCTCTTTTTGTTGTGCCTATGGAGTTTTTATTATCCTCTCTTAACTGGTCAATAGTTGCATGTATTGGCAAAAGTAAGCTGCAATACCTACTAATACGTAATTTTCCTTCAAGATTAATTCCTCTTTCTTTGAGTTTATTAACTTCCTCCAGAAGAGAATCAAGCGAAAGAATCACTCCTTGACCAATGAAACATTGAACATGATTGTAAAAAATACCAGATGGCACTAGGTGTAAAACAAACTTCTCGTTTTGTGAATAGATTGTATGGCCTGCATTGTGGCCGCCTTGAAAACGACAGACAGCATCAAACTTTTGTGAAAAGTAGTCTACTATTTTGCCTTTTCCTTCATCTCCCCACTGAGTGCCAACGAGGATTAGGGACTCTTTCATCTAATCAGGCTGTTCAGACCTGTTGAGATATTTGAAGTAATCAGAATCAGGATCAAGCAAAAGTATATCGCTTTGATCATTAAAAGTTGCTTTGTATGCTTTTAAGCTTCTTGTAAAGTCATAAAATTCTGGATCTTTATTAAAAGCAGAAGCATATGTAGAGGTCGCTACTGCGTCCCCTTCCCCTCTAATTTTTTCAGATTCCTTAGTTGCATTTGCTAAGATAATTGTACGATTCTTGTCAGCATCAGCTCGAATCTTTTCACCTGCTTCACGACCTTCAGCTCTTAATTCTTCTGCAATTCTATTTCTCTCAGTTTTCATCCTCTCAAATACAGTTGCACGTAGTTCTCTTTCAAAGTCGATTCTTTTAACCCTGAAATCAACAATCTCAATTCCAAGCTCTCCAGAATCTTCTCCTAGAGAATTTTTTAGCGCTAGCATTAAGCCATCTCTGTCACCAGAAACAACCTCTTGTAGTGTTCTTTCACCAAATGCATTCCTTAATTTGTCTCTTACTCTTCTTTGGAGTGTATCTTCAGCAACTCTATCTTGACCGCCATTTGTTGAAGTATAAAAAGTTTCAGCATCAATTATTTTGTACTTTACAAAAGAATCGACAAGCAGTGGTTTTGATTCACTAGATAGTACCCTGTCAGGTTGTGTGTCAAGCGTTCTTAACCGACCTTCAAACTTTAAAACACTATCTAAAAACGGCACTTTAAAATTTAATCCTGGTTCCAGCAATCTTTCAAATGCGCCCAACTTTAGAAGTATCGCTTTTTCAGTATCTTTAACAATAACTAATGATTGTGTTGCTAAGACAATTATGAGTAATAAGACTAAACCTAATATCGTATTTCTATTCATCTTCTTCCTCCTCTCTTTTCATCAATTGGTCGAGTGGAAGGTACAGCAGATTATTTCCTCCCTCAACGTCTATCATAACCTTTGTACTTGAAGCGAAAACCTCTTCAAGTGCATCAAGGTATAATCTTTCTCTGGTTACTTCGGGCGCTTTTTGATATTCGGTGAGAAGTGCTTCAAATCTTTCTGCTTCACCTTCAGCAATTGCGATGACTTTCTGTTTGTAAGCTTCAGCATCTTGCAGTTGTCTTTGTGCGTCACCTCTAGCAACTGGCACTATTGATAGTGCATACTTTTCTGCTTCGTTTTGAAGTCTTTCCTTATCCTCTCGAGCAGCAACAACATCCCTAAAGGAATCTATTACATCTGCAGGTGGTTGTCTTTGTTCGATGTTTACTTGTTGAACCGATATACCTGCATCATATATTGCAAGGTACTCATCCAATCTTAATTGAATTCCCGAACTGATTGTAGCAGCACCAGAAGTCAAGAGATCATCCATTATGTTCTCCCCAACTACATGCCTTAATGCACTTTCTGTTGCTTGTTTAATTGTAACTTCAGGATCTTCGACGTTTAATGAATATTTTTTTAAGTCACTTATTGTGTATTGAACATTAAGCTCAACGTCGACAATATTTTCATCTTTCGTCAACATGTTTGTTGGCAAGTTTACAGCTCTTATTCTTGATATATTTTCTGAAGCAAAAATCTCTTCTATAACAGGAAAATGAAATTGTAGGCCAGGGCCTAAAACTCTATTATATTTTCCTAGAGTAAAAACTACTTCCCTGTCAGCCTCATTAACAATTCTGATTCCAAGAAAAGCATATAAAGCCAGAAGAATGAGCAGCAAGTAGGAGAAAAATTTAAAATTTAAAGCTAATTTCGGTCCACCACCAGAGCTCCCACCAGCACCTCCTCCAGAGAAAAACATATCTCTAAGTTTTTTTATAGCCTCATCTAGGTCAGGAGGGTTGTTATTGTTTTTCCTTCCCCAAGGGTCATTATCATTAGGATTCCAGCTCATCTTAATTACTCCGTAAATATTTTGTTATTGTAGCAGAAAAAGTTTCTATACTTTCTGATTCTCCCGCTTTTATACATGTGTCTTTATCTATTTTTTTCAACCAATTAATTTGTGTTTTACCTAAGTTCTTTGTGGCTTTGAGTGCGTCTTGAAAGCATGCTTCAAGAGATTTTCCATTTAAACAATAAGGAAGGAACTGCTTATAATTTATACATTGCATGCTTTGATGCTCCTGATTAAGGTTATATTTGTCTAGCACAGTTTCCAGTTCTTTCAGAAAACCACTTTTAATAATTTTATCAAGCCTTTCTTCAATTTTTTTTGTAAGTGTTTGCTTTTCCAGCATAGTTGAAAGCTTTAAGACTTTTTTTGGCTTAAAAAAAAGTTGCTTCTGTTCCTTTTTTAAATTTGAAAGTTTTTCCCCTGTGATCTGTATTATTTCAATTGCTCTTATTAATCTTCTTGGGTTCTGGTTATCAAGTGTTTCAAAAGTTTTTTTGTCAAGCCTCCTCAAGAGCTCTTGAATTTCTTTGATACCTGAGGTCTCGTAAGATTTCTCAATTTCACTTTTAATTTTCTTATCAGACGGAAAATCATGAAAACCATTTAAAAGAACATATACATACATCATAGACCCGCCTACAAAAAATGGTATGTTGCCACGTTTCAGGATATCACTGATAGAAATATCTAAATGTTTTTTTAAAGTGCCTAAATCAAAGCTCTCTGATGGTAGCAGAATGTCAACCAAATGATGTTTGGCTTGTTTTAATTCTCTCTTATTAGGTTTGCAAGATCCAATATTCATATCTTTGTAAACCATTGCTGAATCCAGACTTATAATCTCAACAGGAAATTTTTTTGCAATGTTTAATGAGATATTTGTTTTACCAGAAGCGGTAGGTCCGAAAAGAAATATTGCTTTTGTATTATATCTATACATCAAGTATTGATCTAATTAATCCACTATAAGAACCAGGTAAGTTTTGCAAAGCTTTTTTTTGCATTTTCAAACGTTCATTTCTTTTTTTTGGTGAAGAGTACTTTTCGACAAGTGTTCTTAACATTTCTTTGTTGGAAAAAGTTTCGATAATTTTGGTATCACAAAATTGTTTTTTTAGTTCAGAATAATTTTTTAAAAATTCTCCTGTGATAACTGGAGAACCGCAAAAAACTGGTTCAATAAAATTATGTCCCTTTTTAAAAACTATACTTCCTGCAACAATTGCCAAAGCTGAAAATGAATATAATTCTTTTAGATATCCAACCTTATTGAAGATAACTACAGAATTTACTTCTTCACTAAGATCAGTAAAAAAATCTGTTGAAATTTTATTTCGTTGCAATGTTCTTTGTACTTGTTTGAATCTCTCTGGATGTCTAGGAACAATTACTATGTTAAAATCATTTCTCTCAACCAAAGCTTTAAGAACGAACTCTTCTTCACCAGCATGGGTACTTGCAACCACTAAGATAGGCTTTTTAAATAAATGAATTTTTCTACCGACAAAATCTAGGCGATCCTTTTGAAGGGTATAATTTTCTGCATATAGTTTTATATTTCCAATAATAGATACATTCTCACATCCCTTTAAAGTTAAAAACTCATAGACCTCTTTTGACTGCACATGGAAACTATCAATATTTTGTAAGAGCTCTTTCGAAGTCTTATGGAAAAACTCCAACGTCTTTATTGTTTTTTCTGATAATTTTGTATTCAAGGAGATTATTTTTATTGAATTGAGCTTTTGAAAAAGCATATTTGGCCAAAATTCACTTTCAAATAAGATTATTTTTTTGACCCTAAAAGTCTTTATGATCTTTTTATAAATTGGTCCTATGTCATATGGGAATGGAATAATTTCAATTTTTTCTCCCTTGAATGAGTTTTTGATTTCATTGATTCCTGTATCTGTAGTGGATGAGAAAAGAATATTTAAGCGTTTCTCAGATAGTCTCCTTGCTATTGGCACGAGTGCCCGTACTTCCCCAAGGCTTACTCCATGAAGCCAAATGTGTTCTTCACTGCATTCATCAAAATTAAACCCTAATCTTTTAAGTTTAAATCGCAAATCTTGAGCTCTAAACAGAATATCTTTTACTACGATGAAAGGTAGTAAAAAAAAATATATGAAGTTATATACAATAAACATAATGAATAGAGTTATTCTTGCATTTTTGCTAACTATAACAAGACTGATATCTTTATTTCCAAGATCTATTGTCTATAAAAATAAATCTGTTTTAGCAAAATTTCTTAAATCTCAACTAAAGAGAAGAAACAGAATCATTAAAGCGAATATCAAATATTGTTTTTCTGATAAATCTAAGGAATGGCGTGACCAGCTTGTTGATAATATTTGGGAAGAATCTGTAATAGGTATTTTTGAAAATAATTTTGCATGGAATGCATCACATAAAAGGATTGAAAAAATCAACTTTTCTTTTAAAGGGGATGAAATACTTGAAGAAGCACTTAAAGAAAATAAGGGCGTAATATTATTATTTAAACACACTCTGTATCTTGAATTATCGGCAAGACTTTTATCAACGAAATATAAATATGCTGCAATGGAACGTCCAAATAACAATGAAATTATTCAGAAACTTCAACAAATTGGTAGGGCATATTCTTCTGATTTAGTTTTGAGTAACTCAAATATTAAAGATTGTGTTCGTGAATTAAAGAATAACGCAATAGTCTTTTATGGGCCTGATCAGGATTACCGAAATAAAAGATCAATTATTTCAAAATTTTTTAAAAGAAAATGTCTCTCCACTACAGTTCCTTTTGCACTGCAACAAATTGTTGGTTCCAATGTGGTCTTTTTTGATTTTTATAGAGAGGATAGTAAGTTCTATATAGAGTTTAAAAAGTTAAAGGTAGACAAAAAAACTGCTAAAAATTTTGTAGATATGACTAACTTGGTTATTGAAGAAAGTGTTTTAGAACATCCAGAGCAATATCTCTGGCATCATAGAAGATTTAAATCCCAAGCACCTAATATTTATGATTAGTAATTTCAAAAAAATTAAGGGGTTCCTGAAACATACAGAGGGAGTGGCATTATATGAAAATACAAAAGAAGTTTGTGTTCACGGTAATGCTGCTGAAATTGGATCCTATTGTGGTAAGTCAACTTGTTATATTGCACAGGCTTGTAAAGAAAATAATTCTCTCCTTTATGCCATAGATCATCATAGAGGGTCTGAGGAGCAACAAAAGGGTCAAGAGTACTTTGATGAAGAAATATTTGATGTACTTGAAAATAGGATAAATACGTATCCATTATTTCTTAAAAACATTAAAGAATATGAGCTTGATAATTTCATAAAACCAATGGTTATGGATTCGATATCTGCATCTAAAGAAATTTCTGAAGCTCTCGATTTTATTTTTATTGATGGTAGTCATACTTATGAATCAGCCAGAAATGACTATAAATATTGGAAGCCAAAATTAAGGGATGGGGGGATATTGGCAATTCATGATATTTATGATTCTGAAGATGATGGCGGACAAGCACCAAGAGAAATTTATGAAACAGCATTGAGAGAGGGTTTTACTCTGAAAAAGCGTGTTGAAAGCTTAGTATTGCTTGTTCGCTAGTCAAGAATAACTTTCTTTTTGCCTGTTAAATCATGCACAGCGTCAGCAGCAATAACAATTGCTGCATTTGTCCAGGTAGAGCTCTCATCAGGCCAAAAGATATTCATCTTAAATTGATAGCCAGTAGGGTAAAAACCTTTATCATTTTTGTATTGAAGAATGTTATTAAATATTTTTTTTGCGATTTCAACTTTGCCGTTTTTTTTAAGTGAAACTACACACTCAGCTGTCTCTGCTAGCGTTACCCAAGGCTCTTCAATCACACACTTAATGCCTTTATCATTTACATAAAATTTTTGGAGAAGAGTTTCAATTTCTTGTTCACCACCAATATTACATAACAAAGGGTAGTAGGAATCCATAGAGAATCTTCCTCGATCAACATTATCTCTATTAAATTTACTTGATTTGATCATGTCTTTCGAAATAAAGCGCATATCCTCTGGAATATTTTTTTTAAGAATCTTTGAAATTTTAAAGAATGCTCTTCTTGATAACTCCAATGAACAGGTCGCAGTTATTAATGAATTATCTACAAAGCCATTTTCATTTTTAGCCCAAAAAAAATACCCTTCTTCATCTTGAAAATCTTTCATTCCTTTATAAACCGTTGATAAAAAGGGCCACAGATCGTCCAAATACTCTAAATCATTATCCAAATAATACTTCTGCAATATTGGCAGAAAAACGTAAGCTACATGATGGGGCTCGAAATAGTCTTTTGTGACCGCAAAATTAACAGATTCCGATTTAATGAGGCCATGTTCGTTACACTCATTAATCAAGAAATCTATACCTTTTTTAAAGGATTGCCATTCACCAAAAATAGCAAGGGCTATTAGACACTCAGAGTGGTCCCAAGCATCAAATTTTTTACCTTCATCCCAAAATATTGCACCCGAGCTGTCTTGATTCGTGATAATCCATTTAATACAACCCTCAAAATCTTTTTTATTAATCATTTTCGTAAATAAAAACAATCAGATTTTCCAAAAAATGGATTAAGACACCTCTCAAGATAAGCAGAAAACCATGCTTTACCAAACATTTGTTTAATTAATATCTCATGTATTGATTTGGTGAATTTTGAATCCTCCATATTATTTTTTGCTTTAAAGATCCAATAAAAGGAATGCAAAGCATGCTCTCTATGAAATTTAAAAATCTTAAGGCCTTGATCTTCTATGGATTTTTTCAAATATTCTCTTTTAAATATTCTTATATGGCCTCCTGGTGACTGCATATATTTTTTGGAGTAATTCCAACATAATCTTTCTGGTAGATAACTAGGCACACTTATCAACATGACACCTGAAGGTTTTAAAACCCTCTTACACTCTTCAATAACTTTTTTAAAATTAGGAACGTGTTCAAGCACCTCTGAACAAATTACTAAGTCTTGGCTATTGCTGCTTAATTCAATCTCTCTTATATCCTGATTAAAAAATTGATATAGATTATTATTTTGACAATTATGATTTTGAAATTCCCATTTAAGTTTATTTATTTCCTCAATTGAATGATCAAAACCTCTTATCTCTGCTTGTTTTAAAATCATGCCTAGAGATTTGAGATGTCGCCCATTGCCACAACCAATGTCTGCGACGTACTTTATTTTTTTCAAATTCAATAAATTAAACTTAAACGATACCACTTAATATTTTTTGGTAGATAACCTCAAGCCTTCTAGCATACTCGTCCCACCCAAAAAAATCATCTGCTCTCAAAAGCGAATTATTTGAAGACATTTTATTCAGGGAGTCATTTCTTAGTAGCATTTTCATTTTTTGGGCGAGCTCATTTGGACTTGCAGGGTTAAAAATTATTGCATTATCTCCAGCAATCTCTGGGAGTGATCCAGAATTTGCAACAATTACTGGCAAACCCATAGACATCATTTCAATCAGTGGGAATCCAAATCCCTCGTATAAAGACGGAGCTACACCAATATCGCTTTTTTCCAATACGTCTATTAGACGGTCTTTGGATAAAGACTTAAATAAAACCACAGATTCTTCTAAGTTTAATTTTTTGATTAATTCTTTATTATTTTCCCTAAGATCGCCAACTAAGTTCAATTTAGCACTGGGATATTCACTTTTAATTAATGAAAATCCCAAAAGTAAGTTTTTCATATTCTTCATAGGAACATCAGAGCTGATAATTGAGACGAAACTTTGCTTTTGTACTTGTGTGCGGTCTACAAAGTGGTTCTTAATATTTAATCCATTCCACAAAACCTCTATTTTTGACGTATCAAATTTGAAATATTTCTCTATATCTTTTTTTGAAGATAAGCTTGGACAAATGACATATCTATAATTTTTAAGATTTTTTGTTTGGAAATTCAAGAATGAATACCAATTCTTTATTGCAAGTTTCATAAAAAAATCTATCTCGTTTTCAATGTCAATCTTCTTGTCAATATGAATTGGATGATGGATGGTGGCAACAAGCCTATCATTAACAAAAGGTGGATATTCACTTAAGGATTGATTGTCATGGAAAATATCAAAGTCTTGAAACTCTTTTAAAAAAATTTTGTCTTTTGATAATCGTTTACCGAAGAACTTTGGCTCTGTAAAAATACCCAAAGAGGTTTCCAAAAAATCAGTAAGCTCTAGTAAATTTGGTGTTCTTTTTCTAAATAGTTTGAATCTCTCAAAGAAATCAAATGTTTCATAATATTTGGGTGTGTCAATTTCTACTACCCTGATGTTGCCATTTAACTTTGGTAAAGGATTTCCTGAGAAAACAGTTACCTTATGCCCTAATTCAGCTAATGCCTCAGAAACATTCTTTATATAAATTCCCTGACCACCAGAAAGAGGATCGCTTCGATAGGAAATAAAGGCTATTTTAAGTTTTTCATTCGACACTTGTGAGCCAGCTTTGATATTGTTCTAACTTTCCACTCACAGTATCAAAATAGAGTTTTTGAATTAATGCAGTAACATCGCCACGTCTGCCATTTCCAATTTTGATTTTATCAACACTTTTAACTGGGGCTATCTCTGATGCTGTTCCACAAAGGAATACTTCGTCAGCAACACAAATTTCGTCTCGTGTAATATTTCTCTCTTTTACAGGAATATTATTGTCTTTTGCAAATTCCACAACAGTTCTTCTGGTTATCCCATTGAGGCAGCAATTAAGCGAGGGTGTTAAAAGCTCTCCATCTTTTACTAAAAAAATATTTTGGCCACTCCCTTCAGCAATAAATCCATTTGTATCAAGCAAGATTGCCTCTTGAAAACCATTTTTTCTTGCTAAGTCATGAGCCATAATTCCATTAACATAACCACCAGAGATTTTGCTTTTCGTCATCAAGCTATTTGGAAATTGTCTTGTGAATGAAGAAATCATTACATCGATTCCTTTTTCCTGTGCGTCTGATCCAAAATAGTTTGGCCACTCAATACAAGAAATCATTACATGCCTGTCAATATCAATAATATCTAAACCCAGCCTTTCACTGCCGATATAAACGAGAGGCCTTATATATGAGTTTGTTAGCTTTGATCTTTTTACAACTTCTATTTGTGCTTCAATTAGTTGATCTAAGGAGTAATCTACGTCAACACCTATTATCTTTGCTGATTCAAGAAGTCTTTTTGTGTGATCCACAAGTCTAAAAATAAGAGATTTTTTTCCATCATGTGATTGATACGATCTGACGCCTTCAAATGCTCCAAGCCCATAATGAAGCGTATGAGTAAGAGGACTTATTTTTGCCTGCTCTTTCGGTATGTATTCTCCGTCAGCCCAATATATATTTGACATAGAAGTAAGTATAATTAAAAGCAGAGTTCATTAAAACTGTGATGAATAAAAATATCTTTAGAGCATACGACATTCGTGGAAATGCAAACACAGATCTTACTGATGATGTTGTTATAAAAATTGGTCTCATTCTTGGAAGGCTTGTTACTAAATATGGAGATAGAAAAATTTATTTGGGATATGACTCTAGATTATCTGCAGATAGAATAAAAACCTCATTAATAAGAGGTCTAAATGCTTCTAAAGTTGAACCAGTTTTGCTTGGTTTAGTCCCTACTCCTTTACTTTACTATGCTACAAAAGTTGGGGAAGTAAAACATGGCGTAATGATAACAGGAAGTCACAATCCAAAAGACGATAATGGCTTTAAGATGGTTATCAATGATTTGCCAGTTTCTGGAGAAGAAATTCTTGCAGGCATGAATAAATATGAGGATTTCAATGCAACTGAGGATAAATGTTCTGAAGTTGATTTTTCAGAACGCTACGTAGATGAAATTAAATCTCAAGTATCAATAAAAGAAAAACCAAGAATTATTCTTGATCCTGGTAATGGTGCATCCGGCCCACTAGCAGAGAAACTTTTCAAGAAATTAAATCTCGATTTTGAGATTATTAATATTATTCCTAACGGAAGTTTTCCTAATCATCATCCTGACCCATCTAAAGAAAAGAACCTGAATCAAATCTATTCAGAGATAATTACCAAAAATTTTGACTATGGTTTTGCATTTGATGGTGATGGTGACAGAGTTGCTTTAATTACCAAAACACAAAAAATTATTTTTTCTGATACATTGGTTATGGTTTTAGCTAAAAAATATCTGGAAGAATTAGGGAAAGGCTCAATAGTCTATGACGTAAAGTGCAGTGATGATTTAGCGAAATTAATCTTAAACTATGGTGGTACACCAATAATGGAAAAAACTGGCCACTTTAATATTAAGAAATCTTTAAAAAGTCATAATGCTATTTTAGGTGGAGAAATGTCTGGTCATATTTTTATAAACCATAACTGGTATGGATTTGATGACGCTCTATATACCGCAGTGAAACTTATAGAAATTTTTTCTTCAGCTGGTAAACCGGTTGATGACATTATCAAAGGCATGATGAGTTCATTTGCCACTCCAGAGTTAAATCTTTACATTAAGGAGAATCAAAAATTTAGCTTCATTGAAAAGTTTAAAAAAGAAATGAACTTTGATGATGCAACAATTTCAGAAATTGACGGTATTCGTGTTAGCTATGAAAACTCATGGGGGCTTTTAAGAGCATCTAATACTTCTCCAAAACTTGTTCTTCGCTTTGAGGGAAAAAATATGAATGAGATGGAATTTATAAAATCAAAGTTTGAAGAGAATCTAAAAAGAATCTTCCCTGAAATTAACTTAAATTATCATTGAACTTATTGAGCTAATAAATCTTCAAGGTTTTCTTCAAGAAAAAATTCAAAAATACTATTATCAAAGGTATTTGATACTAAGCCATTTGTCTTATTAATACGTACCACAGCAATTTTTTCAGGCATAACATAATCTTTTTTTTGAATTTTCTCTTTTGAAAGGGTAATGAAATCTAGCCAAATTGGTAAAGCTGTAGTGCTTCCGTATTCATTAGCACCTAGAGAGTCGCCATTGTCCTTGCCAACCCAAGCTGTGGCTACAATATCTTCTGCGTAACCTGAAAACCAGGTACTTACAGAATCATTAGTCGTCCCTGTTTTTCCTCCCATTTCATCAAGAGGGAGAATTAGATTTCTTTGCTTTGCATTTCTAAGCAAAGCTTCTTTTAAAATGTCACTAAGTATAAATGCTACCCTTTCATCAAGCGCTTGGAAATCAGGATCATTTCCAATTTTAATCATTGCTCTGCCACTATAGTCAAAACCCTCATTAGATAACCAAGGAAAGTTGACTGCATCATGACTACTATATTTTCGTCCATACTTTTCTTTTGGGTCAAATACTATCTCACCCTCAAGGTTCTCAATTCTGTCGATATAAAAAAGTTCTACATATTTCCCACTGTTTGCAAAAAGACTAAAATTTTGAGCAGTAAAAAAAGGGTTTGTTTGCCCTGAGCCAAGGGCAACTGAAAGATTAGCAACAAAAAGGTCTCTATTTAATCTGTAATTATTGAAACACTTCTGAATCCTTTCTATGCCTAAGGATTGAGCAAGTTTAATGGAAATCATGTTTAGTGATTGAACCAACGCCTCTCTTAATCTTGTTGGACCATAAAATTCTCCTGAATTATTTTTGGGCCTCCACACTGATTCCAAATTTTCATCTTCAATCGCAATAGGGCCATCTATTAGAACAGTCGAAGGGTTAAAACTATTTTCAAAAGCACAAGCATAAATAAAAGGCTTGAGGTTAGAACCGGGTTGAAGTGTAGAATTTTTTACACGATCAAATTTAGATTCATTAAAATCAAACCCCCCGACATAGGACAGAAGATTTCCATTCTTACTATTAACAGCTACAAATGCAGCTTCTGCACTAGGAGACTGAAATATCTCGGCCTCTTCTCCATTTTGTTTTAAGTAAATTACACTGCCCTTTTCTAAAAAATCTGTAAATCCTTCAGCTTTTGCGTTTGACTCAATATTTTGTTTTCTTGCCCATGAAAAATTTTCTGACCAAAGAATTCTTTTAAAATTTAATGATTGATCAAGAGTTAGAATTTCTTGGTCTGATAGATCAATTACAATTGAAGGTAATTGCTCATTTAATTTGATTAATCCACTTAAAAAGTCCTCAGCATCTTTCATGGTGTTATTCATGTAGCTTTCATTATCAAAACTTAGATCGTTGCTGATTAATTTTTGATAGTAATTTTTGATACTTTCAAAATCCAAACTTTTATAAATCGTTTCTGGCTCCCAGCCATATCTTTTTTGGTAATTGATCAAATTATTTGTTACTGATTTTACAGCGTTGGATTGCATCTCTGAATCTAATGTTGTGTAGACGTTTAAACCATCTTCATATGCACTCAGTCCAAAGCGATTAATTACATCCAGCCTAACTTGTTCTGCAAAATGTTGTGCACTTACCTCTATTTCAGGACCAAAACTTTTTGAAGTTACATTTACAGTTAAGCTATTTTCATATTCTTCATTTGAAATATAGTCATTTGAAAGCATTCTTCGTAAAACCAAATCTCGTCTTCTTTCTGCCTGAAGGGGACTTCTAATAGGATTTACAGTTGATGGTCTTTGCAATATTGCAGCTAAAAGTGCCGCTTCCGAAATACTAGCTTCAGAGATATCTTTTCCAAAATAATATTGATACGCTGCAGCAAAACCATAATTCCTATTACCTAGAAATGCTTTATTAAAGTAAAGTTCAAAAATTTTTTCTTTCGTCAAGATATCTTCAAGACGTAATGCTAGGATTATTTCTTTAATTTTCCTTTCGTATGTTCTCTCGAATGATAAAACATAATTTCTTACAACTTGCATAGTTATTGTTCCACCTCCCCCAAGGGAAAGTCCAAACAATTCTCCATAAGTTGCTCTAAGTAAACTTGTTAATTTAATTCCAGAATGCTCGAAGAAGTCATTATCCTCAGCCGCTAAAATCGCAAGCTTTAAATTTTCTGGAATTTCGTCATACTCCACAATTCGTCTTTTCTCAGTACCAAAAAGCCCAAGAAGTTTATTGTCTGCACTATAGATCCTCATGGGATTTGTAAGCTTTATCTCAGTGATAGTCTCAATTTTTGGCAAGTTTTGCGAAAAAGAGATAAATACACTGCCTAGAATAGACATCGAAGCCAAAAGAAAAACTAATATATAGCGTAGTAAAAGCATACTGATATATTATTATGCAAAATTTAAAAAAAACTTAGTGATATGAATATTTTTCTTGTTGGAATGATGGGGGCTGGCAAATCCTCTGTAGGTTCACTTCTGGCTAGTGATCTTAGTTATGAATTCGTAGACCTTGATAAATCTATTGAAAGACAATTAGGCAAAAGCATAAATGCCATTTTTAAAACATATGGAGAGAGTTATTTTAGAGAAATGGAGCAAAAAAAGTTATTTGAACATAAAAATACGGACAAGAAGGTAGTTTCTACAGGCGGTGGTGTTATTTTGAACCAAGAAAATAAGGAATTTCTGTCACAAGAAAATACTTATTTTCTTGACGCTAGTGCCACTATTCTGTGGGAGAGAGCTTCTAGAAAGAAATATAAAAGACCACTTCTTGAGGGGTTAACATTTAATGCATTTGATGAGCTTTACAATATTAGAAGAAGCCTTTATTCTTCATGCTCTAAAACAATAGTCAATACAGAGAATAAGAGCATTGCTTTGATTGTCGAAGAAATAAAAAATTATGCAAACAATAATTATTGAAAATGGTAAAGATAAAGTTGATGTGCTTTATCATCAGGATATTGATAACCTTAAAAAAGAATTTTCACTAAGAAGTAAATCAATCTTTGTTATTGATCATAAAGTTTTTCAAAATAAACAATTAAAAGATGCATTAGTTGGATCAGAGGAAAATATTTTTTTAATTAAAGATCCTGAATTAAATAAAAGCTTCAAGGTGCTTGAAAAAATCCTCGAATTTTTCCACTCTAAAAAACTAAACAGAAACGACACAATTTTTGCCGTAGGAGGAGGTGCAGTAACGGATTTAGCTGCATTTGCCGCGTCTATCTTTAAAAGAGGCATAAACCTGACATTGATACCAACCTCCTTACTAGCTCAGGTTGACGCAACTATTGGAGGAAAAACTGGAATAAATTTCCATGGCATAAAGAACCTCATTGGAAGCTTCTATAACCCCAAAAAAATAATCATATGTACGGGATTCTTATCATCTTTAAACGATCAGGAATATTTGAATGGCTTTTCAGAAATAATTAAACACTCAATTTTAAAATCATCAGATGAATGTTTAAATCTAATAGAAAATAGTGAAAAAATTAATTCCAGAGAAGAAACATTCTTAAGAGAATTAATAGAAAGGTCTTTGAAAATAAAAACCAATGTAATTTCACAAGACTTTAAAGAGAAAGGACAAAGAAAATTTCTTAACTTTGGGCATACATTTGCTCATGGAATTGAATATGCTAACAAAGAAAATCCAGTTTTACATGGGCATGCAGTCCATATAGGAATGCAAATGGCTACTGAATTCTCAATACAAAAGAAAATTATTTCCATGGAAGACTATCAAATCTGTAAAGATTTATTTGGTCTTTTTGGTTACGACTTTACTAAGATAAAACTGAATGCTGAAGAGATTTTTCAGGCTATGAAATTAGATAAAAAGAATGATAGCGACAAAGTTACTCTCATTCTTCTGAAGTCAATAGGAAGCCCTGTTGCTGTTGAGGTGGATGATGAGAATGAATTGTTGTCATTTCTTCAAGAATTTATAGATAATTTTGAACGATAATTTTTTAAATGCTCTGCAGAGAACAAATGCAAATAGGTATGTACCTGTATGGCTTTTAAGGCAAGCTGGTAGATATCTTCCCGAATATAGAAAGATTCGAGCAAAGAATGAAGATTTTTTTGCAATGATTAAAAAACCGGAAGTGTGTTGTGAGCTAACACTTCAACCACTACGAAGATTTAAACTTGATGCCGCTATTACTTTTACAGATATTTTAACTATCCCAGACGCTCTAGGCTTAGAAGTTGAATTTGTTAAAAATAAGGGTCCGGTATTTAAAAAATCTTTTCTTCAAAATAAGAGCCTCAGACTTGATCAAACCAATTTTCTTGACAGGCTTGATTATGTTTTTCAGGCAACCAATCTCATAAAATCTAATATTGATTTACCACTTATAGGTTTCTGTGGAAGCCCTTGGACAATTTTTACTTATATGTTTTATGGAGAGTCTCCAAAAAATTTTGCAATCATAAAGGATTATATTAGAGAGAATATTGAAAGTACCGAAGAGACTCTAGACTTACTGACACAACTATCTATCGTCTATTTAAAGGAGCAAGCTAAATATGGAGCTGATTGTCTTCAAATCTTTGACTCTTGGGGTGGTATTCTTGGAGATGATTATGTTAAGTACTCATTAAAGTATATAAATGAAATTCGTAAAGAGTTACCACAAAATATACCAATCATCCTTTATTCAAGGGGTCAAAAAGTTATAGAGTTTCTTAAAGACTCAGATGTCAAGATATTTAATTTTGATTCATCAGAGAAACTCGAAAAGTACATTGACTTACCTCTCACAGTTCAAGGTAATCTTGATCCAAAAGTATTTAATAATAGTGATCAAAAGCTAATATCTTTAGCCGAAGATATTTATTTAAAATTCTCTCAAAAAAATAACTACATATGTAATCTTGGAAGTGGTTTAACTCCTGATATTAATCCAGAAAAAGTAGGCACTTTTTTAAATCATCTAAGATTTCTTAATTCTCAGTAATCCTTCTTGGATCACAGATGCTATAACTTCCCCATCTCTCGTAAAAAAAGTCCCTCTGCCAAGGTTCCTTGAGTTCCCTGTGAATGGACTATCTGTTGAGTACAAGATCCAATCATTCCAGATAAAGTCTTTTTTATGAAACCACATAGCATGATCTAAACTTGCCATTAATATATCCGGTGACATATAACTTAATCCATGTGCATAAAGCCCTGGTGCAAGCAAGCCAGCATCCGACACATAGGCAAGAAATGCTTTATTAAGAGTATTATCTAAAGGTATATCTCCATTAGGTTTAATCCAGACGTTTCTGATGGGAAGCATTTTCTTAGGGTCAAAGACATCGTTCCACTCTACAACTTTCTGAGCATACTCTCTTTGTTTAAGAAAAATATCTTCTAGTCCTTTTGGAACTTTATCTATATTTTCTTCTCGCATTTGTATTTCGTCTTTTAGGTTTTCTGGCATTGGTACCTTAGGCATCTCTATACTATGATGATATTGATTTGGCTCATCTTTTTGAAATGAAGCTGTCATGGTGAAAATTACCTCTTTGTTTTGAATAGCTTTTACAGTTCTCGTAAAAAAGCTTTTTCCATCTCTCACAGGATCAACATTAAATGTAATAGGTTTTTTCATGATGCCTGGACGTAAAAAGTAAGCATGGAGTGAGTGAAGATGTAAATCAGAGGATACAGTTGATTGGGCTGCAACAAAAGATTGAGCAATTACTTGGCCACCAAAAATCCTTGAAATTCCGGCACTTTTTCCGTTAAAACAAAAAATAAATTCTTCTAATTGCTCAAGCTGAAGTCTTTCAAGAACTCTATTAAAAGGGTTTGAGGATGAGTTAGTGCCGGAAAGACGATCACTCTTGCTCATTGTGCCGATAAGCCTCCATCTATCAATAGCTCTGTACCCGTGATCATTTTGGATTCATCAGATGCTAGAAATAGTATGGCGTTTGCGATGTCCTCAACCTCTGCAAGTCTTCTTATTGGTACTTGTTTTTCAAGTTTTTTTAATAATTCTCCTGATGGATCGCTTGAAAAGAACGATTTCATCAATTCAGTGTTAGCAAATACTGGGTGAATGCTATTGCATCTCACTAGGTCTGTTGTGCGTGCGCAATGCAGAGCTACAGATTTTGATAAATGTCGCACAGCAGCTTTAGCACTGTTGTATGCAGCAAAATTATGGCCTGCAACAATGCCGGAAATAGACGAGACATTTATGATTGACCCATTGCCAGAATCTCTCAACACAGGTAATGCGTATTTGCAACCATAGAATACAGAATCTAGGTCAACTTTATGGATTGTGTTCCAATCCTCAAGGGTGGTTGCTTCAACGTTCGAAACATGACCAATGCCAGCATTATTGACGAGAATATTTAAACCATGACCTTCTGATTTAACATGATCAATAACTTCCTGCCACCTTTCTGTATCTGTAACGTCATGCTCTAGAAAACTTACGCCTATCTCCTCAGCAATTTCTTCACCTTTTTTAGTATTTATATCAGTAATATATACAGTGCAGCCATTGTGTTTGAATAATTTTGCAGTGGCGCTTCCAAAGCCACCAGCTCCCCCTGTTATAAGAGCCACTTTATTTTTCAACCGGTCAGACATAAAATATGAGTAAGCCGTTAGTATACAGTTAGAAATTTAAAGATGAAAAATAAAATTGTTCAAAATCGACCTGAAGAGATAATGCAATATCCGGAAATTAATCCAAAGGAGCAAGATGCTGTTGAATGTGTTAATGAAATCTTTAGAAGTCCTTTAACAGGATCATATACTTGGGACTATACAGTTGTTGAAGACCGAATAAAAAAACTTTACGAGCTAGGTAAGAGACTAAACTGGAATGTTGAATTTGATCTGGATTGGTCTCAAGAATTTCCCAAAGATAAACCTATGATAAATCAAGAAATCTTTAAATTTCCTGAGGAAAATTTGCCTGGTATTGAGGACTTAACAGAAGCTCAAAGAATTGAAATGGATAGGCACAGAGTATCATGGCAGTTGAGTCAGTTTTTACATGGTGAACAAGGTGCATTACTGGTAGCATCACAATTAGTTTCATGTGCACCAACTTTCAATGCAAAAATGTATGCTGCATCGCAAACTTTTGATGAAGCAAGACATGTAGAAGGATTTAATAAGTTCCTTAAAGAAAAAATTGGTTTTCAGTATCCAGCAACAGATGGATTGAAGTCGCTTATGGATAAAATCCTTACAGATGAACGTTGGGATCTAAAATTTATTGGTATGCAAATTATTATTGAAGGTTTAGCCTTAGCTGCATTTAACAATATGAAAATAATATTAAATGATGGGCTTTTAAAACAATTACTGCATTATGTAATTCGTGATGAAGCAAGGCATGTTACATTTGGTGTAAATTATCTTGAAGATTATTTAAAAACTCTTTCAAAGTCTCAAATCGAGGATAGGGCACAGTTTGCCTTTGAAGCATGTGTTGTTATGCGAGATAGGCTTATTACTGGTGATGTAATCTCAAGGTTTTTAGATATCTCAAAAGAGGAAGCAACTGAAATAACAGCTAATTCTGGCCAAGGTGAGCATTTTAAAAATATGCTTTTTACAAAAATCATTCCAAATCTAACAAGAATAGGTTTAATAACTGATAAGGTGAAACCAAAATATGACAAACTAGGTGTTCTTAGTTATCAAGAAATGGAAGATAACTTCAATGTGGATTGGGCGGAGATATCAAAACCATATGAAACTCAAGAAGAAATAGAACGAGAAATCGGTTTTAATTAACTAGCTCTGCCTTCAAAAGAACTACAACTTCAACAGGTACATCCTGATAGCCTTTGAGACCCCCAGTTTGTACTCCAGCAATTTCATCAACAACTTCAATCCCCTCTATGACTTGACCAAAGACTGCATAGCCCCATCCCTCATCAACTTGATTAGTTCTAAAATTTAAAAAAGGATTGTCCACATGGTTAATAAAAAACTGCGACGATGCTGAATGTGGGTTTGCTGTTCTAGCCATGGCAATGCTTCCTCGAACATTTTGTAGACCATTATTTGCTTCATTAAGTATTGGATCAAGCTTGTCGTCTTTTGGTGTCATATCTTCAAGATGCCCACCACCTTGAATCATAAAATTTGGAATTACACGATGAAAAATTGTGCCGTCATAGAATCCACTCTCGACATATTTAAGAAAGTTTTCTGTTGTAATAGGTGCATTTTCTTGATCTAGTTGAATAGTTATCTCACCCATAGATGTTGTAAGTTTTACTGTCGGCATAGCTTCTCCTTTAAAAAATATTACTGATAAAAAATAAACGCCCAAGACAAATAAAATACCCGCTAGGACATACTTCAAATTTTTCATAAATTAATTATATCCTACTACTTATCAAGTTTTTTTGAATTACGAATTACAAGCAAATAAATTAATTCTGGTATCCCAAATAATTGTATAACGAGTGCCATGATAAAAATCGGGATATTTTTTCTACGTGCAGAAAACCACATTGCCAGCCCTGTAAAAACAACATCCAAGACAACTGCTGGAATTAAAAAATAAGGTGATGAGATTAATTCTGTCATGGACCTAAGAAATTATTACCTCTCCTTTAAGGTACAGCCTTGCCTTGCCTGATATTTTTACTTTGCTATCTAGAAGATGACACTCTAAATAACCTCCTCTTGGTGATAGTTGTTTTGCTCTAAAGTGTTGCTTTGATAATATTTTTGACCAATATGTTGTGAGAAGAGCATGCGCCGAACCTGTTACTGGATCCTCATCAATACCAATGCCTGGTCCAAACACTCTTGAAACAAAATCTACTGATAATCCCTGTGCTGATATGATTAAACCACGACAATCAAGTTTTGCAATTGCAGAAAAATTTGGTCTGCAATTTAAAACATCAACCTCTGAATTTAGAATTAACAAATAGTCATCAATACCCCGCACTACATCAACGATTTCACTATTGATTAATTGATTAAATTTTTGGAAGTTATCAATTTTTCTTGGATTGTCTTTAGGAAGGAAGATAGATACACCATCGTTAGTTTTCTCAGCACGCAAAATACCCCTATTTGATTGAAAATCAATATGTGTAGCCTCTTTTTTAAGGTGATTGAAAAATATATAAGCTGAGGCCATTGTTGCATGCCCGCATAAATCCACTTCCAATTGTGGAGCAAAAAATTTTATTAAATTATTTTTGTTTGTGTTTATAAAGGCTGTTTCTGAAAGATTATGTTCAGCTGCCATTTTTTGCATCATCTCAGATGGTATTTCTTCTGAATGAAAAACTACCCCTGCTGGGTTTCCTTTAAATAACTTGTCAGTAAATGTATCAACAAAGAACACCTCTAAATCCATTAATCTATTTTACAAACAAATGTTTGATAGAGCTATGTAGGATAGAACTAAAGAGATCTTATGCATGCAAAACATAAACTTTTTTAAATATACTAAAACCCCACAGGAACACAAATAATATTTTGCATTCTTGTTAATTCAAACATCCTAGAGTTAAAATGCTTAATCTGCTATGTCTAAATTGCTTGAAATAAAAAACTTATCTGTAGACTTTAAATTAAGAGAAAGTATTTTTAGAGCAGTTAATGATATTTCGTTTGAGATTGAAAAAAATCAAACATTGGCATTAGTTGGTGAATCAGGTTCTGGAAAATCTGTAACAGCAATGTCGATTCTTAAACTTCTTCCTTATCCAAAAGCAATGCATCCAAATGATTCAAAAATAATTTTTGAGGGAAAAAATATTTTAGGCTTCAACAGTGAAAGACTAAGACAAGTAAGAGGAAATATTGTATCAATGATTTTTCAAGAGCCTATGACATCGTTAAATCCATTTCATCGAGTTGGTGATCAAATAATCGAAGCCATTATCACTCATAATAAAATCTCTAAAAAAGAAGCAAAAAATAAGGCGTTTGAATTATTAGAACTTGTTGAGATTCCAGATCTCTCAAGAAGGTTTAAATCATTTCCTCATGAACTTTCAGGAGGCCAAAGACAAAGAGTCATGATTGCTATGGCTCTAGTCAATAATCCAAAACTCCTCATTGCTGATGAACCTACAACTGCGTTAGATGTAACAATTCAGGCACAAATACTTGATTTAATGTCTAAACTTCAAAAAGAATTTGGCATGTCCATTCTTTTCATTACTCATGATCTAGGTCTTGTTGATAAATTCTCTGACAAAGTAGCAGTGATGAAAGAGGGAAGGATTGTTGAAATAGGTGAAACAAAAAAAGTCTTTACGAATCCCAAAGAAGCATATACCAAACTTCTACTTGCATCGATTCCAAAAGAAAAAACTAAGATAGAATCAGAGCCACAACCTTTAGTTGAGATAAGTGATCTTGATGTTTTCTATAGAATTGAGTCACAAAATATTTTTAAAGAAAATTATTTTCATGCAGTAAAAAATATAAATCTTAAAATTAATAAAAAAACTACTATTGGTCTCGTTGGAGAATCTGGTTCGGGTAAATCAACACTCGGAAGAGCTATAGCAAATTTACTTCCTTACAAAGGTTCAGTTTTTTTTGATGGGAAAGAAATTTCATCATTTAAAGATCGTAGCATCAGAAAAGATATCCAAATCATTTTCCAAGATCCTTATGGATCACTATCACCAAGACTTACTGTGGGCGATATCGTTGGAGAAGGCCTAGATATTCATATGAATTTAAGCAAACAAGAACGAAATGAGCAGATAGAGCAAACTATGCTAGAGGTTGAGCTTGATCCCAAGTATAGATTCAAATATCCACATGAGTTTTCAGGAGGTCAAAGGCAAAGAATAGCTATAGCTAGATCAATAATACTTAAACCTAAATTTATCATTTTAGATGAACCTACTTCAGCTTTAGATAGGTCTATTCAGATTCAAATCATTGATTTACTTAAGTCGCTTCAAGAAAAGTACAATTTAACTTATTTATTTATTAGTCACGATTTGAAAGTGATAAGAGCAATGTCTGACATAATTCTTGTAATGCAAAATGGTGAAATGGTTGAAGAAGGCGATGCAAGATCTATTTTTGAAAAACCTAAAGATGAATATACAAGAGAGCTTTTATCTGCCGCAATTAAATATTCTTAAATTTAATCTGAAGAGGTTTTTGGATCCAAAGCATCTCTAAGACCATCACCAAAAAAGTTTAAGGAAAATAATGTAATGGTAAAAGTAATTCCAGGAAAAACTAACAACCACCAATATTCTTCCATAGATTCAACCCCATATCTTATCAATGTTCCCCAACTGCTCATTGGAGGCTGAATCCCCAAACCTAAAAAACTTAAAAAAGCCTCTAGGAGCATAACCTGAGGAATGGTTAAAGTTGCATAGACTGCAATTGGTCCTAAAACATTTGGAAAGATATGTCTTCTGAACATATAAAAGTTTGACACTCCCATTGCTTTTGCTGAAAGGACATATTCTTGGTTTTTTATACTTAATACCTGTCCCCTTATTATTCTTGCCATTGTTAACCATTCAACAGCTCCAATTGCTCCAAAAAGAAGCCAGATGTTTCTACCAAAAACAACCATTAACAAAATGATGAAGATTATGAAAGGCAAACCATATAAAATATCAACTATCCTCATCATCACAGCATCAACTTTCCCCCCGAAATAGCCAGAAACAATCCCCCAAGTAACTCCTATAACCAAAGCTACAGCTGTTGCTACAAAACCTACCATTAAAGACACTCTGGAACCGTAAAGAAGCCTACTAAGAAGATCCCTTCCTAAAGTATCAGTGCCCAGCAAATAAGCGCTCGAAGGTGCTGATGCTCCAAGCTCTAAATTTTGATAATCATATGGGTACGGTGAAATAACTGGGGCTAAAATAGCTAAAATAATTAACGATATGAGAATAAATACTCCAAACATTGCTGCTCTGTTTTTTAAAAGCTTTCTTAGAGCATCAGACCACAACGAAGAATTACTCATGAATCTCTCGCTCTAGGATTCAAAATTAAAACTAATATATCTGAAACTAAATTAAAAAAAATAATCATTGCAGAGAAAAATATTGTTGTGCCAAGTATCATTGTGTAATCACGATTGAACGCAGCTTCTACATAAAATTTTCCTAAACCAGGAATTTGAAAAATTGTTTCAACTACAAAAGAACCAGCTAATAGGCCGGCAATAGCTGGTCCTAAAAAAGACACAACAGGTAAAATACCACCCTGCAAAGCATGATTAATTACAACCTTTGTTTCAGTAAGTCCTTTCGCTCTAGCAGTTCTGATAAAGTCTTGGCCCAATATTTCTATCATCCCACCCCTTCCAAGTCTGGCAATATATGCAGCATAAGCAGCACCCAAAGTAATAGAGGGAAGGATTTTATCACCAGGAAGTGTATCCCAACCTGACACTGGAAGAAGTTCTAAATAAATGCCAAAGATAAGAACTAAGAAAGGTCCTAATAGGAATGTAGGCACACATATGCCAAGCATTGCAATTGCCATTGGGAAATAATCAAGGAAGGTATTTCTTTTTAGTGCTGCAATTGTTCCGGCCAAAAGACCTATGAGAAGCGCAAATAATATTGCATAGAAGGCTAGCTCAAAGGTTACAGGCAGTCCAGTAGATATCATTTCAGTCACTGTTCTTCCTGGATATCGAAAAGACGGACCAAAATCTCCAACTAATACATTAGAAAAATAATCATAGAATTGTTCATATATAGGTGCGTTGAGGTTGTAGACTTCATTAAGATTATCAATGACCTCTTGAGGAAGTTTTTTTTCTGCATCAAATGGCCCTCCCGGGGCTAGCCTCGTAAGAAAGAAAGTTATGCTAGCAACAACAATTAATACTGGGATTGCGATCAGAATCCTTCTAAGAATTATTCCAATCATTAAATTAGTCTCTCTCTAGATAAACAAATTTTGGATGATGATGGTCAAGAATGTTTGCGTCCCAACCTTTGACATCTGGATGTATTTGAAATTGCTTTACATAGGTATAGATTGGAATTAGTGGCATCTCATCTATTAATATTCGCTCTGCCTCCATCAGCTTTTTATACCTTTCTTCTTGGTCCGAAGTTTTATTTGCTTCAGCAACTAATTTCTCATACTCATAATTTGTCCAACCTGTCTGATTGTTTCCTCTGCCTGGTCTCATTATTTCAAGGAATGTATTAGGGTCTTGATAGTCTCCAATCCATCCAGCTCTAGAAATTTGATAATCTAAATTATCTTGTCTACTTAAATAAACTTTCCAATCGGTATTATAGATTTCAACATTAATACCTAAATTCACTTTCCACATTTGTTGAATTGCTTCAGCTATTTTCCTATGGCCCTCTTGCGTATTGAATAAAATTTCAATTGTGGGAAATCCTTCTCCATTTGGGTAACCAGCTTCCGTTAATAATTCTTTACCCTTCTCTGGATTAAATTCAACTACCGTATCTGGATAATATTCAGAAGTTCCAGGAGGGGTAAATGAATATGCAGTTTTTTGTCCACATTTAGATACTTTTTCAACAATTAGTTTTCTGTTAATTCCCATTGCCAAAGCTTTTCTTACCCTAGAATCTGATAGATGTGGCAAAGTGGTATTTACTCTGTAGTAGTAAGTGCCCATATATGGGTCAATTCTTAAAGAGGGGTTTTTATTCTCTAAGTAAACAGGACACTTCTCTTGTGGTACTACATTTGTGACATGAAGAGCACCTGCTCTAAACATTCTATCTTCAGTAGATTCATTTTGTATTGGATAGTAATGAATTTCATTTAGTTTTACTCTATCTGCATCCCAGTAATATTCATTTTTTTCTACGACAATCTTCTTATTAAGTTCCCAGCTTTTTAATTTCATTGGACCGTTACAAACATGGTTGCCTGGTCTTGTCCATTTCATGCTTCTATCATCTATTTCCCCAAATTTTAAAACTGTTTCTTTATGTACTGGCCATGTCGAGTAATGAGCTAGAAGACCAACAAAAAAAGGTGTTTGATTTTCTAGTTCAACTTCAAGTTCATAATCTGAAATTGCCTTTACTCCAACCTCAGAAAAATCGTCAATCTTACCGTCATAAAACTCTTTTGCATTCTTGACGTAGAAGAGCATTTCCGAATACTGCGAACCAAGGGTTGGGGTTAAGGCTCTTTGCCATGACCAAACAAAATCTTCAGGTGTAACACGATCACCATTTGACCATCTAGCATTTGGATTAAAACTAAAGACGTATGTTTTTTGGTCCTCTTTGAGAGTCCAACTTTGTGCAACTCCAGGCAAGTTTTCTCTACCACCTTTTGGATCGGTTATTGTAAGACCCTCACAAACACCAATTAAAATATGATGTTCTGGTACGCCTGTAACAATATGTGGGTCAATGCCCTGTGGCTCGCTACCATTTCCCCAATGTAAAATTTGATTTTCCAGCCCTTCTTCAACTGGAGTTTTCCCACTTGAGCAACTGGCTAATATAAATATAGATAAAATAGAGATGAAATTTTTCATAACCAAAGATTAAACTCTTATTGTCTAAGTATCAATCAAGGAAATACTTTTAATTTAGTTAAAGGTACTTACCACTTTTTCTTTAAAATCATCTAATCGCACAGTTGCAAAAATTCATTCACAACTAACTGAGTGGTGGAGCTATGCGGGATCGAACCGCAGACCTCCTGCGTGCAAAGCAGGCGCTCTCCCAGCTGAGCTATAGCCCCAAAGAATGAAATCATATCTAGGTATCAGAGAAATTTCAACTAATCTTTATCTCTTGGATCGTCTGAAAGCTTTTGACCTAGAAACCTTGAAAACGGTGAAATTAAAAAAATAATGGGCGTTCCAACCGACCAAGCCAACATCCATGCACTTATCCATGAACTTAGTTTCGGAGGAAATTCATTTGTGTTTAATGATGTTATGAAAAAGCTTACCAACCCAGTTGCAATAGTCACTAATACGAGGGTAGATATTACATATGCTACTGTAAAATTTTTCACTTATTTAAAAAGGAAATATAGTGATATGGCAAGCAATGAAAGTTGATATTTAAATTCCTGCCACTGCTGCTCCCAAAGGTCAATATGCAGAAAATAAATTATTATAACCATGGTAATAGTTGCCAAAAAACCTCCCAAGGTCGATAGGGTTTTCGCAGATGCTCCAAGAAAGGAAAGCCCTCCCAGAAGAATACATGCGGGTATTATTATTGCTTCACTAATGGCAGCGACCCAAGAGAAGAAAATAGGAAAAGACTCAAAAAAAGCCATCCCAGTGACTATTTCAAGTGGCATTGAAGGATTTTCACTTAGAAATAATACCTTCCCTTGGCCATGTGTAAACATGAGAAGTGAGAATATTATCCTCAATGACCACTCTGAAATAATACTAAATCTGGAATTCGAAATATTTCCAATTAATTCATTGACTGAGGACATATAAAAATATTAAGTTGTTTTGGAAATTAAAGCTATGAATTCTTAGTCTACGAAGTGTTTTTCTTTTTCTTCGTTAATAATTTTTACTTCAGCACAATATTCTGCCGTAGGTCTTGAGATAAGACGCTCAAGTCCAATTTTTTCACCTGTTTCAACACAAAAACCATAGTCTCCTTTTTTGATGCGCATAATAGCTTTATCAATTTTAGGTAAGAGCTTTGACTCTCTTTCAACAATTCTTAAAAAAAGCATAGAATCAATCTCGTGCTGTGCTCTATCAACTTCATCACTGCAGTCTGGAGGATTACTTAATCTATTTTTTGCATCTTTAATGTGGCCAAGGGTCTCTAGTTTTAGCTCCTCTAAGAGAATTTTAAAGAACTCTAACTGCTCTTTATTCATATAGTTTTTCTTTGGAGCTTTTAAAATTTTTTCTTTTGTTAACATGATGAGGATGTAATTTTATGGGAGTGGATGAATATTTCAACTAAATAACGAACTTATTTCTATTTTTTTACAATTTCGACACGATTTGCAATTCTTATTCCAATAAATACAAGAATTCCTGCTAATGGAAGCATTAATAACGGTGCTGCATAAAGAATAATTCCAAAAGAGATGATCATATTAAATAAGATTCCACCAGAGGCATCGCCAGAACGATTAATAAGCGTATCTATAATCACAGTAGATTTATATTTTTCAGTTTTACTTAAAGTTGTATAAGCAACTTCTCTTGCCGGTTTGTTTAATCCATATTCATAGGGTCTTTGAAATAAAGATATTATGTAAAAAAGAATTATTCCCGATGCTGGCAAAAGTAATTGACTAAAGTGAAGAGACATAAGAGTAAAAGAAATCGCGAAAAATACGCCATACAAGCCCAATACAAAGCTAAGACCTAGACGTTTGTTGGTCAAAATTAGTATAGAAGATGCCTGGAAAAAAAGTGTTAAAGGTAAGACGATGTTATCTGCAAATGAAAAAATTTGAACTTTTCTACTAGTGTCTTCTGTGTAAGCATTAATTATTTCAAGATTAAAAAAATAAAGTGCAGTTGATAAACAAGTCCAAAAAAAACCATAAGAAACTAAATACTGAATATTTCTGTTTAAACGAATCTGCTTAAACTGCTCAAAAACCTGTTCCATCAAAATTCCAATGTTTGCTTTAGCTGAAACTTTTTTGGGAGACAATTTTGAGGAAAAGAACATTGCACATCCTAATGAGACTGCTGATAATCCAATTGATACCTCTTCGCCCTGGTCATAAAGAAAATTAGTAACTAAAATACCAGCCAACCATCCACCAAAAGTCCCAAAAGCACTAATTATTCCATAGTTTCTTTTTCCCTCCTCTTTGTCAAAACAATTAATCGTTCTAGCCCAAAAAACTGCAACCACGAAAAAATTAAAGATGTTATACCAGACATAAAAACTTGCTCTCAATATAAAACTATCAGGATATACCTGATAGCAAAGCAAAAATATAAACATATTGATAAGTAGGAATGAGTAGACATACGTTACAATTCTGTTTTCTTGAACTTTGGAGACCGTATATGAATAAATTAAGTTTGCTGCCACCATCACCAAAACAATGAGAACTAAATACATAGGCAAATTTTGTGTGCCAATATCAGCAGCAATAGCACTTCTAAACGGACGTGTTATAAATAAAGAGAATAGAACAAAGAAAAAAAATAGTCCTGAAAAAATGGTATTTTTAGAGAATGCACGAAACATTTTTATTTTCCAATCGAGCCTTATTTTTCATCAAGGCTTTGAAACTTTTTAGATAGCTCGTCCTGTTGGCTAAGATTGTAATTAAAATCTATTAAAGCTCCTTCCCAATCTCCATACACAGGATTCGGAAGCATAAACCAAAAATTTCCCCAGTGAGAATCATATTTTTTAAAGATGTCGTTGCGCTCTATAACACTTAAATTATTTTCTTCTGCCCCAACAAAATCACCAAGATTATCTCCAATTATCATTACAATCCTATATTTTTCTGCAATCCTTTGAATTCTTGAGTTTTTGTTTCGATCCCAGCCTTCTTGCTCATAACGCATTAAAAGTTGATCAATATTTTCTGAAAAAGTAAAGCCTAGCTGCTCAAGATTATTTTTTGTTGCTTCTTCAATTTCAACCACTCTGTTAGTTACAAAAAAGATTTCTAATCCAAGAGATATTGCATATCTTAGATATTCTTCAGCACCCTCAATATAATCAGCTTTCTCCTCTTTAGCCCAACTAATCCAGCCATCAGGATATGCAGATCGTTTTTTAATCATACGTGCTTGGTATGCAATATTGTTTAAAACAGTTTGATCAACATCTAAGATAACTGCTGGTGGCTTTCCAGAATAATCAGTTTTTTGAACCAAAGCGGCTGTGTGACTTTTATCAGCAATTAAAGTAGGCAGCCTAGACATTGCAGCCCTATAGATGCTAGTGGTATTTGCCTTATACTCAGCAGAACTTTGTATGTAAAGTGTTCCAAGCAGGGATTCTTCTTCAAGATATTCAGTACTTAAAACAAAAGAAAAAAATATTAAAGTTAGAAATCTTCCCATTTTGGTATTTTACATTGTATTTAACACAAGGTTATTAGTTCCTTAGAAGGGAGAATTGGATACTTATCATTCTGCCTCTAGGATCGTGAACCCTTGTATCATAGCTAAAGTCAGGTGCGTCATATAATAAAGGTGGGCCTTCGTCAAAAATGTTAATAATCGAGAAGGTTGTTTGCAAGGAAAAGTCAGTATTGGTTTTAAAAGCTCTAAAAAAATTATCCAATGGATATTCCAAAAATAAATCATGCACCAAGAAAGCATCAACTCTATTGGTATATCCAAGAGCTTGTGCGCTATTTGGTATTGATCTTAAATTTTCGTAACTATCAATAAATCTTGTAATCACTCCAGCTCGACTATCATTTTTACTCCATACCAATTGGTTATTAATTCTAAATTTTGGCAATGAAAATGTATTATTATCAAAGTTAAATCTACCAACCCTGTTAATCATCACAGTGGAATCCAAACTCTCCGGAGTGAGGAACTCATCCAATTTCGTTCCTTTGAGGTCTATTGTGAATGTGCTGCTATCAAAGAAGTTAAATTCTTGAAAGTAATTGAAATCGATACCACTGACTAGTGTACTTGATTCATTAAAATATCTCGTTGTAACTCCAATCAAATCTCCTAAATTATTTCTTGTTATTGATGAGCCGTAGGGGTCAGATTCTATTAAAGCTTGTGCACTTTCAACCTCTATTCTGTTGGTATAGTCGATCTCCCATAAATCTAAAGAAACTTTTATTTGATTGTCTTGATAATAAATGCCAAAGTTCGTATTTTGTGAGACTGATGGCTTTAATTCAGGATTTCCTAATTGGGCTTGCCTAACAAAAACACTTCCTTCAACATCTCTAACACTACCAAGTCTGATTTGACTTGAAAAAAGCTGTCCCATTGAGGGCATTTTAAAAGATTCGCCTTTTGCAATTCTCAGAGAAAGGTTTTCAAACGGCTTAAAATTTACAGAAAGTTTAGGATTAAATGATGAAAATTTATCTGCATCTTCATACCTTCCAGAAAATACTAAGGTAAATGATTTTGTAAAATCTCTACTTCCTTCAAAAAATAAAGACGATTTGTTTCTTGATCTTTCTACATTTTGCCCACCGCCCAAGAAAAATAAATCTGCTGTTTTAGTTAGCTTCCCATCTGAATCAAATTCAACTCTAGATAGTTCGTTAAATCGAATTTTTAGCCTGTCTCGACTTTGTTGAATACCAAAGCCAATATTTAAGTTAAGGTCCTTTTGAAACGTTCTGGCGATTAAATCAAAAACTGTCAAGCCTCCGGTTTTGTTTGACCTTTCAAAGCCCTTTATATAAGAAATAAGTGATGCTGAATTATTTGCTGGATTAAAAATGTCCCACTGTTCATTATTGCTTGATCCGCCAGACCCATTCAGTGCACTTAAAAATCTTGAATCAATAATATCTGGTCTTCGATGAAGATTTTCATGTTGACTATCAGTAACAGAAAATTCAACCTCAAAATCTCTGTAAATTAATTCGTACGCATAACTAAAATGGTGTTGTGAGATATCTTTTGGTGAAAAAGGTGAGGGGTATCTGCCTCCCAAAGGTCTTCCAAGCCATCTTACTGGAACATTAAATGGACTCCCACCAACACCTGGCATTATTTCTCTTGATAAAAATGGTAATGCAGGATATGAGGGTGATTGAGGATTATCAATAACCTTTACATTTGATGCAATTAGCAAAAGAGAATGCTGAAAACTATTTAAGTTTAAATAAAATTTCTCATGTGACTCGTTATTTACTAAGTTAAATCTAGTGCCATACTGAAACCTGCAACGTCCAGATAAAATACCACCATTTTCAACACAATTTGGATCAGGAACTAGGGCCCCTTCTTCATATTCCCCAGCGTAAGGTCCTTCTTCAACTGTATCTGCTTCGGTGAGGACAAACGAGTTCCCTAAGCCACTGACCGCTAATTCAGCAAGTTTTCTAAAGTCTATAACTGGTAGAGGGCTTCTCTGCAAGTTGTTATAGCCAAAGACAAATTTTAAGTCTTTGAAATTGGCTCCGTATAAGAAACCAAAAGTATTATCGTTTTGATCGTAGTTAGCAGTTTGGCGACGTCCAAAATTAACTTTTAGCCCATTGAACTCTTTAAATGTTAAGACGTTGACAACACCAGAAACTGCATCTGACCCGTAAGTTGTTGAGGCGCCTTCTTTTAAAATTTGTACTTCGCGTAATGCAACTTCAGGAATGATACCAATATCTATGTAACTTCCCCCGTCATCAGAGGGAGTGCCTGCAAAAGTCTGTCTTTTGGAATTGATCAAAACAAGGGTAGATTCTTGTTCAAGACCCCTCAGGTTTATTGATGCCATTCCCTGATCTTGGCCCCCTAGAGTATTGCTTTGAAAACGCGAACCAGAAGAAGAAGTAATATATTGACTTAGCTCAGCAAAGCTTACCAGACCAAAATCTTTAATTTGTTGGGTTTTAATTATTTCTTTTTCAACAGCATTTCCTGTTGTGCTTGTTAATAAACTTCCCGTGGTTACAACTTCTTCAATATCATCTGAAGAAAAAACATAAAATGAAATAATTAGTAAGACTAACCTCTTAAACACGAAATAGATTATATATAAAAAAAGGGCAGGCCCAACGACCTGCCCCATAAAAAGGAGTTTAATTTAATTTAAAACTCTAAATTAAACCTAAGACCAAAATTAACCCCTGGAAGTGGCACCTCATCTTTGACATAGGAAGCATGATTTCTTGCAACCTCATCTAAAAGATTATTGGCAAAAAATGAAACACCAAGATTAAATTGACTAGATAGCCCAATCTCTTTTTTAACCAAAAGATTCAACATCTTGAATCCTTCTGTTTCAGTTTCCCCATCTCCAATTATAGTTTGTCGATCAACATCTTTGAGAGTGAGTCTCATTCTGTAATCACTAGCCCTGTAAGATAATGTGTACAAACTTCTTGCTGGAACCAATCTAGGAACATTTTCTCCGTTACTGAATTCACCATTGACTGAATCTCTTCCATAGCTAAGCACAAATTCACCAGTATCCGTAATGAATCTTCTACCAAATTCAAATTCATAGCCGTTAAATTCAGCATCCTGTTGAAGAAAATCCGCGTGGATCAAATCACCATGCTCTTCATGCTCATCGTGATCTTCATCACCATGGTCCTCATCACCATGGTCCTCATCATGATGCTCTTCTAACTCATCTTGAAGATAAATATAATCGTCAATGTTATTTTGGAATAAAGTTAATTGACCAAAATAATCTCCATCATCAAAAAATAACGATCCCTCGAAGTTATTGGCTCTCTCTGAAGATAAGTTGATGTCACCTGTTTCAAACCTGCCACGCGCTAAGTGTGGTCCATTCATTGCCATCGCAGTACCAGATGGAGCACTAGCAACACTTGAAAAACTTATATCGAAACTAACTGCATCAGTAAGCTGTCGACCAAGGCTTGCAGAGAAACTTAGATCGTCAAAATCTTTATCAAAATATTCAACTTCCATTTCTTCATGCTCATCATGATCCTCATCACCATGATCCTCATCATCATGATCATCATGTCCTTCCTCTTCATGACCTTCTGTAATTGAGCCTTGTCTATTAACCTGATCATAGCGCAAACCTAAATCTAAGCTATAACCTGATAAATCAAGACCAGCATAATAGCCAAAATTTAAACTCTCGCTTTGCATTGGATCCATAAATGCTTCGTGTCCAGCAATGGATTCATCCATGGAAAGAAAGTTCACCATTAATTTCTGAGATGATATGAGTCCTGATGTTGGAAGATCAAAGATAGCACCAAATTCTTGAGCAATGTTGGTAAAGACAGTTGGTCCCTCTTCATGACCATGATCGTCATGTTCTTCTTCATCATGATCACCTTCCTCTTCAGCATGCTGCTCTTGAAATGTATAATCAGTATCTCTAAAAAAGTAATCAACTTTATTTACAATAGAGCTATTTAAGACTAAACCACCACTGACATTTACAGCCTGTGAATCAGTGAAGGCATATATTCTTTCACCCTCGTGCTCATCGTGTCCTTCCTCTTCTTCACCCTCTTCTTCACTGTGTTCATCACCATGAAAAGGTATTCCATACTCTGTCTCTTGATCTTCAAGAGAGACACCAAGATAGCCCCAATCACCTGTAACTGAGAGGCCAACCCTTGAGGTTGTTGAACCAAAATCTGAATTTGCCAAAGTCTCAGCATCCATTTCATCATGATCCCCTTCTTCTTCATGCTCATCTTCCGAGTGAAGAATTGCACCATTTGGAATTGCATAATTTCCGAACTGGGAATCTTTGTAAGCCAAAGACAAATTTACACCTGCAACATTTTTTTGGTACGCAAAATTTTCAGCATTTCCCCAATTGACACTCTGTTTCTCAAAACCTAGGCTTCCAACTTGTTCCTCAAAATCAGTTTTTGCAATGGTGTTATCAATTACATTAATAACTCCTCCAATAGATCCTTTTGCATAAAGCAATGACGACGGGCCACGAATAATTTCAACTTGTGACACATTGTTAAGATCCACCTCATTTAAGTGATCCGCTCCCATGCCTGCGACGTCAGCGACACTAAGACCATTTCTAAGAATCTTTACCCTTCCATCTAAAAGCCCACGGATTGCTGGCTGACCAACAACTGCACCATAGTCCACTGAGGATACACCTAGCAATTCATCAAAGGATTCTCCAAGACTTTGTGTCCCTGAGTCCTCTAAATCCTCTCCACTTACCACATGTATTGGGTCACCAATTTCTGATAATTGTCTATCATCACTTGTTAATGACGAAACAACTACCACCTCTTCAACTTCTTGTGATACCAAGAATGACGATATAAAAATTAAACTTATTAAGATTTTTTTCATTTTGTTTCCTCCTTTTTAAAAAAAATTATTTCTATTAAAAATTTATTTTTTCGGAGGTGCTCGAGATAAAGAATCTCTAAGAATTTTGTCGTGAGTAAGTTGTCTTAGTGAATTACTAACTACACTTGCAATAGGGTTTTTGTATATATTCTTATTTATAAAAAAATTTGTAGAATTTTCACTCTCACAAACGTGACAAGATATTACCTCAACCTCTTCGTGAAAATGATCGTGGCTAATTTCATGTAAGGGAAAGCTCACTCCCAAAATGAAAATTAGAAATAACTCAAAATACTTTTTATTCATTCAGGCAGATCACATCAGAAAATCCATTAAAATCTCAATTCATATAATTTAATTCTTATTTTAATTTATATTTCTTACTTATTTAGATAGTTCAATTAATTGGTTTGGCTTATTTTTATGTTTTTTTAATTTAAATTCATCATATAGATTTCCTGTAGCATCAAAGGCTTGGAATCGTAAATCATTACCTGATATCTTGATTATCTGGTACAGCTGTGTATCTTCTAAAATTTTTTTTGCGTAGTTGCCTTTCGTAAATTCATACATTTTCGGGCCACTTACCGATACAACATAGACTGTCCCTACATCGGGATCATAAGCTTGTTGGTAACCATTAGGCACATTTTCAACCTTAGCTCCGGCAAGGTCTCCAGTTCGAGAATATACATGGTCATGACCGTTGAGCACTAGATCAACTTTAAATTCATCAAACAATGGCTTCCATAGTTTCCTTAAATGAGGATTGTCACGATCGGTTCCAGGTGAATAAATAGGATGATGAAAAGTAACTACTGTCCATTTATTCGGATTTTTCTCTAAAACAGATCTAATCCAAGGAACTTGCTCCTCTTGCGCAATATTTGAGTCGAGAGAAATGAATCTTACTCCTTGATAATCCAAGTAATAAACTGTCTCTTTCAAACGCTCATCTGGTATATTTTGAATAGGAAAGACAAATTGTGGTTGCCAGTGAGCACTTATTTCAGGAGCAGTTCTCTTAGCTTCTGAATATTTTACATACTCATGATTTCCAGGAGTAGCTAACAGAGGTATTGTTGCATTTACCCAGTCTGGGCCTTCGTGCCACTCACCCCAATTGGAATCCATATCTTTAATATCCACAAGATCTCCAGCATGAAGTATAAAAGACGCTCTCGGAGCATCACGAAAAGCCTCCCTAAATACTCTTGACCAGTGAGTTCTTACTTCGTTCTGAGCATCACCAAAATAGATAAAACTAAAGGGTTCTGGGTAAGAGCTTGCTGTCTTGAAATGGAAATATTCACTCCAATTTACTCCATCTCCCACTCTATATACATAAAGGGTATTTGGATTCAAGCTCCTTATGGTAATACTATGGTAATGAGCTTGATTTATATCACTCTGAAAAAATAAAGTTTTTGCCTCGAATAAATCTGGGTTTAAGTCGCGCCCACTGGCATTTGCAACTGCTATTTGGACAAAAGCTTTTTTTACAGAAGTATCTGTTCTCCATGTGATGGATTGCGTTGTTGCTGGATTATCTTCCCAAGTCAGAACTATACGATCCGGCATTGGAGTTGGTTCATACATTTCTACAGATGAATATTTAACGATACCCGAATTATCATGAGCTAATGCATAGAGGCCTAAAAATAAACCTAGGAGTACTGCTCTTGCAAACTTAAACATTGTTTTTAACAAGTTGATTAAAGATGTATTTAATATGTTTTGGCTCATTATGCTTCAAACCCAAAAAAATAAAAACTGTTGGCCAATACAAATTGTTACTATGGTGGGTCTGGCTGGATTTGAACCGGCGACCTCACCCTTATCAGGGGTGCGCTCTAACCAACTGAGCTACAGACCCGAAGAACAAATTATTATAGGTTTTTTGACATGTAAGTCTAGACGTCTACTTATCCCATATCACTTTATAAATTAAATAACCTAATAATCCTCCCATAATCTGAAAAATAATAAATAATGGAGCATCATTAAGATTAATGCCGGCAAATGTATCTGAAAAAATTCTCCCAAATGTAACTGCAGGATTAGCAAAAGAAGTTGATGCTGTAAACCAATAGGCAGCACCAATATAAGAAGCTACCATTATTGGAACTTTTTTAGCATCTGAAGCAAAGATAATCATTATTAGGCCGGCAGTAGCGATTAGCTCTGAAAACCACAAATTTGAACCTGTTCTTATTTTTGTTGATAATTCAATCAATGGTAAATTGAACATTAAATTAGCAAGTACTGCCCCTAATAATCCTCCCAAACATTGAACTGCAGCGTAACTAATAAAAGCTGGAAATTTTAATTCTCCTCTAATGTAGCTAACTAAGGACACAACAGGATTAAAATGAGCGCTCAACGGAGCAAAAATTGTAATCAAAAAGTATAAACCCCAAAACGTAGCTAAGGAATTTGCTAAAAGTGCAATACCATCGTTTCCATCCGATAAATTTTGCCCCATTATGCCTGAACCCACTACAACACAAACCAATAAAGCTGTGCCTGTAAATTCAGCAAATATTTTATTCTTAAATTTACCCATTCAATAGTTCAGTATTAATTTTCATCTCTATTAAGTCTCTAATATTATCAAAATCATCATCGTTCATATGTTTTGGATCAGGTATCTTCCAATCTAAAGTTTTGGTATTTGGAAAAAAAGGACATTCATCGCCACAACCCATTGTTACAACATAATCAAATCTTTCGTTAGAAAAATTTGTGACATTCTTTGGTTGAATTTCGTCAAATATAATACCAATCCTTTTGAGAGAATCTATAGCTTTTGGATTAACAGTTTTAGCAGGCTGAGATCCAGCTGATTTTGCAAAAATTTTATCACCATAAATTCTATTACTAATTTGTTCAGCTAATTGACTTCTGCATGCATTCTCAACACATACAAACAATACATTTAGCATACTAAAAGCTGTATTTTACACCTAAAGATATTGATGAAGCAGTGGAATAGCTTTCGAAAACTTCATTACCTTGTAGAGCTTCATAGGGGTCTTCTAATAAATTTCTCAGCTTTAAAGTGATGTCAAGCGTACCATCTAAAGCGTAGTAAGTTCTATTATAAACTACGTCCAACTGAGCTGGTAAATCTTCCATAACATTGGGGATAGTATCAACTCCAAGCTCTCTTATTCTATTGCCAACATCATTGTAAACAACGCTAAACCTTGAATCATCAGCTCCATAAAAACCAAACTGAAGATTAAAAATATCATCAGGCTGCCCAACAAGAGGTCTATCGTCATAAGAGGATAAAGTTATGTATTCAGGATTGGTTACTGCATTTGAATCTGTATAGGTATAGTTCACTTTTCCAAAAAAATCATACCCAGATATTAATTCGCCAAATTGTTTTTGAAATTCAAATTCTGCTCCCTCAAGAGTTGCAGATGCAGCATTTCTGTAACTTACGTAAGAGTCGGTTGCTGCTGCTTCTAGAACTTGTTCAATTGGGTTTATAAAGCTCTTCTCAAAATAGGAGATCGTTAAAAACTCATCGAAGCCAAAGTAATACTCATATCGCAAATCAATATTTTCAATTTCCGCTGAAGTTAATTCTGCAAATCCTCTTTCAAACCTATCCGTTTCGAAGTTAACAAATAATACTGGAGACATTTCTCTAAATTGTGGTCTAGAAACTGTTTCACTAAAACCAATCCTTACTTGCATATTTTCTGCCAACTCATAAGTTAAAGTTAATGCGGGCAATAATTTATCCAACTCATCAACAGATTGAATATTTGTTTGATTGCCAAAAAATTGTTGAGTATTTGTTTCGATAAAAGATTCTTCATTTCGAGCTCCGATGCTTAAACTCAATTGATCTGAAATATCTGTTTCCAGTGAAAAATAGTAGGCATCTATAGTCATATCACCAGTGTAATCATCGGTATTTAGCGATAATTCTTGCAACACCAAACCAGTACGATCATATCTAAAGTTTTGTGGATGCATTATTGAGTTAATTGGCTGTCTTCTAAATTCTTGATCAGCAAATAAAGCCCCATTAGTAAAATCTGGCAAGAATGCATATCTTTTCACGTCTGTTTGTCGGTTTTTTTCTGAATGAATTAAACCAAATTTGAAATCTATTAATAAATCCCCAGTTTCGATAGGATAGTAAAAATCTACTGCCGCCTCGGATGAGTCATCATTTAACCAGGAAAAATTTGTGTAATTACTATCTTGTCTTCGGGAAAATTCATATGCACCATTGTTAAATTCATAAAAATGTTCTCTTTCAAATGGTGATTCTCTTTTACCAGTTGAACCATTCAATCTCCAATCAATGGATAACCCGTTTAATAAGTCGTGTTTACCTGACAATGTTACAGTTTTAATCTCTCGTTCAACCCATTCAGATTTTGTTCTACGCTCATCAAAATCTGCTTCAACATTCCTACCCTCACTAATTGTTGTCCTACTATCTGTTTTTCTTACAATTAATCCTGTGAACTGTAGATAATTAAAATCATCAATATCCCACCCAAGAGTACTAAGAAAATTTGTATCTATTTGATAATTTGCTTTTTTTACTGCGTAGTTATTTCTTCTAACTAAATTTTCTCCTGACCCACTTGACCATTCTGATCGAAGAATATCAGGTTGATTATCTTTACTTGAATCGTAACCTGCACTAATTAATAGACCCAATCTGCCCAGCTCGTTTAAGTCATAAGCATTGCCATAACTGACATCAAAACCGAAATCTGGATATAGTTCGGTTTTAAGTGGTTGCCAAGTACCAGTAAATCCTTGAGCAGCATATTGAATATCGTAATATGATGAAGTCGCTAGAGAAATGAAATCCGAATTTGCATAAAGTGGTGCTAGTGATGCAGGCAAGTCTCTGTCACCCATATCAAAACCTGTCCAATCATTATCGTATTGCGGCATCAAATCTACTTCCTCGCCCGTGGCTAAAGAATCGTAAGAAGTAGAAAAACTAATTTCAGTAAATTCTTGGTCTGGTATCAATTTTGTTCTCATATCGATCACTCCGCCACCAAATTCACCTGGATATTGAGCGGAGTATGTTTTTTGTACTAAAACGGAGTCCAATATTGAAGTTGGAAAAATATCAAAGGGGACAACTCTTTTTAAAGGTTCGGGGCTAGGCAATAAAACACCATTCAACAACGCTGAGGAATATCTCTCACCTAATCCTCTAACATAAACATATTTTCCTTTTACTAAACTTAAACCCGTAATTCTTTTTAATGCATCAGCAGCATCGCTATCTCCAGCAACACTAATGTCTTCTGCATCAATAACATTAGAAATTTCACTAGTATCTCTTTTCTCATCTGGAATAAAACTTTCTACAACCCTAACCTCTTCAACACTATCACTGGCCACATCTGTTTCTTGGGCATAAGAAATTATTGATATTAAAAGTGATGATATTGTGAACAAAATTCTCATATAGACTCCTACGAGATTAAAGTTAACTCTAAATTAATACTTTAAAGATTCCTTTTTGTAACAAATTTGTAACTTTAAAAAAAGCTACCCTCGAAAGGGTAGCTTTAATCATCAATATTTTTACTATTCTGATGAACTAGCTGGCTTAAATGCCCAATTATCAGTCCAATCGGCATCTGCTGAAGGAACAGCTCCGACATGTCCTGTTACCTCGAAGAAGTCTCCTGCAACAGTAACTGGGGTTAAAGCTGACTCCGTAGCACCATTAACATATCCTGCTAATGAAGCGCCTCCTGCTGAAGCAGTATTAGTATTTGAGGATAATAAAGCTTCAATTTGAGCAGCAGTAGGGCCACTAGTATCTTCCTGTGCTAACGTTGCACAAGCAAACAAGTTACCATCATAGTCATGACCTTCTCCGGCAGTACCGTCACCATTAAAGTCATAAGTTTCATCATTATCTATATCCCAACATGTGCTTGCTCCTTCATCAGCAACCACTGAGTTATAAATATTCAGACCTGTACCCTCTCTAAGTAGTACTGCCTGCCCATCTCTACTAACAATTGTTAAGTTAGCAAATGTTGGTAATGATCTTGGCTCTCTATCCATATCTGAACCGTAGTTATCAGCTTCGATAGATCTGTCAACATCAAATGTTTGACCTTGATTTTGCCAAACAATTGCATGCTGTACATTACCTCGCCAACCATCAGTCCAATCTATAGAGTCATCCGAAGCACCCATTACAAGTAAGTGCTTAGCATTAACAGTACCTCCAAAGAACTCTACACCGTCATCAGATGTATTGTAGGTCTGAATATAATTTAGTTCAGTTAGGTTACCCACAGCTTGGAATGCAATACCATTCAATTCATCTTCTGAGTTAAATAGTCTTCCAGCATGTTTTAATACAAGGTAGAAAATATTTCCACTATTGTCAGCATCGTCAATACCACCGTAAGAGCCTGAACCTCCTTCACCATCTGCAGTACAATTTGCTGTACCAACATCTGAAAGATTACAAGCTGTTTGACTAGCTAGACCATTAATAACCAAACCACCCCAGTCGGATGCCACACTTGACATATCTGCAGCTGTATCTCTAACTTCTCTACCTGAAGTCATAGTGACGGGAGCACCAGGTGCACCATTAATCATTATTTTAGAATGAATTGGGACAAGAACGGCATCAAAATCTGTTATTGCACCTTCACCAGCATAACTGTCACTGTATAGGGTAACACCAGGATCAATTTGCAAGTACTTAGCACCAGACCCATCTGCAGCCCCAGTTCCAACTTTTACTTGTTTAACCATCAAGTATGGTAAGCCACCACCGACAAGTCTTATATTCTTGTCTTCGGATTGAGCTGAAACAAGCTCACATGCCGCACCAGCACCATCTTTCATATTTCCAAGTGTCGTTCCATATGGACACTCAAATGAATCCATATGAAGACCAAAAGTCCAGCCTTTGGTCCAATCGTTAGCATCACTTTCAACGCCACCAATAAAAGAGGCATCTTCTAGATTTGCATCTTGTGCACTAGCAGTCGCTAATGAATATCCTGAAGCAAGTGGGTGAGTAATATAAGCTGCATTTCTCATACTTCCATGTAAGCCAGAAGCACCAAAATGGGCGCCATTATTTCCTGTTAAGATATAGTCGCTTACACTAAAAGCATTTGGAAAATCTGCTTCGCCAACTTCTTCGTCTTGCACTAAGCCCCCTTGGCCAATTGCGCCACACTTAATGGAGTCAAAAAGAGTTCCAGCAAAGCTTAAACCGTTTTCTTGAGCCATAAAGCGATATGTTTCATCATCATCGACATCAACACAACCTGAACTACCTTCTGCGTTTCCTGATACTATTGAATTCAAAAGTTTTACACCAGTTCCCTCTCTAAGTTGTAGGGTATCGCCACCATAATCTTGGACAAAAGTAATATTTGCCAGAGCTGGGAATGATCTTGGCGATCTATCCATATCACTGCCATAATTATCAGCTTCGATAACATTGTCTTTAGATCTTGCTGCATCTGTTACAGGGAAAAGTGTTTGTATAACCACACCGTATTGTGCAAAACCTCTCCATCCGTCTGTCCAGTCAACAGAGTCATCTGAAGCACCGGTGACAACAAAATGCTTCATACCTACAGTACCACCAAAAAATTCAATCCCATCGTCTGAACCATTATGTACCTGAATGTAGTTAACAGATGTTCCAGAACCAACTGCTTGAAAAGCAACGCCATTCAATTCATCGTCATTAGAGAACCTATAGCCTGCATATTTAACTTGCATGTAATTGATTGAACCAGAATTATCTTCATCGTCTGTGCCGCCGTAGTACCCTGAGTCTCCTTCACCTTCTGCAGTACATGCAGCTGTTCCAAGGTCTGCTTCATTACAATTATTTTGAGCTGCGAGACCAGATATAACTAAACCACCCCATTGTGCTTCAGCACCATCTGTTACTTCACCTGTTAAATCACTTACACCGGTCATGATGACAGGAGCTGAGGCAGTACCATTCACATTCAACTGAGAATTTGGACTAACAACCAAGTAATCCACATCAGAATCAGAGACTGAATCGCCGAGAGATGCAACAAAGCTTGTTGCGTCTTCAAATCCGGCACCTGCGGTACCAACTATTGTTGTACCTGCTTCAATTGTCAATGATCCGTTATCTCCCGCACTTGAGCCATCGGCGTTAATCCCTGCACCAACAAATACTGCTCCATTTAAAGCATAAATTGCATCAGAGCTTATTGTTACATCAGATGCTATTGGGGCTGATGATGGGAAAGTAAGAATACACACAGATTTACTTTGACCATCAAAGTCAGTAGCAACAATGCCTGAATCTTCACCAGCAGCACATGCAGAAGGTGCAGGTGTTGGTTCTGGTGTTGGTTCTGGCGTTGGAGCCGGCGTTGGCGCTGGCGTTGGAGCCGGCGTTGGAGCAGGAGTAGGAGCTGGCTCACTTGAACCACCACCACAAGCTGCAACAAATAAAGTCGTTATTACAATCGAAATAGGATTAAAAAAATTTTTCATAAAATTCCTCTCAAACGAAATTGTTCTAAATTTAATGTTATGAGTTATTTGTTACAGAAATTTGAAGTATTGAAACAGTATTAAAAATTTTTTGTTTCTATTTTGTAACAGTTCTTATTCTTCAGCAAAAAACATAACATGTTTTTCTTCAAGCCGATCAAGTAATTTTTGACCCATAGCTGGGGCAGTAGTGTAAATGCCACCAGCTAATTCAGGGCAATCAAATAACAAACACAAAGCACTTTCAGCAATCATTTTCGAAGTAGAGGAATAACCAGGATCCCCTTCACCTTTGACAGAGACATTAATTTTTATCTCCCCATCGTCTACTCCAGTAAATAACATATCGTAGCTTCCTGAATCTCTGGATTCTTTTGAAGGACCTTCGCCAGGTTTTGGAACCTTATCGCCAAGTAGTGGGTTATAAGCTGAAATTAACTCTGCTTTTTTTTGACCAGCTTCTCCTGGACCACAGGAGAACATCTCATCATAGAGGAAGCTCTCTCCATAAAGATGTCCCATCATTGTATTTGATCTGTGAACATTTTTCGTATTAATTGCAGCCATAAAGAATGGAGCAACCCACTCGTTAGTAATTTCATCGTAATAAGGCTTGTTATCTCTGACTTGCTCAGGTCCTTTAAAACCCTCGCATAAGCAAAATGGATCAATCAATACTTTAAAGAAATCGGGGTTGGTTTTTAATTTTCCTAGTGTTGCCCGAAGTGATGCAGCTGTGCCACCAGAAAATTCTCCCTTCATTGTTCGTACCCTGCATTTTACTTGCTTGACTGGTTTGCCAAATCTCTCTTTTGCAAGCTTTTGCAGCATCAGTACACCTAAATCTGAAGGTATAGAATCAAAACCACAACTATGCACTATTCTGGCACCAGACTCTTTTGCAGCTGCCAAGTATTTTTGCATCTCAAACATCCAACCAGGTTCTCCAGATAAATCCACGTAATCAACACCATTTTTGGCGCACATTGCAAGAACATCGTTTCCATAAAGTTGGTAAGGGCCGACTGTAGTTAAAATTAAATTTGTCATGCCTATAGCTTTTTCAATATCCTTCATCTTGGTTGAATCCAATAATATAGTTGGAACATCACATTCAAGCTCTGTTTTAACTGCGTCCATTTTTTCTTGATTTCTGGCTGCTATAGCCCATTTGAGACCAGAATAATTTTCGTTTAAATATTCCACTACTAACGCTCCAGTAAAACTAGTTGCGCCAAAGACTAATAAGTCATATTCTTTTTCACTCATGTTTAACTCCCCTGAATCGTGATATAAATAATTTTTTTCTTGCCAACTTGGATAAGTTTTTTTGTGTTAGGTTCGACATGAAAATCTTTTGAGTCTATTTTGATTTGGTCAATTTTCACCGCACCTTGGCTTATAAGACGTAAAGCTTCAGATGTGCTAGAGGCAAAACCAATGTCTTTAAGAAGATTAGGTAAAGGATAGTCTCCCTTATGCTTTACAGTTTTTTCCTCAATATCACTGGGCAATTCGTTTTTTGCAAATTTTTTAAAAAAATTTTCTTTAGCAGTTTCTGCCTCTTTCACAGAGGTAAATCTCTCAGTCAGTTCGAACGCTAAGACAATTTTTGCATCTCTCGGATTACTACCTTCATCAACTGTTTTCTTTATTTGCTTTATCTCATTTGCTGGTAACAGACTTAATAAATCGAACCACTTAAACATTATCTCATCAGGAATGGACATAGTTTTTCCGAAGATTTGATCAGCATCTTCAGTAATTCCAATATAGTTGTTTTCCGACTTTGACATTTTTTTTATGCCATCAAGTCCTTCTAGTAATGGCAAAGTAATAATAGTTTGAGGAGACATGCCTTTGTTTTTTTGCAAATCCCTTCCAACCAAGAGATTAAACTTTTGGTCAGTACCACCTAATTCAACATCTGCCTCAAGCTCCACTGAATCTTGGCCTTGCATTAATGGATATAAAAATTCGTGAATAGAAATTGGCTGATTATTTTTATATCTTTTAGAAAAATCATCCCTCTCAATCATTCTCGCTATGGTTGATTGAGCTGAGAGTTTTATCATATCTGCAGCGGTCATTTTATCGCCCCATCTGGAATTGAAGTCAACTACAGTTTTATCTTTATCAAGCACGTTAAAGACCTGATCGGCATAGGTTTGGGCATTTTCTTTGATTTCTGTATCAGTTAGTGGAGGTCTTGTTTTGTTTTTTCCACTTGGATCGCCAATTTTTCCTGTAAAATCGCCGATCAAAAAAATTACTTTATGTCCCAAATCTTGGAATTGCCGCATTTTTCTTAAGATCACAGTATGACCAAGATGCAAATCAGGAGCAGTTGGGTCAAAACCAACTTTTACCTTGAGTTTTCTTCCACTTTTAAGCTTTTGAATAAGATTATCTTCCCCAATAATTTCTTCTATACCATATTTAATGATTTCTAATTGTTTTTTATAATCCATAACTGCACTTATATAATATCAGACATGTATAGCAGGTCACATTTAAAATATATTTTAATAATCCTACTTGTTCCGGTCTTTTTAGTGAGCTTAATAGCCGCCGACAGAGAAAACACTGTTACAAATGAGGAAATTGAAATAACTTCGCTTAATTTAAATCAAGTTCAAAATAGATCAATTAATTACGTAGGCACTGAAAATAAAATTAAGATCAAAAGTGGAGATACAATTTATTCAATACTCATCGATTTAGGTGTTACTGCAAAGTTGATCAATAGAATCGCGAGTGATAAAAATGCAGAAAACTTTATACGACTTAAAGTAAATGAAGAAATATATGTAACCCAAAATAAAGAATTCTTGTTGCTCGAGAAATACGACGATGAATTTTATAATTTAAGTCTAACGATCAATGGAGATAGTTTTGACTACGCTAAAAGTCGTGATGATCTTAAAAGATTAAAACAGTTTAAAGAGTTCGTAATAACTGATTCTCTGTATGCGTCTGGTAAAAAAATTGATGTGCCCGACAGTATTCTTGGTGATTTAATTTATATCTTTGGCTGGGATATTGATTATGTATACGACATCAGAAACGGCGATAAAGTAAGAATTCTTTATGAAAATATTTACTCCAAAGGAAGGTTGATTAAAACTGGAGATATATTAGCCGCTGAATTTGTTAATCGTGGAGAGGAGTTATCAGTTATTAGGTTTACTCAAAGAGGCAGAAAGGATTATTACTCACTCGATAGTACAAATATTAGAAAAGCTTTTCTGAGAACACCTATAGAGTTTGCCAGAATAAGCTCTCATTACAATCCTAATAGAAAGCACCCAATTCTTAATACTATTAAAGCACATAAGGGGACCGACTACGCTGCAAAAAGAGGCACTCCAGTTAAGGTTACAGGCGATGGAGTTATCAAGACGATGAAATACTCAAATTCTTATGGGAATTATATTGATGTAATTCATTACAATAAATATCTTACCAGATATGCACATCTTCAATCCTTTTCAAAAAATATAAAGCTTGGTGCAAAGGTCCAACAAGGAGATACTATTGGTTTCGTTGGATCAACAGGTCTTGCTACTGGACCACATCTACATTATGAGTTTCATATTGATGGGAAACATACGGATCCAGTGAAAGTAGAGCCTCCAAATGCTCAATCAATAAATTCATTTAACAAAAAGTATTTTGATAAGCTTGCAAGTGAAAGGAAGCAACTCATCAAAAAACTCACGGCTATTTAAATTAATGTCATATTTCTTAGGTTTAATGTCAGGGACTAGCCGAGACTCGCTCGATATTTGCTGTGTAAGCTTTGAACCTAAGTTTAAAGTTATTTCAAATGATACTTTAGGATTTTCAGAATCATATAAATCCACTAAAAATACGACCTATATCGATAATGAAATTACTTTAAAAAGCATTGAAGCTGTAAATAACCTCATTAAAAGAAATAGAATCAAACATGAGGATATCGAATGTATTGCTTTTCCAGGGCAAACACTGCTCCATACAAAAAACAAAAGTTTTCAAGCAGGCAATCCTCAAAAAATTGCTAAAGAAACTAAGTTAATCGTTCGATATGATTTCAGAAATCAAGATATCTCTGAGGGTGGCTTAGGAGCACCTTTGGTACCCTCCTTCCACAACTATTTATTTGGAGAAATTAACAAGAGTAAGATGATAGTAAATATAGGTGGTATTTGTAATGCAACCCACTTAAAGGGGAATCAGATACAAGAGGCATCTGATATTGGCCCTGGGAATTGTCTAATGGATTTTTATTGTGTAGGACAGGGACTAGGTGATTTCGATCTGCATGGAAGACTAGCGTCACAAGGAAGAATTTCTAAAGAGTTGTTTAGAGCATTAAGGAGCACAATACAGTTTGAGCTCTACCCAAGAGCAGACGATATTGCCAACTATTTAATAAAGCTTAAGACATATGAAAAAATTATAGATAAAACTAAAACAGAAGATGTTTTACGTACATTGATAGAAATTACAGTTTTAGGTATAGAAAAATTTTACCGTAGTTGTGGTGAGCCAGAAGAAATTATCGTCCATGGTGGAGGCATTTATAATAAATTTCTTATGTACTTGTTAAGTGTTAAGTTTGGAAATACTATCAAAACATCTGCAAACTATTTAGATCCAAAATTTGTGGAAGCTGCCGCTTTTGCATATTTAGCTTATCTTAAAAAAGGTGTTTTAATCAGACCGTAAATGAAGCACCACAACCGCATGTACTTTTGGCATTTGGATTTTCTACTGTAAACTTTGAACCCATTAAGTCTTCTTTGTAGTCTATATTTGAGCCAAGCAAATATGGATAAGATAATTGATCTAGGACAACTTTTACTCCATTATCAAAATCAAGGATTGAATCCTCTTCAGAATCGAAAAGATCAAATTTAAACCCATACTGAAATCCTGAGCAACCACCCCCAGTCACAAAGACTCTAAAATATTTATTATCTTCATCTTTGCCTAGTGAAAGGATCTTCACTTTCGCGTTGTTTGAAAGTGTAAAAGGTGTAGCTTTGTTAACACTAATACTCATTAGATATATTCTAGCAAAATTAGTAAATCGATTATAATTTATAAATGCTTTATCTGGTTTTCAAGTCCATTCATCTGATATTGGTAATTTCATGGATGGCTGGGCTTTTTTATCTTCCAAGGCTATTTGTTTACCTAGCTGAGGACAGTGCTAAAAAAAATCATGACGTTTTTTTCATGCAAATCAAAAGACTCATGTACTTCATTACGCCAATTGGAATAATTGGAATATTTTTTGGAGCATTAATGATTGCATGGAATCCCTTGCTATTAAATTCACTATGGTTAAAGATAAAAATTGGGCTTGTTTTTGTGCTTTTTTCATTCAATCTATATATTTTCTCAGAGTTTAGAAGAGTTAGATTAGGAGTCATTAAATCGACCCTATTCTATAGAATATTCAACGAATCAGTGGTAATTATATTAATTCCCATAATCTTACTTTCTGTATTTAAATGGCAGTAGCTGAAAACTTTAAGGGAATATATGCAATTACCCCAGATTATTTATTTGGGGTTGAGCTTATTAAACTTGTAGAGCGAACACTCGATGCAGGAATTAATATTATTCAGTATAGGTTTAATAAAAATTTATCAAAGAGAGAGGTAATAGATACAGCAGAAACTCTATTTAAGAAGGTCCAAGCTTTTGGAGCAGAATTCATAGTTAATAATGATGTAAATCTCGCGAATGATCTTTTCACAGGCCTTCATGTAGGCCCAGATTTTAAAAATGAGGAAGTTCTCGATCAAAAGAATAATATAAAGTTTGTTGGTTTTAGTTGTAAAAATAGCTTAGAACCCCAAAAAAACGACATAAACAACAGATTTGATTACTACTCTTTCGGCCCAATTTTTTTTTCAAAAACAAAAATGAGTCAAAATGGTACTATCGACATAAATAAAATTTCCTCTCAAATGGATAGTAAAAAAGTAAATGTTGCCATCGGAGGCATTAATTTAAAAAATCTTGCACAAATAAAACAAAAGGGCTTTGATTGTGCAGCAATATGCAACGGTATTTATCATGACTCAGACAAGATTGAGAGAAACATTAAGGAGATGATAAAAGTCTGGAATGAAAACTAAAAATTCTCAAAATTTATTTAACAAATCTCAACTTCATATAGCTGGTGGTGTAAATTCACCAGTAAGGGCCTTTAAAAACGTAGGTGGAACACCAATTTTTTTTAAAAAGTCTAGAGATTGTTACTTGTACGATGAAGATGGTAATAAATACTTAGATTTTGTTGGATCTTGGGGCCCTATGATCCTTGGACACTCGAATGAAGGAATTATAAAAGCGATTAGAAAACAAACTTCAAAAGCAATAAGCTTCGGTGCTCCAACAAAAAATGAATTAGAAATTGCAAAATTAATCAAATCTTTTTTCCCGAGCATGGAGAAGATCAGAATGGTGAACTCTGGCACTGAAGCGACTATGAGTTGTATAAGATTAGCCAGAGGGTTTACAGGCAAAACCAAGATTTTAAAATTTTCAGGTTGTTACCATGGTCATGTTGATTCACTTCTTGTCAAAGCAGGATCAGGATTAGCCACACTCGGAATACCTGATTCTCCTGGCATTCCTGAAGAACTTTCAAAACTGACTGTAAGCATTCCATACAATGATATTACCGCCTTAGAGAGAGCTTTTAATAAACACGGTAATGATATTGCCGCAGTTATTGTAGAACCTATTGCAGGAAATATGGGTTTCATTGAACCATCAAAAGAATTTATTAAAAGCCTCTTCAACCTTAAGGATCAGCATGAATCTTTATTGATTTTTGATGAAGTTATGACTGGGTTTAGAGTTGCGCAAGGCGGCGCTCAGGAGTTATTTAAAGTAAAACCAGATTTAACGGCTTTGGGTAAAATTGTTGGTGGTGGATTGCCTGTTGGTGTCTATGGCGGAAAGACAGAAATTATGAGTATGATTGCTCCAGATGGACCTGTCTATCAAGCTGGTACACTTTCTGGTAATCCTGTAGCAGTAAGTGCTGGCACTGCTTTACTTAAACAACTTAAGGATGCAAATATTTATTTAGAATTGGATAGAGTAAGTAAACTTTTTTTAAAAGGTGTTGCAGCTGCAGCTAAAAAAAATCTTATCCCATTCTCATATTCTGTTAGGGGTGGGATGTTTGGGTTCTTCTTTACAAATGATCTTCCACAAAACTTCGAAGACGTTAAAAATTCGAATCTTGAGTTATTCAAAAGGTTTTTTCAGGGTATGTTAGAAGAGAAGGTCTACTTACCACCCTCTGCATTTGAAAGTTGTTTTATTTCTACAAAGCATTCTGAAGAAGTGATTCTAAAGGCTGTAAAATCAGCTGAAAAAGTTTTCTCCAAGATAAAATTATGAATTTTGACATAATAGGTGTTGGTAATGCTCTGGTAGACCAAATTTATTACGTTTCTAAAGAATTTATCGATAAAACCGCACTGAATTTTAATCAATTTAAACCTATATCATTTCAGGAACAAGAGAGAATAATAGCCCTACTTCCAGATGGGGAAAAAAAGGAATTAGTTTGTGGTGGATCTTCAACCAATAGTCTAGCAGCAGCATCTAATTATGGTTCATTATGTGCACACATATGCCAATTAGGTGAAGACGAGATGGGAATAAAATATGAACAAGACTTGTCCCTAAATAACATTAAGATAGTTAATACATTTAAGCATAAAAGTTTTAAGACTGGACGTTGCTTAGTCTTTATAACCCCAAATTCTGAAAGAACTATGGGGACTTACCTGGGAGCGTCTGAGCAATTAAATTTTTTAGACAGCTTTATTGATAATGTTAATAGCTCCAAAATTTTGTTCTCTGAAGGATATCAATTTACTTCAGATCAAAACTATTACTCATTCACTAAAATACTGAAAAACACTGCATCTAATGTTAAATTTGCACTAAGCTTATCAGATCCTTTCGTCATTCAAAATTACAGGAAGCGTTTCGAAGAAGTTATAAAAATTAAGAAAATTGATTATCTTTTTTGCAATCGCGAAGAAGCCATTACGATGTGTGGAGATAATTATAGTGAGAGACTTAAAGAAATTTCTAATAATTTTGTTGTTACGGATGGATCAAATGAATCCATTATTTTTGACGGGAAAAATGAATCGAAACTTAAAGCTTTAAAAGTTAATGCAATTGATTCAAATGGAGCTGGGGATATTTTTGCTGGCTCTGCACTACATAAAATTATTGATGGCAAAGATTTTGTAACTGCATGTAGCTTTGGTAATTATGCATCCTCAAAAATTGTTCAGGAAAAAAGCCCAAGAATGTCAGCAGACGGCTACAAAAATATCAAAAATAGTTTTGAGTTACTGCAATGATACCGAAAGTTTATACTGATAAGAGATATGGCCTCAACAAAGAGCAGATATCAAATAATGCGCTTTCAATAATTTTGAAGCTTCAAAACAATGGGTACAAAGCCTTTTTAGTTGGTGGGTGCATTAGGGATTCAATAAAGGGTGAAAATCCTAAAGACTTTGATATTGTTACCAACTGCGAACCAGAGGAAATAAGAGGAATTTTTAGAAATTCCCGAATAATTGGGAAAAGATTTAAATTGGTTCATATTACCTTTGCCAATGAAATCGTAGAAACAACAACCTTCAGATCTGGTACAGATGCCTCTTCTGAATCCATAGAAATTGATGAAGATGGGAAGATAGTTAGAGACAACCAATGGGGCACTCAAGAGGAAGATGCATTCCGTAGAGATTTTACTATCAATGCCTTGTATTACGATCCCTACTCAAATGAAATCTCTGATTACACTACTGGCCTTAAAGATCTTAAAGAAAAAAAAATAAAATTTATTGGGGATCCTGAAACACGAATCCAAGAGGACCCGATCAGAATACTAAGAGCAATTCGTTTTGCATCAAAATTAAAGTTTCAAATTGACCACAAAGCACATAATCCAATCAAGAATAGTGTGCTAAAGCTCAAACATATGCCTCCAGCTAGATTATATGAGGAAATATTGAAACTTTTTCTTTCCGGTCATGCCTCTGAGAGTTATAGAAACTTGAAAGCATTTGGAATAATGGAAGTTCTTTTTCCATTTCATGGCGTTGATATAGATGAATATCATGAATTTTTAGTAAAAGCTTTTTTTGACACCGACAACCGTATTAAAAATAATAAACCTCTTAATCCAGGATTTTTATTTGCAACTCTAATGTGGCCGAGAGTTGCTCACAATTCAGGACTAAAAGAAAGGCTCGATTTTCAGAAATTTTACAGAGTTGTTGCCACAACTATTAAGGAACAACAACAAATTTGTGCAATTCCGAGAAGATTCATAAGTTTTATTAAAGATATATGGATGAACCAAGTAAGATTTAAAAATTTTGGAAAAAAATCAATAGGATTTACCCAAAGCCTAAGATTTCGTGCCGCCTATGATTTTTTTTTAATAAGAGGAGCAATCGAGCCAGAGTTAAAAACTGACATAAATTGGTGGACAGAATTTAGAGCATCAAATTATGATAAAAAGAACAGACTTTTAAAAGAAAAGCGCAAAGAAATGAGAAAAAATTGAATCTTCCAAATTATATTGCTGTTGAAGGGCCAATAGGTGTTGGCAAAACTACTCTAGCAAAAAAAATAGCATTAAAATTTTCTTATGAATTATGTCTTGAAGACTCAGATGAAAATCCTTTTTTGGGAAATTTTTATAAAGACAGTAAAAAGTATGCTTTTGCCACGCAAATACATTTCGTAATGCAAAGGTCTAGACAGATTAACAAATATTTTTCTGATGAACTTATTGATAGACGTATAGTATCTGACTTTATATTTCATAAAGAATCCATATTTGCTGAACTTAATCTAACAAATGAAGAATACAAGATTTTTGAAATTATAAAATCTAAATTTTATGAATCATTTCCAAAACCTGATTTGCTGATTTACTTACAAGCTTCGCCCAAAAAAGTAATGGAGAGGGTAAAGAAAAGAGCCAGAACTTATGAAGAAAATATAGATTTAGAATACCTGGAAAAGATATGTCAAACATATTCGGAATTTTTCTTTAATTATTCTGAGTCTCCACTACTAGTTTTGAATGTTGATGAGGTTGACTTTGTTGACAATCAGCGTGATCTAAAAATTGTTTTGGATTCAATTTCTAAGGATGTAATTGGAAAAGAATTTATTAATCTTAGACCAAGCTTCTTCTAGTGGACTTTGATATCACAAACATAAAAAATCTGCAGAAAATAGCAGAGCAACTATCAACCCTCATTTGTACAGAAAAAAAATTTTTTATTTTTTACCTAGAAGGCAATCTCGGTAGTGGGAAAACAACGCTCGTCAGGGAGATTATGAGTAAAATGGGCTGGAAAAAACCTGTTAAAAGTCCAACTTTTAGTATTCTTGAAGAGTATGAATTTAATGGGATGAAAGTACTGCATGCAGATCTTTATCGCTTGGAACAGGCTAAAGAATTTGAATTTATTGGCTTGGAAATAAATTTTGATGACCACGGAGCTTTTTTTATTGAGTGGCCAGAAAAAATTGATAGATTTAATTCTTCCAATGAGATTTTTGTCAAATTAACAGTTACTGCTAAAAATAGAATACTTAATATTTCTTCTAAGCGAAAACGAATTCTAAGTTGCATTGATCGGATCAAAATCTAACGCCCAGCTGGCAATTTTCCTACCATCTTTTGCTAATTCTTTTACTACCGATCTTACTTTGGCATTAAGTATTGAATCATTGTCACTTTGAATAATACAAAACATTCTATATTTGTAATTTTTCTTTGGAACAGGATTTTCAAATGGTCCATATATCTCGACTCCATCAACAGAAAATTTCTTTTTTATTTCAAGTAGAAATTTATTAAGCCTATCTTGGTTTGTATCTTCTGCTTTGAAATAAACCATGTTGAGATAAGGGTAGAGTTTAAGCATTTTTCTCTCTTTGAGAAGGCTTTGAGCAACTGTACTAAAATCTCCATTTTGAAGCACTTTAAGCAAAGGATGATCTACAAGGCGTGATTGTAGTACAACTTCACTTCCTTCTTGTTTCCTTCCTGCCCTTCCAGCAACTTGTATAAGAAGTTGTGCTGTTTGCTCTTGTAAATGAACATCTGCACCAAATAGACCGAAATCTAAATTGAGAATAACTATTAAACTTAAGTTTCTAAAATCATGGCCTTTAGCAAGAAGTTGTGTTCCAACAAATATCATGGGTTTGCTCTCTTTAATTAGTTCAGAAGTGGTACTTCTTTTAGACTTGCTTGATACAGAATCTCTATCAACCCTTACAACTTGGTAATCACTGAACTTTTCTTGCAATACTTCCTCAAGTTGCTGTGTACCAATACCTTTTGAATCAAAATCATCTGCACCACATGACCTACACTCCCTAGGTAGAGACCAGGCAGAACCACATCTATGACATCTTAATCTTTGATCAAACCTATGGTAGACAAGGGGAGCATCGCAGCAATTACTCTTCACAACCCACCCACATGAATTACAAAAATATATAGGAGCGTATCCTCTCCTGTTTAATAAAATTAATGTTTGCTTTCCATCATTTAAGGTTTTCGTAATCTTTTCATAAACTTCGGGGTGTAAGCCTTTTTGCAGTTTTTTCTTACTGACATCAATCAGGCTTATTTTAGGTTTTGAAAATTCTCCATATCTTTGAGAGAGGTAGAATACTGATGTTTTCGACGACTCAACATCCCTCAGATTTGATAATGATGGAGTGGCTGATGCAAAGACAACTTTAGCATTTTCATTGAGCACTTGCGCAACTCTTTTAGCATCATATCTAACCCCGTCTTGTTGCTTGAAAGATTGATCATGCTCTTCATCAAAAATGATCAAACCTAAATTTTTCACTGGCAAGAAAACTGATGATCTTGTGCCAATAATAATTTTTGGACCTTTGAGCTTAGCTTTTAGAAAAACTTTATATTTCTGTAATTCTGTAAGAGAGGAGTGATAAAGAAGCACATGGTCACCAAATACTTTAACAAATGATTCATAAAGCTGCGGTGTTAAAAAAATCTCTGGAACAAGAACCAAAGAACTCTGTCCATTCATAAAATATTCCCTCACCAAATGTTTATAGATTTCTGTTTTACCTGAGCTGGTGACTCCAAACAAAAGAATTTTATTTTTCTTTTCTGCAAGAATGTTTTTTAAGCACTGTGTTTGCTGGTCTGTCAGGATGGATAATTCTCCTAATTTTTTTTTAGATAAGACTTGCTCTTGATATTTACGCAATGACTCTGTTGTTGTATTTTTTCTAAGCATATTAGGCAGAAATAAGGCAGCAACTTCACCCACTGGATGTTGATAAATGTCCGATATTTCACGGATTTTATCCAATTGCTGAGCGTTAAAAACGGGGCTTTCGTCTAATACTTTAGATATATATTTAACTTTGAATTTAACTTCTTTCTGATGGTTGTTTTTTATTACAATGCCTACAAGCTTACGTCTTCCAAAATCAACTATTACTCGTTTACCTATTAAGCTTTCTTGTAGATTATGTTGATAAGTAAAAGTTGACCTTAAAGGAGTGGGTAAGGCAACCTCAACTAAATTCATGTATTTATTGTAATAGAAATTTTATTTGATATTATTCTTCCAACAATTATTCAACATGAAAAAAGACATACATCCTGAGTACAGACCAGTATTATTCCATGACACTAGTGTGGACAAATACTTCTTGGTCAATTCAACTGCAAATACTACTCAAACAAAGAAATGGGAAGATGGTAATACTTATCCATACTACGTAATTGAGACTTCATCTGCATCACATCCTTTTTACACTGGTCAACAAAAAATTCTTGACACAGGTGGAAGAGTCCAAAAGTTCGAAAAAAAATTCGGCAAAAAATAAGAAATTAATTTTTACCGGTACTTCCAAAACCTTGCGATCCTCTTTCGGTCTCATCAAAAAAATCAACTTCTTCTAACTCTACTTGGTTCACTCTGATTACAACTAGTTGAGCTACTCGATCACCTGGAGTTATGCAAATATTTTTATCTGATCTATTCCATAAAGATATACTTAAAGGGCCTTGATAATCTGAATCAATTAATCCTGTCAGATTCCCACAAACGAGCCCTTTTTTTGCCCCTAAACCTGAACGGGGTATTACCGCTCCAGCAAATTCTTTATTTTCAATAAATATTGATATCCCCGAGGGTATTATTGTTGATTCATTGGGTTTAAGAATGAGATTCTCTTTAGTGCATGCAATTAAATCAAGGCCTGCAGAGCCATTAGTTTGATATTTTGGTAAAGGAAAATCTGAACCAATTCTTTTATCTAAAATCTTGAACTTTAACTTCATTGAAAACCTAATTATTGCATAAATTAAATTACTATTTTATTATCTCCCTTCTTATGAGTAAGGTTTGCCAAGTTACTGGAAAAAAAGCGATGGTTGGAAATCATGTTTCCCATGCAAAAAATCGTGTCAAACGTTTATTCAAACCAAACTTGCATAAACATAAATTTTGGGTAGAGTCGGAAAGTAAATTTATAACCTTAACTGTTTCAAGTAGAGGATTAAGAACTATTGACAAAAAGGGCATTGACGTAGTTCTAAAAGAAATAAGATCAAAAGGTATCAAAGTTTAGCTTGATTCTGCTAGCTTCAGCATCAATAAGACGCACTGAATTGCTGAGGATTATAAATGTTAAGCACAAGGTTGTATCACAAAACTTTGATGAAGATTCTGTTAAAGAAAAAGACCCTATACTTTGTTCTCAAAAAATTGTTCTTGGAAAAAATTTAAGTGCCAGAAGTTTATTGGATGAAGAAGACAAAATTTTACCAGTTTTAACTTCTGACACACTTGTATTTGCACCAGACAAAACAATTCTCGGTAAACCCCAAGATGCAGCTCAAAATTTAGAAATGTTAGAAATTTTCTCTGGCAAAACGCATAAAGTTTATTCTTCTGTTTTAGTACATTTAAGTGGTAGAGAAATAATTAAAACGTCAGAAACTAGTGTGACTTTTACAAAGATGTCATCTCAGGAAATTAATGACTATGTCGATTCAAAAGAGGGTTTTGGTAAAGCAGGAGGATACGGTATCCATGGTCCGGCTGCGAAATTTATTGAAAAAATTGAAGGAAGCTACACAAATGTTGTAGGCCTTCCACTGCACGAAACCTATGAAATACTTAAGTCCTTAAAGTTAGTTTAATTTTTGTTTGCAAAGTCAATGATTGTCTCTTTTGCATTCGTGAATTTATCCAAAAACTTCATTCCTGAAGATAGCATCAACTCAGATATGCCTGACATATTACTGAAAGCTCCAAAGAGACTTTGAATAATCCATGTCATTTGAAGATTCTTTTTATTTCTAGTCTTATTATATTTTTCCAAAGCGTTATTATCAGCATTCAATATTGCTTTTAAGTCGTATGAAATCTGCATTATGTCTCCAATACCTAAATTCAGACTCTGACCAGCCATTGGATGAAATGAGTTTGAAGCATCCCCGCATAAAACAATCCTGTTTGAAAAAAGTTTTTTAGCACGCACATGTTTTAATTCAATACCTCCCACAAGAGGTTCTATTTTTGTTGATGCCTTGGCTAAGTCAAATCTATGTAGAAGTGATATGAGCTCTTTACGGGCGTCTTCATTTGTATTTGTACAAAATATGACAGAATAGCAATCGTCAAAAGGTAAAAAAGCAAGCGTTCCTGATTTTAAAAAGTACTGTCGGGCAATATTTTGATGGTCATATTTAATCCTAGTGATATAAACTCTTTGGCCATAAAACCACTCTTCAGTATCAAAATTACTCATAACTCTAACTTTTGAGTTAGACCCATCTGTGGCAAAAAGAATAGAGCCTTTAATATTTTTATCACGAGCCTTAACAAGGATGGAATCTTCACACTCTTCAATTTCTTCAATCCTAGAATTCCATAGGATATCTCCATCTAATCCTTCATGAAGTTTTGAGCTGAGCTTATCAAGGGAACAAATTGTTGTTAACTTTGTTTGATCGACGTAGTTGAGCGATGTGTTAAGGTCTTTATCTTGGTAGAGCTGCATTTTTTTAACAGGCGTCCCCCACTGATTGATATTAATTCTTCTATCTACAGAATTTAAAAATGAGACTGAATCTTTTGTTAAAGCAACAGTCCTTGCAGGACTTAATTCAAAACTATTCTTTTCCTCTAATATTACAAATGGTATTTTCTTTTGTTTTAAGAATTTTCCAAGCAGCGAGCCCACTACTCCCGCACCAACAATAATAACTGGTTGTGTCATTAACTTTTCATTAAAGCTTCTATAGCGTCTGGCTCAGAAGGTACTGTTTGTGTTAAATTTTCGTAACCTAACTTAGTGGCCAGTATATCGTTTTCAAGACGGATACCAATACCCTTCCATCTCTCATCAACATCTGCAGAATCGTTAATGTATATTCCTGGCTCAATTGTCATAACCATATTTTCTTGGAATTTTATATCTTCACCATTAATTGAGTATGGACAATCATCATGAACATCTAACCCTAGCCAATGTCCAATCTTGTGATAGTAAAATTCTCTAAACAATTTCTTCTCTAAAATTTCATCTAAGCTTCCATGCAGAAGGCCGATATCTTTTAAACCCTGAGACAAAACAGTTTCTGACTCTATTTGTGGTTCAAGACAAGATGCTCCAACTTTTATTGCCTGACATGCTTTATTGTGTGCCTCAAGGACAATATTGTAAATTTCTCTTTGTTCAGAGGAGTATTTCCCATTAATTGGAAAGGTCCTGGTAATGTCTGATGCATATAAACCATATTCACAGCCAGCATCTACCAGAACCATATCTCCATCATTTATAGTCTTGTTATTATCAATGTAGTGCAAAACGCAGGCATTTTTCCCTCCCGCAACAATTGGATTATATGAAGGAAACCTGGAGCCTCCTTTTTTAAACTCATTTAAATACATTGATTCTAAGTCAAATTCAGTCATTCCCAATTTGGCATTTTTCATAACATTAATGTGTGCATTAGATGCAATCTCACATGACTTTCTCATTAACTCTATTTCTTCATTGCTCTTAATTAACCTCTTCATACCAAGGGTATTAGAAAAATCTTTTAAGTTAATATTTTCTTGGTGTCTTTCCATAGAGTTTGCCTTACTCATCCATGAAATAAGCTTGTTATCAAAAAGCGTGTCCTTACCAATTAAACTGTAAAGGTTTGACAGACCTTGAATCAAAGTTGGTATCAACTCGTCAGCTAATTTGATATCAAATGTTTTATCAAAATGAAATTCTTGTTTTGCTCCTTCAAGGCCAAACATAAACCCATCCCATTTTTCAAGATCAGGATTCTTTTCACGACAAAATAATATGCTCTCACCACTACTCATCAATAGCATTATTGAATCTGGTTCTTCAAAGCCAGTAAGGTAATAGAAATTACTGTCTTGCCTAAAAGGAAATGTTGTATCATTATTTCTTAGAATCGTCGAAGATGAATTTAACAAAAGAACTGAGTTATCCTCCATATCTTTTGCAAGATTTAGTCTGCGATTCTTAAAAAAATTAATATTAATATCTGTCATAGACGCATATTATGCACGAAAAAATAAAAAAGTTATCACTTCTTGTAGATAAACTGATTGAGCAAAATTTCAAGCTTAAAACAGAAAATAAATCATTAGTAAATAGAGTTGGGGCTATGGAGAAAGAAATATCTGGCTTAACTAAGGAAAATCAAAATTTAGTTATTGAGCAAAATAACGATAATGAGTGATCAGTTTAGTGGGGTTAAAGATGTTAGTGAGCATCTTAAATTTGATTTAACGCACCTTAATACTTATCTTGAAGAAAATTTAGCTAGTATTGGTAGGGTTTTAGACTACAAGCAGTTTAAAGGCGGGCAATCTAATCCAACATACTTATTGGAGGCAGAGAAAGGGAAATTTGTTTTAAGAAGAAAGCCCCCTGGAAGTCTATTGAAATCTGCCCATGCAGTTGACAGAGAATACAGAGTTCTCACATCTTTGATGGATACAGACGTTCCTACTCCCAAAACTTTTTTACTTTGTGAAGATGACAAAGTAATAGGAACTCAATTCTACATTATGGAGTTTTCAGAGGGAGTAATATATTGGGATCCTTTAGCTTCTGAAGCAGAGAAAGACAAAAGAAAAAAAATATTTGATGAGATGAATAAAGGAATTGCACTTTTACACCTTCAAGATATAAATAAAATTGGTTTAAATGATTTTGGTAAAGAAGGGAACTATATTGAGAGGCAAATCTCTAGGTGGACAAGGCAGTATATTGACTCAGAGACTGAAAAAATTGATTCCATGCATAGACTTATTGAGTGGTTGCCAAAAAAAATACCTGATCAAAAATATACTTCTATCGTTCATGGTGACTATCGGCTAGACAATATTGTCTTTGATGGGTCAAATAATAGTATTGCAATTCTTGATTGGGAACTCTCCACAATAGGAGACCCACTTGCAGACTTTGCATATCACTGCTTACTTTGGCATATCGGTGATATATCAGTTTCAGCAGCTTCTGAGATTGGAATTTTCTCGGAAAAGGAGTACTTAGAAAATTATCTTCGAAGAACAAATTTTAAGCTTGAGAATGATTGGAACTTTTATATAATTTTTTCTCTTTTTAAAGTTGCTGGAATCTGCCAAGGAATTCTTGGCAGAGTAAGAGATGGAACTGCTTCAAGTGATTTTGCAATACAAATGGGCAAACGCGCCAAAATGTTTGCTGATTTAGGTTGGGAGAAGGCCAAAAAAATATTATGAGTAACATAAAAACTCTGCTTGATGGAATGTGGGAAAACTACATTTCATATACTCCATCGGCAGCTAAAATAGCCAAGCTTTTTAATGAGGAATTAGTAAATGATCACATTGCTTTTAGAACTCTAAATTTAGCGGAATGTAATATACATAAACAGGCAAACTATTTGTCTCAATTTGGTTATAGAGTTAGAGGCGATTATTATTTTGAACAAAAAAAATTAAATGCCATCCATCTAGAGAATGAAAATAGTAGCCTGCCAAAAATATTTTTATCAGAACTGATGTTGGAGAAATTTTCATCTGAGCTTAGTGATTCTTTCAAGAAAATTTTTAACTCCATAAATGTCTCAAACAAAGATTTATTTTTGGGCGGCAGATCATGGAACATTGACTATGAGATTTACAAAAGACTCTCAAAGGAATCAGAATATGCCTCATGGTTTTATGTGTGGGGCTTTTGCCCAAACCATTTTACGGTTTCGATTAATCATTTAAATGCATACCAGGATATTGTAGAAGTTAATGATATGCTTAAGGCGAATGGCTTTACTCTCAATGGATTTGGAGGTGAGGTAAAAGGGACTAAGGAAGAACTATTAGAACAATCGTCAATTATGGCTGACAAAATAAAGGTAACATTTGATGCTAATGAGGAAATTGTACCAAGCTGTTATTACGAATTTGCTAAGCGTTATCCTGATAGCTCAGGCAAGACCTACCAGGGTTTTGTGCCAACTTCTGCTGATAAAATCTTTGAAAGCACTAATAAAGTTTAGTTTACTTTTAAAGGTATATTTTGCATTACTGCCTAGACGAAAATTAAAAAATTTTGTTAAATTCATAATTATGTATAAATTCTATTTATATATCTTAATTTTATTTTATTCATTAGAGATTGATGCAAATGAAAACTGCAATGCTAACGATCCAGATTTAACTGCTCTGTGCAATACTCTTGAAACTTCTGAGGATCTTCTCAATACCATGCTTCTTTTAGCAGGAGCTGGTGTAGTACTTATGGTTGCTACTGGTGGTGCTGGGTTAGGCGCTGAAGCAGGCAATGATGTTGAAGATACAAATTCTTCACTCACATATTATTTTACTGGCGACAAAATTGTTTTCGAAGGACACCATAGATTTGAAAATTTAGAAATAAATTTTTCTAATCCTGTGAAGCTAAGTGAATATCAAAAATTCTATCAACAAAATGATGATCACTACATAGGCTTTACTTGGAGATTTTAATGAAAAAAATTTTAATATTGTTGACGTTCTTTTTTGCTATAAAATTTGAAGCTGGAGAGTCTCCAGTGACTGATGATGATGTGAATAAATTATTTACAGCTATGATCGTTGCAGGTAGTCTAGCGTTTATAGTAGCTTACAATAGTCAGACTGCTGATGAACCTGATTCCAACGATTATATGTTTTACGATAAGCAAAACAATTCGATAATTTTTTCAGAGGCTTCAGGACTTGAAAATTTTGAAGTAAATTTTTCTAATCAAGTGACTCAAGACATGATTCTGACCAATAACTTATTTGCTGAAGAAAACCTATATATCGGCTTTAAATATCGGTTTTAACTTCTAAATAAAGCTCTTTAATAAAATCATGCTTATTGATGTCTGGATCTGGCATTAAATAGCCATCAATTTCGCCACTTACATTAGCCCAATCAATAATATCTAGATCTAGAGTTCTGCTAGTAAACTTATTATTCGGATCTCGTATTCGACCGCACCTAATCTCAATTTCTTTAAGTTGTTTCAAAGTATTTGAAAAATTCATATTTGTACTGCAAAGCATCACCTGGTTTAAAAAGTCATCTCCATCAAAACCTTGGGCTATGGTTTTTTTAATGGAACTTTCTTTGATGATAGCAATATTGGAAGAATTATTTAGTTCCTTTTTGCCCTTTGCTAGATTGATGCTTGGCTCTATATTTGAACCCAATAACACAAAGAAATTATTCATAATCAGATGCTGTACGCACTATTATGACCCCTACATCCTGAGAAAATCTTAACGCTCCTGGCTTTGAGACCCTGAGTTTAATCCAGTTTACGTCAAAATCTGTTATCACCATTTCTGCAATTTTTTCAGCAAACGTTTCAACAAGCTCAAATTTATTTTCTTCAATAAAAGCTATAATTTTTTTCGTAATTGTCTTGTAGTCTGTGGTGGCTTCAATCTTATCTTCTTTTGAGGCTGATAAATTATCGTGATCTATCTCATAAGAAAGACTAATTTCTTGTTTTATTTTCTTCTCCCAGTCAAAAATACCTATCGTGCCTTTAACACGTAAGTCTTCGACATAGATTCGGTCTTTCTTAATCATAAAGCTCTCCTAAAGGCCATCTTGGTCTAGCTGAATTTGTATTGTATTTTGGTAGATTATATTTTTTTCTGATGTATCCAGCAAAAGCGATCATAGCTGCATTATCAGTGCAGAACTCTAAGCTTGGGAAGCTTACAGTAACATTCTCTTCCTTGGCTAAACATTTAAGCTTCTCACGTAAATTAAAATTTGCTGCAACACCACCTGAGCATACAAGCCTTGATTGTTTTGTTTGATGCAGTGCAAGTTGAAGTTTTTTTATTAAAACATCACAAACTGCCTCCTGAAAAGATGCAGCTACATCGGGATAATCTTTTTTTTCTAAATCTTCAAGCGCATATAGAACCGAAGTTTTTATTCCACTAAAACTAAAATTAAGATTTTTTTCATTCATTAATGCACGTGGAAAACTGAACCTAGAACTGTTGCCTGATTGTGCAAGTTTTGAAATTTTTGGCCCTCCTGGGTATGAGAGCCCCAATAGTTTGCCAACTTTGTCAAATGCTTCACCGCAAGCATCATCAATTGTTTCTCCTAAAATTTCGTAGTCGCCGTAAGCCTTACAATTCAATATTTGGGTGTGTCCACCTGAAACTAACAAACATAAATATGGTGGCTGTAAGCTCCTTTCCTCTAGTCCTGGGGCAAGAATATGGCCTTCTAAATGATGAATTGGCAAAATCTCAATTTTGCATATTTTTGAAAGTGTTTTTGCTACCGTTTCACCAATCATCAGTGAACCTACAAGTCCAGGTCCTGCAGTGTAAGCGACTAAATCAATATCACTTGGCGATAAATTATGCTCAGCAAGCGCATCTCTCAAAGTTGGAATTATCTTTAAACTATGGTCTCTGGCAGATATTTCAGGCACAACCCCACCATATTCTTCAAATAGTTTTATTTGGGTATTTACTTTATGGCCTAATAAACCCTCTTCTTCTGAATAAATAGCAATTGCAGTTTCATCACAAGAACTTTCTATTCCTAAAACTTTCATTTGTTGATTCTTTTTAAATTATCCTTAAAATACTCACTACATTATGCCAAGTATAAAAATTAAAGAAACAGAATCCTTTGATGTTGGTCTGAGGAAATTTCGAAGAGCCTGCGAGAGAGCAGGAATCATAACAGAAGTGAGAAAAAGAGAATTTTTTGAAAAGCCAACTGAAGAGAGAAAACGCAAAGCTGCAGCTGCAGTAAAGCGCAACTACAAAAGAGTCATGAAGGACTCATTCAAAAAGCTAAAATAACTTGGATTCACTTACAGATTCAATTAAAGAGGATTTAAAATCAGCAATGCTGAGCAAGAATAACTTTTTAAGAGACACTCTTAGACTTGTGACGTCTGAAATAAAAAGATTTGAAGTTGATAATAGAAAAAATCCATCTGTAGAAGAAGTCATTTCAATCTTGAAAAAAATGGCTAAACAAAGAAAAGACTCCATTAACCAATATCGAAGTGGTGGCCGTGAAGATTTGGCAGAAATTGAAGTTAAAGAACTTGAAGTTATCGAACAATACTTACCACAATCGTTCTCTGGAGAGGAACTAAAAAAATCAATACAACAAATAATTAATGAAAATGGCTTCTCTAGCATGCGAGATATGGGAAATTTGATGAAGATTCTTAAATCTCAGCACCCTAATGCTGAAATGTCAGAGGCGAGTAGTTTTATTAAGACTTTATTTTCTTGAGCGATAGGAATTTGGCAAATCACTTTTCTCTATGTATCTGTTCGTAAGTTCTTTATATCTATTAGAAAGGTCTTGATCTTTGCCATCAATAAAAACCCTTTCAACATTAGTCATAAGTTCTAGAGGATCACCATCCCAAATAACTATATCTGCGTCGTAACCGGGTGCAATTATACCCACGTCAACTAAATTAAAGATTTCTGATGCATTTGAAGTTATTGACATTAGAGCATCATTATAATTTAAGCCCATTGCCACAGCATTTCCTGCAGATTGAGTTGCAAGGTATGCATTATGTGGACCTGCATCCTGGCTATAGTAAAAAGACATTTTTACACCAGCATCTCGCAACTTAACAACATTTAAGTATGTAGAGTTTAAAGAGTCGAATGATCTTGGAATATTCTGAAGTGGATCAAGAATTACTGGCACCTCAGCCTGAGCAATCTCCTCTGCAACAAGGTGACCTTCATCCACACTCCACAAAACTAAATTAATATCCTGTCTATCTGCAAATCGTATTACATTTAAGATATCAGTAGCTTTGTTGACGGATACTACTAATGGAATTTCACCACTTAATACTTTTTCTACTGCTTGCAAGTCTCTTCGAGTAAATTGATATTCATTATTCGTACCTGAAAAAAATTGGATATTATCAACTTGGGATAAATTATCTTGCTGTCTTACAAAATTAAAGAAGTCATCCATGAACTGCAGAGTTGCTGCACGCGAATCATTGTAAGATTCTCCATAACTGGTAAATAAACCTAGAGGTCCTTGTTTTTTTTGTTTTAATCCATCATTGATCTTTGTGTATGTAAGCAATCCTGAGAAAAAGCCTGAAGCTCCAGGCATATGTACTGTTGAAGAAACACCTTTAGAGCGGTTTAATCTTACTGCCTGCGAAAAAGGGTTGTATGCTCTACTTGGATCAAATCCAGCATTGTAATAATTTGAAGTGGTATCATCAGTTTGATCAATTGAGGCAATTTCAATTAAACCTAAAGCGGAAAAAACAATAAGACCTGGAGTTACATACTTACCTTTGGCATCTATAAGCTCTGCTTCAGGAACACTTGGCAGATTATCCTCAACTAGAATTATTTCTCCTTCATCAATGAGAATATCTTTTTGCAGGAACCCATTTTGTCCAAGAAAAACATTGGCATTTTTAACAACAACCATGTCGTCCGCATGAGGAATTAATACAAATGAGATGAATAGAAATGTACTGAAGAAATATTTCATTCACTCTCCCATAGTTCAATGCCTAAATCAAAATCAGTATGAGGCATAAAGTTATTTAATCTATCAAATGTAAGTGCACCATCAATGTAAACCTGATCTGCTTTCGAATACACGCTTAACGGATGTCCACTCCAAACTACTATATCTGCATTTTTCCCTATCTCAATTGTTCCAGTTTGTTCAAGAATGCCTGCCGCGATAGCTGGATTTTTTGTAAGCCAAGTAATTGCCCTTGCATCTGAAATCTCAAAACCTGCTTCTCTGCCTGCACTAAGTGCCTTTGCTGCCTCTTGGTTCAGCCTTTGAATTCCGTTTTCACTATCAGAATGGACGATTGCACAACCTTGCCCGTTTCTTGCCTGGTCAACAATAGCTACGTTTGCAATAGACATATCGTAAGCTTCATGCTTAAACCCCCACCAATCTGCCCAAAGAGCTGCACATATATTATTATCTGCAAGTAAATCTGCAATTTTATAAGCTTCAACAGCATGGTGGAATGCAGCAATTTTATAATCAAACTCTTCTGCAATATTTATCATAGTTGCCATCTCATCAGCTCTGTAGCAATGTATATGAGACAAAATTTCTCCATCTAAGACACCAACAAGGGTTTCATATCTTAAGTTTCTTCTACTAGGTGAGCTTTCCAAGGAATTTTTGAAATTCTCTGCTTCAATCCAAGCTTGTCTGTATCCAGCAACATTTCCCATCCTCGTTGAAGGACCTCTTGAACTATAAACGCGTTTTGGATTTTCACCACAAGCCATCTTTAATGAGTGTGGCGCATTAGGAAATTTCATATCAGGAACTGTGTTGGATGAAACATTCTTAAGAGTCACACCTCGTCCACCAAATAAATTAGCTGAACCAGGCAGCACATGAAAAGTAGTAACACCTCCAGCAAGAGCAAGTTTATATTGAGGATCTTGTGACCATACACTATGTTCAGCCCATACTTCAGCAGTAACTGGATTTGTTGCCTCGTTACCGTCACTACTTGTTCTTACACTGGGTGCTGGATAGACACCCATATGTGAATGAATATCAATAATGCCAGGTGTTATATATTTTCCACTTGCGTCTATTACTTCTGCACCCTCAGCAACAAGCTCCTGACCAATAGCCTGGATAAGACCATCGGAGAAATGTATTTCAGTATTCTCTAGTTTATTTCCATTCCCATCAAAAATAATTGCATTTTTAATTATTATGTTCTCTGAGCTTAGAGGTCTGTATGTTGAGTTGTAGGTTCCATGTGTATCATCCTCAAATTTGGCAGCTGAGCCATCAATATCCTGAGAAAATATACTTGAAGCTTGCTCAGAACACCCGTATAGAAGTATGACTATTATTAAAAGTAGATAATTTCGTATCATGAGTTTCATCCTTGAATGTATAATATTACCAAATATGTCTGGTCAAAGAATAGATAAAAGAGCAAATTCACAGCTTAGAGAAATAAATGCTATAGCAGATTTTAATATCCATGCTGAAGGCTCTGTCCTAATAAAGTTTGGAAATACACAGGTAATTTGTAATGCAAGCATTGAGAAAGCTATCCCAAGATGGATGCAAGATAAGAAGACTGGTTGGGTTACTGCAGAATATGGTATGTTGCCGAGATCAACAAATGAAAGAATGTCACGAGAAGCTCAGCGAGGAAGACAATCTGGTCGAACGCTTGAAATACAAAGATTAATAGGGCGTTCTCTTAGACAAGTAGTGGACTTAAATAAGCTTACAGGCTACACAATTACTATTGATTGTGATGTTATCCAGGCTGATGGTGGAACAAGAACTGCATCAATCACTGGTGGAACGATTGCACTAATAAAAGCGTTAAAAAAAATTAAAAGAGAGGATGCAATAAAAAATTATGTTGCAGCTATAAGTGTTGGTATATACAAAGATGAATTAATTTTAGATTTAAATTATGAGGAAGATAGTAATGCTCAAGCAGACATAAACGTAGTAATGAATAACAAAATGGAAATTATAGAAGTTCAAGGCACAGCCGAGGAAAAAGCTTTTTCTCAAGAAGATTTTGCAAAACTCGTAGTTATGGCAGAAAGTGGTATCAAAGATTTGATCTCTCTGCAAAAAGAGATCGTTGAAAACTCATGAAGAAATTTCAAAAAGAATTCTTAAAACTTGCAATTGAATCAAAGGCAATAAGGTTTGGAAGTTTTGTCTTGAAATCAGGTCGTATGAGTCCATATTTTTTCAACTCTGCAATGTTTCTTGCAAACGGCAAACTTAATACTCTGGCTGAATGTTATGTCAATAAGATCAAAAATGAAAACCTAAAATTTGATATGCTTTTTGGCCCAGCATATAAAGGCATTTTCTTAGCAACAGCAATAAGCACAAAACTAAGCCAATCAAGAACAGTACCAGTATGTTTTAATAGAAAAGAGGAAAAAGACCATGGTGAGGGTGGCTCTTATATTGGGAAAAAACCCTTTGGAAAAGTATTGATAGTTGATGATGTGCTCTCTTCTGGCTTAGCAATAGGTGAATCAATAGAATTTCTTAAAAACTTTGATGTAGAAATTATAGGTGCAATAGTTGGGTTAAACCGCTTAGAGAGGGGGCAAAAAACAAGTCAAGTGGCATCGGACGAATTAAAAAACGAAGGGATTAATATTTATGCGTTGATGACCATAGACGAAATTATGCTTGATGAAGACTTAATAACGCAATCTCAAATAAAGGAAATTAAAGCCTATAGAGATCAGTACTCTGGAGAAAATGTTTAGTGGGATTGTACAAGAACTAGGGCAACTTGAATCAATATCAAAAGCTGATTCAATTCTTAAACTCAATATTAAAACAACACGTAATTTTTCAAATGGTGTAAACATTGGGGACAGCATAGCTGTTGATGGAGTTTGCTTGACTGCTACAAAAGTAGAGAACCAACACCTATCTTTTGACGCAGTGCCAGAGACGCTTTCAAGGACAATTATGTCAACATACAAAAAGGAATCAAAAATTAACCTCGAAAAGTCACTTCAATATGGAGATGTAATTGGTGGCCATTTAAATTCTGGTCATATCCATTGTGTAGGAGTTGTTAAAGAAGTTGAAATAATTGATGCAGCAAAGGATGTCTTAATTGAAATAAGTAATGATTGGGGGAAATATATTTTTGAAAAGGGATATATTTCACTTAATGGTTGCAGCATAACTCTTGGAGAAATTAATGTAGAGCGGTTTAAAGTTCACTTAATTCCAGAGACACTTGCTTCTACTAATCTTGATCTACTGGTTCATGGAGATAGAGTGAATATAGAATTTGATCAAAACACTATCACTATTGTTGATACAACTGAAAGGATTTTAAGCAATAAGTTGTAGCAGTGCCGTTCTGAGAAAGACTCCATTTGAGACCTGATTAAGTACAAGTGAACTTGAGGAGGCAGCAACCTCTTCTGTAATTTCGTGGTTAATATTTAATGGCCCAGGATGCATCAAGAGACCAGAAAAATTTGAGGCTTTTAATACGCTGGTATTTATTTGAAACTCTTCTATGAAAGTCTTCATATTTATATTTTCAAAACCTTGGAATCTTTCCTTTTGGATTCTCAAGACAAATAAAACATCAGTTTTGGAAAACGCATCCGCTTTAATGCCATTGAACGCTGGAGCATGTTCTTGATTCAAAAGCTCTGGCGGGCCAAAAAATTTTAAATTATTGCAGTTAAAAAGTTTCAGAAGCTCAATAAAAGAGGGGATAACTCGTGAGTGCTTTGAATCACCTAAAATAGCAACCTCAAGCTGATCTATTTTTTGGAAATTTTCTTGAATGGTAAAAACATCAAGTAAAGCTTGTGTGGGATGGGCATGATTACCATCACCCGCATTGATAAAGAACACATTATCGGGTAACAATTTCGCAATTTTTAGGGAAATTTTATCTTCAGGATGTCTTACCACAAAACCATTTACCCCCATGGCAACAAAGGTATTCAGTGTATCTTCCAGAGACTCTCCTTTTCCCATAGATGAGATCTCTTCTGAAAAATCAAGCACATTGAATCCTAATCTTTTTGCAGCTAGCTCAAATGAGAATTTTGTCCTGGTGCTTTTTTCAAAGAATAAAAGGCAAATCGTCTTTCCCTCAAAACCACCAAGTTGAATAATTTTCGATTTTTTAATTAGCTTAGTTTTAAGAAAAAGATCTTCGACAAATGTCCTATTAAGATTGCTAATACTTGTAATCTTATTCATTCATTTTTCTCACAACGTCGGTGGCATTTTTATAGGTCTTAAGTTGTTTTATTAAAAAGTTAAGATGCTCAAGATCTTTGACGATTACTCTTACGTTGATATCTGTAAAATTTTCATCAAGGTTCTTTGAAAAAACTTTATCAATATTTGAATTATTGGAAGAGATAATTTTACTTATATCTGCCAAGACACCAGGTTCATTTTTAACTGTAATATGAAGCGAGCTTATGAACTCTGAGTCTTTCTCATTCTCCCATATGACATCTGAACATCTTCCTGGTTTATTCAAGTAAGTCTGCAAATTAAGACATTCGCTTCTGTGAATAGTAATTCCTAACTCTGTATGTAGGGCAAAGCAAGCATCACCTTTAACAGGATGACAACATTCTGGAAATCGAAGTGCACCATATTTCTTCGTGCTTCCAATTTTAATTTGGGATGTGGTTTTAGTAATCCTTTTCTTCCTACCCCGAAGTGCTTCGGCGAAGCTTTCTGTAACAAGATTACTCCTTTTTTTCCCAAGACCAATATCTACCAGAAGCTGATTCAGAGACCTAACACCCAATACTGTAAAAACCTGCTTTAGCTGCTCATTCGGAAACTCTTTTAACTCAATACCTGAATCTTTTAAGGAATCTTCCAATATATCCTTGCCCAATACTCTAGCATCGCTAACATTTATATTTTTTAGCTGTTTTTTAATCTCTGCTATAGCTTTTGGAGTTACGGTATAATTGAGCCACTCAGGGTTAACAGACCTAGTCTTGCTTTTAATGATTTCTACAGTTTGTCCACTTTTTAAGACGGCTGATAGAGGAGAAAGCTTTTTGTCAATTTCACAAGAGAGACAATAATTGCCTATTGATGAATGCAATGCGTAGGCAAAATCTATGGGTGTTGATCCTTGTTTAAGCGAGAATATTTTTCCGTTTGGTGCGAAGACATAAACTTCACTTCCTTTAAGCTCTGTTTTTAGGCTCTCCAAAAATTCTATTGATGAGGCACTATTTTTATTCATATCAGTAAGTTTCTGAACAAGCTGTCTTGATTTTGATTGAATTAAATCATTGCTTACATTTGTTTTGTAAAGACCATGAGAGGCAATACCATAATTTGCAAATGTTTCCATCGTCTCTGATTGTATTTGGACCTCCATTGGAACTCCGTCAAATGTCATTACTGATGTATGTATTGCTTGGTAACCATTCATTTTTGGAACAGCAATATAATCTTTAAATCTTCCAGTAATTGGCGTGAATAGATTATGTATAAGCCCTAATGCTGAATAACAATCCTCAGGTGTATGCACTACCACGCGAAATGCAAAAACATCATAAATATCAGAAAAAGACTTTTTCTTTTTCATCTTTTGATAAATGCTATAAATCCTTTTCTCTCTCCCAGTGACTTTTGCATTGATGCTAGCTTTTGCAAATTTTGTTTTTAGGTTGCGCTTAACCTTTGAAATTAAAGTTTTCCTATTCAAATCGCTCTTCTTTAATGCTTGAGAGATAAAGCTGTGACGCTTAGGATAAATTGTCTTGAAAGATACGTCTTCCAGATCAACAGCCATTTTATGCATGCCAATCTGGTGGGCTAGAGGAGCGTAAAGCTCCAATGTTTCCTTACTTTTCTTAATTTGCTTTTCCCTAGGGAGGTGCTCAATTGTATTAAGATTATGTAGTCGGTCGGCAAGCTTGATGATAATTACACGAACATCTTCTGCCGTAGCGATAGCCATCTTTTGAAAATATTCTGCCTGACTTTGGTCTTTTAATTTATCATCCAACTGCAGTAATTTAGTTACTCCATTTACCAAATTTCCAACATTTTTTCCGAACTCTTTTTTTACTCTAGCTAGTGGTATTTCACAATCTTCAACGACATCATGCAGAAGACCAGCTACGATTGTATCTGCATCCATTTTTAGTGAAGCTAGAATAAGACCAACATTTATTGGATGGACAAGATATGGTTCACCGCTTTTTCTATACTGACCCTCATGGGCATTATCTGCAAAGGTAATTGCTTTTTTAATTTTCCTGCTAGAAAGGGGGTTTAAATATAAGTTTGAGAGTTTATCTAACTCGTAGCCAAGTTCAGATGTTGCTGGCTTTTTAAAAAAACTTACTGAATCAAGCAAAAATTAACCTACTCCTCTTCTTCATTATCAAGAAAAACTTCTTCTGTGTCACTAGAGGCTAAATTTTCCTCAGTCAAAACACCTTGTTCAATTTCTCTTAATGCAACGATAGTAGGTTTGTCATCTTCAGAATCTATCAAAGGTTCTGCACTTGTACTTATCAAGTCTCTAGCTCTTTCTGCTGCTTTCAATACAAGTTCAAATCTACTTTCAACTTGTTTTAAGCAATCTTCTACAGTTATTCTAGCCATTATTTCCTTTGAAGATGATATTTATAAGGTTTTCTGTAGCTGTGTCAAGTAAATTATTTACTATTTGGAATTTAAAATGATCTTTTTGTTTCAACTCCAGTTCTGCTCCTTTGATTCTTTTTAAAATAACTTCCTCAGAATCAAGCCCTCGTTTAGTAAGTCTTTTTGATAAATCCTCAAGAGAAGGTGGTGAGATAAAAATACTTTGTGCATCAGGGTAGTATTTAAGAATTGTTAAGGCACCTTGCCAGTCAATTTCTAGAATTACTTTGTAACCATCCTCAAGATGTTGCTCAATATTTGCTTTTGGTGTCCCATAAAAATTCCCATGAACTTCTGCGTGCTCAATATATTTTCCGTCTTTGATATTCTCTTTAAATTTGAGTTTGTCAATAAAACAATAATCTATGTTATTAAGCTCTCCTTGCCTTGGCGCTCTCGTTGTGTCTGATATTGAAAGAAAGATTTTTTTTTCTCTAATATTGGCATATTTCAATATGTTTTTAATAAGTGAAGTCTTGCCTGCTCCTGAAGGTGCAGTAATCAAAAAAATATTCTTTTGAAATTTACTCAACATTTTGTGAATGTTCTTTAATTCTTTCTATCTGACTTTTTAGCTCAACGCACTCATTTTTAATATCTGATATTAATGCTTTTGAAGACATGGTGTTAACTTCTCTTAAAAGCTCCTGTGAGTAAAAATCTAACTTTTTACCAACTACACCTTTTGATCCCATCAAACTTTTGACATGATTGAGATGCGCTGTAAATCTTACTACTTCTTCATTAATATCAGACTTATTTAGATTGGAGAATACTTCGCTTATGTTTATTTCTTTCCCTTCAAGATTTAGTTCTTTCTTATATCTTTTAAATTTTTTTACTATTTGGTCAAAATTAGATTTTTCCATTTTTTTTATCTTTTTTATCCTAGTTTGCATCTTTGTTATACAGCCTTGCAGATCTTTTTTTATTACTTTACCCTCTTTTACTCGAGTATTAATTAAGCTTGATAAAGACTTATTTACAAGGGCTTTAAGATTCCTATCAGAGATATTATTAGATTTTTTAAATGATTCATTTATTTCAAACAGACTTGTAAAAGATGAGGGTGCAAGAGTTAAACCTTTTTTTCTTAAAGTTTTCTCATTCCTTAAAACTTGTTTAATAAAACTTTCTGAAAGCACCAAAGTGTTGTCTTGATGAGAATGTAGATACAAATCGATATCAATTTTGCCCCTCAAAATTTTTGCTTGGATCATATCCCTAATCCATCCCTCTGAATTTTTTAAAAAGGAGGGGGTTTTAATATTTATCTCAAGAAATCTGCTGTTTAGAGACCTTATTAGGCATCTAAATTCAAGATCATTGTATTTTGTACTTTCCTCCGCAAAACCCGTCATGCTTTTCATAATAAATCTGTAATATTTGGGTATTTAAAATAATATGCTTCATTGTAGTGTATTGATTGTATGTGTGCATTTAATGGTGTGCCTTCTTTCTGTGGATCTAAATCTGAAAATTTAATCTTATTGGGCATAACTAGGTTGAGAATTTTTTCATTTGTTTGACCAGATATAACTCTGGAAATAGCACTAGAAACATCGTATGTGTGGATAGCATTAATATATTTATTTTGTTTTAAAGACTTATTATTAAGAATATCTCTAACATAATTTTTGTTTTTACTGATAAGGCCACCCAAACGTAGTAAATAAGAATTATTTAATGAAAGAACGATTTTTTCGTACTGGTGAATGATGTGTCCTTGCTCATCAATAGGTATAGGTTCTGATCGTTCATCAACTTCTACATCTGAATAACCTTTGAAGACCCTTGTAGAAGAGATAAAGACTTTAAGTGCAGTTTTAAAATTTTTCTGAAAAAATTCTAACGGCTCTAGATACGCTTTTTTATATTCATCTGGTGAAGCACTTATAGTCTTTGGGAAGAATAAAACTATATCAGGCAGAAGTTTCAAGATTTGAGTATCAATGCCTTTTTTGTAATTTCCTTCATAAAGTTGAAGATTTGCTCTATTTCTATCAATAGACCTTTTGATTCCATAAAATTGATTTGTAGAATCAGATTTAACAAGTTCATCTGCAATTGATCCATACCCAATGATTAAAATTTTCATTTCTTTCTTTAAAACATAATAATAAATATATATGGCAACAGATCAAAAATTGGATGCATCATTAATTCCTCTAAGTTCAATAAAAGGTGTTGGACAAAAACTTACAGAAAGCTTTATGAAAATAGGCATCAAAAGTGTTGAAGATTTGCTTTTCCATTTACCTATTGGTTATCAAGATAGAACAAAATTATCAAAAATTGCCGAATTAGTACCTGAACAGGAGTTTGTGATTCGTGGCTCAATCGAGAAAGTAAGCCAAACTTTTGTTCCACGAAAGATGTTGCTTGTGAAAGTTAAGGATAATACCGGTCATATTTTTTTAAGATTTTTTTATTATTTCCCTGGTCTTAGAAAATTCTTTAAGGAGGGCTCACAGATCCAGATCATGGGAACTTCAAGATTAGGAAGATATGGTCTTGAAACTATTCACCCGGAATATGAATTAGTATCAAATGAGTTATTTGTGCCCAGTATCCTACCAAAATACACCCTTACTAAAGGATTATCTCAACAACGTATACGAAAAACTATAAATGAGGCCATAAGACTTTTAAAAGATAAGATGATTTTTATTGATGATTTGCTTCCAAACAACAATTTTCAATCCTTGGAGAATGCACTTTCAAGAATTCATAATCCAAATTCAGAAGACAAAATAGAAGACTTTCTTATTGGTGGGGCATCAACTTTTCGAAAAAGAATTGCTTTAGAGGAAATTGTGGCAAATAAAATCAGCTATCTTTCTGTGAAGGAACAGAATAAATCGAGAGAGGCAGAGGTTTTCGAAAACAATTTTTTTGCTAAGAAAATTACAGAAAACCTGGATTTCTCTCTCACAGATGATCAGAAAAAAGCATATAGAGAAATATCTTCAGACCTAGTTAAAGGCTCACCAATGTTGCGTCTTTTACAAGGGGATGTAGGTTCAGGGAAAACAATTGTAGCAGCAATTATAGCTGCACATGTTGTAGCTAGTGATAAGCAAGTTGCAATTCTAGCTCCAACAACAATTCTTGCAAAACAACATTTTGATAACTTCTCCAATTGGTTTAAAGATATTGCAGAAGTTGAAATGATTACCTCGAAAATTTTAGCGGCTGATAAAAAACGAAAACTCAGAAGCATTGCTTCTGGCAAAGCTAAGTTGGTTATTGGTACACACGCTATATTTCAAAAAGATACAAAATTTAAAAACCTTTCATTAGTAATTTACGATGAACAGCATAGATTTGGAGTGGGCCAAAGATTAAAGCTTAAAGAAAAGGCTGCTAGTTTTCCTCATCAACTTTTACTCTCCGCGACACCTATTCCAAGAACTATGGCAATGACTGTGCTTTCTGGGCTTGAAATATCGACTATAAAATCCTTACCACCAAACAGAAAGCCTATAGTAACAACTTCATTAAGTAATGACAGACGCCCCGCTTTGATCCAAAGAATTAAAGAAGCCATTTCAAAAGGCTCACAAGTTTATTGGGTCTGCCCAAAAATTGAAGAAGGAGAAAGCGATCTTGTCAGTGTTGAAGATTTAGAAAATATTTTAAAGAAGGAATTTAAGAAAGATGAATATGAAATTCTTCATGGGAAAATGAAAGATAAAGAAAAGGGGGATATTTTAGAAAGATTTAAAAGTGAGCAGATCAAGATACTTTTGGCGACCACTGTTATTGAGGTCGGCATAGATGCCCCTGATGCAAATATTATGGTCATAGAAAATTCTGAGAGATTTGGTCTTTCACAATTACATCAACTTCGTGGAAGAGTTGGTAGGGGTACTAAAGAAAGTTTCTGCATTCTTATGCACAAAGATGAGATGAGTGAAATTGCAAAACAAAGACTAAGTATTATCAAAGAAACAAATGATGGTTTTGTGGTTGCTGAAGAGGATCTTAATCTGCGTGGTCCAGGAGATATACTTGGGCTGTCACAAACAGGCCTTCCTAGCTTTATGTTCTATGACCTACTAGCTGATAAGGAGTTGCAAGAAGAATCAAATAAAATTGCTAAGGAAGTAATAATGTTTCCTCAAAGTAAACAGAAAAAGATAATTGAGCGTTGGTTCCCTGCGCATTTAGAATTATCAGATGTATAAAATTCTGCTATAGCAGAGGGGCAATTACTAAACTCACAATTGCCATGACATTTATTAGTATATTCATTGATGGACCTGAAGTGTCTTTAAAGGGGTCGCCAACAGTATCTCCCACAACAGTAGCTGAGTGAGTATCTGTACCTTTCCCACCAAAGTTGCCTTTTTCTACAAATTTTTTAGCGTTATCCCATGCACCACCAGCATTTGCCATCATTAATGCCATTAACACACAACCTAAAAGTGCACCAGCTAGCATGCCACCAAGATGAACTGGACCTAACAAGAAACCAATTAATACTGGAGATAGAATAGCAATTGCTCCAGGTAGTAACATTTTATTCAAAGCAGCCCTAGTAGCAATATCAACACATTTGGCATTATCAGGTTCGGCTTTGCCTTCTAGTAAGCCCGGTATTTCCCTAAATTGTCTTCTTATTTCTTCAATCATTTCAAATGCTGCCTCTCCTACTGCAGACATTGTTATTGAGGACACAAGAAATGGTATTGTACCGCCAATAAATATGCCCATCAGAACTCTGGGATCATTCAATGATAAAGATTCAATTTCTGTAGCCAGCATATAAGCAGCAATAATTGCTAATGCTGCCAACGCTGCAGCTCCTATAGCAAAACCTTTCCCAATAGCTGCTGTTGTATTTCCAAGCTCATCTAATGAATCTGTGATTTCTCTAACTTCCTTTTTCATACCACTCATTTCTGCAATACCACCAGCGTTATCTGCAACGGGACCGTAAGCATCTATAGCCATTGTTATTCCTACTGTAGCTAACATTCCTACGGCAGCAATACCTACACCATAGAGGCCTGAAAAGTAAGTTGATATGCCAATGATCGCTGCGATTACAAATAAGGGTAAAACGACTGACTGCATCCCGACACTTAAACCAGTTATCATGACTGTTGCAGGTCCAGTTTCCCCAGACTTTGCTATTCGTCCAACAGGAGAATCTTCTGTTGAGCCACCTGTATAGTACTCAGTAATAAGTCCAATAAGTATACCGCCAACTGCACCTGTTAAGACTGAATAGAAAACCTGTATCTCCAAACCTGGCGAATATTCGATAAAAAAATATGCAATAACTAAGAATAGAATTGGTGAGAAGAATGTACCCCATCTTAATGCAACTGCTGGAGAACGAGAAACTTGTGTTCTTACAATTCCTATTCCAATAAGGGAACAAAATAGACCGAAAGTTGCAAGAGAGAGCGGTAAAAACATTAAGCTTTCATTTCCCATCGTTGCAGCGATTGCAATTGATGCAATCATTGCTCCACAGTATGATTCAAAAATATCTGAGCCCATGCCCGCAATATCCCCAACATTATCACCAACATTGTCAGCAATTACACCAGGATTTCTTGGATCATCCTCGGGAATTCCAGCTTCTACTTTTCCAACTAAATCCGCGCCAACATCTGCACTTTTTGTGTATATACCTCCACCAACTCTAGAAAATAATGCTACCGCTGAAGCACCAACTCCAAAACCCTCTAAAGATTTAGCAATTTGATCTACATCAGTCAGTGCTTGGGTAAAATAAAAAAATAATCCACCTAACCCAACTAAACCCATTGAAGCAACACACAGCCCCATAATCGATCCACCAAAAAATGAAATTGATAGTGCCTGTTCTTTTCCAGAATTTTCCGCTGCTGTTGCAGTTCTTACATTTGCTTTTGTAGCCGAATACATCCCAATAAAACCAGCTATAGCTGAAGACAGCGCTCCGACCCCAATGGCTAAAGCTGTATACCAACCCAAAGGTGACAGACCACATGCAACAATAAGAACAATCACAACTGGTGCCAGTATTTTGTACTCAGTGAACATAAAAACTTTTGCACCAAGATGAATTTGATCACCAATTTTTACGACTGAACTTTTTCCAGCAGGGTATCTCATGATTAACCCATAAAGAACAAAGGCAAAAAATAGGCCAATCAGTCCAGTGATCAATGGACCATAAGATGACATACCGACCGAAAACTCTATCATATTATTTATTAAACATATTCTCGTCTAATTCATTTTCAGATTTAGCTACTATACATGACACTGCAGCGTCTCCGCAAACATTAACTGAAGTTCTAATCATATCAAGGATTCTATCGACTGCTAAAATAAGACCTATGGCATCAAGCGGCAGGCCAACTGATCCAAGAATAAGAGCTAATGTGACTGTGCCTGCTGAGGGTACTGCTGCAGTTCCAATTGATGTAACCATGGCAAGTAATATTATTTGCCCATATTGAGTCAAAGATAAATCAACTCCAACAGTACTTGCAATAAACATTGTTGCAAGACCCTGCATAATTGCAGTTCCGTCCATATTGATAGTCGCGCCAACAGGTACGACAAAAGAAGCAACATCTTTTTTTACACCCAAATCATCTGAAACAGTTTTAAGTGTTACTGGAATTGTTGCAGCACTTGAAGAGGTTGAGAATGCAAATAAAGCTACGTTCCTCATTTTCTTAAAGAATTTAAAAGGATTTAAATTAGCAAATACTTTTAGAATAAGTGAATATGTAAAAGTTAAGTGAAATACCAAAACAAAAACGAGAACTAGAACATATTGTGCTAGATCCCCAAATACATTTAAACCCTTTGCCATTACATAACTTCCAATCAAACAAAATACTCCAACCGGAGCGAAGCTCATGATTAGCAGAACAATTTTTAAGAAAACAATATTTAATCTTTCAAAATTTTTAGAAAGACCTCCAGTCAAATCATCAGTAAGATTTAAAGCAATTCCAAATAGGATGCTAATGAATACGATTCCAAGCATATTATTTTCAACAAAAGCACCAAATATATTGTTTGGGAAAATTCGTAATACTGTTTCGTATAGATCTGCACTTCCCTGAGTTGGTACATATGCATCAACTTCTCCCTCATAACCAGATAAATTAAAAATCCAGCCAAAGAATAAAGCTAAAGAAACTGCTATACCCGTTGTCAAGAGGTACAAACCAACAGTTTTTGTTGCTATCGAACCTAGTTTAACCATATTAGACAAAGAAGAAATTCCTGAAACTAGTGAGAAAAAAACTAAAGGAACAACTATTAAAAGTAGAAGGTTCTTGAAAACCTGCCCACCAAGATTAAATACGTATTTTTCTATTATTTGAAAAAAATCTGAGGGGATAGTTGTTTGAAAGTAATAGAATATTGATGCTATCAGAACCCCTGATCCCATTCCAATTAATACGTTCCTCGTTAAATTTTTTGGTGCGTCTAGTGTTTTCATATTTCTACCATGTCAAAATCTTCTTTACCTACACCACATTCTGGACATACCCAATCATCAGGAATATCTTCCCAGCGTGTGTACGGTTCAATTCCATCATCTTTATGACCTTTTTCTTCATCATAAATCCAACCACATACAATGCATTCCCATCTTCTGTATTTCATAATTTGTACTCGCTAAGGGAAGTATTATAATCATTCTTCACTGTATTATGACACCAAAAAAAATTTCAATCTGGTCTGACTATAACACTTACCCTATGAATAAATTTCATAATATGAGCTCTTGGCTTGAGGAAAAAAACTCCTTAAGAGAAAAACTTAATGTACACCATGGTGAAGTGCATCTCGAACTCCTTTCAGAAGAAAAAATCTACATATCTGATGAGCAAGCAAATCTAGTAAATGTCCATGGCAAGTTGCGCAAAATTTTTCTTAGTTCAAAAAAGAAATTAGTTTACGCTGAATCCTTTTTGAGTGATGAAATATGTAATTCCTATCCACCTTTAAAAAATCTAGGGTTGTCAGCATTAGGGGAACATATATTTAACCAAGATTTTTTTACGAGAAAACAAATGTTTATAGCAAATTTTGAATATAAACAAGAAATATTTTTTGGAAGAAAGTGTATTTACTCTCAAGGAGATAATTTTTTACCAGTAACAGAAGTGTTCTTATTCCATGAGTAATATAAACAATTACCTTAATCTAATTCGTTTTTACAATCCTATTGGATTTTGGTTATTGCTTTGGCCTGGCATATGGGGTCTTTTTATTTCTGAAAACTTAACTATACAAAATTTTGTAATCGTTATTATTGGAGCATTTCTTACAAGATCAATTGGTTGCGCTGTAAATGATATTTTAGATCGAAATATTGATGGGAGTGTAAAAAGAACAGCCTCTAGACCACTTGCTACAGGGGAATTAAAACCTTTTGAGGCAATAATCTTTACATTAATACTTGCAGTGCTTGCATTAATTATGCTGAGCCTGACAAGCAATTATGCGATAAAAATTGTAATGTTTGTTGCAATACCCTTAATAGTTTTGTATCCACTAGCAAAGAGGTTTTTTTTACTACCTCAACTAATCTTAGGCCTAACATTTGGCTTATCACTTCCCATTAGCTACGCTATTGCCAATGATTCAATAACAATTGAAATTCTTTTTCTTTACATGGGTTGTGCATGTTGGATTACTGCATATGACAGCTTTTATGCACTTACTGATTATAATGATGATAAAAAAATTAAAGTAAATTCATTGCCAATAACCTTTAAAAGCGATACTTATAAAGTAGTTAATATCTTTTTTATATTATTTATCGTGTCTATTGTTAGTTATAGTTATGTAAACTCAAGCTCCATTATGACTCTTGGAATACTTTTTCTTTTTTTTCAAATGTTTCATCAGAATAAGCTTTCCATAAATGGCAAGCATTTGGCAGCATTTAAATCAAACAGTCATGTAGGAGCTGTGTTGGCTATAATATTTTTTATTGAGCATCAGAGTGAGTTATACAGTTAAAAATAGAATCTCAGATTTAAAACAAGAGATTCAGAAATTTCAAACATCAAATCCCTTTGCAAATTATAATTTTTTAAATGCTTTAGAGAAGACTGACTGTTTGAATGAGTCGTCTGGGTGGAAAGCTCAGTATCTGCTAGGGAAGAATGAATCTTTAATTCCCTTTTATGAAAAAAATAATAGTCAGGGTGAATTTGTTTTTGATTATGCATGGGCAAATGCTTACTACAGATATGGGATGCCATACTATCCAAAAATAGTTATGAGTGTTCCGTTCACCCCTGTAGAGGGCAAAAGGATTTTCTCACAGAATAAAAAAGATGCTATAGATTCATTAAAGTCTCTTACTGAACATGCAAGAAAAAAAGATTTTTCATCAATACATGCACTTTATGTTGAAGAAGACGAGAAAAATGTCTATGAGGAAATGAACTTCATTAAAAGAATAGATTGCAATTATCGTTGGACAAATAAAGGTTATGAAGACTTTGAGGATTTCCTATCCAAATTTGTCTCAAGAAAGAGAAAAAATATAAAAAAAGAAAGGGATCTTATCAAAAGGATGAATATAAAATTTAAAAAAGTAAGCAATATTTCAGACACAGTTTGGGACGAGTTCTATTTATTTTATGCACTTACATATGCTCGAAGGGGACAAAGGCCGTATCTTACACTAGAGTTCTTTAAAGAACTAAAGAATTTAGACCCAATAATTATTTTTGCTCACAAAGACGATTACAACATTGCGGCAGCACTTTTTTTTAAATCAAGCGATACTTTGTATGGTCGTTATTGGGGTGCAAAAGAGGATATTAACTTCTTACATTTTGAAACTTGTTATTATCAGGGTATTGAGTTAGCAATTGAACAAAAATTCAGATATTTTGATCCTGGCATTCAAGGGCAACATAAGCTTAAAAGGGGTTTTGAACCAATTATTAACAGCTCTTATCACTGGATTAAAAACTCTGAATTTAGAACTGCCATTAAAAATTTTTGTATTGAAGAATCACAACATATTGAATTATATTTTAAGCAAGCTCTTAAGTCCCTTCCGTTTACAAATGTCTGAATATATAAAAACTAATAACCACATTAGTACATGCACTGCAAACTATGAGAGACTAAAAAAAATATTAAATAAATTTGATATTAAAGATAGAAAACTTAGATGTACCACTAAAAAAAATATTTATGATGTCGAGTTCTCAACAAAAAAATATTCTCAGCATACCTGGCGATGTGATTTAGATTTTTCAAATCTTGAAACGTCGATTTTACATACCTTGCACTTTGAGATAGGCATATATCATGACGCTGAACTTTGTGAAGTCGTCTCAATGAACGGTTATAGTCCAAGCAAATTTCCTTTTGAAAAAGAGAAAATTCCAAAATCTATAGATGAAAAATCTCAACAAAATAGATTCCTTGCTGAAATGCTTGGTATGATCCTTTCTGGAAATTTTTATGAAAAATAAAAAATTAATTCTCTATATCCATGGATGGAATTCTTATGCCGGAGCACGTAAAGCTTTATTACTTCAAGATATGCTCAAGAATAATTCTGATTTTGAAGTTGCATCAATAACGTTAGATAGTCATCCAAGACATGCTATTAATCAGCTTGAAAAAATTATTGAGAAAGAGATAAAAACAAGGAAAGTAAATCTCATCGGCAGTTCTCTTGGCGGATATTATGCTACTTTTTTATCTGAAAAATATGATCTTAAGGCAGCAATGATTAACCCTGCTGTTTTAGCTTATAAAATATTCAAAAATGATATGGGCATAAATATAAATCCGAATACCCAAGAAGAATATATTATCGATGAGGATTGGGTGTTGGCGCTAAAAGATATATTTGTTGAAAATTTAACTAAAAAAAATAATTTTTTAGTACTCCTACAAACTGGGGACGCCACCTTAAACTACAAATTTTCAGAACTTTATTATGAGGGTTGTAATTTAAGTATTGACAATGGTGGGAGTCATAGCTTTGATAATTTAGAAAGTAAATTGCCTGCTATGCTCTTACACTTCAGTAATTAATGCTTTTTTCTTGCCAAAAGGTTATAAAAAAGTAAGAATGAAATAGCAATTTGTTTGTGCACCATACTCCATGGTAAAAAAGGAGCCTTTTAAGGTAACAAGTTAAAATCGTTCATCCCTAGTGGGACGGAAGTAAGTGAATACTGAAGGAACGCGGCGTTAAACCCGATCGAGTTTAACTTCAATACTCCTGCAACCAAACTGCAAATTTAACTATAGGAGATAATATGAGTGATATAAAAACTTATGAATATATTTGGCTTGATGGTTATCAACCTGAGCCTTCAATAAGGAGTAAAATTAAGGCGACAGATGAGGACTCACCACCTGATTGGTCCTTTGATGGTTCCTCAACACAACAAGCAGAAGGAAATAGTTCCGATTGTTTACTGCTGCCTGTTCAAACTTATGATAATCCAACCTTTTCTGATCATCTGGTAATGTGTCAGGTCCATGCTGCCGATCATACTGTGCATCCATCAAATACTAGAGCAGCTGCAGAAGCTCTTCTTTCAGATGAATGGTGGTTTGGTTTTGAGCAAGAATATTTTCTTACCGGCAAGGATGGTTCGCCTTTAGGTTGGGAAGATGGTCAGCCTCGGCCACAAGGTGATTACTATTGCGGAGTTGGTGCAGACAATGTTCAAGGACGAGAAATTTCTGAGGCCCATCTGGAGGCTTGCTTAGATGCAGGCTTGACACTAACCGGAACAAACGCTGAAGTAGCATTGGGCCAATGGGAATATCAATGTTTTGGAAAAGGCATTAAAGCTGCTGATGACTTGTGGGTAAGCAGATATTTACTTTATAAAGTTGCTGAAGATTTTGGAGTTGGTGTGAATATTCATCCTAAACCAAAATCTGGAGACTGGAATGGTTCAGGCATGCACACAAATTTTTCTAATGAAGAAATGAGATCAAACGGTTCTGAGCAACTCTTTTCATCTTTATGCGAGAAACTTGGTGCTGTTCATGCTGAAGGAATAGCATCATATGGCTCTGATAATGATCAAAGACTTACCGGTCTACATGAAACTCAAAAAATAACAGAGTTTTCATATGGGGTAAGTGATAGAGGAGCGAGTATCCGTATCCCTGTTTATACTGTAGAGCATGATTGGAATGGCTACCTTGAAGATAGAAGGCCAGCCTCTAACGCAGACCCATATAAAATTCTTGCACACATTGTAGGAACTTTATCTAAGTAATTTTTAAGCCTTCTACTTTACTAGTGGAAGGCTTTCTTCTGCCCAAGAAATTAAGCCGTTTCTTAATAAGAGCACTTCCCCAACTCCAAGTTTTTTAAGTTCAACACCTGCACCACCTGCGTCAAGACCATTTTCACTTATAACTATTACGGATTTGCCTTGATTTAAAAGATGTTCTTGCTTAGAAAAGTTTTCTTTTTGAATATTTATAGATCCGTGAATATGACCAGATTCAAATGCATCCCTTGGTCTTATATCAAGTATAATAGCATCTCCTGAATTATTTAGAGATACTGCTTCGCTAGGTGAAATCTTTCTCCCACCTTTATTGCTCTCATAAAACCACCAAGATATTAATGTAACTAGCAGTGGTAAAGTCAAATACCACCTTGAGGCTAAGAAATCAAACAGATCCATTTATATTTATTTTAAATAATTACAATATACTATTTAACTATAAAAGAATGAATCGCAATTTTCTTGTTTTAATAAGACATGGTCAAAGTGAGTGGAATAAACTTAACCTTTTTACAGGCTGGAAAGATCCAGGTCTGACTAATAAAGGCATTAAGGAATCAGAGGAGGCAGCAAATAAACTAAATGATTTTGGCATTACTTTTGATGTTATGTTTACCTCCAAACTTATTAGAGCAAAAGATACAGGGATTAAAATCTTAAAATTACTTAGTCAAGAAGATATACCTGTTGTTGAAGATGAGGCGTTAAATGAACGCAAGTATGGTGATCTTACTGGACTCAATAAAGACGAAGTAAGGCAAAAATTTGGCGAAAAACAGGTACAAATTTGGAGAAGATCATATAATACGGCTCCACCTGGAGGTGAAAGCCTTTTTGATACATATCAAAGGGTAATCCCTTACTTTAAGAAAATTATAGTCCCTGAAATAAATGCTCGAAAAAATGTACTTATATCTGCGCATGGAAATTCTCTGAGGGCTTTAAGGAAATATTTAGAAAACTTTTCAGAAGATGAAATAGTAAATATAGAAATAGGTACTGGAGAACCAATATTTTATACCTCGACAAATGGAGATATCAAAAAATATGATTGGGTCTGAAGTCACCACATGGTACAAAAAAAATGGACGAAAAGACCTACCCTGGAGAATAAAGACAACACCTTATCGAGTCTGGATATCAGAAATGATGCTTCAACAAACACAAGTAAATACTGCAAAGGATTATTTCTTAAATTTTATTGAACAATATCCTGATTTAGAAAGCATTAAAAATGCTTCTGAAGAAGAAATCCTAATCTTATGGAAAGGTCTTGGCTACTACCGCAGAGCAAAATTTATCTACCAAGCAAAAGAGAAGATTTTCAAAGACTACAACGGTCTATTTCCAGATGAGTTTGAAGATATAATAAGCTTGCCAGGTATTGGAAAATCTACTGCTGGAGCAATCCTATCTATTGCTTATGGAAAACCTTTCCCTATTCTTGATGCGAATGTAAAACGAGTTGTGGGTAGACTTTATAATCAGGAATCTTACCAAGAAAAAAAATTCTGGGAATTATCGAAGAAGATTCTAGACAAATCTAATCCATTTCTTTTTCAACAAGGGATAATGGATATAGGGGCGACTATTTGCCATATTCACAACCCTCAATGTGATGAATGTCCATTAGGAAGATGGTGTCTATCTAAAAAAAATGGAAGCTTCTATACATATAAGAAAAAAAAGACTCCTAAAAAGAAGGTTTTTTTAAATTATGAGATATATAAAAGGGATGGGTGTATTTATATGATTAAAAATATGGATCTTGGTTTTTGGAATGAGCTTTGGATGCCACCATATAAGATTGTAGAAAATAACAATCGAGAAATTAAACACGGTCTCTCCCACAGGGAATTACACTTAGAATTCTTAGTGACAAGTGGTACGCCTAAAGGTGGCAAATGGATCAATAAGAATGAATTTAATAACCTTCCGACGCCAAAACCTATCTCTGATAAATTAGAACAATATGCCAAAAGTTTTTTGTAAGAAATATAAGCAAAACCTTGATGGGATGGTGTTCCCGCCAATGCCTGGTCAATTGGGTAAAGTGCTTATGGAGAATTATTCCCAAAAAGCTTGGGAAGATTGGTTAAATATGCAAACCATGCTCATTAATGAAAATAGGTTAGATCTTTCTAATAAGGAGAGTAGAAAGTGGCTTAACCAACAAATGCATCTTTTTTTTGAGAATAAAGGCTACCAAAAACCAAAAGGCTTCATTCCTGAATAATTTATTATTCACTTTTTTCTTTTCGAATATTGCTTGATGAACTTGAATCACTAAATTGTGTTTTATTTAGTCCTTGAAATCTTGTAATAATATGTTTTGGAATCGAAATGTCTTCAAGAGTATAAAATTTGCCTTGATATTCTCTTCCAAAGACAAGAAAGTTATTATCATTCTCATTGAATATTTCGAACTCTCTATGCATTTCATTTTTACTTGCATAAAATCTCTCATCAAACATTCGAAGTAAGGTATCAGCACCAATGACAAAAGTAGATCCTTTAAAAATTTCTGCTTTTTCAGGAAATTTCCCAGCCTTGGTTAACACCCAACAATCAGACTGCTCGAATTGATCTAATGTATCTTTAACATGTTTATAGCTCATTGGTGGTTTATCGACGTTTTGGATGCACACTTCGAAATACACCTTACTTCCAGTCATATCCTTGGCAATCTTTTCCATTTTTCTGTGGCCTGAATGAACTGGATTAAAAGCACCTGGAAAAACAACCTTTGGCTTCTGCTTAGAAGATGAAACAAAATTAATCCTTTCATCTACTAAATCTATCCAAGGATCGTCTGCATAGATTGTTTCTGCAGAAACCTCTTCAGTTAATGGCTGAGGCTCATAATGACCACCTGATATTTTTGATAATTCCGATACAATAAATGAAGATAGTAAATCTTCTTCCTCACTTCTAGTACGTAACCCTTTTTTTAAATTCACAGATAAGAATCTACTAAATTTTCTTGTATGCAATGCAATATGAAACCTATGATTGCCTCTCTTCTTTTTCTTTGTTGATAGTGATGCAGTAATTCCGACACCGAAGAGATCATCATGATTTATTTTTGGAGCTATTTTCTTTGCTGCGCTATATGCTTTTGCAGCAATACGAAGTGACGTGTCTTGAGAGCAATAAAAATCTGGCTTTCTGAGTAAATAGTAGTCAATTGATTCTCTTGCATATGGGATGTGTGCCTCTAAAACAGAATTACTTGCACCAGGAACCTTAAGTAGTGCTGAGATTGCTTCACTGCCGCCGCCACTGGAAACAATCACAAATTTAATTTGTGATTTATGAATTGCTGATATGACTTCGTCTCTATGTTTTATATAACTCATTTTTCTCAAGCCACAATAATATATTAAAATTACCTTATGAAAAAAATATATTTAATTATCCCTTTGATATTATTTGGATGTAACGTTTCAAACATTGATTATCCAGTCACAAAAAAACAGGCACTTTCTTATGAGGCTCATGGTGAAACTATTGAAGATCCATATTTGTATATGGAGCAATGTCAAGATAAGGAAGTCATCGAATGGTCTGACCAACAGAATGCTTTTACAAATAAATATTTAATGAATTCAAAATTTGGTGAAATATTTAAAGAAATATCGGAGGCGTATTCTTCTGAGTACTTCTCAATGAGTTATTTTGATGAAGAAAGCAATTATTTCTACTACAATTCTGGAAGCAATCAACATAATCAATATATTAGAAAGTCAGATAATGAAGTCATTCTTAATCCTGATTCTTGGTCTGACGACCAGACGCTTAATCTTGCAAATGTTTCTTTGAGTCCCGATGAGAGATTCCTTGCATATAGCATTTCCGATGGAGGAGTTGATTGGCGAACAATTATTATTAAAGATCTTCAAACTAAAAAGGATTTAACTACTCAGGTTGATGAGGTGAAGTTCTCTTCAATAACATGGGACCAAGACTCAAAAGGTTTTTATTTTAACAAGTATCCCAAGCCTGCTGAACAAAACAGGCTTTGTGAGCAAAGTCTCAATGCTGCGATTTATTACTTTGATCTTGAAACGGAAGAAGAAACACTATTCTATGGTGAGATTAATCCAGAGGAGAATTATAGTCTTAGTTTTGTTGGGGAAAATAATATCCCTTTGATAAGAGTAATAAACGGATCCGAAGAAGAGAACCATTATGTTATCAGAATTAATAATTCGTGGGAGCTTGCAACCCCAAAAAATGTTGCTAGCTTCGACTATCAGAGTGATGACGAGGAAGGCTTATTTTTTATAACTACTTATCAAGCGCCTAATTCTAGGCTTGTAAAAATCCTTTTCAGTGGAGAAATTGTCGAAATTGTTGCTGAGACAGAATATGCTTTAAAAAGTGTAAGCATTCTTGAAGACTTCATAGTTACAAACTCAGTTAACAAAGATATGAATTCTCTTATTAAATTTTACTCTCTTGATGGGGAGGAGCTTTCTTACAGTATCCCTCCAGAAATATCGGGCACTTTAAGCTCATTTAGTATGTACAAAGACAAACTTCGATTTTCTGCATCAGATTTTATTCAGCCCCAAAGATACATTGACCTCGATTTGGAGACTAAAGAGTTCTTGATATTTTGGGAAGATAAGGTTTCTAATTTTGATCCTAGTTCTTATACAAAAACTTTTACTTATTATGAAAGCAAAGACGGAACAAAAGTACCATTAACTTATTTTCATAAAAAAGATTTAGAGATTAATAATAATACACCTGTTTTTCTTTATGGTTATGGTGGCTACAACATATCTATTAGGCCTACTTTTAGCAGAAAGTATGTTGGCTGGCTTGAACTTGGAGGTGTTGTTGCAATTGCTAATATCAGAGGTGGAGGGGAGCTTGGAAAAAGTTGGCATAATGCTGGACGGTTAATAAAAAAACAAAATGTATTTGATGATTTTCTATATGCCTCGAAGTACCTAGAATCAAAAGGAATTGGAAACCGTAAGTCAACAGCCATAAGTGGGAGATCAAATGGTGGCCTCCTTGTCGGAACAACATTAGTTCAGAATCCAAACTATTTTGGAGCCACATTGCCAGCAGTTGGCGTGCTTGATATGTTGAGATTTACTGAATTTACTGAAGGTTGGGGTTGGCGAGGTGATTATGGTAGTCCCTTACTTAACGATTTAGACTTTGACTTTAATATTGGTATATCTCCTTATCACCAACTTAAAAAAGGTGAATGTTATTCGCCAACTTTGGTAACCACTGCTCGAAGAGACGATAGAGTCGTACCTTCACACTCCTATAAATTTGTCGCTCGAGCACAAGAGTATCAAGGCTGTGACAATCCTGTAATGCTATTAGATACATTGCGTGCGGGGCATGGTTCAGGAGGCGGAGCGGCTATGCCAAAATGGAAAAGAATAGAGCTTTTTTCATCAGAGCATGCCTTTGCTTTGATGCATATAAGCAGTTAATATATTCCATCTTGTGCCCAGATAGCTCAGTTGGTAGAGCAAAGGACTGAAAATCCTTGTGTCGGTAGTTCGATTCTACCTCTGGGCACCATTTAAGTGTTATGAAAACATTAAAAATCCACCTAGCAACATATGCCTCAAAGATTATGGTTTTTTTCATGAATATGTATATGAAACATAAAGCAAAAAAGGGTTAAGGTGTTGTATGAATTACCATAACTCCCGCTTTTTATTAAATAAAAGGCCCAAAGGTATGCCTGAAGATGAATGTTGGGCACTCGATACCGAAACAATTACGGATTTAAATCATAATGAGATTCTAATTCAATCAGAATACCTCTCGATAGATCCTTATATGAGAGGAAAGATGAACGATAGCTTGTCTTATACACCTCCACTAAAGATAGGTGAAGTTATGGTTGGTGAAAGTGTGGGCAGAGTTATTGAATCAAAATCTAAGAATTATGCAGTTGGAGACTTAGTGACAGTGCATCAGGGGTGGCAAACTTATATAAGAACAAAAGATTCAGATCCTTCTATTCTTAAAGTACCTGAAAGTAAATTTAATAGCAGTATATTTCTCGGAACATTAGGTATGCCTGGCAGGACAGCATATTTTGGATTAAATTACGTGGGCAAACCTCAACCTGGAGAAACCCTAGTTGTATCTGCAGCATCTGGAGCAGTTGGTGGTGTAGTTGGACAACTTGGAAAACAAATGGGCTGTAAGGTTATTGGAATTGCCGGAGGACCAGAAAAATCAAAATTCGTTTCGGAAGAATTAAAATTTGACCAGTGTATTGATTATAAGAATGAAAATGTTGTTGAAAAACTTTCAGAATTCTGTCCAGATGGTATTGATGTCTACTTTGAGAATGTTGGTGGTGAAATTACAAAAATGATTTCAAAATTTTTAAACAAAGGTGCTAGGGTTCCAATATGTGGCTTTATTTCAAAATATAATTCAACGAACATCGCTGGCGAAGAAACTCCTTTTCATGTTCTATCGACTTTGAACCCAAAACCTAGGCACAGATTTTTTGTAGTTACCGAATGGTTGAATAAATTTGAGGAAACAACATACATTCTTCATGATCATATGAATCGAGGGGAAATCAAGACCAGAGAGAGCATAACTCAGGGATTTGAAAATGCACCACAAGCCCTGAGGGATGTATTAAGTGGGAGAAATTTTGGTAAGCAGCTTATTAAAATTAAATAGCTTTTTTGAAATCTCTATAACCCCTATAGTCTATTTTGTATTCGCTTAGTAGTGCAGCTAGAGGCCCAAAATTAAGATCGGGCAGTTTTCCATCTGCCATTTTTTTAATTTGAGTATAAAACCAATATTGTGAGCTTAAAAAGTTTGCAGCCCTAACTAGATTAAATGGGCTGTTTGGTGAAAGCCATCCATTTCCAAGCCGAAGTCTTTCCTCATAAGAAGGTAGTTTTTCAATTTGACCATCAAGAAGATCTTGCACGCAGTATGGATGTGAACAGAGTGGTCTTGCAACACCAATAACTTCACAAAAGCCCTCTTTAAGTGCAGAATTCATTGCTTTTTTTGTTCTAAATCCTCCAGTTACCATCAAAGGAATGTTCATAACTTCTCTTATGTCTTTAGCATATTCAAGAAAATAAGCTTCTCTTGCAATTGTGCTTTCTCGTCTTATTTCTTTTGGCTTTGAATTTATTCCTAAATCTTCGCCTGCATCCAAAAAGCTTACGTGTTCGTATGTACCACCCGAGATTTCCAGAAGATCAATCTTTTCACTGCTCAAGATTTTTGCAACTTCTATGGAATCCTCAGCAGAAAATCCACCTTTTTGAAAATCTGAGGAATTTATCTTTACGGAGATAGGGAAATCAGTACCGAGTCGTTTTCTACATCCTCGAATTATTTCAACTAATGCTCTGGATCTATTTTTTATCACCCCACCCCAAGCATCAGTCCTTTTATTTACATCAGGTGATAGAAATTCTGACATAAGATATCCATGAGCAGAGTGAATTTGTATCCCTGAAAATCCTGAGTCTTGGGCAACCGTTGCAGCAAATATAAAACGATTTATAACATCAATTATTTGCTCTTCGGTCATTGCAACTGGTGCTCCAAATTTTCTTCCTGGAGCCTTAATGTCGAGTGGAACTGATGATGGAGCCAAAGGAGCTGCATTCATCTCACCTGGTGTTTGACGACCTGCATGACTTAGCTGCATCCATAATTTAGATCCATGGCTTTCTGAAATTTCAGCCCATTGTTTTAGTTTTTTAAGTTGCTCTTTATATGTTGATTTTTCTATACAAACATTTGAGGGCCCCTCCATATGCATGCGATCAATTTGAACATTGCCAGTAAGAAGAATGCCAGCACCACTCTTACTCCAAAAATCGTATAAATTTAAATGACGTTTGTTAACAAAATTATCCTGGCCAGCAATTCGCTCTGTCATAGCTGATTTACAAAAGCGATTTTTTATCAGTTGCCCACAAGGAAGCTTAATACTCTCTCCAACCATGACCTTTATTTAACTATAAAGTTTCCTCACTAAGAAATTCCCAAAATTAAAAAATATCCCATTGATAAAAGTACCAGCTCGATTATTAAGTATCCTACAATAATAATATCTGGCAAACCGTCAAGGATAATGCTGGCAATCCTTCCAAAAGCTATTCCAGACATAAACAAGATAAGACTTAATATCGCTGAAAAATATAGTTCAATATGAAATGCACTAAGAAACCAAAATACCGCAAATGCGATGTATAAACCGGTAACAGCACGAAATATATTAGCCATATTTTTATTTGTTAATGAAATACCGTACAGAAATGGAAGGCTTTTTGAGGGAAAAACACCATAACCCAAAGCAGCTGAAAAAACTCCAACCGAAACAAATATAAGAAAAATTGATTCTAGAGCCATTGTAAAATTATATTATTTTGTGAGGATTTTTTTTGAGAATTTAATTAAATCTTTCTCGGAGTTCTGTTTTAAGATATCGCGAGAAACCGGTACATCTAATCCCTTTTGAATCTTTGGCATTTTTTTTATTTTTTCAAGCCAAGCCTGTAAATGATCAAGACCATTCACTTCAATACCTGACCATTTATATGTGCGAATCCAGCACCAGTTAGCAATATCTGCAATAGAAAAATCATCTGCAAGCCAGTCTTGATTTTTAAGTCTATTATCAACAACCTCAAATAATCTTCGACATTCTTTGTGATATCTTTTAATGACTGAATCAATTTTTTCTGGGAAGTATCGAAAAAAAACATTTGATTGGCCCATCATAGGGCCAATATGTCCCATTTGAAACATGAGCCATTCAATAACTTTATATCTTTCCGGGCCATCTGGAGGTATTAACTTACCAGACATGTCAGCAAGATAGATTAATATGGCACCTGATTCTGCAAGTGAAAGTTTTTCTTCCCTATGATAGATGGCTGGAATTTTTCCATTTGGGCTATGTTTAAGAAAAGATTTTTTAAACTGTTCACCTTCTAATAGATTTACTAAATGTGCTTGATATGGAATATTGAGATACTCAAGGGTGCAGGAAACTTTATAGCCATTTGGTGTTGGTGATGTAAATAAATCAATCATTTGAACTAAAAATATAGTTTATTATTAAAAGATGAAATTTTTTAATTTCCTGCTAATTGCAATGGTTATTTTTAGCATTAAAGCTGATACGAAGCCAAATATTGTTCTCATCCTAATAGATGATCTTGGGTTAACTGATTTAGGTGCTTATGGTAGTGAAATAGATACACCAAATATTGATGCTCTAGCAAAAAATGGATTAATATTTACAAACTATCATGCCACTTCAGAGTGTGCGCCCTCACGTGCAATGCTTCTCACTGGTATGGATAATCATAATACTGGCTTGCCAATGATTCCAGAAGTTATGCCCCGTGGCCTCAGGAGCACACCAGGTTATGAAGGTTACCTAGTACCAGAGGCAAAAACTATTGCCGAAATCCTACAGGCCAATAACTATAACACCTACATGACTGGGAAATGGCATTTAGGTTTTGGTGGTGAGGAAACAGCGGCCCTGCCTTTCAATCGTGGCTTCAAAAAAACATTTATTTTAGATGCCACAGGAGGTGATAATTATTCAAATCACTCCTACCTTCCATACTATAATGAGGCGCCATGGTTTGAAAATGGAAAGCCCACAAAATTACCTGATAATTTTTATTCCTCGAAGTTTATTGTTGATCAGATGATTTCATACATCACAAATGAAATAGAAAACGACAAGCCTTTTTTTTCTTATCTTTCTTTTCAGGCTCAACATATTCCGTTGCAAGCACCTAAAAAATTTACTAATAAATACTTAAATTTATATAAAGATGGGTGGGAGATGTTAAGAGAAAAACGTTTAAAAGGAGCAATTGAAAAAGGAGTATTTCCTGCTGATAAGCCGACTGTTTCTTCGTTCGATATTTTTGATAGCTGGGATGCAACAAGCTCTATGGACAAAGAGATATTTATTAAAAGTGCAGCTGTATTTGCAGGTATGCTTAATGCGCTTGATTTTCATTTAGGAAGATTTGTTGAGTTCCTTAAAAGAGAAGGCTTATATGAAGACACAATATTTATCGTTACTTCAGATAATGGCCCTGAGGGTAACGACCCAAGCGACCACGTTGAATGGCGTGCTTGGATTGAGACAACATCTTATAACAGAGACTATGAAACTTTAGGAGAGGAAAATAGCTATGTTTTTATAGGGACAGAGTTTGCACAGGCAATGGCTGCACCAAGTCATCTATTCAAATTTCACATGCACGAAGGTGGATTGAAGGTTCCTTTAATAATTTCAGGACCAAATATAAAGCAAGGAAGATACGATAAATTTACATTTATAACAGATATTGCGCCAACTATAAGTGACATCATTGGAGTTCAAAGAGACAGCCAGATGATAGGTAAATCACTTATTAAGGTTCTTGCCGGAGATCAAGCTAGAGTTTATAAAAAGGATGAATATATTGGGCTCGAAGTTACTGGAAATTCAGCTCTTTTCAAAGGTGATTACAAGATTGTTCGTAATAGGCCACCCATTGGTGATAATAAATGGTATCTTTTTAATCTTAGTGACGATCCAGGCGAAACCAATGACTTATCAATAAGCAATCCTGAGATTCTAGATGAGCTCATAAGTGACTACAATGATTACGTAAAGAAGAATGGTGTTGTGGAACTACCAAAGAGTTACTCTTGGGTTACTGAAATGACAATAAATACTGCCAAAAGAAGGTTTAATGAATTAATCATGCCTGTAATTGCAGTCATTGGATTAGTATCCTTGGTGTTGTTTTATTTGCTGCGAAGAAAAAAATGAAATTAAAAATTTTTATCAGTGTCCTTTTGATAATAATTACTTCTATAGCTTTTTTTTGGAAAGAATTATTCTTTTTGTATATTATAAATTTTGTTTTTGATCGCAATGAGGTCTCTATAAACAGAGAAATTTCTTGGAAACAAGGGCCTGAAGTAAGAATTGATAATCGTCCAAATATAATAGTCATTGTTGCTGACGACTTGGGTATAAACGATTTGACAGGATATGATGATCTTACTCCTGGAGGCACTGTCTCAACACCAAATATCGATTTTATTGCTAACAATGGTATAAAATTTAAAAATGCCTACGCAGGAAGTGCTAGCTGTGCCCCCTCAAGAGGCATGATCGTTACCGGTCGTTATGCAACGTCTACTGGCTATGAATTTACTCCTATGCCAGATGGTATGGCAAGAGCACTGCATCTTTTAGGAAGAGGTACCACAACATTATTCGATGAGAATATCAAAAATAATCCTCCTTACGACTTACAAGGACTTCCCACAAAAGAGTTAACCTTTGCCGACTCCCTTAAGAAAGCTGATTACTATACTGCCCATATTGGAAAGTGGCATTTAGGAAGGGGTCCAGACTTTCATCCATTGGCGCGTGGATTTGATGAAAGCTTACTTATGGCTAGTGGTTTATTTATGCCAGAAGATAGCCCGGATGTTGTAAATGCAAAAATTACATCTGATCCAATCGATAAATTTTTATGGGCAACAATGGATGCTGCGGTTTCCTTCAATGAAACCTCAAGAGACGATAATTGGTTTGAACCAAGAGGGTATTTGACTGATTATTTTACTAATGAAGCAATAAAAGTAATTGAAGCCAATAAGAACAGGCCGTTTTTTCTTTACTTAGCACACTGGGGAGTGCATACACCCTTGCAAGCTAAAAGAGAAGATTACAATGCACTTACAGAAATTAAAGATCACAAGTTACGAGTATATGCAGCTATGATAAGAGCTTTGGATAGAAGTGTTGGCAAAATAATCGAAACACTAAAAGATAATGGACTAGATAAAAATACTTGGGTTGTGTTTACCAGTGACAACGGAGGTGCAGGATATATAGATCTACGTTATATCAACTCTCCATATCGTGGCTGGAAACTTACATTATTTGAAGGTGGAATAAAGGTCCCTTTAATTTTCTGGAAAAATGGAATTCAATCAAAGGAAATTAATGAGCGTGCTGCCCATATTGATTTATTACCAACCATTCAAGGCCTTATCAATCAACCCCTTAGTTCCAATACTGATGGGGTAGACCTATTTGCAGATAATCTAGACATAGCAAAAAGACCGCTTTTTTGGAAAACTGGGCATAATCAAGTAGTAATTAAAGATGATTGGAAGCTTCAAATTTCAAAATTTCCAGAAAAAACCTGGTTGTATAATCTTAAGACTGATCCAATCGAAAAAATTGAATTATCTACAATCCATACTGAAAAAGTGAGTGAACTACGAGACTTATTACAACTTCATGTAGCAAACGCCAAAAGCTCAATATATCAACCACCTTTACTAGCTTCTACTGCAATTGATCTTACACAAGATGAGGGAATGGAGGCACTTGAAAATAACAAACCTCACGAGCGAGTCAATATTGCCAATTGAGATTACGAATCTGATTGAGACATCATAGTCTAAGAAAAATTTACCAACATTTTTTTTGTCACGTATGACTTAAAATTTAAAATGATAATATATTTGTATGAAGGTTGATTTTTATTTCTCCTATAGAAGTCCTTACTCTTACTTTATACTTCCACGTCTAAAAAAACTGGAAGAAGAATATAAGGTTCAAGTTAATTTTAAGTTAGTTTACCCACTTGCAATAAGAGAGCCTCACTTTTTCAAAAACAAGAACATGTTGACTTATTTTTTTTGGCGTCTTCTGGATTACCGAAAAGTAGCAAATAAATTGGGTATGAAATTCTATAAGCCTAGGCCAGATCCTATTAATCAAAATCTTTTAACAGGCAAAATATCGTCTGAACAACCCTACATTTTTTACGTATGCCATTTAGGTCAAGCTGCACACTACCATGGTGAGGGATTAAATTTTGCTCTTGCTTTGTCAAATAACATATTCGGTAATAAAAATGGGTGGTATGAAAGAGCCCTGCTTGACGAAATCTGCAGTTCAGTTGGGTTGAGTTTAGAAATACTAGAAAATGAAATGGCTGAGAAAGAAGAAGAAATAATTGCTGATATTGAACACAATCAAAAACAACAACTAGCTGCAGGTCATCATGGTGTGCCATTGTTAGTTCACAATGGTAAGTTTTTCTTTGGTCAAGACCGATTTGACGACTTCTTAAGCTTTATGCTTGAAAGTGGAATGCAAAAAAAGTGAATAAACTCATTTTCAGGAAGGGGATTAAGCACCTCCTCAAGGCTGAACCAAATTTTAGAAAAATCATTCCTAATCAAGGAATAAATTTTTTTCTTCGCCCTGAAGGTTTTGTAGGAATTATGTTTTTAGTCATTGAACAACAGGTTTCAGTACAAGCTGCCCAGGCAATAAAAAATAAAACTAGTGCATTAATGGGCAACATTACAGCCAAAAGTTTTTTAGAAATTGATACTAATAAACTGAGAGCTGCTGGACTAAGTAGGCCAAAAATATCCTATCTTCAAGGGATTGCTAATGAAGAAATTAATGGCAATCTCAATTACTCTATCATCCCGACTATGACAGATGAAGAAGCAAGAGATTTTTTGTGCAAATTTAAAGGTATCGGAAAGTGGACAGCAGATTGCTACCTTATGGCCTCTTTATCTCGACCTGATATTTGGCCTGAGAACGATATTGGTTTGCAAGAAGGTGTAAAAAAACTAAAAAACCTGAATGAGCGCCCAAGCGTTGAGGATATGACGACTATTGCAAGTAACTGGCGTCCATTCAGGTCAGTTGCGGCAAATTTAATTTGGGCCGACTACGACTAATATCTATATTGGAAGGAAAATTTAAGAATTAGTTCAATTTTTTCACAACTGAACTGAAAATTTGTAAACATTTATCCAGTCCTTCTAGATTCGGGAATGTTGGTGCGATCCTAATATTATTTTTTTTGGGGTCTTGCATATATGGGAAACATGAACCCAAAGGCAGCAATTTTAGACCAAGGTTAGCACATTCAGAAATAATTTCTTCAGCATTTGGTTTCCTTGATTCAAAAGATATGAAATACCCACCGGTAGGAGGAATGTAGTCACAAAGTCCCATTTCATGCAATTCAGTCAAATATTTCTCGGTGAGATTAAACTTTGGCAGAATTAATTCTCTTAATGCCTGCATCTGCGCATCAAGACTGACCTTTTTAAAGTAGTTAACATGAAGAGCTTGATTAATTTTATTTGGACCTGGAGTAATTGAGTTTCTGTAATCAATAAACTTTTCTATATTGCACTCACTGCTTGAGAAGAATGCTAAGCCTGCACCTGCAAGAGTAATTTTCGAAGTTGACCCAACTATAAATAAATTATTTTCAAGATTAAGGTTTTTTGCTACGGACATAATAGGTTGTTGCTCAGGAGTGATCTTTAAATCATGGCAGGCATAGGCGTTATCCCAAAGAATCATAAAATTATTTTTCTTTTTGGCAAACATCTCAAACATGTTCGATATATTTGAGTCTGAATAGGTATGGCCTGTAGGGTTTGAGTGCCGTGGAACACAAACTATCCCCGAGACTGCATCATCTTCAAGTAGGGTTTTAATTTCATTAAGGTTTGGGCCATCTGCTGAGAAGTTTACAGTCATCATTTCAATGCCAAAGTTTTCAAGGAGCTTAAAGTGTCTGTCATAGCCAGGAACAGGACATATAAATTTACTTTTTTTTGAGAGCTTAATGTTCGCAAATCCTAAATGTAGAGCACATGAAACAACTTGTTGCATAATTGTTAATGAGGAGTTATCAAGCGCCAAAGTTAATTCAAATGGTGTAGACAAAATTTCAGATCCAAGCTGTCTTGCTGATGGTATTCCCTCGGGGATACCATAGTTTCTTAAATCTATTCCATCCATTTCAAAGGGAAGAGCTAGACTAGCCATTATATTCTCAGTCACCTTAAGTTGGTCCGCCGATGGCTTGCCTCTTGTTAAATCAAATGAAAGATTATCATCAAGCCAAGGGAGTTCCTTCTTTATTTGTTCTAAAATACTCATATGGAAATGGTCTTACTAATTGTTATTGCTTTTTTTCTTGTCCTAAGTTTTTTTTTAATTATTATTTTATTCTTTCGAGGGAAAGATTCTAACCCAAAAACAGACCAATTATCAGATACGATTGAAAACTTATTCAAGAAGCGTGAAGAGGATTTCAAGATATCTTCAAAAGAAAGTATTGAAAAAATAATAGATCCGCTCAAAGAACGCATGAAAGATTATGAAGAGCAAATAAGAAAAAATTCTGACCAACAGATTAAGATACATGCACAGACGAAAACAACTATAGACGGTTTGATAGAGAGAACCAACCAAATAACCTCTGATACCACAAATCTTGCCAATGCTCTTCGTGGTGATAGCAAAACCCAGGGGGACTATGGCGAGATGAAGCTTAGAATGCTTTTTGAAAACTCAGGCTTACAAGAAAATGTTCATTATGTACTTCAAGAAAACTATAAGGTTGAGAGTGAACAAGGTACCAAAGATCAAAGGCCTGATGCAATAGTCTATCTACCTCATGAAAGAAATTTAATTATAGATTCTAAATTTTCATTTAGAGCATATTATGATTATTGTTCTGCAGAGGATGAATCCTTGAGGGATAGTTGTGGTGAGACCCATTCAAAAACAGTAAAAGACCGCATCACTGAACTATCAGAAAAAAAATATTCTGATATTAAAGAATTAAAGACACCTGGAATGACATTTTTATTTTTAGGTATTGATGATGCACTTAATATTGCCATTAGGTATGACCCGAATCTAATAAACTATGCAACTAAAAAAAATATTGCTTTGCTCAGTCCCACACAGCTACATATGGCAATTCACATGTTTGAAAATTTGTGGCGAATAGATAAACAAAGCGAACAAGCTTTTAAGATATATGAAGAAGCAAGAAAGCTTGTTGAAAAACTGGCTGGGTTTGTCTCATCGATGGATAGTTTAGGGAATAGCATAGCAACTACACAAAAAAAGTTCGATGATGCAAAAAATAAACTTGTCGATGGCTCTGGGTCAATTAGCACCAGAATTAACAAACTTATCTCTTTAGGTGATAAAGAGGTAAAAAAATAAAAGATGATTGAATTTCTACTTTATCCTTTGATTGGTATAGTTTCTGGTTTTATGGCTGGCTTTTTTGGGGTTGGAGGCGGTTTAGTGATAGTGCCTTGTTTGCATCTCATGTATAAGACACTCGGTTATTCAGATGAAATAAGTATTCCTATATCTGTTGGAACAGCCCTAGCTTGCATTATTGTAAATTCTTTATCAGCAGTATCTGTGCACCAAAAAAATAACTCAATTTCTTGGGAGATCTTTTGGAAATTATTTCTTGGGATCTCGATCGGAACAATTCTTGGCACCTACATCCTAGTGGAAATTGATAAAGAACTATTTAAAAATATTTTTGCAGGGTTTATGTTTTTAATTTCTATGCGTTTGTTCTTTAACATCAAGGATAGAGAAAATTCAAAAGGGCTAGCAACCTATATCACCGTACCGTTTGGGGGAGGTGTTGGAATGCTGTCTGCAGCTTTTGGAATTGGGGGCGGTATCTTTATTGGTCCGTTTCTAAGATTAATGGGGGAAACCATGAAAAAATCAGTGGGTACTGCAGTGGTTTGTACCTTTCCAATAAGTTTAATTGGTTCAACCTCATATGTTTTTCTGGGATGGGGGCAAAAAGGTTTACCTGATTATTCACTTGGTTATTTAAACATATTAAGTTTTTTGGGAATTGTGATATTCAGCTCTTTTGCATCAAGGTTTGGTGCACAAATGGTTCAAAAAGTTAACGAGAAAGTTTTTCAAATATTATATGCTCTTCAACTAGTACCAGTCTTTTTATATTGGTTTTTTGCGTAATATGGAATATCCAAGTTTTATAAATCCGGTTGCTATATCAATTCCAATAAGTGGTTTCTGGGGGGATGCTGTTAACATATATTGGTATGGTATTTCATACGTTTTAGGTGCCTACCTTGTTTATCTGCATGCTGTAAGTAGAAGAGGAAAGTTTTCTATCCGCCTTACAAAAGATGAGGTTAGTGATTTAATAATTGTTTATGGATTGTTCTTCGGAGCAGTTATTGGTGGCAGACTGGGAAATGTTCTTTTTTATGAAATGCACCTGCAACTAGAGGATCCTTTATATTTTCTCAAAATATGGCAGGGAGGTATGTCTTTTCATGGTGGTCTTATTGGAGTTCTTATCTCTATAGGTATATTTTGTTATCAAAAAAACATAAAATTCTTCCAAATAATGGATTGGATAGCACCATCTGTACCAATTGCTCTATTTTTTGGAAGGATTGCTAACTTCATAAATTCTGAGCTCTATGGGAGGCCTACTGAAGTTGCATGGGGCATAATTTTTCCAACAGATCCACAAGGCTTAGTGAGACATCCATCACAAATTTATGAGGCACTATTAGAGGGAGTTCTGTTATTTATATTTTTAAATTTTGCTATTAAGAAAACAAATAAGCTTGGACGGCAGTCAGGATACTTTTTAATTGGATATGCGTTTGCAAGATCTTTCGCAGAAATTTTCAAATCTCCTGATACTGTTTATGGTAATGAATTTTTATTGTTTAGTTTTATTACGCCCGGACAATTACTCTGCATTCCTATGCTAATATTAGGAGTACTTATCCTGAATATAAAAAATGCAAGAATATCTTAACCTTCTTAGGTTAGCTAAAGAAAATGGAAAACCAAAAGACGACCGAACGGGTGTAGGAACCGTTTCTATCTTTGGTCATCAAATGCGTTTTAACTTAGCTGAATCCTTTCCACTAGTTACGACAAAAAAAATTCATTTTAAATCCGTTGCTCATGAGCTTTTGTGGTTCATGAAAGGGGAAACAAACATTAAATATCTAAAAGAAAATGGTGTAAGGATTTGGGATGAATGGGCAGATGAAAATGGAGAGCTAGGCCCAGTGTATGGAAAGCAATGGCGGAAGTGGGAGGGGAAAAATAGAATTGTTGATCAACTCTCTGATGTAATTGAGCAAATAAAAAATAATCCAGCTAGCCGTCGACATATCATAAGTGCATGGAATGTTGCTGATATTCCAAATATGGCCTTAGCTCCTTGTCACATTCTTTTTCAGTTCTATGTCCAAGGAGGCACTCTTTCGTGTCAACTTTATCAGAGAAGTGCAGATATCTTTTTAGGAGTCCCATTCAATATTGCATCATATTCGCTTTTGACACACATGATTGCCAATGTTTGTAATTTAAAGGTGGGTGAATTTATTCATACCTTGGGCGATGCTCATCTTTACAATAATCACATTGCACAAGCTGAGGAGCAACTAAAACGAAAACCTCTTAAGGCACCACAGATAAAAATTGTTGATAAAAAAAATATATTTGACTATAGATATGAAGATTTTGAACTTATTAATTACGAGTTTCATCCACATATCCCAGCTAAAGTTGCAGTATGATTATTTCTACTGTTGTAGCAATGAATTCTAAATACCTAATTGGTATAAATAACGATTTACCCTGGAGATTAAAAGATGATCTTGAGCATTTTAAAAATTATACCTTGAATAAACCAATTATCATGGGCCGAAAAACATTTGAGTCAATAGGAAGAGTTTTACCCAATAGATTTAATGTGATTGTAAGTTCTACACTTGGTAAAATTAAAAATGCAGAAATTGTTAAAAACTTAGATAGTGCTATTTCAGTAAGCAAAGAATATTGTGAAAAAAATAATCAGCAAGAAATAGCAATAATTGGTGGTGCAGGGGTCTTTAAAGAAGCCAAATCCATAATAAATAAACTTGTCGTTTCATGGGTAGACGCCGACCACCTTGAAGGTGAAGTTTATTACCCACAAATAGATCTTAAAGAATGGAGAGAGTTGACTAGCAAAGAATTTAAGAAAAGTGAGGTTAATGAGTATAACTTTACAATCAAAGAGTACTTAAGGGTTTAAATTAAGTAAGCGAAAGTGCCCTTTGTTTCAAATTGTTTACACGCTCTTGCTCTGAGTCGGTGTATTGTAACCAAGCCCTTGCTGATTTTTTTATTGAGTCTTTATCACTTTGACTTGCAGTAGTGAAAACCTCTCTAGCCTCATCAAAACGCTCCAATTCAAATAAAGCTTGTCCAAGCGTTAGTTGTGCATATTCTGGGTTTTTTAGCTTACCTCTCTTTAGACCTTTTTCAATAACATTAATTGCTTTATCAATTTCATTATCAAGGTAATACAAATTACCCATAGCTATATACGCTTCTCCATCATCAGTTATCTTTGCAAGCTTCTCAAAGATTTTTATCGCTTCTTTTCTTTCTTTGGCAGCTCTTAGCGCCTCTGCAAGAATAGTAAGGTTCCTCTCGTCTTCCTCTAAAACTGCATCTGCATCTTGATCTAGAGCTGCGGAGGAGCCTGGCTTAACAAATGCTGGACCCATCACATCAATACAAACTTCTTCTTCCACTGGAATGCCTTTATTATCCTTAACAATGTTCCCCTCATCATTAAGAACTTTTGACATACTACATTCTTGATCCACAACCTGAAGGCCTGGTGTAGAAGACAACCCGGTAAGAATAACTTCAGCTGCCCAATAAGGATTACCTGAAGCTAGTAACATTTGTGATAACGACTGAAATTCTGCTTTCTTATCAAGTAGTTCTTTTTGGTAAGCTGTCTTAAGTAAAGAGGTGTAATCCTCCGGACGATCCAATGAATTATAAAGGCCAGCTAAATTTACAAAGTATTTCTTTTTTGGATAAAGATTTAATACTTCTTCATAAACGGGAATTTGTTGTTCTTTCATTTTTAACTCTCCCATTACTGCAAGAAGAATCGAGAACCAGTTTTCTCTAAATGTAGTGTTTGTTTCATCAGCCAATCTTTTTGCTTCATTCATTACATTGAAAGATTTCTTAAATTCATCTTGCAAATAATAAGCTTGACCAAGTAAAACATATGCTTGTGCAGTCGGCTGATCAGTTGTCTTAAACCAAGTAAATAAGTATTTTATTCCATTATTGAAATCTTCATCTGACAGGTAAAGCTGAGCTAGAGTGTAATAGGCAGCAAGCTTAATCCTCGCTGTAGCATCTTTTTCTTGGACAAGGTCTAAATAATTTCTTCTTGCTCCATTAAGATTATCTTTAAAAGCTAGATTAATATAGGCTTGGTAATAAAAAAGCATTGAGCGATCATAGCTCTTCATGCTCTCTTTTCTCTTTTCAAGTTCCTTTAATTCAGACTCCGCATCTTTTACAACTCTAGCAATTTCTCTATCTTTTTCTTTTGCTTCAGAATTTTTCTTATCTTTTAAAAGCAATTCTTTAGCTTCTTCAAGTTGGCCCGCCTGATCAAGACTTTCAACAATCTTAGTGACTCTTCTAGCAACGCTTTGTGATAATACCTTAGAACGTTTGTTTTGAAGTTTTTTTATCTCAGCTTCAGTGGCTAAAACAGGCAAACCCAACTGATCATTTGCCTCAAATTTGAAGGCAAATAAGAGTGAAAAAATTAATACAAATCTCATTTTTTTATTTAACTATCTTCTAGCTCAAAAGTAAATTTATGTGGAACATCTTCTACGGCAACTGCTTTACCGTCACGAATGGTTGGTCGATATTTTAGCTTTGAAGCTGCTCTAATTGTTGCACTATTAAATAATGAACAATCATTATAGTTTCCATCTCTATTGCCTACAGATCTACATTTACCCTCAATAACATATGGATCCTGAATAGTACCAGACTCGGTAATAGTAAATGCTACTATTACGTAACCCTCTGTACCTCTTTCTTGCGCTCTTCTCGGATAAACTGGTTGCACTTTAAACAAAGGTATATATTCACCATCACGAAACAATGTGCCTGATCCTTGATTAAAGTTTATTTGCGGCTTGGACGTATTCGCAGAAATTGCAATTGGTTGTGTGTCTAATTGAGGGGGTGCAATATCTGGTGGTGCTATTTCAGGCTCTTCAGGTGGTTCAACTTCATCAGTTAATAGAGTTTCAATTTCGCGTTCAGGCATTATCACATCGCCAATTTTTCTTGCTTTCGTAATATCACCAGCATCACCCGTACTAATTAGTATCACCATAAAGACAAAAAGAAGAAATCCAGCTAATGGGGCACCAGAAATAAAAAGGTGCCTTTTGGTGAGTGCAAAATTGCCTAATGTCATAAAGTAATCTAGTTTGGTTCTGCTGCAAGTGATATATCAAAAACTCCAGCATCTCTAGCACCATCCATCACTTGAATAATGGCATCGGCACTTGCTGTTTCGTCTGCTTGAATAACTACCGATCCTTGAGGATTGTCAGCAAGAAGTTTCAACACATTTGCCTTAACTTGTCTGACATCAATTCTTCTTCCATCCATATAAATTTCATCATTACCCCCAATAGCTATTAAAATAGCTGCGTCTTCTTGTATTTCTGAGGTATCAGAGTCTGGTCTATTTACTTCTAGTCCTGGCTCTTTTATGAAGTTTGCAGTGACAATAAAAAATATCAGCATTATAAATACCACATCCAACATTGGAGTTAAATTAATTTCGCTTTCTTCTTCTCTTGCTGCTACAGATATTGCTGTTCTTCTCATTGATTTCCACCTCTTTTACTATAACCTGTGACGTAATCACCCATCAATAATTCTTTTTCCTCTACTTGGTTTTTTACCCAAATCATAGCAAGCACGCCTGATAATGATGAAACCATTCCAGCCATTGTAGGAAGTGTTGCCTTCGACACTCCACCAGCCATTGATCTAGCATCTCCACCACCAGTAAAAGCCATCACTTGAAAGACTTCGATCATACCTGTTACTGTACCCATTAAGCCGAAAAGTGGGCACAAGGCTATGCACACAGCAATGAGTTGAATATTTCTATTGATTGAAAGTTTTCCCTCAGATATGAGTCGCGTTTTTGACTGAAATTTATGCCACGGAGTGTTAAATTTCATCGCATAATACCTCTTTCTAATATTCTCAGCAAACTCATCATGTTGAAATAAAAAATAATATACTCTCTCAAGAATTAATGCCCACATGAAAGTCACTAAAAGAGCTATATACCACAAAACTGGACCGCCAGATTCCATGAAATCTCTGAGGGCTATGTAACCTTCTGTTAACCAATACATTTCTACTTAGCTTTTTCTGCAACTATACCTGTTGCTTGCTCTTCAAGAACATCAACAACCGATCTTGCGGACGATTGTAGGAATGAATGAGCAAGTGTTGTTGGGATTGCAACTACTAAACCTAAAACTGTTGTCACAAGTGCTTGAGAAATACCACCTGCCATAATTTTAGGATCACCCGTTCCAAATAAGGTTATTTGTTGAAAGGTGATAATCATACCAGTTACCGTACCAAGCAATCCAGCCAATGGAGCTACTACAGAAACAATTTTAACAAAACTTATTCCGCGCTCAATCGCTGGCCTCTCTGCCATAATTGATTCTGCTAGTTTTAACTCAAGTCTATCTATAGCGTCTTTCATATGTGTTTCCCCAACACTTAGAACTCTGCCTAGAGGATTATCTCCATATGAAGAACTTGTAAGCTGTTCATCAACAGCTCTACCAAGCAAGAATAATGAAACGTATTTATAAATTGCGAAGAGCAGGGTTATACCACCAATCAAAAGGATAATATATCCAATAAGTCCACCTTGATTGATTCTTTCAAGCAGAGATGGATTTTGAATGAGGTTTGCTAACAGAGCACCTCCAGACGGTCCGCTTGGATCTACGGAAAAGCTAACATAGCCACTAGCAGCATCAGCATTTGAAACTCTAGAAGCTGAACCAGTGTAACGGCCAGCTGGCTGTCTTGCTAGAAATTGGTATTGTCCTTTACTTGGAACATATTCAAGATAACTACTGCCACAAACGGCATTATATACGCCAATTCTAACTACATCACATTCTGCTTGGCTGCCGTCGACATTGATGACATTGGTATTGAATCTAACAACTTCACCTGTTGCTTTCATTTCTCGCATCATCTCATACCAAACCCTTTCTATTTCTAGAATCGTAGGTAATTCAGTTGATTCACCCATTTTTGAAGTTAAATCACCTAAGAAAGTTTCCCTTTCTTTCCCAAACTCTGCAGCAGTAAGAGAAGTTTCAAATGTAACTCTTGAATCAGTACTTATGCTTTGCATGTGACCAAATAGCTCATTTAGTGAACCTAACTGTTTTAAATATGCTTCTTCGGCAATACGTAATTTTTCTTGGTTGGCTCTAAAAATCTCTTCTAACTCATCAGCAATTCTCTCTTGTCTTGCAAGCTCTCTTTGTTCTGCAGCTAAGATTTCTCCTTGACGGTTTCTAGCAGCGATGAATTCATTTTCTCTTCTGTCATTTTCAGCTTGCTCTTTTGACTTTCCTTCTTTTACTAACTCCAGAAGCATATCAAGATTTGAAGGTTCAACCACCTCTAATTCTTCTTGAGCATTTATGTTAAAAAATGCTAGTAGAACAAATAACGAAGTGAATAATAATTTCTTCATTCTTCACCTCCTTCAAACCTAACGGGCACTGCAAGTAAATCTAATGGCGCAGTTTTATTTGCCATCCTAATTCCATCACGTATTGGGATTCTATATCCGCTTACTTCCTCCCAAGCCTGATTTTGTTCATTCCAAATACCAGCTTCACTCTGGTCTTTAAGTTGATAAAGAAGAGCTAATCTTCCAACTCTTAGAATATTTACAACCTTTTCCTCACCATCTAACTCAATTGTGTCTTCGTAGGTCTCAATGGTTCGACCGTATTCACGCTCAATATTGTAAGCCTCTAAAACTTGTCTTACCTGCTCGGAAGCTGTCACTCTCGGATCAGAAAGAGTAGCGCGCACCTGATTGATACGTTTTGTTCTTTCTGACAATGAAAAAGGGGCATCCAGTGATACAAACTGCTCAAGGCTATCCGCCATTCTTTGCATTAATGGTGGTATTTGTCTTTGTATAACAACTACTTGCCTTGTCTGCTCAGCTAAAGTTACAAGCCTATCTTCCTGAGCTTGAATTTGTCTTCTTTTTTGTTCGTTATAAATTTTTAAGCCTTCGACTTGTTTAACAACCACTTTCCATTCTGCTAGTAACGAATCTTTTTCAGATGAAAGATTATCGACGTTTTCTTGTGACTCTTCTGAAAGAGCAATATTCTCATTATTCTCAACAAGAATTTGTTCTATTTCTGTGTTGTCTGCGAAAATAAAGCTGCACGACAACAATGTTAGGTACCAAATTTTTTTCATGTCTAAATTACCCCTTTAAAACCTGATCGTTAAATATAAAGTATATTTATTATAGATCAACGTTTTGGTATTTAAAACGCTAAAAAATAAGCGTTAATTCAAAATTTAGGAAAGAAAATGGGTGTTTCCTCTTTATATTTAATATATTTCCGATCTTTACCCCATTTTTTATTGGCTTTTGCTTCAAGCATGCTTACGCCACTGACATAATAAATGAGCAAATATGCAAATATTGGTGAGATGATTGCCACGTATTGGAATCCACTCATAAATGGCAAACAAATTATTGTCAGACCAGACCATAATACGATCTCACCAAAATAGTTTGGATGTCTTGATTTGCTCCATAGACCGGCAGAAATAAATTTATCCTTGTTTTTAGGATCTTTTTTAAATTCTGTTTTTTGATTATCAGCTACTACTTCAGTCACAAAACCATAAATCCAAAGGCCAAGCCCAAAAATAGTTGCAGGGAAAGCCCAAGGACCCAAATCAGCTTGTAAATTTCCAGATAAAACTACTGCTAGTGGTAGTGTTTGTATTACAACCCATGTTGCAGATAGATTCCAAGCCATAAATAAATTTGAAAAGCTTGGTAGAATTTTTCTAAATCTTTTATCTTCTCCGTCTTTAAGGACTCGTCTGAACAAGAATATACCAAGTCTTAATGTCCAAATCATTACACATAAATAAGCAATTAAAGCTATAGGTGAACTGAGTTCTAGTGACCAGCTACCTTTATATGCTTGCATTGATGGCTCTACAGCCTGAAATTGATTTATTAGTAAAAAAGTCATAGAACAAACATAAGTAATTGATCCTGTTAAATCGTAGAACTTCTCAGTCTGAAAGACATAAGATGGAATGAACATGACCCAGTGAATAATAAATACAATCATCACTGCATCTATTGGGCTAACAACTGTGTCTGAATTGATTAACAAACTTCCCAGAAAAAATGAGAGAAGAATAACTAAAGCTGAGATAAAATAATATTGAAGTTGCTGTTTAATTTTTACCAACATTATGGGAAACCTATCTTATGATACTAAAATCTAAAAAAAATCCATGAAATTTTCAACAAATGAATTTAAAAATGGTATGAAAATTCTAATTGAGGGTGAACCTTGCTCTATAATTTCGAGTGAATTTCATAAACCTGGAAAAGGACAGGCAGTAGTAAGAACAAAATTATTTAATCTTAAAACTGAGAGAGTCTGGGAAAGAACCTTTAAATCTGGGGAGTCTGTTGATGCCGCAGATATATTGGAAAGTGACTATCAATACCTGTATAAGGATGGAGAAAATTTTATATTTATGAACCAAGATGACTTTAATCAAATTGAGATTAGCAAAGAAAAGCTTCTAGGAAACGATGTTTGGCTCAATGGAGAAGAAGTCTGTAAAATTTTGTTTTGGAACAATGAGCCTCTTAAAATTGAGCCACCAAACTTTGTTGAAAAGCAAATAGTATCAACCGAACCTGGTCTTAAAGGAGATACAGTTTCAAATACGCTAAAGCCAGCGCTTATTTCTTCTGGTAAGGAAGTTCAAGTACCGTTATTTATAGAAGAGGGTGATCTTATTAAAATTGATACAAGAAACGGCACTTATGTTGGAAAAGCGAGTAAAAAGTGATTGAAGATTTAAATAAAAAACTTCAGTTAGCCATTGATCAAGTACTCATTGAACATTCAATTGAGAAATTAGCTATAGACCCTGAGACTTTGAATTTTGAGGCAAGTCTTGAGGAAAAGCATGGAGATTTTTCCACTAGCTGCCCAATGAAACTTGCAAAAGTGCTCAAAAAGAATCCTGAAGATATTGCAAAACTAATTACTGATAAATTAAATAAAGCTAATTTTGAAAAAATTAGTGTTATTAAACCTGGTTATATAAATGTTGTTTTGCCTTTCACTACAAAAATAGTTGAAGTAAGACAAATTATCCAGGGTAATCAAAAATATGGTACAAAAACTAGCAATGGACGCAAAGCACTTGTTGAATTTGTTTCATCAAATCCCACTGGCCCTTTGCATGTCGGCCATGGAAGAGGTGCAGTCCTGGGATTAGCTATTTCAAACCTTCTTGAAAGCCAGGGTTATAAAGTATCCAAAGAATATTACGTCAATGATGCCGGTAGGCAAATTGATATTCTTGCACTGAGCGTTCTATTGACTAAGTTTGACCAGAGCATTCCCAAGGATGGACTTTATTTAGGCTCTTATATAAAAATTTTAGCAAGTGAGTTATCAAAAATTAATAATGTGTCATGGAGCACCCCATCAGAAGAATTACCAAAAGAACAAGAAAAAAAATTAGATTTTTTGATTGACCATTTTAAAAAACAAGACTTTGAAATGTGGAACCAGATTAAAGAATTTTGTGTTAATGAAATGCTTAAGCTAATAAAAATTGACATGAAAAATTTCTCTATAAATTTTGACAGTTGGTTTAAAGAAAGTTCGGTTGGTTCTATCAATGATATAGAATCAAATCTCTTTTCTGCGTTAAAAAAGATTAGGGATAAAGGCCTTACTTACAACAAAGATGGTGCTCTTTGGTTTAAAACTACAGATTTTGGTGACGACAAAGACCGCGTTCTACTTCGAGAAAATGGTGAGCCAACTTACCTCTTAACGGATGTTGGATACCATAAAAATAAACTGGATAGGAACTATGACATGTACTTAAATATTTTTGGTGCTGACCACCACGGTTATTTAACAAGGATTGAATCAGCGTTTAGTGCATTATCTGATAATAAGAAGAGACTTGATTTTATCCTCTACCAGCTTGTAAATCTTTTTGAGGATGGAAAGAAGAAACAAATGTCGACAAGGAAAGGCCAGTATGAGATTCTTGCAGAACTTGAAAGAGATATTGGCGCAGATGTTATAAAGTTTTTTTTCCTAGAAAAAAAATCTGACAATACTATAGATTTTGATTTAACTTTGGCTAAAGAGAATTCAAAGAATAATCCATATTTTTATGTGCAGTATGCCCATGTTAGGTGTAGCTCAATTCTTGAAAAAGCCGAAATAGATTTGAATGTTGATTTAAACGAAAAAGAAATTTTGAGCAATCATGCAATCATCGCACGTTTGATCAATTATCCATTATTTTTAGAGAGGTATGCGAATGAACTTTCACCCCACTCATTAGTAAATTTTGTTAAAGAGTTGGCTGCTGCTTTTCATTCTTTTTATGAGTCAAGTCCAGTTCTAATAGATAACAAAATAATTGCAAACACAAGGCTGGTCATTACCAAAGCATGTAAGATTGTTCTGAGCAATGCTTTGCAGACATTAGGGGTTAAACCACTAGATAAGATGTAGATGGCGAATATCTCTTACAGAAATAAAAAATTTCCAATTAAAGCAATCCCAACTGTAGGTATATCATTTTTAATAGCACTCACAATTTCGATTGTCGCCTGGTTCATCTTGAAAGATGACGTAGAGTTCAAAGACCTAAATGCCTATCAAATAAACGAAATTGATTATGAATTTCAACAAATACTTGAACAAGGTGGCCTTGATGAGCTTGAGATTCAACTCAGAAATGAGATTTGTCAATATTATGCGCAATCTGGAAGTTTTAGATCAAAAGCTACAGCATCTTCACAAGTTAGCCAATTAAGTAGTCTTGGTTATGAGTCGTTTATAGAAAACGTTAATAGTAGAAATGGATATAATTTTAAAGTAATAGTTGGGCCATTCGAAACTAAATCTGCAACCAACAATGCTCAAGAGATATTGCGGCAACATAGAATGGATAGCATAGAAACCAAATCATGCAGAAGCATTAATCGTGATTAAAGAAAACTATCAAAAAATTTTAACCAGCTTAAAAAAAGACACAAAACTTATAGCTGTTTCAAAAGGTCAAGATATAGATAAAATAATGGCTCTTTATGAAGAAGGGCAACGTGATTTTGGAGAAAATTTTCTTCAGGAGCTCATTTTCAAAAGTCAGAATCTCCCAAAGGACATTAATTGGCATTTTTTAGGAAATATCCAATCAAATAAAGCAGTTGAGATTGCTCTACATAGCAGCCTAATTCAATCAGTGTCTAGAAAAAAAATCCTAGACATTTTAGCAAGAAGCAAAGTAAAGAAAGTTAACATCTTATTGCAACTCAAGCTGGGAAATGAATCAACAAAGTCTGGATTTAATGCCGAAGAGATACAAAGTGTTCTTAAGAATAAAGAAGATTATAAAAATATTAATTTTAGCGGTCTTATGGCTATTGCAGAGAATATTAAAAACGAAGATCAATTACGTCTTCAGTTTCAAACTGCTTTTCATCTTTTTAGCTCTATCAACAAGAACAAAAGCAACTTTAATATCTTATCAATGGGAATGACCTCTGATTTTATGTATGCTCTTGATGAGGGTTCAAACATGATACGAGTTGGTACAAAAATATTTGGAGCAAGAGCTTGATAGAACTTACCATTAATTTGTTTCTTTATCTTATATTAATCCTGTTTTTAATAGATCTAACTGGCTCGGATACTTATAACAAAGTCTCACGAATGATTAAGTTTCTGCTCTTTCCAATTTTGCTAATTTTTAATATCTACTATAAAAAAGTAAACATCGGATTATTTTTTGCGTCTGTTCTTCTTTTCAGTGGGTACCTATACTACTTGTCTCCTGAATTAGGAATCTTATCAATTGCTAATCTATCAATTTTTAAAGTATCTATAACCCTAATAGGCATTTTAAAATTTACAATTATTGCCGGAGTTATCTTAAGTTGGTTATATATGTTTGGTGTCGATGCAAGTAATTCCTTATCGGCACTTATTCAACAATTATATGAATCAACAGTCTCAATCTTCAGGAACATAATACCCCCGACCGCAGGTTTTGATCTAAGCCCACTAATAGCTTTCTTTGTTTTACAGCTGGCTGAACGAGGGTTAACAATACTTGCTGGTGAAATCATTCCAAGGGTATTAGCAAATGATATTGGAATCTAACTTTGTAAATTAAAAACTTTTATCGGATTACCATTTTTTTTTGCCTTTTTGGCAAATGACGACTCATTAAATTTTAATGGGAATTTATCAATAAAAGAATAATTTAACTGTTGAGACAGGATATTTAAAATTTTTAATTGATATTTTGTGCAATCAGTGACAATCTGAAGCATTCCATTAGGAGTCTGGGAAATATGTAGAAGTTCTAAAAAATCCTTGTTTATAAGTTGTCTTTTGTAGTGTTTGTTTTTTGGCCATGGGTCGGGAAAATGAATCCTAATAAAATCGAATTTTATTTTAGTGGATTTTAAGAATTCTTTGACGCAACCATTAAATACATAGAGATTGGGAACATTATGTTTTTCATAAAATTCAACTACTCTTGAAAAGCCCTTAATATACGGCTCTATACCAATAAAAATAATATCTCCATTCTCAAGGACGTCTTTGCAAAAAGATTCCCCATCCCCAAATCCAATATCGAGAACAACTTTTTTGTTTAATTCTGGTAGTTTGGAATTTAGATCTAGCTTACAGGCTGAAATCTTGTCTAAGAACATTTTATTTGTTTTAGATAAGCGTCCAGATCTAGAGCCAAAAGTACGAATCACTTTAAAAAACTTGTTGGTGAAGAGGGATTGCCATGTTCTTGAGATTTTATCCTCCCAGATGAAAAACCTATTCTTCCAGCTTTTACAGCAAGACTAAAAGCCTTTGCCATCTTTTCTGGATTTTTAGCTTTTGCAATAGCTGTATTTACAAGAACCGCATCGTAACCTATTTCCATAACAGTAGCTGCTTCTGAAGGCACCGCAAGACCAGCATCAACAATGAGGTTTTGTTTAATTTTATCTCTCAATAAAATTAGTTCATCTAAATTATCAAATCCTCTACCAGAGCCAATAGAAGCTCCAAGGGGCATAATTGCACAACATCCAATATCTTCTAGCGCCAAACAATTGTCTGGATCTCTGTCACAATAGACATAGACTTCAAAACTTTCTTTAACTAATTTTCGTGCTGCTCTTAAGGTCTGCTCCATATTTGGATCAAGATTATTTGAGGAAGTAATAATTTCTAATTTAATTAAAGAGGTCTCAAACAGTTCTCTAGAAATTTGTGCAGAGCGCACCGCATCGTCAGCAGTGAGAACACCAGCAGTGTTAGGCAGAATTTTTAAATCCCTAACATAACTCATAATGTTTTTTTCATTGTCTTCATAGCGCCTCAATGCAAGTGTTATGAGTTCTGCTTCAGATGAAAGTACAGCTTTCTTAGCAACTTCCAAGGATGGATATTTGCCTGTACCAATTATTAATCTTGATTTGAAAGTTGATTCTCCAATTTGGAGCAGGTCATCCTCCTCCAATGGCTGTAATGATTTCGACAATGTCATTTTCTTTTAATAATACATTTTTAAAATCTGCACTGGGAATAATTTTATTATTTATTTCAATTGCAAATGGTCTATCCTTTGGGGCATGAGAGGATATGAGTTTGGTTACCTCTGGTGAGTTAAGTGATGCTTTTTTTCCGTTAAGAATTATTGAGAAGTCAGACATTTACAAGAGACGTTTTAAGCTTCTTAAATGCTGTTGCCTCAATTTGTCTAATTCTTTCAGCTGATACTTGGTATTTATCAGCAAGTTCGTTCAAGGTCAATTTATTATCTTCAAGCCATCTTGCTCGTATTATGTCTTGCGCCCTTCGGTCTAGGTTGGCAATGCCTTTAAATAATGCTGTATTATTAATTTCGTCGTAATCACCCTTTTCAACTGTGAGCTCTGGGTTGAAAGAGTTGTCTTCAAGATATTGGCTTGGAGAAAACGCCTTCTCATCATCCTCATCATCGGTTCCTAGGTCAAAGGGTGAGTCTGAAGAATTTAGCCTATTCTCCATATGCATAACCTCTTTTAGACTAACATCTAAATCTTTTGCTATTTTCTTTGCTTCGGCATCTGAAAGCCATCCTGTACTCTTCTTTTTGCTTCTCAGATTAAAAAATAGTTTTCTCTGAGCCTTTGTTGTTGCTATCTTTACAATTCTCCAGTTCTTCAGAATGAATTCATGTATTTCAGCTTTGATCCAGTGAACTGCAAAAGAAACAAGCCTTACTCCTTTATTTGGATCAAACTTTTTAACAGCTTTCAAAAGTCCAACGTTACCCTCTTGGATAACATCAGCAAGTGGTAGACCATAGCCTGCGTAAGATTTTGCTATGTGAACAACAAATCTTAAATGTGAAATGACTAGTTTGTGGGCTATTCTAACATCCTCTGATTCAAAGAACTCTGTGGTAAGTTCTAATTCTTCATCACGAGTCAAAACAGGTATTGAATATACCTGACCGAGATATTTATCAAGGTCGGACCCTGGGTTAGCTAGTGCAAGTGCGTAACTCATAACAAATTTTTATACTGTATTATAATATTTAGTTATTATTAATCAACATTCAAAGAACTATAGCACTTTTTTTCGTAGGAATACAAGTTTAAATTTCTTGCTTAGAGCTAATAGTCAACTAAAATACAGTTGCAATGTCAGAATTAAAAAAACTACAAGAATTAAGAAAAGGCCTAGTACTTCTTAGCAGGAACAGAAAAGTAGTCTACTCCTTTCACGAAACATTTGAAATGGTGGATGAGTTGTTGAATATTGTTGACGACTTAATAGAAAAAAAATCTAGTCCTGAATAAACTCAAATTGGTTATCAGCGAAACGTGAAAACCTGAACCCTAGGGCAGTAAATTTTTCTACACCATCTATTCCTTCAATTCTGTTTTTAATAAGGAACCTTGTCATTTCTCCTCTGGCTTTTTTGGCTATGAAGCTTATAACTTTTAGTGCTCCATTTTTATTTGTCAAAAATCTAAAATTCAAAACTTTTTCCAAATCAAGATGTTGTTTTACAGCTAAGAAATACTCATCAGAGGCTAAGTTATAAATATAAGTGCCAGAAAACTCTGATTTTAATTGCTTCGCAATCTTATCTCCCCAGAATTGGTACAGATTTTTGCTTCCATTAATTTGAAACTTTGTTCCCATTTCTAATCGGTAAGGATTCATTTCATCAGAGGGCTTCAATAACCCATAAATACCCGAAAGTATTCTCAACCTCGTATTCATATATTGGAGATCATCGTCATCCATATTTAATGGATTGAGATATTTGTATACATCACCTTCAAATTGAAAGATTGCTCTTTTTTCAGAATCTCTTGACTGGCCCCAATTTGCATACCTCTGCTCGTTGATCTGGCCAATTTCAGCACTAACATTCATGAGTTCACTTAAATTATTTGATGTTAGTTTTGAGAGCTCAGAGGCTATAAGATTAGCTTCATCTAAAAAGACTGGCTTTGTTCTGCTAAGCTTATTTTCTACTAATTGATTATTTAGTTTCTTTGCTGGTGATATCAAAATCATTTTTAAATTCCTACGTTATCAAATTCTAAAGCCCTTTCCGCTCTGTAGCTAGACCTTACCATAGGACCTGACACAACTTCAAGAAAGCCATAACTTAAGCCAATATCTCTATATCTATCAAATTCTTCTGGTTTAACCCAACGATCAATAGGATGATGATTAAGTGTAGGTCTTAAATATTGTCCCAGAGTAACAATATCAACCCCTGCATCTCGTAAATCTCTAAAAGTTTGTGTTATTTCTTTATCTGATTCACCGAGACCTAGAATAATGCTAGATTTTGTTATTATTTTTTTATTTATTTTTTTTGCTGCAGACAGTATGTCTAGCGTTTTCTTGTATCCAGCTCTGGGATCTCTTATTGGATGTGTCAGCCTCTCAACAGTCTCAATATTTTGAGCAAAGACTTTTATAGGTGAATTGACTACTTTTTCTAGAGCACTCAGATTACCGTTAAAATCCGATGTCAGCACCTCAACTTCAATTGAACTATTTTTCTTCTTAATCATTTTTGCTGTTTTAGCAAAATGTGCAGCTCCACCATCAACTAAATCGTCTCTGGTAACACAAGTTAATACCACATACTTAATGCCCATTGCGTCCACAGTATCCGCAATTTTTGCAGGCTCATCCTTGTCTAACCACCCCTTGGGATTACCAGTATTGACAGAGCAAAATTGGCAGGCTCTTGTGCAAGTATCACCCATTACCATAAATGTTGCCGTGCCCCTGCTCCAACATTCGGAAAGATTTGGGCATTTTGCCTCTTCACAAACAGTACTCAGTTGTAGTGATTTAACTTTGCTTTTTATAAGTTCAAAATTTTTATTAGAACTCTGAGCACTAATTCGAATCCAGGGGGGCTTTGCCTCCTTATCAATCTTTGAATAAACATTGCTCTTCATTCCATCCTTTATAGAGGTTACACCAGCAAAATTTGTAATTTTTACAGTTGGAATAATGTCCTTCATATTATTAAATCTTTATAGGCTTTTTTTAATTTATCAATTAAGTCTATTTTTTCTATTTCTGTGTAATTACAAAGGTTGCATGCCTTTACATTTAGACCACAAGGTTTAATTTTATCAAAATAATCCAAATCCATATCAAAATTTATACTTATTCCATGATATGTAACTTTATTTTTTATTCGCATACCTATGGATGCCAATTTCAGATGACCAATATAGATCCCGGGATCACTCAGATTTATATTGTTTTTGCAACCAACTTTTTCAATCACCTCTGAAGTCTTTTTTAAAATAAATTTTGTCAATTCAGTAGGTTTAAAAGATATCTTTTGTAAATTGAGCATGAAATAAAATACCAATTGTCCTGGTCCATGGAAAGTTATTTTTCCTCCACGATCAGTTTTTAAAATCTTTGGATAAATTTCTAAATTTTCCTCAGTTTCCTTATCGCTTATACCTATGGTATAAACATTGGGATGCTCTAGACTCCAGATGTAGCTTTTTTTAGGATTACTTTTTACAAGCGCAATCATTTCATCATAACAATCTTTAAAATCAATAGTTCCTTTATCTTCAATAATTAAATCACTCATATTCTTTTGAGATTTGCATATGCTGAGACAAGCCATTTAGTTCCAACCTCATGGAAACTTACCTGAATCCTTGATGAATCTCCATCCCCCTCTATATTCAAGACAACTCCTTCTCCAAAAGTACTATGAACTACGTTGTCGCCGAGGGCATACTCTAGTGTCTGAATCTTGTCTTTATTCTTTGCAACAGTTCCATAATAGCCGGAACTGAACGACTGCTTTGGCCGTATGAATTCAATATGATCATCCGGAATCTCAGTGATGAATCTTGATGGTGGATTATAGGAATCGCGACCATATAGCCGTCTATATTCAGTGTACGTTAAAAAAAGTTTTTTTCTTGCTCGAGTTATCCCAACATAGCAAAGTCGTCTCTCTTCCTCCAACTCATTAATACTCTCCACTGACCTTGCATGTGGAAATAAAGATTCCTCCATTCCAACAATTAAAACTGTTTTAAACTCAAGGCCTTTAGCCGAATGAAGGGTCATCAGCTGGACTGCATCATCAGTCTTATTTGCTTGTGTTTCTCCCATGTCCAAGGATACTGAACTTAAAAAAGCTGCGATTAATGAATCAAACTCTGATAAGTCATCATTTTTGTGGATGATTGCAAATGATTTTACCGCTGAAATTAATTCATTAATATTCTCTATTCTAATTTTTCCTTTTTCACCTTTTTCCTTCATATGATGGTCAATTAGTCCACTCTGATTGATAATCATCTCAACAAATTCATGGGCAGGGAGTTCATATAATTTTTCTGAGCAGTCCTCAATGAAATTGATAAAGCTTGTAAGAGAGTTGAGGCCTTTGCCTTTAAAAATTTTCTCTTCGATGACTTTCTTTGCTGCAGAGAACAATGATAAGCCGCTCTCATCTGCAATTCTTCTGAGCTCAGCTAGAGTCTTTTGTCCAATACCTCTCGTTGGAACACTAATTGCTCTCTCTAGTGCGTTATTGTCATTATTATTTATAACCAATCTTAAATAGCTGATTACATTTTTAATTTCCAACCTCTCATAAAACCTTACACCACCGTAGATAATGTAAGGAATGTTTTGTCTGAGTAAAAATTCTTCAATGACCCTCGATTGGGCATTTGATCGATAAAGAACAGCGGTATCTTTATAGTAATCACCATCTTCTGTAGCCCTCACAACAGTATCAACTATAAAATTTGCCTCTTCTTGCTCGCTATAAGCCTCAAATACATGTATAGGGTCTCCTTTAGAGTCTGCAGTCCAAAGCTTTTTTCCCAATCTATTTGAATTTTTTCCTATAACAGCATTAGCGGCATTAAGTATGTTCCCCGTAGATCTATAGTTTTGTTCTAGACGGATGATCTGTGTTCTTTTTTCCTTTGAAAAAGAATTAATATTTTCAATTTTTGCTCCTCGCCAGCCATATATCGACTGATCATCATCGCCAACAGCTGTTATGTTTGATCCATCACCTGTAAAATTTTTAATCCAACTAAATTGTATGGAATTAGTATCTTGAAATTCGTCAATTAATATATTTTTAAATTTTTTATGATATAAGTTTCTTAAATCTTGATTGTCTCTTATTAGCTCGTAAGATTTTAAAATTAGCTCAGCAAAATCAAGCAGGTTTTCACTCCGCATATAGTTTTCATAATCGATATAAATTTTTTTAAGTATCTCAATATTAAAGTCGCCTTTGTCTTCAATTTTATTAGGCCTTAATCCATCGTCTTTCCATTTGTTTATTTGCCATCTAACTTTATCTGCTGGCCATTGGTCTTCATCTATTTCTAATCTTTTGACGATCCTTTTTATAATCCTTAGCTGATCATCACTATCTAAGATTGAAAAATCTTTCTCTAAATCGGCTTGAACATGATGTCTTCTTAAGATCCTATTAGATATTGAATGGAATGTACCACACCAGATCTCTGGTATTGGTTGTGAGAGAATTTGTTCTATTCTTGAGGTCATCTCATTCGCAGCTTTATTTGTAAAAGTAACTGCCAAAACACTGTGTGTTGAAGAGTTGAGTGCTTTAATCATCCACGCAATTCGATGCACAAGGACTTTAGTTTTACCTGAACCAGCACCAGCAAGCACGAGTAATCTTTGAGATTCTGCAGTTACTGCTTGACGTTGAGCATCATTTAGATCATCTAGAATGTAAGAAACATCCATTATCAGACAAACTTATTTTCTCGAAACCATAAGTTAAAAGCATACTTTTCACCTTTTGTAACAGGGCGACCAGCATGTAATGATTTAGGATGAACTTTAGTTGTTGCGGGCAGGACATTTTTCCAAACAAGCAGAGATCCTTTTTTTGGTGCAACAGAAATATTCAAATCAGGAAACTCAGTGGCTCCGCCTTCTTCAACATCATTTAAGTATCCCAAAGCCGTCCATATTCTCTGTCCACCTCTCTTCAAATGTTTTTTGCCCTCTTCTGTACCCGAGTCAAACGCATCATGGTGATCATTATATTGAGTACCTCCTGTGTAATAAACTACTTGGTAAGATTCAGCATTTTTTAGAGGAAACCCAACCAAATCTGCAATTCGTTGACCTACTTGCATAGTGGTATTTGACTGTGAGTGTGCCACCCAACAATTCATACCTGTCCTATTCATATGGTAAATTCCATCTTTTCCACCTATAGTTTTTGCACGCTCAAGATTCTGTGAAGAAGTCTGTACAAAATGCGCACATTCTTCTTCCGAGATAAAGTTCTCAATAACATAAACCAAAGGATCATCGTTATAAATAATCTTATCTCCCTCTTTTCTTAACGGCTCCTTTGGAGAGAATTTCTTAATATCTGTAACTTTTTGTTGTGTAGGTTTTGAATGGTTTTGAATGGTTTTATCTAAGCCAGCATTTATTCCAATTAAATAAAGCGCACGCATTGCTAGACCCACACCAATAATCGCAAATAGTAAAGCAAATAATGAAATAACAAATGCAGCAATATCCATAGTAATATTATACTTTCAGCAAGAGCATAAGTGTAATGTACAGGTTTATTCTTTTGCTAATTTTTATCATTACAAACCATGGATCTTGATTTTGAACAACTCACGAATTTGGGGATTTATAGATTTTATGAGTCTAGTAATATATATATGTTATATTCTCATGAAGGAGAAGCTGGTATCGATATCTTAGAACTGACAAAGAATGATTAGGTTGCTCCTTTTTCTAATAATTTCCTCGTATATTTGGCCAGAGACTGGTCGTCTTGATCGTGATCCTGTAGATTATTCTTACACAAACCTTGGCTTAAAACTCTCATCAGCTGGTGAGTATGAAAACTTCAGCTTATTTGGTAGTGTTGCTTTGCCAGGGCCACTCTATGCAACTTTTTCAAATGAAGCGGTCAACGCAAGTATTGAAGAAAGAAATGATAGCTATAACTTTAATTACGACAAAACGATACAGTCTTTAAGACTTGGAGCACATATTGGCATTGGCGACTTGCTAAGCTCGGTAAGTGTTGGCTCTGTTGCACTTGATATCTCAAATTTCATGGATGTATATATTGAGGCAGGCGCAAGGACATTTAATCTGGAAAGTGATAGGAAAGTAAGTACTGATGATAAATCTTTCGCAAATGTTATTGCTGGCGTAAGGTTTGGTGATTCCAATAATTGGGAGGGTAAAATATTTCTTGATTTTTCTAAAGAGGTTGAAGAGGAAAATAGTTTTATAGATTTTTCAGAGTGTGATCAAGATGAAATCTGTCTCAATGAAGGTATTGATATCCAATTCTCAGACGAGACTGACCGCAAGCTAGGTTTTGATATCCAGTACAATGCGGCAAGATATTTTGGGGTAAATTTTGGCATTAAAACTTCTCAATATCTTGAGACTGAATATTTTTTTGGATTGCAACTTCAATATTAAAATTCTGTAACCTTTGTTGCAAAAGCTTTGCTGGCATCATCAAATTCTTTTTTCATCACTGTCACTAGATCACGGACCTTTGGAGAATCTTTTATAGCACTAATCCCTTGTCCAGAACCATAGATATCTTTCCAAACTTTCTTTGAGCTATTGCCGCCAGAATTAAAATTCATTTTAGTCTTATCTGCTTCAGGCAAATCTTGAGGATCCATACCAGAGCGACTAATAGATGGTCCTAAATAATTTCCATGTACACCACTAAAATAATTTGTATAAACAACATCTTTTGCTGCTGACTCAATAAGCATTTTTTTGTAATCATCGTCTGCTTCTGATTCTTTCGTAGCGATAAACCTTGTGCCCACATATGCTAAATCTGCGCCCATAGCTAAAGAACTTGCTACAGAAAAGCCATCCGAAATTGCACCTGATAATAGAACGGTGCCTTCATACCATTCTCTAGTTTCTCTTAGCAAAGCAAAAGGGGATAAAGCTCCAGCATGTCCTCCAGCACCAGCGCAAACAAGTATTAATCCATCAACTCCTTGCTCTACAGCTTTTCGAGCATGTCTAGTATTTATAACATCATGAAAAACTAAACCTCCGTATGAGTGGATCGCTTTAACGAGATCTTCTGGTGGCCTTAAAGAAGTGATAATAATTGGGGCTTCATGTTTAACGCATGTCTCTACATCTTTAAAAAGACGATCATTTGATAAATGGCATATTTGGTTTACTGCAAAAGGAGCGACTTTTGCTTCTGGGTTATCCTCTTTGTATTGGCCAAGTTCGTATTTTATTTCCTTAATCCAATCAGAAAGCAATTCTTGTGGTCTTGCGTTTAAAGCAGGGAAGGATCCAACAACACCTGCTTTACATTGTGCAATTACAAGCCCAGGGCGTGAAATTATAAAAAGTGGTGCCCCAACAACAGGAATAGATAAATTATTTTTAAGGATTTCTGGAAGCATGTTACTTAGTTAATTCGTCAGCCACCCAACTTAGAGACCAATTATGTCCTAATCTATTACCATTGTATGTCTCTGGCAAGACATTTACTGAAACTCCGTCTATTTTTTGTAATTGGGGATCATATCGGAGATTTTTAAACTGCATATCCAGATCTTTTTGAGTTCGCCATTGAAATCCAGTAGAGTTTTTGCCCATTTTTACTGGGGGTCTATATCTGCAAGCTAGGTTTACAAGGAACATTCCCCGCAAAGGGGCAGCAATCATATGGCCCTCTAAAAAAGTGCTAAAATTTTTTTCAAGCAACTTTCCTACAACAATTCCACCATAACTATGACCAAATAACTCAATTTTCTTGTACTGTGAATTGTCTTTTATAAATGTTGTTAGCTCTTTGATAGCTTGATTTGGACACCCAGATGTGTCCCAACGATAAAATGCGATTGATTTTTCTTTCGAATCAAGTTGAAGTAAAGGATAGACCCATTCATAACCACGAGAATTACCGCCATGAATAGCAATGATTAGTTCTTCATTCTCTTTTGCGCTTTTAAGACTATTAACTCCATAATCCAGGCCAACCAACATCTCCCCAGCTTCAAATGGACCAGAGGTTTTGTATTTTTCTTCGATGCTTGCAATGGTAAGTGTGTTTGCTTTGATTGACATAGTGATTAAAAAGAGCAAATAAAATATTTTCAAAATTTTAGCTCTTATACTTATTTAAGATCCAATACCCCAAATAGGTGCTTACAAAAAGTTTAAGAACTATCATAATAAGTGCGGGGAATTGCCACCAAAAATCAATATAAGCGTTCCAAAACCAGGAGTAAATCCAATCATGAAAAGCAAGCCATTCCAAAGTAAAAAATTCCTTGGTTGAAAATAAAAACACAGAGTGATTACCTGAATAAATTGTCTTTGCGATCCATCCTACAAGAAAGCATTGTATAGGTGTGGAGTAAATACATAAATATCCAAACCCAATAGCAACTGACTTCATAGAATTATTTTAACCTCAGTGTCCTAAAGAAGAAAAAGAAGGATAAGGTAGCAAGAGATGAAAGCAAGTGCCAAGCTCCATGTGGTTGAAATAATGAGTCTGGGTTGCACAAGGCCGTATTGGGATAACCTTGAAGCCAGATAGCTAAGGCTGACATATAGAAAAAAATTCCCAGCCAAAACCAAGGAAAATATTTTTTGCTCAAATTTGGTTTCGAATTGATCATTATTGCTGGTGCCCAAAAAAGAATAATCCACCAATATGCTTCAAAGTTTTCTGCAATCTCCTCAGGGAAGATGCCAAAGGCCGCCATAGCAGCTATACCAACAAATCCAGAAAATAATCTTGTTGTAGTGGAGTAAAACGCAAGAATAACCTCTGTAATGAGCCATAATGCTATAGAAAGTGCCCAAAAATTAAAATTAATACCAAAATCTGTACCAAAGAACCAACTCAAAATACCGTAAACAGAAATTGTCACTAAATAGGTTTTAAAAAAATGCTGGTCACTCCACCTTTTTGCTGAGAATATATTTACTAACCAAGGTATGCATATGAACATAGTCATGCTCAACAAATCTGCCCAGCCACCCCAATGAGTATGGGTGCCGTGCATTAATAGTGATCCTGGACCTAAGAAAACTGCTGCGCCAGCATAGACAAGGGCAATGACGTTTGTCCCATGAAAGGGCATGCCTTTCTTTGTTGATTCATTTGCTAGAATCCAGAACATTATTAAGCCTGTAGTGATGAATCCAAGATTACTTAATGCATTTACTGGCTCCCTAAAAAACCCGCCACTAATTCTTTCACACCATCGCGAAACTTCCCCAATAGCATAACCAGGCTCAACTGAAAGAAGGCCTCCAGAAGAAGCAAAGATAAAATATAAAATAAAGAATAGTATTGTTGCTATGAGAGGGATAAAGAAAACAGGTTTATTCATTGTGAAAAATTATATATTAAAATCCATCGTCCTCTCTGGCTGTTTCAATATGAACTTCTAAACCATTAGAATTTACCCGCAGAAGAATTGGATTACAGCAAACTTGACAGTCTTCAACATATTCTTGATTCTCTATTGACAGATCTATCTCAAAATAAATATGCTCCCAGCAGTAAGGACATTGGCCAAGGTGCTCTTCAAGCATTTGTTAAGCTTTCCTTTTAAAAAATAAAACAATTCCTGTTATTGCACTAACAAGCGCAAGAATTGAAAAAAGTTGTAAGAAGAAGTTATCTACATTATCCCGTTCTTCCCAATCCATAATATGAAATCCCCACATCAAATCCCAGATTCTCCATTGGGCTGAACGAATTGCTGCAACTTCGCCAGAATAGGGATTTATATAGACATTGATTTCTTCGTCTTTGTCATTTACCGCCTTAATTTGGTATATAGGTAGATTGCGTCCACGAAATTCAGAACCTTTTTTGTCCTCAGTAATTTCATTAACCTCCAAGGGTTCAAGATTTGTTTTTTTTGTGACAATATTTTGTGCATGTGCATACGTAATTTTCTTTACATCGTTGCCTTCATAATCTAAATATTTCCGGCCACTAGCATCTTGTACAATCAAAAGATCAAGATCACCACGACTAATAAAACTTATATTTTCTGCGTCTGATATTTCAAAATTGATATCCTGAAAATTTACAGAATTTTGTGGTTTTTCTCGATATTGTTCTCCACGGACATCTTCGATTTTATTAAAGGCAAAATAAATACCTGAAACAGTCCACAAAAGCAGTTGAATTGATATAAAAAGGCTTAAATAACTGTGGACTTTTCTTAAAACAAATTTCATACAATTCCTTAAGTTAAGTATTTGGGTATTTCTTGAAAAAATAAAGAGCACTGCCCATATTTAATACTAGATCCAATCATCGTTTGGGGTGGTTCGGTCTATGTCCACTGAATCCCCAGTGTTAACCGTTCCCTTAGGTTCAACCAACATAATTTTACATTCATTTGGTGCATAGGGTTTATGTTCTGTTCCTTTCGGCACAACAATCATTTCACCTGCTTGAAGATTGACAGTTGAATCTGTAAATTCAATAAACATTTCACCTTCAATCACTATAAATACCTCGTCAGTTTCAAGGTGTTTATGAAAGGTAAACTCATTATTGATTTTAACTAACTTAAATTGATAATTATTCATTTCAGCAATAACTTTCGGAGACCATAAATCAGAAAATTTTGCGAATTTGTCTTGTAAATTTAAGACTTTCATAAATTAAGAATAGCAAAATAGTAAAATAATATGATGCATTTCGAAGAAATCAGAGTGATCTTTACGATCTACTTAAGTGCACTGTTGCCAATATTAATTTTATTCTTTCTTCGGAAAGATATCAGAAACTGGGTTCTCAAATACTTTTTTGTAATGTTGCTTATTTGTATCTTTGGGTGGGAATTGTGGTTCACTTATGGGCTCTTAGGTGGAGATGAAGTAAATTTCAGAAGATCAGAGTTTTTAAATTTTTGGATTCCACAAGATATTAATTGGCTGCTAAATTCATTAGCTGATGCTGGGACGGTTTGCCTTGGAGGATTGCTGCTTATTTGGTTGATTTATGGGAAATCACAAACTATTTTTCTCTCTTGGCAATGGGGGCCATTTTTAGTGTTTTATTCATGGTGTCTTTTGCAAAACATCTATGTTGAACTATTTGTTTATCATGATCAACTTGCGCTAGAAAAAGAATTATCATGGGCTCCTTTATCGCCGGGAGGAAATTTTTTCAATCCCATACTGTTCCAATGGGACAAAAAATCTTTATTACTGCAGACACAAATGCCATGGATATTGTTAGGTCCAATTGCCTATTCACTTGCGATAAAATTTGCAAAAAAAAATTAGTTTAAGAATCTTTTTCTAAAGATGTTCTCTCTTCATAGATCAAAATGGTGTCTTTTTGAATCTGGCCAACAACAAATTCTGCTGCAAATAAAATACTGCAGATAAACATGCCTACCACGAAATAGAAAATTGAGTCTCTAGAACCTTTCTCAGCACTCCACCCAATATAAGCATACAGAATCCCACTCAGAAACAAGGCTACAAAACCATAATCATTATCCAAAAAAAATAAAACTAATGCGGTGATTAAAAGTACAAAAGTAAAAATATGGAACATAAAATTATTCTACTTCCTCACAGATTGTCAGCAAGCCTTTTTGCATGAATTTCTTCGATAATCATTTGCGCTTGCTGAATGGCAAGGCCCACATAAGTCTCTGGGTCAAGTATCCTATCAAGCTCTTTTTCAGTAATATTTTCGGTAATGATCTCATTTTGAAGGGCAGCTTCTTTTAAAGATAAATTATTATTAAGCGCAAATTTTGCGACGTCATGCATTAAATCGTTGGCTGTGTCTTTGCCGATGACATCGGCTAAATAGAAAGTAAGTCGTTGAGAAAGAATTAGACCATTTGTTAAATTTAGGTTTTCCCGCATTCGAAGCTTATTTACTCTAAGTGTTTTTAGTAACGGTTTTGCCACATTAATCATCTCTTGGGTGGATATGGATACAAGCTTTAACTCAGAATCACTCTTTGCTCCATCGCGTTCAAAACTGTTTACCATATCATCTAGCACTACCTCTGATATTCTAGGTATTAGCCGTGAGTACTCGATAAGTTTGCCGGGACCACGCGGATTTTTCTTTTGCGGCATAGTGCTGCTTCCAACCGCCTTGGATCCAAGATCCTCTTCTGTTTCACCTAGCTCAGTCATCTGTAGAAGTGTAAGCTCATGGCCTATTCTTCCAAATGATTTAGATATAATTGAAAGGGTTAATGCGTATTCTGCGAAGACATCTCTTATTCCATGCCAATCGTCTTTTGCTGGCTCATTCAGCCCCAGATTTTTCATCATAAGGGCTTCAGTTTGAATAGCTTGTTCACCCAAACCTAAATATGAACCCACAGCGCCTTTTAAAATCCCAGACTTATTTATTTTAGATTGTACATGGCGCAATCGTTCGATATTCCTTCTGTTCTCCGCTAACCAGGTACTTACTTTTTTACCAAAAGTTATTGGTAAAGCATGCTGACCCAATGTTCTGCCAGTCATATAAGTTTCAAGATTGTCCTTTGTAAGTTTAAGTAGGGATGTCTCTACATCAAGTAAGTCTGCCACTAGTAAATCGAGGGTATCATTTAATTGCAAAACCAGAACCGTATCCCAAATGTCGACTGTAGTAGCACCAAAGTGAAGATACTCTGCTGCTTCTTTATCAATTGAACGTTTCCATACATTAAGTCGGGCAACTAAAGTATGTCTCACAAGTTCGTATTCTGCATTGATGTCTTTCTGGCTCATGTACTCTATGTCTGCTTTGGACTCAATAGAATCTGCTGCCCATTTAGGGATGATTCCTAGTGAAGCCTGGGCTTGAGCTAATGCAACCTCGACGTCCATAAAGAGTTGATTTCTGTAGTCTGTGTTAAAAATTTGAGATACGGTCTTATCAGCCTGTAATTTAATACAAAACATCAAGAATAAAATTAATATTAATCGCATTATGGAGTTGGTGTTTTATATATATTAACGATAGTAACTCCAATTACTATTAGGAACAAACCGAAGATAGACTGCCAATTCAGGGTTTGTTTATAAAAAAAATAGCTTAATAAAGCGACCGAAAATACACCTAATCCAGCCCAAGATGCATACATTATGGATAGCGGAATGCGCTGTGATAATACCGCTAAAAAATAAAAAGAAATACCATATGAAATTAGTAGTGCAGTTGTGGGGAGTGCTTTTGAAAAATTTTGTGAGGCAGGCAGCAACATGGTCCCTAAAACCTCAAAACCTATAGCAATAAATAGTAAAAGATAAGTAGTCAAAATAAGCTTAATCGTGACATGAATCGCATTCTAAGGCTCTACATAGCCGGTAATTTTTATAATGCGCAAAGGCAACAATTGAAGCTCCTAAAAGGGTTAATAATTGTTCGCCTAATTCTCCTAGCACTTCCTCACCCAAGAATACTGCGGTAATTAAAATTATTAAACCTAAGATACCATAAGGTATGAAAGATGAAGATTTATGGTTTTTATATCCAGCATAAAGAGCAAAGATACTTACTGGAAGGGCAAATAAAAGAATAAGGTAATGCACAAACTCATTATCGAATGATATCGACAAAAAGCCTGAACCAACAACCACAAACGAGGGCACAAAAAAGCAGTGCAGAACACAAGCCAAAGAGATTGTGATCGCTGCTTTATCGGAATTTATTTGAGTCTTTATCATGGTGAAAATATTTTATGTTAAGTTCAATGTATTTTCTAATGAAACTCATATTTAATGGATCATATTATTATCCATGTTTTTTAATTATACCCAGTGCCCATTTTTTTACACTGGGATTAGTTTCAACGTCTAAAATAAACTCTTGCCCAAAGCCTTTGTAGAAAATGGTGCAGGCATTTTTATTTTGCCATTTCATTCTATTTAAAAATAAACTGTCTGAATTCTTAAAATATCTTGATGGTAGCTTCCATCTTGATCTACTTCTATTCTCCTCAGTTAAGACTAATTTTTGATGTGTTTGTTTGAAAAGGCCATGACCTTTAGCTTTAAACTTTTGTCCCAAGACTTCTAAGTTGTTTTTTGCAACGTATATAGCATTGTTAGTAAATCGAGAAGTATCCCCATACCCATGGGGATGTTCAATATTTTTTTCTTTAAGGTATTTCTTAATCTTTGAGGTTCCCTCTAATATCTTTTCAATTTGTAACCAGCCAAATAGATGATGAATATCATTGCCATTATTTGAAAAGTTTTTAAACCAACCAAAAAATAAAAACAAGTCACCAGGGCCAACGCCTCTATTCTTTAATTCTGTTTGAGCTGAGCCTGCTTGACCGAAGATGCCAATCGATTCATTTAATAATGGATCATTGTGGCAGTAATCATTTGGTGAGACTTTAGCTGATACTTCTTTTAACAACTGCGTCCCAGTTATCCCATCAAAATCTAAATCTTTATATTTTTTTGGAGAAGGGCTGGCCTGCGGTATTGGAATGGAGAAAAGCTTTCCATTACTAAATATTGGTGAAGCCGTACCCCCAGCTTTTGAGTCAAAACCCTTCCTGCTTAAAATGATTCTCTTCAATTCTGTGCTTTGTCAGCTTTCTGAGTCTGTAAACCGACATCTTCTGCAATAACATTAGGTACGAGCATGGTCAAAGCATAGTGGGCAATTTTCCATTCTCCTTGAATTAACTGCACAACTCCAGTCCCTCTGCAATTTCCTAACCTATCATTAAATACAATCTCATCAAACCAACGTATATTGCCACTTCCTTCCCAATTGCGTTCTAGTACTTCATAAGTCCAGCCGTGGCCATCTGCAAATGGTGCTTCAGCGTAGGCTTTGAATTCCTCAATAGTCCAACGCTCGGTTTTATCTGTTCCCAAAAAGATTGCATCCGCGGTATACCGAGCAAAATAGTTTTGGAAATTGCCTTCATGTGCGTCTCTGTGCAAGCCATCTAAAAGCTCATCAGGATTTTCGTCAGTCCAGCTTACGTAGGAAAGCAAAAAGAGAATTGAAAGCACTATTTTTTTCATAATTTTATTTTACAGTTAATAGTCCTTCTTTCTAGCGAAGATTGTTCAATTTTTATTAATTGCAAAATAAATAGTTCTATTGAAATTGACTATCAACAATAGATTTTTTTATTACTAAATCCTTTTTAAACAAATCGCTTTGCACGATTAAAAATTCTAATGTTTTTTTATCTACATCGGATATATCTCTTGTCTCTCCAATATCGTTGGAGAGATTATAGAGTAGTGGGTTCTTATGAACCTCCCGAGGGGGCGGCATATTGTAAGCTCCTTGAGTTACAAAATGTATTTTATGATCTTTATATCTAAATGCTCTTAATTCCGACCCAACAAAATAGGGTATAAATTTTCTCATACTTGGTCTTCCATCTTTAATTGTTTCAGATAAGTCAAAGCTATCAATCGAATTAAAGTCAGATTTTATATTAGCTAGTGAAAGAAAGGTTTTAAAAACATCTGTTTGACTTCCTATATCGTCAATGATGCCTTTTTTTACATTCGGTCCACTGATAATTGTCATCACTCTCATTCCACCTTCGAAAGTAGTACCTTTCCCAGATCTTAGAGGTTCAGATTTACCTCCGTGCGGTCCGTACAGCAGCCAAGGGCCATTGTCGCTTGTAAAAATAATGTAAGTATTATTAATTTGATTGAGTTTTTTGAGCTTGCTAATAATTTGTCCAACACTCCAATCAATTTCTTCAATAACATCTCCATATATACCTAGTTTACTTTTATCAACAAAATCTTCTGAACGAAAAAGTGGAACGTGAGGCATGCTATGTGATAAAAAAAGAAAAAAGGGCTTGTTATTTTTAACTGACTGTTCAAGAAAATTTATTGAATATTCTGTATAGTTTTTAGTTATCAACTCTTGATCAGCTGGCCTTTCAAGAACCTCATCTGTATATCCATCTGACCTCTTAATACTTCGCAAAAGTGGAACATTCCAATCTTTAATATTCGGATTAAAGATTTGTTCAGTTATAACTGAGCTTATTTTGGCGTATTCTTCGTATAAATCTGGTCTGGAAATTAATTTATCGAAAGTAATCCCATTTACGTTCCAATCCATATCATTCGAATACGGAATGCCAATGTACTCATCAAAGCCGTGTCTTGTAGGAAGGAACTCTTCTGCATCACCTAAGTGCCATTTCCCAAAAATACCTGTTGCATATCCGTTTGTTTGAAAAACTTCAGCTAGAGTCAATTGATTTTTTGGTATACCAGTTTTACTTCCAGGAAAAAAAACAGCGATTTGATCTCCGTATAGACCATTACGAACTGGCAGCATGCCTGTTAAAAGACCAGCTCTACTTGGAGTACAGACAGAAGAGCTTGCATAGAAATTAGTCCAAGTTTGGCCATTTGAGGCCATTACATCCAAATTCGGTGTACTTATTTTCTCATCCTGAAATTTACCAATATCGGCGTAACCCATATCATCAACATAGATAATTACAAAATTTGGTTGAACATTGGAGCTTGAAAAAACAAATGTGCTTAATATGGCTATGAGAAGTAAAAATTTGTTCATGAATTATTATTCAGAATAACTCAAACCATGTCCATATTTAAATAAAGGATTTTTTGTATCGTCGGCGACGTCAGGATTTTGGTTTTCAACCTCTGCCATTGAAGATGGAATTTCAAAAGGCAGTTTCCCAGAAGGATTATTATCTCCAAAAATAGTTTCAAGGATCACTTTATCTTGTACTCCAAAGGTACCAACTAAACCTAAGCTTTTTTCATTAGCATAAGTCAAAATGGCAGGTCTATTTAAATCTGAAATTATTATTAATTTGGATTCTTTTGAATATTTATCAATTTTTTCATTTATCTCGTCATTGTAATTCAAATCCATATTTGGAAACATTGTGCTCAACATGTTATCGAGCACCCTATCAATTCCAGACGGTTGGTTTCCATTAAACACAGTATTTAGAAATAAAAGTACATAATCTGCATTTTCATAGCTATCGACAATGTTGCCAAAATTTGAAGCCTCTTCTTTACTCATACCATCAACAAAAATATTTAAATCTTTTGATAATGGAAGAGTATTTTCCTTATTCGAAAGCAACACCACAGACTTCCTTTGGGCATCAAGGCCTTGATCTACATAATCTTTTTTCTTAACAAGATCGGCAACCAGATCTTCATTGACAAAAGGATTTTCAAATAAACCTAATTCAAATTTATTGGTGAGTATGCGTCTTACAGATGCATCTATCCTCTCTTCAGAGATTTTTCCATCATTAACTAGATCAACAACGTACTCTGGCTTATTTTCGCCCCCATACTGATCAACACCAGCATTAATAGATTTTTCATATCTCTCACTTATAGAAAGGTCGTCAACACCCCAATGCCTTCCTTCAATTACACCCCAATCGGTACAAACAACACCTTCAAAATTCATCTGGTCCCTCAACAGATCTGTGAGAATATATTTATTGAAGGCCATTGCTACATCTTCATCAGTTTGGCCTTTTGGTATTCCATAGTAGGGCATAACAACCTTCATGCCATTATCTATTGCAGCTTGAAAAGGCTTCAAATGATAATCAAAGTTATTTCCTGGATAAATTTGATTCTCACCAGATTTTAAGTGAGGATCTAGTCCACCTTCTTGTGGCCCTCCACCGGGAAAATGTTTAACCATTGTATGGACACTGTTTTCGTTAATCTCATCACCTTGGAATCCTCGTACATACGCAACTGTCATTTCAGATGATAAATCAGCATTAGAGCCAAAGGTTCCAAAATTCCTTGCCCACCTTGGCTCTGTTGCCAAATCACTCATAGGGTGAAGCCCGGTCCTAAAACCCATCGCACGATATTCTGCTGATGCAATTTGTCCAAATTTAAAAATTAAATCGGTATCCCTTGTAGCTGCAAATCCCAACTGCGATGGCCATTTTGAAATACCATCTAGCGAAAAAGCTGCTATGCCACCTCCGCGTGGCACTTCGTGCAGAGGGTCTGTGCTAAAAGTAACTGGCACACCCAATCTGCTTTCCTCTGCTACTCTTTGAAGTTGATTCAATCTTTTTGCAATATCAATTGGAGCTGCCTCTCCATAAAAATTAAAATGGGATATATGTTTTAAAGAAATAAATTCCTCCATTGAAACACCACCACTCATTGCGTCTAAGAAAGACTTAAACAAAGGGTCAGGCTTAATTAGAACGGGTGGATGAAACATTTGTCCAACTTTTTCTTCTAGCGTCATCTGTGAAAGCAAATCTTCAACTCTCAATGGAATAGGCTGTCTAGAATCCTCATAGACATCTAGCTTGCCGTTTTTATTAAGATCTCTGAACGAAAAGTTCTCTTCCATCTCGGTTCTTACTTCGCCACTTGAATTTAATAGAACTTTAGCATGGCTTATGGGCTTTAAAAATATATTTAAAGCCCACAAGAAAGCCCCGATGACTAACAGTAAGAGAATGTATTTCCCTATTTTAATCATTGAGATAAATTAGGTATATTAGGAATAATAATAGGTCCTGTAGGCCTGTCAAAGTTATAGCTTAATTCGTCATTTGTATATCTTAAACCAGCAATTAGGCTTAAATCTTCAGCCAATTCATAAGTTGTATCTGCATAAAGAGCCCAATTAGTAGAATCAACATCTGCGTTCATGTAGCCAGTTCCATCGAAACCAATTGCAGGCCAAGTCACCCTTCGGTTGAAATTCCTAAAAAGGTCTTGAGTGAAATAGAAAAAACCTAGTGTGTAATTTAAGCCATTTAAAGGTTCTATGTTTGTAAGCTGGAACTCTTGAGTAAACTGTTGAGTTTCACTCACACCACCATTCCTTGCGAGGCCAACTGTCCAATCTGCATCCCAGTGGTTATCAACGTCTTGCTCTGTCGCAATACTAGAATCTCTTGAAGATGTTATAGATTTGAATACATGGTTTTCCAGATCTCTTGTAACAGTCAGAGAGACTCCAGAATGTTCTAGCTCATTGAAAGCAGGATGATTCATGCAAGTCGAGAAATTTTCTTCCTCAGAAGGAACCACTCCACAGGTCGCGTTAGTTGTAGCTGGATCGCCATCAATGAAACCCGGAGCGGGTACCGCTCTTAGGGTTGAAGCAATACCAGTTCTATACTGATTTTCATAGTCTGCAGTGAGCAGAACCTCAGTCCCATTATCAAGAAACCACAATAACTTGCCTCTAAATCCTTGAGAGTCATTACCATTCATTAACTCCTCTACAGAGCTATCAAGCTTATGGTATTCGTTTGTTATGAAACCATCACGGTATTTATTAAAAATTGTTAGTCTGCCTGAAGCATTTTGAGATACAGGCCCATTAAAAGCAGCAGTGAGATTTCTCTCATTATTGCTACCTAATTGAACATATAAATCGGTTGAAGCAACATCAGATGGATCTTTAGTGACAATATTTATCACGCCTCCAGACGCATTTTTCCCAAAAAGAGTACCTTGAGGACCACGAAGTATTTCGATTCTTTCAATATCAACAAGATTTGTTAAAAAGTTGTAGGTCCTACCTAAAACTACCCCATCCAGCACAGCTGAAATTGTGGGTTCGACTCCTGATTGAAATAATGAAGTGCCAATACCTCTGATGTAAATGCCATCTCCTCTCATACCAGCAGTCCTGTTATAAGTGACAGAAGGTGACGCTTGTACAATTTCTTGCACATAACCAGCTCTAGCTATTTCTAAAGCTTCTCCCGATACAGTAGTTACAGAAACCGGAACATCAACATACCTTTCCTCTTTTTTCTGTGCAGTAATGATTACTTCTTCTACATCATCATTTTCTTGTGCAAAGATAAAAGAATTCAATAGAAAAGCAATAAAAATAAGATTTCTAACTTTTAACATAATTACCCCCATAAATCTGTTTAAGTTATATAAAAATTTTACCTATTTTTTAGAATTTAACAATTTTTATTTCACTTTCCTTCCAACCATACCTGACAGCTTTAAAATAAATTTTTGTAGTTTTTCTTATTTCAATAGGTTCGGAATAAATCTCCCAACTTTTACCATCGTAAGAAAAACCAATCGAGGCGTTTGCACTTTCATCATTATTTTCCAAATATAAAAAGCCATTCTTAATCGTATGAAGAGGCTGAGCAGTTTCGGGCTGAGAATTCCCAGGCCAGAAAACTTCTATCAAATCATCTTCTTCTAATTCTCCATAGAAATTATTTCTATTTATCCATTCCTCTAGAACACTCTCTAGCAACAAAACCTTGTCTTTATATTCAGGGTCATAAGCAAGGTTATTGATCTCGTAAGGGTCTTTATTAAGGTCATATAGCTGCAATTCAGGAATAAGTTCTAGCCACAACCTTTGAATTTTATTTAGTTCGTCATTTTCATACATTTTTCTTAATTCCTTCATCGACATAAGGTTTTCTCTGAATGATAGTTTTTGTGCACCTACTATCCCTAAAGAATAGTTTTTGATTAATTTGTAATCCTTATTTCGTACGGCACGCGTTTTACCTTTAAAATTATCTAACCTATCTCTAGCCGCGAATATGTATTCATTTTTTGCTTCTCCAAAAATTGATTTACCGTCCATATAATTAGGTATAGAAATTCCAGCCAGATCCAGAACTGTTGGGGCGATATCTAGAAAAGACACAAGATCATAAATTCTTTCACCTGATTTTTGCCAGGGCGAAAACTTTTCCGGAACGAGAACTAAGAAAGGAACGTTAATGCCTGTATCGAATAATTCCCTTTTGTATCTTGGCAAGCCATCACCATGATCAGAAGTAAAGATAATTACGGTTTCATCGAGAAGACTATCGATTCTTAACTGCTCAATTATTTCTTTTACCTCTATATCAAGTATGTAAATGTTGTTATAAGCCCTTGCAATATCCTTTCTTACCTCAGGCGTATCAGGTAAAAATGGAGGCACTGTTACATCTTCGTATTTAACTGGAGCCTCATATAACATTTGTTTTGTTTGCTGCATTAATTTTATAGCCTCCGTATCTACAGAGTTCATTAACCCTCTAAAAATTCCACTTTCATGGGTAGTTGTTAAATTAATCAGCCCAAAAAAAGGGTCAGAATTTTTTCTATTTCTCCAACCAAATTTGTCTTTTTCTGAATTCCAAATTGTGAAAGGACCGCTACCTGGAAATATGCCACTAAATTGATAGTCAAGCTTGTCGTTTGTGAAAGTAAAATAGCCATATTTTCTCAATATCTCTGGGAAGGCCTTAATATGTGCTTCTGGAACTGCAAGATATGGAACACTACCACCAGAACTTGTTCTCATGTGCATTGAGCCAATTGATATTTGATTCTTTCCTGTTAATAAAGCAGATCTGCTGCAGGCACAAACACCGGCGGTTGTGAAAGCATTCATGTAAGAAGTTCCATTTTCAACCAGTTCGTCTAAATTTGGAGTAACTGCAGTTGTGTCTCCGAGTGCATTAATCCTTAGGCTCATATCGTCTGCCATTATCACCAGAATATTTGGTCGTTTATCAGAAAAGATTACTAAAGAAATTATGATAAAAACAAAATTAAAAATAGTTTTCATTAGCAATCATTTTACAGCAAAGAATTGGAATAATTTAACGACTATTTGTTTTGGTAATTCTATATGTATTAGGTTATAAGCTTAGGTATTATTCCAAGTTGGGCAAGAATACCAAAGATAATTAACAACACAATGCTGAAAGTTACATTAAGATTCTTCTTTTGAATCCAATCGAATATGTTATCTATGAATTTTCTTATCCATTCATCTATTTTAACCATGAATTCGAGAGCCTTTTTTGTCCATGTGTCGGTCATGTTGATTAAGGAAAGAAAAATTATTGCGATGATAAGCCACACAACACCGTTTAAGATCATGTCAATAATCCAACCAACTACTACCCAATTTATTTCCATTATTATTTATTATTTTTCAAAAGTTGTTTTCTAAAAATGAGAACACAAAATTTGAATTTCACAAAGTACATATAACAACATCAATCTTTTCAATATTGGAATTAGAATATTGTTGCTGTATCTGGTTCCTGAACTATTTTGTTTTCAATAAAACCAATTCCATCAATTTCTACCTTTACTTTGTCGCCAGGAACTAACCAATTTTGTGTTGCCAACGCAGAACCTTCAGGTGTTCCAGTGGGAATTAAATCTCCTGGATTCAAGGTAAAGGCAGTTGATAAGTATTCTATCAAAGTAAAACAATCATAGATCAAAAGACTTGTACTTGTATTTTGACGCTCTTCATCATTGACGTATGTTCTTAAGTTCAAATTATGAGGATCATCTATTTCATCTGTAGTAACAATATATGGCCCAAAAGGACAGTGGGTATCCCAAGACTTACCCATCGTCATTGTATGAGGAGGACCTCTAAACTGCCAATCTCTTACTGTGAAATCGTTAACAACAGTGTAGCCATATATAGCTTTATGAGCTTGATCATAAGGAACATGTCTACATGTCTTACCGACAACGATCCCAAGCTCACCTTCATAATCTAGCCAGTTGGAAGCATTAGGTCTATGGACTTCACCATAGGGATCATTTACTGATGAATTTTGTTTATTGAAAATATTTGGAAATTGTTCTTGGAGCTCAACCTTATTGCTGTGATGGTCTTTAAGATCTTTAGCCTCCTCAACATGTTTCTTGTAATTTAAACCAACAGCAAGAATCTTGTTTGGCGTCTTGATAGGTGCTTTGATTGTTACATCTTCTGGCGATATACCTATTATATTTGACTCAAGATAGTCAGTTGCTCTATCAATTCCAGTATCGCCTAAACTGATAAACTCAAGCATATCAGATGGGAGCAGCGCATTAGACAAGTCCACAATATTTTCATTCTTAATGGCTCCTACTCTCAAGTTTTGTTCTGTTTTCAGAGTAAACGTTAAAAGTTTCATATAAATAAATATCTCAAAGTATAAATAGTTAGTTTAATAAGTAAGTATAATTAATTATATGGAAAAAATTTTTAATAAAGATCTATATTTAAATTACAAATCCGACTTTTCACCTGATGACTTTCATCATGTCGCATTCAAAACCACTAATTATGAAGAAATGGTAAAGTTTTATAAAAAACTTTTTGGTTGCGAGCCTCTTTATCAAAGTGATCAAATAACATTCTTAGCTTTTGATGATGAGCATCATAGAGTAGCGATTGCCAATACATCAAATGTTTTAAAAAACTTAGGTTTTGTTCCAAAATTAATTATGAACCTGAAGCTATTTCTCAATAAAAAAATACCATCGATTGTTGGCCTTGATCATATCTCGTACAGGATTAATCCAATAGATAGATGGTTTAACTTTTATTTTGAAGCAAAAGAGCGAGGCCTAGATCCACTTTGGACAATCAATCATGGATGGATTAGTGGCATATATTACAAAGATCCAGATGGCAACTTGGTTGAAATATTTTTTGAACATTTTTCTTCAGCCGAAGAATTTAAAAATAATATTTCACCAGATTTTGAAGATGAGCCAATAGGAACAAATATGGATATAGAGGTTTTATATAAAATGTATAAGGCTGGCAGTGAATTTTCGGAGTTAATAACAAAAGGTAATACTGTTCCTGAGGGCAAGAAACCAGTTTCAGGGATTGATGCTGTAATTAACATGAAAAAGAAATTTAGAGATTAACTTCTTTGATGTCTAATCCAAACATAACTCTTTATCATGCAAATTGGTCATTTTGCAGTCAAATGGTTAGAGTAGCTTTGCTTGAAAAAGGTTTTCCATTTGATAAACATCATATAAAACTTTGTGATCAGTATCCTGAAGGCGAAAATATTGATAAAGACTATCTTGCAATTAATCCGCTTGGCACAGTTCCTGCAATCAAAATAGACGGAAACATAATTTGTGGCAGTGAAGAAATAATATATCAATTAGATAAAATTGATTCTAATAATAACTGTTCGCTCTATCCAGATAATGTAAATGAAACTGAGATTAGAAAATGGGCATCAAATACAACAATCACCGATGGAGTAAAATTTGCTTCTACGCTGGGGACAATAATGCCAGTTTTTTCATCTCCACTTCTTCAGTATATGATCAAACAACTACCCTTTAGCTCAATAATGAAAATACTTTTAAGACACCCCAGAAGGGATAGAAAAATGATTTTCATTGCAATGTACCTTGGCAATCCATCAAAAAAAATTCCATTTATGGGTATTAATAATTATGTTGATGAGATTATAAAATTAGAAAAGTTGTTTGCGGACGGTAGAAATTTCTTTTACAACACATTTTCTCATATTGATGTAAATCTTATGTGTGTATTCAATAGATTGGTTGATCTTGGTCTTGAAGAGACTGTGTCATACAAAACACCCTTCATCTATAAATATTGGGAGAAACTTAAATCAAGGAATAGTTATAAAAATGGCATCCTAAATTACTACACTGATAAAGAAAAGAAGTTACTAAGTGAGTTTTATAAAAACAATGATTCGTCAGTTCTAAAAGCAATCCTTGAGCAAATTGATAAAAAAATATGATTAAGAATAATCTTTTGGTAGTTATATTTATTTTTTTTACTGGTTATGGTTTTCCCTCTCCTAATATTGTAATTATTCTTGCTGATGATTTGGGTTGGAATGATGTGAGCTATCATGGCAGTGAAATAAAGACACCTAATATTGATAGGTTAATTTCATCAGGTATCGAATTAGATAGATTTTATGTTCAACCTACTTGCAGTCCATCAAGGGCTGAGCTCATGACAGGCAAATCTGCATTGAGGCTAGGAATAACAAGACCAATCTCAAAGAATCAAAAATTGGGCTTAGGCCTTGATGAAAAAATCTTACCCGAATATTTGAAGGAGTTAAATTACAATACCTTCTTACTTGGTAAATGGCATCTTGGCTCTTATACACCTGAATATTTTCCTACTAGGAGAGGTTTTGATTACTTTTATGGTTATCTTACCGGAGGAGTTGGTTATTATGATCATATTCATGGTGGTGGGCATGACTGGCAACGCAATGAGGTTGGCTTGAGAGAAGATGGATATGCAACTCAACTTATCAAAAACGATACGTTGAAAATTATTGATGAGCATGATTTCTCTAAGCCAATTTTTCTTAATGTTAACTTTGGTGCGCCGCACATTCCCAATGAGGCACCAGAGGAGTCAGTTCTTAAATTCACGTATATTGAAGATGAAACAAGAAGACTTCATGCGGCAATGATATATGAAATGGATAATGCCATTGGTGAAATTATTAGTGCTTTAGAAGATAGAGATGTGCTTAACAATACAATAATTATCTTTGCCAGTGATAACGGTGGCTTAACGCCTGATGTAAAACTTAACCCATCATTTTTAGCTATTCCTAAAAGTATTGGTATTTGCAACACAGAAGATAAATTTGGAATAAAACTTTTTCAGTGGGTATGTGAAAACTACTCTGGCGGGAGCAGCAATAAACCCCTTCCTGAAGGAAAAATGTCTGTATCAGAAGGAGGTATAAGAGTCCCTGCTGCAATTTGGTGGCCTGGCAAATTAGAAAATCTTAAGAATGAAAACTTTATTTCAATGATGGATGTTTTGCCTACTATTCTTGATCTAATTAACTATGAAAATAAATTAGAAATTGATGGAAAATCAAGAGTAAATTCTTTAAATAATGTCGACAACTCTGAATCGTCAAAATATGTTGTAACTAACATAATTAACGACAAATTTGCCGTTATAGATATGCCCTTTAAATTGATCACATCATCAGATGGTGATCAACTTTATAACATTCTTGAAGATCCATCTGAAAGCCTAAATATTGCACCAAAACATCAAGAGATAGTTTTCGAACTTAAAAATACATTATCTCAATGGCATTTTGGTGAAAATCGATCTTTACCAATTTTAGAAGTCCTGCAAGACCCAGATTTATTTGGTGGTGAGGAAGACAGAATCTCATGGATTGAACAGGCTTTTGAGAATGCTGAAAAAAAATAAGTTAAAAAGATTTTTTCATATTCTTATTCTCGGGCTGTAGTCTGTCCCTAGCAACATTAAACATTTAGTTTTTTAAGTAGTTTTTTTCGTAAAAAAAAATGATGATAAATTATCCAAGATCCGAAAGATAATAAATAAAGAGTTATTTTTAGCATAAAGTCATCTACAAAAATTTGAGGCATAAAGACAAGATTGAGAAAGAAAAGGTTGGTCAGATTCATTGTCCAAGGGAATGTCTTCATCAACAACCTATCATTTTTAAAATACTTTTTTATACTTTCCTTCATTTATTCAACCGTAACGGAGTGTCCATAACCAAATTATATTTATCCATAATTATCTAAATAGTGTTTTTCTCTCTCTTCTTTCTTCATACCAACGGTATCATTCATAAAAGTATTTCTATCTTCTCTAGATTTGAAAACCCAAATGCAAACGGTGTCATGTGAATGATAAATTGCTTTTAACTCATCATCTATTTCACAAATTTCTTTTGGTATTTCTGTTTTAATACAAATCATGAATCAAATCTTAACTTTCTGTGTATCAATATAAATAAACCCGCTCCAATTATAGTCCATAGAATATCATTCCAATCGAAGACACCTCTTCCAGGTGTAAAAATTGTAATGAACTCATTGGCAATTAATCCCGATATGGAGATTCCTGCTGACCAATAGAGTCGATTTTTAAATAAAGATGAATTAGGTTTGGATACTTCTGGAATCACTACATATAACAGAGCAGGCAATCCAATTCCTGGTAAGAAGTTTGGAGCAACCCCAAGAAGATAAATTATTATTCCGTTAGCACCATCATAATTTGGTCTTATGTAATCCTGCACTATAGAAAAAAGCAAAAAAGAAATAGCAAAAATAATGTAATAAATAGACTTTCTTTTCATTTAATTTATTCAACAGTTACTGACTTTGCTAAATTTCTTGGTTTATCAACATCTGTGCCCTTTAACAAAGCCGTGTAGTACGAAATAAGTTGCAACGGCACCACACAAATTATTGGATTGAGCAAATCTAAGGTTTTGGGGATTTTTATATGGCCACCTTCTTTGGCGATTTTAGTTCTCCCCAAAGGACCTATAGTTATAACTTTGCCTTTCCTGGCTGCAACCTCTTCAATATTTGATTGAATCTTATCGAGGTGCTCGTTATCTGGTACCAAAGCTATTACCGGCATATCTTTATCAATCAATGCAAGGGGGCCATGTTTAAGTTCACCTGCAGGATAAGCTTCCGCATGAATATATGAGATTTCTTTAAGCTTTAGAGCACCCTCACGAGCAATAGGAAAATACAAACCTCGGCCTAAAAATAATGCGCTATTTCGTTTAAACAAAAGTTTTGCTGTAGCTTGATAAGCATCTAACTTTTTTAGTGTTGCACCAACATGTTTTGGGAGGTCTTTCAGTGCACTAGTAATTTTTTTTCTTGCCGAGGGAAGTTTTTTATGTTCGCGCATAAGGGTAAGCAGCAGTAAATTTAAGCATGCAAGCTGAGTGACGAAAGCTTTGGTTGAAGCTACACCAATTTCAGGACCAGCATTAGTTAGAAGAGTAAAGTCAGACTCTCTGCACAAAGAACTGTTTGCCACATTACAAATAGTTAAGGTTAAAGGATCACCTGTTTTTTTCGCAAACTTTAATGATGAAAGTGTATCTGCTGTTTCCCCTGACTGAGAAATAGTAACAAGTAACGTGTTCTTCGATTTCACAGGTTCTTGGTATTTGTATTCAGAACCGTAGTCGACTCTACAATTTATCCCCAAGAATTTATGCGACCAATATTCAAAAATTCTGGCGGCATGAAAGCTTGTGCCACATGCAATAATTTGGATATTAGCAACATCTTTAACTGCAGCTTCAAAACCAGCACCAAAAATTCCCTCCTGTGTTTCATTTTTACCAAGCCTGCCCTCGAGTGAATTTTCAATAGCCTTTGGTTGTTCAAAGATTTCTTTTTCCATAAAGTGGTTGTATCCACCTAAATCATTACTATATGAATGTGAATCAATTTCTTGTGTTTTAAGTTTTGCTTTAAGGCCATTTGAGTTTACAACTTGAACTTGCTCTTTCTCTAAAAAACATATCTGCCCATCTTCCATAAATTTAAATTTATTAGTTACTGGGGCTAACGCCATAATGTCAGAGGCAAGAAAATTTTCATCGTAACCCTGGCCGATAACAAGTGGACTTTGATTTCTCGCTCCAATAATCAAATCGGGGACATCTTTATCCATAATTCCTAAAGCATATGTCCCTTGAAGCTTAGAGATTGCCTTCAAGCTTGCTGACTCAAAATCCAAACCTTTCTCCATAAAAAAATGCACCAAATGGGCGATAGTTTCAGTATCCGTTGCCGAAATAAATTTATAGCCCTCTGATATCAAGTTGTCACGCAGGTTGTTATGGTTCTCAATAATTCCGTTATGAACAACGTAAATTTTATTTTTAGAAAATTGCGGATGCGCATTTTTTTCAGAGGGCACACCATGAGTCGCCCATCTGGTATGAGCTATAGCTTGGTTGGTCTCAATACCTTTGAGGGATACTTTGTTAACTAAGTCAGCAACTCGGCCTTGGTTTTTTACGACTGTCACAGATTTTTTTGAGCTGTAAGCTAAACCTGCAGAATCATAGCCTCTGTACTCAAGCCTTGACAGCCCCTCAGTAAGTATGGGCAGAACATTTCGTTTTGATATCCCACAAACAATGCCGCACATTACTTTTTCTTCCAGTTTTTCTTAGTAAATTGCTTAGATCTACCAAAGGCCAAAGAGCCAGAAGGTACGTTTGAAGTAATAGCAGAGCCAGCAGCAATGATGGCTTTTTGGCCAATGGCTATCGGAGCTATTAAAGACGAGTTTGAACCTACAAACACACCATCACCAACTTTGGTTTTGTGCTTTTTCTCACCGTCAAAGTTGCAAGTGATTGTACCTGCACCAATATTTACTTTTTTTCCAAGTGACGCATCCCCTAGGTAAGCAAGATGATTTGCTTTTGTCCCCGCACCTAGCTTGGAATTCTTAATTTCAACAAAATTACCAATCTTTGCGTTCTCACCAATCACTACTCCATCTCTCAGTCTTGCAAAAGGACCAACTATCACATTTTTCAAAATTTTAGTGCCCTCAATCGAGCAGAAATCTTTAATTTCTGAATTCTTAGAAATTTTAGTATTTGATATAGAAACATTTGAACCTATGGTCACATTATCTCCTAGTGTAACCTTGCCCTTGAACACAACATTCTGCCCGATAGTCACATCTCGACCAGTTCTTAAATCGCCCTCAATATAACAAGTCTCTGGATCTTTAAGAAATACCCCTTTATTTGTGAGCCTTTCCAAATTCAACTTATTTAGTGATTTATATAAATCTGAAAGCTCGGCTTTAGTATTTGCTCCCATTACCTCTTTGTAATCTGCTAAGACCGATCCTATTTTTAAATTTCTTGTGCTTGTGTATTGGACTAGATCCGTAAGGTAATATTCGCCTTTAACATTATTTCTAACAAAACTATTTACCCCTCTTTTAAGGTGTCCATTCTCTACGATCATAATGCCGCTGAATATTTCTTTAATATGCTTTTCTTCTTTAGAGGAGTCCGCTTGTTCTCTAATCAACAAGGGTTGCTTCTTTATATTCCTGATAATCCTCCCATATCCAAAGGGATTTTCCATAATCGCAGTGAGAATTGACAATTTTTTCCGTGAAGATACTTTTAAAAGTCTTTTTAAAGTCAGCTTTGAGACTATAGGCACATCTGAATATAGGATTAATGTCTTTCCCCTATTAGGAATATATGGAGCAGCCTGCTTTACTGCATGTCCAGTACCAAGCCTCTCTTTCTGTTCACAAAAAATAAAATTTTCTTGATTGTTATCAATCAGATATTTCTTTACTTCATCTTTTTTGTAGCCAGTAACAACAATAATCTTTTCAGGCTTCAGCTCTTTTGATGTATTAAGGATATGCTGAATCATTGGATAATCACCAAGTTTTACTAGTGGTTTTGGAAGGTTGGTTTTCATCCTCTTGCCTTCCCCTGCAGCAAGAAGCACAATGCTTAATCCCATTCTGAGATTTTACTGGTTTTTTAAAAGACTTAAACTACTTTTTAAGTTTTATATTCTTTTTAAGGGCCTGAATAGCCCTCAACTGTGACAAAGATTGAGTAAGTTGGCTTGACGCTTCAGCAAAATCTTTTTGATCTTTTTTGTCTTTAAGAAGTTTTTCTGCTTCCTCTTTGGCTTTAAGAATTTTTGCTTCATCAAGATCATCAGCTCTTTGAGCTGAATCAACTAAAATTGTGATGTTGTTTGGTTGTACCTCAGCAAAACCACCATTTGTGAAAAAGACTTCTTCATTATCGTCCCTGATCATTCGTACAGCGCCAGGCTTCAGGATTGCTAAAAGCGGTGAATGCCCTTTAACAATTCCCAGTTGACCATCCTTGCCATCCATAACAACCATTTTTGCTTGACCCTCATAAAGAGTAGTTTCTTGAGAAATAAAACTTATGTTAATCACTTTTTATAGTTTTTGCTTTTTCTAGGACTTCATCAATTGAGCCAACCATATAGAATGCTTGCTCTGGAACCTCATCATGCACTCCATCCAATATTTCTTTAAAACCTTGAATAGTATCCTTAACAGAGACATATTTCCCTGGAGAACCTGTAAAAACCTCTGCAACAAAAAATGGTTGAGACAGAAACTTTTCAACTTTTCTTGCCCTAGAAACAGTGTTTTTGTCATTGTCCGATAATTCATCCATACCAAGTATGGCAATAATATCTTTGAGCTCTTTATATCTTTGTAAAACTCCTTGAACTCTTTGAGCAACCTCATAATGTTCCTGCCCGATAACTAGTGGGTCAAGTTGTCTTGAAGTTGAATCAAGTGGATCCACAGCAGGGTAAATTCCAAGCTCAGCAATTCTTCTTGAAAGTACCACCGTTGCATCAAGGTGGGCAAATGTAGTGGCTGGTGATGGGTCAGTTAAATCGTCTGCCGGAACATACACAGCTTGTATAGAAGTAATTGACCCCGTTTTTGTTGATGTGATTCTTTCTTGGAGTGCTCCCATCTCTTCTGCAAGAGTAGGCTGGTAACCAACAGCAGATGGCATCCGTCCAAGCAGCGCAGAAACTTCAACACCTGCCAAGGTGTATCTGTATATATTATCAACGAAGAGCAATACATCGCGACCTTCATCTCTAAACTGTTCAGCCATAGTAAGGCCTGTTAATGCAACTCTAAGCCTATTCCCTGGTGGCTCATTCATCTGTCCATAAACTAAAGAAACTTTATCAATCACTTTTGAGTCAGTCATTTCGTGGTAAAAATCATTTCCTTCTCGTGTTCTTTCACCAACACCTGCGAACACCGAGTAGCCTGAGTGTTCAATAGCAATATTTCTGATAAGTTCCATCATATTTACTGTTTTTCCAACACCAGCACCACCAAATAGACCTACCTTGCCTCCCTTAGCAAAAGGACAGACAAGATCAATAACTTTTATACCTGTTTCAAGAATTTCATTTGAGTCTGATAGGTCTACGTATGCAGGTGGCTTTCTATGTATTGGTAGTTTTGAAGAAGCATCTATATCTCCCTTCATATCAATTGGATCACCAAGAACATTCATTATTCTACCCAGCGTTCCCTCTCCTACAGGTACACTAATTGGGGCTTTTGTATTAATAACATTCAGGCCACGCTTTAAACCCTCAGTTGTTCCCATAGCCACGGTCCTAACTACACCATCGCCAAGTTGTTGTTGTGTTTCAAGAACCAAATTATTGTCATTTACGACCAGTGCATCATAGATATTTGGGATATTCTCTTTATCGAACTCAACGTCGATAACAGCTCCGATAATTTGTTTAATTATGCCATTTTCACTCATCATATCTCCTTTTTTATATTGCTGCTGCTCCACCAACAATTTCAGAGAGCTCTTGTGTAATAGAAGCCTGTCTTGCATTGTTATAGAGAAGTTGTAGTTCTTTAATTATCTCTTCTGCATTTTCGGAAGCATTTTTCATAGCAATCATCTTAGCTGCTTGCTCACATGCATTATTCTCAATTACTGCCTGATAAATTTGTGTCTCTATATACCTTTTAAGCAAGAGATCTAAAATTTCTTTTGAACTTGGTTCATAAATATAATCCCAGACTTTTTTATCGGCATCTCTTCCTTCTATGCTTGCAATAGGAAGAATTCTTTTTTCAAATGGGTTTTGGGACATTGTATTTATAAATTCATTTGCGTATAAATAAACATTCCCTATTTCACCCTCTTCAAACTCGTTAATTGCAATTTGTGCAGCACTAAGCACATCCTCTGCGGAGGGAATATCGCCAAGTTTTGCTGCTGATCCAATAACTTCGACATTTTTAAGTCGTGAGAATACGTCTGCAGATTTTTTTCCAAAAAGAAATACTTTTACTTTTCTGCCATGACTATTTCTTTCTTGCATATTCCTTAGGACAAGTTTAAATAAATTTGTATTGAGACCGCCACATAAACCTTTATCAGTGCCAACAACTATGTATATATCTGTGTTGTGTTCCTTTTGGTTAAAAAATGGGTGTCTATATTCTGAGCTAGCCCCCGATAGGCTATCTATGAGTTCAATGATTTTTTTTGAATAGGGCTTACCTCTGCTCATCGCATCTTGCGTCTTCTTCATTTTGCTTGAGGCCACAAGTTCCATTGCAGAAGTGATCTTCTTCGTGCTCTGGACACTTCCAATTTTTTTTCGAATCTCTTTAGTTTGTGCCATCTACCAAGAGCCCTCTTTAATAAATCCCTCTAATACTTTCTTGTAGTCTTTCTCTAGCCCCTCATTCCAATCGCCAGACTCGTTAACAGCTTCCCAAACTTTCTTATGTTTAGTTCTAAAGTAGGCACGGAGGTTTTCCTCAAAGGATTGCATCTTTTCTTTTTCAATCCCAAGAAGATATTTGTTCTCAATAGCAAAGAGTACAATTGATATGCATGCAACCGACCTAGGTGAAAATTGTGTTTGCTTAAATAACTCAGTAATTCTCTGGCCATTTTCAAGCTGCTCTTTGGTTGCATCATCTAAATCGGAAGCAAATTGAGAGAAAGACTCCAGCTCCCTAAATTGCGCTAGGGCAAGCTTTACTCCGCCACCCAACTTTTTAATTATTTTTGTTTGTGCAGCACCACCAACTCTCGAGACGGATATTCCAACGTTAATTGCTGGCCTTATACCAGAGTTAAACAGATCAGTTTCAAGAAATATCTGTCCATCGGTTATAGATATCACATTTGTTGGAATAAATGCAGATACATCGCTGGCTTGAGTTTCAATAATTGGAAGAGCTGTTAGTGATCCTGTTTGCCCTTTTATTTTGCCATCTGTAAATCTCTCTACATATTCTGCGTTTACTCTTGCTGCTCTTTCAAGCAATCTTGAGTGTAGGTAAAAAATATCACCAGGAAAGGCTTCTCGTCCTGGAGGTCTTTTTAAAAGTAATGATATCTGTCTGTAGGCAACGGCATGTTTTGATAAATCATCATATATAATGAGCGCATCTTGCCCTCTATCTCGAAAAAATTCCCCCATTGTACAACCTGAGTAAGGTGCAAGGAATTGTAGAGACGCGTTCTCTGCTGCTGATGCTGAAACAACAATGGTATTTTTTAATGCATCTGCGTCTTCAAGTTGTCTGACTACAGTAGCTACTGTTGACTGTTTTTGCCCAATTGCTACATAGACACAGGTAATGCCTGAATTTTTTTGGTGAATAATCGTATCTACAGCAATTGCAGTTTTTCCTGTTTGTCTGTCACCAATTATCAATTCTCTTTGCCCTCTTCCTATTGGCACCATAACATCAATCGATTTTAAACCTGTCTGAACAGGTTGGTCGACAGACTGTCTGTCAATAACACCAGGAGCAACAACTTCTATTGGGGAATTCATTTCAGATTTAATCTCACCTTTGCCATCGATGGGTCTGCCTAGAGCATCTATAACTCTTCCTTTTAAAGCATCGCCAACTGGAACCTCTAGAATTCTACCTGTTGTTTTAACCTTTTGGCCCTCTTTAACATGGCCATAATCACCCAAAATAACAGCTCCAACGCTGTCATTTTCCAGGTTCAGAGCCAATCCAAATGTTCCTTCGCCAAAATCTAAAAGCTCCCCATACATAGCATCTTCCAGTCCATAAATCTGGACAATACCGTCGGCAGTTGTTAGAACCTCACCAACATTTGACTCTGCATTTGCACCTTTGAAACCCTCAATTTTCTTCTTTATGATGCTGGATATTTCAGATGGATTGATCTTAGTAGACATACTTTCTCCTTAATTAATTAGAGCCTCCTTAAGGCCCTCAAATTTATTATTTATACTTAAATCTATTTCATTGTCGCGGTATTTTATGACAATACCGCCTATCATATTTGGCTTATAATCATATTCAATTGGTGTATTTTTGCCGTAATTTTCAGTAATGAAATTTTCAATTTCATTTTTTATTTCTTCATCGATTTCAACCTTAAGTGTGACTTTCGCAGGCGTCTTATCTAGAAACTTCAGTGCATAGTCTGGGAAGAATTTAATAACATCAGGCAAAAGATCTAGTCTTGAATTTGCAGCTAAAGTCTTTGCGAAAGACTGTAGCTCCAAATTATCAGTAAAAATTTCAAGCGCTGCATCAAGCTTGTCCTGATATTTAACAGTTTTATTTCTAAAAAAATCTCTGGTTTGCCCATCCATATTTAAATGCATTTCTCTCATGGTATCTGCACAAAATAACACTTGCTCTTTTTGCAGTGAATTAATTAAGCCCCTCGCGTATATTTCTAATAGCCTGTTCATTTTCTAAAATCGTCTAAACTTTTTTGAACAACCTCTTTATGCTCATTTTCTGAAACATCTTTAGAAATAATTTTTTTGACTGCAGACATTACGCTCGATGCAAACTCTTTTTCAAGGGTTTTTCTGGCATTGACAACCTCTTTATCTATCTCTGTTTGCGCAGAATTAATTATTCTGTCCTTTTCCTCAGAAGCCTTTGCTTTTGATTCTTCAATAACTTTTTCAGATTGAGATTTAGCAGTGTCAATAATCTTTTTTGCCTCAGACTTTGCATCCTTAATTAATTTTTCACTTTGTTCTTCTGCAAGAATTATTTTTTTTGCACTTTCCTCTGAGTCTTTAAGGCCCTGTTCAATTTTATTAGCTCTTTCTTCCATAGCCGCGAGAAGAGGGGGCCAAACAAATTTCCAACAAAACCAAACAAATAGCCCAAAGGCTATCATCTGACCTATAAGAGTAGCATTTAAGTTCATTTTTTAAGCGACGAATAATACATAAAAAGCAAGTCCAACTGATATCATCGGAACAGCATCAACCAAACCTATACCTAAAAAGTATGTTGGTCTTAATTGATCTTCAAGTTCAGGTTGCCGAGCAATTGATTCAATTAGTTTTGAACTCAAAACACCCGCCCCTACGCCTGCGCCAATTGCAGCCAAACCAAACATCAGTCCTGCTGCTATAAATTTCATTCCCTCTACTTCCATATCACAACCTCCTTAATGTTGTTCAAATTTCTCATGTGCCATATTCATATAGACTACTGTAAGCATCATAAAAATAAACGCCTGCAGAACTACAATTAAAATATGGAATATTGCCCAAACTAGGCTTAATATTGTACCAAAAATACCTATCATTATTCCTGAGAATGTTAATTGCCATGCAACCATTCCGGCTATCAGTAGAAAAATCATTTCGCCCGCATATAAATTTCCATATAGCCTTAAAGCTAATGATAAAGGCTTTGCCAACATATCTATAACTTCGACAAATAAATTTGCTGGTAACATCCAAGGACCAAAGGGGTGTAAGGTAATCGATTTAATAAAACCTATAAAACCTTTAGATCGTATACTAAAAAATAGGTAAAGGATGAAGACCGATAAAGCTAATGACGCTGTTAAGTTTAAATCGGTTGTTGGGACTACTTTGAGATATGGAACTCCTAAAAGTTCAGCGGGGTATGGTATTAAATCAACTGGTACAAGGTCCATCAAATTCATCAACAACACCCAAGAAAATATTGTTAGTGCCATTGGAGCAATCAATGAATTCTTAGCTGTTTTAAATGTGCTTTTGACCGTGTCGTTAATAAAGTCAATCAACAGCTCGACAAACAACTGAAGTTTTGAAGGTTTCGTAAGTGAAAAACTTCGGGCTGCCCTAGCAAACACAAAAAGAAATGCGCCCCCTAACAGTAAAGAAAAAAACAGAGTATCAATATGGAAAGCCCAGAAACCCATCTCTGCTACTTCAGCTTTTCCTTTCGCTATTGTCCAAGTGTCATTTTCAAGGACTGTGGTACTACCATCTGCGAGCTTGCGTTCGTAACCCTCTGGTAATTTACCATAAACTAGGTTTTGAAGATGGTGTTCTAAATATTCTTGAAATGTTCGTTCTGAGCTGGGTGCTGCCATGAGTGCGATAATTTTAATTTAATTTAGAGTTTGTTAGTAGTGTTAAAGTGAAATTTTTTCAATAATTCCATCTAACTCGTCGTATGAATAATATTTAATGAGCAGCCTCCCTTTACCGTCCTTATCATCTATTATGACTTTGGAGCCTAACTTTGAGCTTAATGCCGACTCCAGATTCAGCTCATCGCGTGTCTTGCTCTGTTTTTTTGTAAATAAAGGTTGTTTAGAGTGGAGCATTTTCTCAAGATCTCGAATAGAGAGATTTTGTTTAAGAATTTCATTTAACATGCTCTCAGCTTTTGTTGGCTCTAAGCCAAGGAGCACTTTGGCATGGCCCTCGCTTATGTTTCCTTTTTTTAATTCTGTTTGTGCTTTGGTGGATAAGGACAACAACCTTAATGAATTTGCTATGGAGCTTCTCGGTTTCCCAACTTTTTTTGCCATCTCCTCTTGTGTGTAACCAAACTCGTTTTTCAACCTTTGATAACCCATAGAAATATCTATAGGATTTAGGTCCTCTCTTTGCACATTCTCCAAGATTGCTATTTCAAGTGATTGAACATTTGAAACATCAACTACAACGGCTGGTATATTTTTCAAACCGGCAAGCTTTGCCGCCCTTAACCTTCTTTCTCCTGCAATTAACTCAAAACCTTTATTGAGACCTCTAACAAGTATTGGCTGCACAACACCATGCTCTTTTATTGATTCTGAGAGTTGTAAAAGGGCTTTTTCATCAAACTCAGTGCGAGGTTGAAACTGATTGGCTACAATTGTTGAAATTAAAATCTCATTACTTTCCTGGTTGGGTTTATTCTTTGATTTTGATGTTTTTGTAGGTTGGGGTGTAGTTTCTCCAAGCAAAGCTTCGAGGCCTTTATTTAGCGATGTTTTTTTTGCCATTTTCAAATTTTCTTATAAATTCTCCAGAAAGACTTAAGAAAGCCTCTGCACCTAATGATTTTATATCATAATCTACTATAGATTGGCCATAGCTTGGCGCCTCTGCAAGTCTTATATTTCTTGGAATAATTGTATTGAGCAATAATTTTTTAAAATGTTTTTCTAGCTGCTCCGAAACTTCTCTGGTGAGACGGTTTCTCCAATCAGCCATGGTTCTAAGGATTGCAACAACCTCAATCCTCAAACCCCTTGATGCGTTTAGCTGTTCAATTGTGTTTTTTAGAGTTACCAGGCCTTCCAAAGCATAATACTCACACTGAACTGGCACCAAGACCTTTCCCGAATATTCCATAGCATTAATTGTCAACAAGTTTAGGGATGGCGGGCAATCAAAAAAGATATAATCATAGTTCTTTTCCATTACCTTTAAATTGTTCGAAAAAAACTTTTCTCTGTGCTGGCTCCTCTCGATCTGCTTTTCTGTTGCCACAAGATTTTGATTTCCAGGAATAATTTTATAGCCGCCTTGTGCATCAATGATGAAGTTTTCTATTTTTTTGTCGCTCTCAAAAAACTCAAACAATGACAAGCAATCTGAACCAGAAAGCCCTGCTGCTGAAGTTGCGTTTGCTTGTGGATCTACATCAATAAGCAAAACACTTCGGTTTGTTTTTGAAAGGCTTGCTGCAAGATTTACTGCGGTGGTGGTTTTGCCCACCCCACCTTTTTGGTTAGTTATTGCAATCTTTACTGCCATATATCTCTAAAGCCAACATTGGTCCTGTTGGGGCCTTATATCTGTTTATATTGTAATCATATATCAGGGGGGTTGCTGCATGTAATTCTTGTTTAGCTTTAGCATCATCTTTTTTTAAAAAAACAAGCCTTTCTACATTGTCTAGTGCATTTGTAATCTTCAAGGTTTTTCTAATTTCACCAAAAGCTTTAAAAACAAGGGTGTGTTTCTTTGAAAGCCTTATATCTTCAATTCTGGTGTGTGTTGGTAAGACATTTTCAATGCCATGTTTGTTTATAACAAATTTTTGAAAGTTTATTTTTTTTAGATTTGAGTCTGCCGACAAAACAAACAAAGAAGGGTTTATAATAGCCCAAACAATGCCAGGCAAGCCAGCTCCAGAACCACAATCTACTACCCGTAACCCAACTTTATCCTTGATGGTCTCGTAGGCTTTAACGCAATCTAAGACCTGTTGTTTAAAAAATAATTCTGGGTCTTTGTATCCTGTAAGGTTGTGCTTTCTGTTTCTCTCAACAACCATGCTCGAAAAATCTTGGAGCTGGCTAGTTGTTTGCTTGGATAGCATTAAGTTTGCTTAGGTGTATTGTAATGGCATTTATTGCTGCCGGAGTTATGCCTTCAACAAACGAAGCATCACGCAAATTATTTGGTTTGTGTTTGTTCAGCTTTTCCTTGAGCTCTCCTGATAGACCAACCACCTCCTCAAAGTCAAAGATTAAACCCAAATCATATTCTTCAAGGTTTTTCATTTTTGAGATTTCCCTCTGTTGTTTTTCAACATAACCTTCGTAGCGTATATCGTAGTAAATGTCTGTGAAGTGCCTCTGGTTGCTGCCTATAAGTTTTTCAATTTCTTCTTTTGAGAAATCATCTCTTTTACATAGATCGTGTGCTGAAATTTTTCTTTTACCTATGGTGGTTTTATGTTCTAAAAGAGAGTTTTTAATTTTTTCTTTATTGATTAATTTGCTTTCAAACAAACGTATTCGTTCTTGTGAAAGAAGTCCATATTTTTTTCCGACATCTGACATTCTGGTGTCTGCATTGTCCTGCCGAAGTAGAAGCCTATGTTCTGCCCTAGAGGTAAACATTCTGTAGGGCTCGCTTACACCTAGCCTTGTGAGGTCATCAATCATAACGCCCATATAGCTTTCTTGTCTTGTAGGCACCCATTCTTTTTGTCCTCGCACCTTTAAAGACGCATTAATGCCAGCAATCAGCCCTTGTGCTGCAGCTTCTTCGTAGCCTGTTGTTCCATTAATCTGTCCAGCTAGAAAAAGATTGCTGCACCCTTTAAGAGAAAGGTTTCTGTTAAGATTTCTTGGGTCGATATAGTCATACTCAACAGCATAGCCTGGCTGCAGAATTTCTGCGCTCTCAAGACCTTTAATTGAATTAACATATTCTTGTTGTATTTTTACTGGAAGGCTTGTAGATATACCGTTTGGATAAAACCAATCATTATTTAAACCCTCTGGCTCAATAAATATTTGATGTGAATCTTTGTCTTTAAACCTCATAATTTTATCTTCTATAGAGGGGCAATATCTCGGCCCAACCCCCTTAATTAAACCAGCATACATTGCTGATTTTTCGATATTTTCTTTAATAATTTTGTGAGTTCTGGTGTTGGTGTTGGTGATAAAGCAGCTAGTTTGGTTTGGATGTTTATTGGCAGCCTCCATAAAAGACATATATTGACATTCTTCATCTCCGGGTTGTTTTTCAAGTAAGTCAAAGTTTATTGACTTGCCTGATAGGCGGGGTGGTGTTCCTGTTTTTAAACGTCCTACCAGAATATCTTTGCTGTAAAAAAATTTTTCTAGGCCTCCTGCTTTTTGTTCATCAATTCGTCCACCATCTTGTCTATCGTGGCCTATTAAGATATTTCCATTTAAAAATGTTCCCGTTGTCAAAACAAAGGACTCGGCAAAATAAGATTGGTTTTTACCTTCGGCTTTTGTGATTAAATTGTCTATTTGATGAAAGTTTATTATTTCATCTTCAAAAACCTCGATACCCTCACTGAGAATTTTTTTTTGTATTGTTTTTTCGTAGAGCTTTTTATCTGTTTGCGCTCTTAAAGCCTGAACTGCCGGTCCTTTCTTTTTATTTAATGTTCTAAATTGTATGCCTGAGAGGTCAGTTGCTTCAGCCATATACCCTCCCAGAGCATCTATTTCCCTTGCAAGATGTGTTTTGCCAATGCCTCCAATTGCAGGGTTACAAGACATTCTGCCTATTTTTGTTGCATCTAAAGTGATCAGAGCAACCTGAAGACCCATTCTTTTTGCCGCCAACACAGCTTCAACTCCAGCATGCCCCCCACCTATCACTACTATATTAAATATATTATTCATATTATGTTTGTTATTTTTATTAGTGTTCTTGTTTTTGTTAATAAGTCGAAATTATATCTATTTATAAGGTTATAACAAAATCATAAAAGGACCGGGTTGTTGTGTTTTTTTTATGATTAAGCTTTATTAAAAATGTGTATAAAATGTGAACAAAAAGATATCAACCAGCTATCTACAGTAAAACTACTTACCTATGCAGAACTTGCTAAATATTTCTCCTAGTATTTCCTCATTGTCGATGCCGCCTGTAATTTCATTTAAATTATTTAACACATCACGCAACTGTTGTGCACGCAACTCTAAAACATCAGAACCTGATGCCTTAGAAGAAAGGACTTGAGCGCTTTCTTCAAGCTTGTCAAACACCCTTTCAGACACAAGCTTTCTTTCATATGGAACATCAATTAGTTTTCTAATTTTTTCTTTCAACGAAGATATGCCATCACCTGTTATCGCGGATACAGATAGAAAACCATCTAACTTAGCCTTATCAAGAAGGTCGGATTTATTTAAGACAAGCAGTTCATTTTTATTTGTTTTTGCACCAGAAATTTCACTTATATTGTCAAACACCCTGAGTGTTAAATCAGAGCTAGCAATTGCTTCGCTAGTTTTTGCTATGCCTTTTTCTTCAATCACACCCTTTGCCTCTCTAATCCCTGCAGTATCTTCAATCTGATATTCTACACCTTCAATGACAATATTTTTTCTAACCACATCTCTTGTTGTTCCCGCTTCGTCTGAAACAATCGCAACATCAGCTCCAACCAGCGCGTTAAAAAGAGATGATTTTCCAACATTAGGCTTTCCAGCCAAAACAACCCGCCCCCGTGTCTCTTCTTTTTCATAAGGCGCATAATCTACTAATAGCTGCATTAAATTCTCTTCAGAAACATGTATTTGCTTTTCTATGCTGTCTGTTTCAACTAAGTTAACATCACCCTCGTCTGAAAAATCTAGCTGCGACTCTATTTCTATAAGAACCGATCTTAAATCTTCAGCTATTTTATTAACCCTCCCAGCAAGACCCCCTTCTTTGAAATCATTTAGGGCATTTAATTGTTCGAAGCTCTCTGCCTCGACAGTTACCATTATTGATTCTGCTTCTTGTATAGATATTTTATTATTTAAGTAGCTTCTTTTTGCAAATTCACCCGCCTCAGCCTTTCTTAAACCAAAGCTTTCAAGGACATCCATGATCTTTTTAACAAGAACGGGATTGCCGTGGGGTTGTATCTCTACGATGTGTTCGCCTGTAAAAGAGTCTGGTGCGGGAAAATTTAAAACCACACAACTGTCTTTGAAGCCTTCATTTACAAGCGACCTAACAAAAACCCCCTTTTTTTCGTCAACCAGACCAACGTATTCTAAAAAACCTTTTGGTAAAGAGGCTCCAGTTACACGAATAATGCAGAGGGCAGACCTACCGTAAGGGGTAGAAAGAGCATAAATGGGGTCTGAATCATTAACCACCGCCACCACTTCCATCACTACCAACAACCCTTCCAACTATAAGCAGCTGAGGAATTATAGAAAGAAGCATGTTTATCACAGAATATATTACAACCGCAGCTGGCATGAATAGAAAAATAAGAGTAATCATAGGCGGAAAAACAAACATCATTTGTTGAGCAACCTGTGCTTGCAGGCCTTGTGTTTGTGGTGGCTTAGGCATAAATTTTTGTGAAGCAAACATTAGAACACCCATCAAGACTGGGGTAATCATGAGCGGATCAGATTCGGCAAGATCGGGAATCCACAGAAAACCTTCACCCCTAAATTCAAAAGCCTCTCTAGCAACCCAAAACATAGCAATGAATATAGGGAATTGGGCGAAGAGCGGCAAACACCCAGCCGCTGGATTAAAACCCTCTTTTCTGTAAAGGGACATCATTTCCATGCTCATTTTTTGCTGATCCCCTTTGTGGGTTTGTTGGATGTCTTGAATTTTTGGCGACAGCTCGCGCATTTTCACCATAGATTTAATTTGCATGATTTGTAAAGGTGACAAAACAACTTTAAAAAGTATGGTTAGGATTATTATTGATAACCCCCAATCGTAAACAAAACTATTTATATAATTCATTACAATTATAAAAAACTCACCTATACCAAAAACGAAACCTAAATCTAAATTGTACTTAAAGTGTGGCGCAACCCCCTCCAAGACTTCCTTCTTTTTTGGCCCCAAAAATATAAAAGTATCACTTTCAAAAACCCCTAAATTGGGCGTCATACTCTCTTCAAAACCAAACCTATATAATCCATTGCTGTCTTGAGGATATAAAACTATATTCTGAGTGTTAATTGGATCAAAAACGGAAACAACAAAGTGTTTTTGAGAGTATCCAATCCAATGACCAATATACGACTCTTTGTTATCAATAGACGACAACTGCTCATCGTTAAAGACATCATCATCGTGACTGTAAGCAAGATGATCCCGTGAGAATGAGGTCCCATAATCAATGGATTTATTTGCATCCCTATAGAAGGTTTTGAAAATTTTTATATCTCCAAAAGCAGCGCCTGGGGTAGATAGCTCATCCCTAATAAATAGTGAATAATCATCTGAGAATAAGAACGTTTTTCTTAGCTCAGACCCAAGGTTGTCTTTTTTTACCAATACCAACTCATCCTCACTAGCACTTTCAATATCGAAGCCATTTGCAGAAAAGCCTGATACCGATGTTTTAAAATAGAACCTTAATAACTCATCATTGGACATTAACCTTGTTTTATAGAGCCCACCCCTTTCAGTTTTTTCATTTAGGTACGCTTGCTTTATGGCGCCATCAAATGGGTCTATATGGATTTCAAGAAAATTGTTTTTAATAACTCTGTATGAGTTAATGTTTGAGCTGTTTTGAACGTATAAAGACCGCTCAAGTTTCTCTTCTTTGTTTAGATTGGTCCAGTCGTAGATGAGAGCAAACAAGAAGCCCACAGTGACAAATAAAAATAAATTTCTAGGATTTAACATTCAAATAAGACTTTAATTCATCTACAAACTCTACGTCATTTTTCTTAAATTTTATCAAAAAATTAAAATTATTTTTGTCGCCACAATCAACCCTGAATAACTCTTTTACCTTTCTTCTCAGCATGTTTCTGGTTGTTGATTTTGGACAAATTTTTTTTGGAATTAGAACCAATAAACCTCCATCTCCTTGAGATTCATTTTTTAAAACACTTCCATGTTCAGTATCAAAGACGCAATTCCAAGAGTACATGCCTTTAGTTAACTTTTTTAAAGATTTCATTTTTTGTGCCTCTTGCTTAGACAGACAACGATTTACGCCCTTTTGCTCTGCGATTAGAAAGGATAGCTCTACCAGCTTTAGATGACATTCTTTCACGAAAACCATGTGTTCGTTTTCTTTTCACGTTC